>CACWFV010000083.1 GCA_902760315.1 uncultured Bacteroidales bacterium | reverse complement strand
CCAGCACCTACTAAAACAGATACTTGTTTCTTCATATTACTTTCCTTGATAGCCTAACTTCTTCAACCACTTTTCTACTCGCTCCTTACCCGTGCGCACATCGTGGCCATAGATGCTGAAGCCTTGTTCAACGGTGGCCTTCGGATAGGCTTTCTTTACGTCCTTCACGCAACTGCCAAGGCCGGAGCCTTCATGGGTGGTAAAGGGAATGATGGTCTTGCCGTTCAAGTCGTACTTCTTGAAGAACGTGAACATCACTTGAGGATAGGTGCCCCACCAGACGGGACCGCCGATGAAGATGACGTCGTACTTCGAGACATCTACCGAGCCTTCAAACGGAGGCAGTTCGCCGTTCTGCTGCTCCTCTTTGGCGAGGTCGCATAGGGGCTTGTAGGCCATACCGTCGTACTTGTGGGTCACAATCTCAAACTGGTCGGCACCCGTGAACTCCGAGATGTAGTCAGCCACTATCTTCGTGTTGCCCACCTTGATGTTGCCCACTGAGTAGTTGTCTCCAGCGTGGGAGAAGAACACTACCAACGCTTTCTTGTCCGTTTTTACTTGCTGAGCAGGCTGCTCGCTATTCGTCTCTGTTGTCTCTGGTGCAGCTTTCTTTCCGCTACATGCCGTTGCCGTCAGCAGTGCGACAATAGCCATCATATATTTGAATATCTTCATTGTCTCTGTCTTTAATTGGTTTTACAAACACATTCTGTAAATCTTCTCAACATCGGCAGGAGTCAAGTCTGTGAAACCGTGGAGAACTCCATTGGGGCCGCAGGCTTTCTTGGCCATCAGGACGAAGTTCTTGTCGTCGATGCCCAGGTCTGAGAGGCGGGATTTTAGCCCAAGGGTCTCGAAGAAGAAGGTTTCGAGGGCCTTGATAGCGGCTTTGGCACCCTCCATCATGGTCAACGACATGTCAACGTCCATCACATTCATGCCGAAGCGGCAGATGAAGGGAGCGGTTTCCTCGTTGAGGATGTACGAGAGCCAGCGCGGGGTAAGGATGGCCAGACCATGACCGTGTGTGATGTCGTAGAAGGCAGACAACTCATGTTCCATCGAGTGGCAGACGGTAGCCTGGAAGAATCCGTCGTAGAGGAAGTTGTTGAGTGCCCACGACGATGCCCACATCAGGTTGGCACGAGCTTCATAGTCATCAGGCTTATTCACAGCCACAGGCGCATATTTCACAACGGTCTTCAGCACCTCTTCCTGGATGCGCAGCAGCATGTCCATCGACTGATTCTTGCTGAAATAGGCCACGTCGAAGATGTGCGACATGATGTCCGCACTACCGCTTGCCGTCTGGTAGGGACTGACAGTAAAAGTGTTCGTCGGGTCGAGGAACGACACGTCGGGGTTGTTGTCGGGTGCGAAGTAGCCGTATTTCTCGTTTGTCTCCACATTGCTGATGACACAGCCGCCGTCCATCTCTGAACCTGTAGCCGAAAGCGTCAATACCGTAATGATGGGGAGCGTCTCGGTGACTGCGGCTTTCTGCGTCACCAAATCCCAAACATCATCGCCCTCGTATTTGGCAGCTGCAGCAATGCCCTTCGTAGCATCAATCGTGGAGCCGCCTCCAACAGCCAGCAGTACGTCAATGCCTTCCTTCTTGCAGATAGCGGCACCTTTGTTTACCGTCGTATGGTGCGGGTTTGGCTCTACGCCAGACAGTTCAAACACCTCCATGCCAGCCTTCTGGAGTTCAGCCATCACCTTATCATAAAGACCAGTTCGCTTGATGCTGCCACCTCCATAGACCATCAGTACTCGCTTACCGAATCGCGCCACTTCCTCATGCAGGTGGCACATCTGCTCCTTGCCAAAATATATCTTGGTCTTGTTTTCAAATACAAAGTCTCTCATATTTCTTGTTCCTTACCTTATATTATATGCCTTACTTATTTTGCCAATGCTGCAATCTCACGAGCCTCACGGTCGGCATTTGCTGCCTCTGCACCGTGAATGGGTGTGCCGTCCTCTACGTTTGCCCCAGGGCAGAGTTTCTTGATGAAACGCACAATTGGTGCAGAAGGGAATGATGGTCTTGCCCGTGAAGTCATACGACTCCAGGAACGTGTAGCACACCATCGGCATCGTGCCCCACCAGTTGGGATAGCCGAGGATGATGGTGCCGTACTCATCGATGCTGTCCAGCGGATTCTTCACCTCTGGACGAGCCTGGTCGTGCAGCTCCTGCTTGGCCTCCTCGATGCAGGTCATGTAGGATTTGGAGTATTCGTAGGTCGTGTCAATCTGGAACATGTCAGCATCTGGCAGCAATTCCTTAATCTTCTGGGCCACCACCTCGGTATTTCCCAGTTTCAGGTTCTTGATACTGCCGTTCACATAGTTCTCTCCGCGACGAGAGTAGTACGCAATCAATACTTTCTTTGCCATAATTTCATGTTTTTAAGTTTTCTGGTGCAAAGTTACGATAATCCACTGAAACTGCATTAACACAATTTTCGGGGGATTTTACCAAATTCTGACTTTCGTACTTTTCAGCTTCGTTATAGGGGTAATTACTCCCTGAAATCCGAAGGTTTGGCACCTAAATTTGTCAGAACATAACGGCTGAAGTGCGATAGCGAAGAGAAGCCGAACATCTCGCTGATGTCAGTAAACGAGAGGTTGCGGTCTCTCAACAATCGGCTGATGTCAAGTGACGTGTAACGGGTAATCCAGAATGCTGCTGGTAGACCGCTTACTTTCTTGCAGACCTCGCTCAGGTATTTCGATGTGACACAGAGCTTGTCGGCATAGTAGCCGATGTCACGATTCTGACGGAAGTCACCACGTTCCAGCATCGCCATGAACTCCTCCATCAGCTGATGTTGCTGCGAGCTGATCTTGTCTGCCGGGTACAGCTTAGAATGGAAGTCGAAGAAGTCGATAATCATGCACTCCACGGCATTCATCAGTGCATCGTGGCGGAAATGATGATCGGTCTGCTTCAGTCGTCGTTTCACGGCCTCGAAATTCAAACGGCATATCTCCTGCTGCTCAGGCTTCAACTTCATGATAGGGTTCTGAAACAGAGATAACTGGCCGCGCATACCGTAGTTGCTCTGGGGCGTGGACATCTCG
>CACWFV010000082.1 GCA_902760315.1 uncultured Bacteroidales bacterium | reverse complement strand
GAATTTATATAGGTTTACACAGCGAACAGCAAAAGCATAGCTTTTTGTTGCTATGATATTTTCTTCTTTCGCCTTCATAATTAAGCATTAAGCATTAAGAATTAAGCATTAAATTAGTGATGGAACAATCTCACGCCAGTAAATGCCATAGCGATGCCGTACTTGTCGCAGGTCATGATGACATGATCGTCGCGAACAGAGCCGCCAGCCTGAGCAATGAATTCTACGCCGCTCTTGTGGGCACGCTCAATGTTGTCGCCAAAGGGGAAGAAAGCATCAGAGCCGAGTGCCACCTTGGTGTTCTTGGCTATCCACTCCTTTTTCTCAGCCATGGTTAGTACCTCAGGCTGCTCGGTGAAGAACTGCTGCCAAGCACCGTCGCGCAGCACGTCGTCGTGCTCGTCCTCAGAGATATACACGTCGATGGTGTTGTCGCGGTCTGCACGACGGATACCCTCCTTGAAGGGAAGATCCATTACCTTCGGGTGCTGGCGTAGCCACCAGATGTCGGCCTTGTTGCCTGCCAGACGGGTACAGTGGATGCGGCTCTGCTGACCAGCACCGATACCGATGGCCTGACCGTCCTTGACGTAGCAGACGGAGTTAGACTGTGTATATTTCAGTGTGATGAGGGCGATAATCAGGTCGCGCTTAGCATCAGCTGGGAAGGTCTTGTTCTGGGTGGGAATATTCTCAAACAGTGCGGGGTCGTCCAACTTAATCTCATTGCGACCCTGTTCGAAGGTTACGCCAAAGCACTGCTTGCGCTCAATAGGTTCAGGCTTATAGGTGGGGTCAATCTTGATGACGTTGTATGTACCCTTGCGCTTGTCCTTCAGAATCTCAATGGCTTCAGCGGTGAAGTCGGGAGCAATGACGCCGTCGCTGACCTCGCGCTTCAGCAGTAGGGCAGTGGTAGCGTCACAGGTGTCGCTCAAGGCCACGAAGTCACCATAGCTCGACATGCGGTCAGCACCACGGGCACGGGCATAGGCGCAGGCTATCTGGCTCTCGTCCAGCCCCTTGATGTCGTCAACGAAATAAATCTTCTTCAGCGTGTCGCTCAGTGGCAGACCGACGGCGGCACCAGCGGGCGAGACGTGCTTGAATGATGCAGCAGCAGGCAGACCTGTGGCCTCTTTCAGCTCCTTCACCAACTGCCATGCGTTCAGTGCGTCAAGGAAATTGATGTAGCCAGGGCGGCCGTTAATGACTTCAATGGGTAACTCGCCCTCTGTCATGAAGATGCGTGAGGGCTTCTGGTTGGGATTGCAACCGTACTTCAGGGCTAATTCTTTCATATATAAATAGGTATAAATTCGAATTTGCTGCAAAATTACAAAAAAATAATGAATTATGCATTATGAATTATGCATTATTTCGTAAATTTGCACCCGATATGGAGAAAAAGAGACATGCACTACGAAAACTGTTGGAGGCCGTCGAGAAAGAACTGCTGAAGAAACCCAACCGCAAGACGCTCGACCGGCTGTCTCTTCTGGCAGGCTTCCAAGACTGGGAATCGTTCAAGGAAACCGTGCAGGGCGACCTGGGTGGCGAGACCATCTATGGAGGACACAGGGAGATGAAAGATGAAAAATTAAAGATGAAAGATGAAGAAACAAAAAAAGAGACATCTCAGCAGTGAAATGTCTCTTTTTTATGTCGTGTGGGTTGGGATTACTCCTTGCCAGCGATACCGCTACGCTTCTCCTTGATGCGTGCAGCCTTACCAGTCAGTTTGCGCAGGTAGTACAGCTTAGCGCGACGAACCTTACCAACCTTGTTCACCTCAATGCTCTCGATGTTGGGTGACTCCAGTGGGAAGATACGCTCTACACCAACGGTACCAGACATCTTACGAACAGTGAAACGCTTCTTCTCCTCGTGACCGTTAATCTTGATAACTACACCACGGAAGAGCTGGATACGCTCCTTAGAACCCTCGATAATTTTGTAAGCGACAGTAATCGTATCACCAGCCTTGAAACTGGGATGCTGTTTGCCGGTTGCAAATGCTTCTTCAGCAACTTTAATTAAATCCATTGTTACTTTAAATTTATAATCATTGTCTGGGCTCCTGCCAGCGATTACGCGGAAAGCGGGTGCAAAGGTACAAAGAACTCAGCAAATAACCAAACTTTTTTCCATTTATTTTCGCAAACCCCTGTTTTTCAGGGCGCCAGACACGCTGGGCTGACGGCAGCTATCATCCGAACTTCCGTCCGATGCCTATGAGAGAAGACCTCACCCTGGAGCGCTATGCCCTCGGCGTGTATAACGAACTCTGCATGGCACTGGGTGGCCTGGTAGAGGAGAACGATGTAAGAAGTAAGAGGTAAGAAGTAAGATGAGTGTTCCAGTTCCAAATGTTCCAATTAGAAATTGAGGGACAAATACCCCCCTTTATAGATTCTATAACTAACTAATATATAGATAGTTATATATATAAATAAGGGGTAATGGAACTGCCATAATATCAATTGGAACAACTGGAACTGGAACAGACATCCATGTATTATTTATCTAAAAAGCAGAAAATCAATGACTTACGACATTACAAAACCAACAGCACCAACGATGCCAAACCTTGGAAAAGGTACAGAATGCATCAAAATCCTGCTCTCACAGGCCTCAAAAGACATGCACGAACCCCTGGTTCCGATGTTTTTCCCCTCACTTGGTGCACATATCAGCGGTGCGGAATTTCAGTATCCCGACCTCACTTGGAAGGAAATGTGCGGCTTAATGGCCAATCTGGTAGCAGATTCGGGCTGTAACAAGGGTCAATTGTCCTATCTGGTAGATGCTATTTGTCACGATTTCTCAGAACATGACGAGGCTGAACTGAAGAAACTCGTAGAGTGGCAGAAGCAGGGAACACCGTGGCTGCAGATACCGTATTACGACCGTAGCGGCCGTCTGACGGGCGTTCAGAACCGCAACCTGATACGTGGTGCCCTGCCGCGCTTCCGCTTCCCCAGCGGCTCTAAATGCGGCATCTACAACCTCCCCGTCCTGAACCTCCTAAAGCCAGGCGAGCCACTCTTCATCACCGAGGGCTGCAGCGACTGCTGGGCTATGCTCTCAGCCGGTCACAAGGCCATCGCCATCCCCTCGGCCACGCTGCTGACCAAGCAGGATATCGAAATGCTCTCAAGCCTCCCCTCCCAGCCGGGAGGGGACGGGGGTGGGTATCACATGTTCCCCGACCGCGACGCCCCCGGTGAGCGCCTCTTCCTGCAACTGCAGAAGGTCTTGCCCACGCTCCAGCACCACCAGTTGCCACCCGACTGCAAGGACTTCAGCGACTACTACCTCACGCACCTCCGCAAGCCACCCTAATAGGCCCTCGTTACCAGGCTGGTAACCACTCCGTACCAGCCTAATACGAGCGTGTATTAGGCTGATACAGCTTCGTATTAGGCTAATAAAAGGACTCAGGGAGTTGTTTCCGAGAGTCCTTAAGCGTGTATTATCGTCAGCGAATGACTACCTTCTTTCCGTCGTTGATATAAAGACCTTTTTGTGTTGGTTTGCCGTTCAGTCTGCGACCGTCAATATTATACCATGTGCTTG
>CACWFV010000081.1 GCA_902760315.1 uncultured Bacteroidales bacterium | reverse complement strand
AGGGACTGGAGATGCACCATCTCGCCTACTGCAACTCGGGTGACTCGCCATACAGCGGTCACGACCAAGTAGTGGGCTATCACGCTTTTGTGATGACGGCGACTGATTCTAATACAGAAAATACGGAGCAAAAAGAGACTGCAAGCCATGACGCTTTGGATAAAGCGGCAAAGAATGACACTGCAAAGAATGACCATTCGGACGAAGCATCGGCAACAAGTGCAGCTGTCGAGAGCGACTCAGCAGATGATGTCT
Source organism: uncultured Bacteroidales bacterium (assembly GCA_902760315.1). Taxonomy (GTDB): domain Bacteria; phylum Bacteroidota; class Bacteroidia; order Bacteroidales; family Bacteroidaceae; genus Prevotella. The sequence goes on along the minus strand of CACWFV010000081.1, from coordinate 2,183 downwards.
TTATGCTGAGCGACACCACACGCCAGCAGTTGCTCGACATCGCATGGAAGAGCATCCGCCGCCAGCAGGTTGCTGCGCCCTCCAACCCGGAGCTGCTACGCAACGGCGGTGCTTTTGTGACGCTGACAGAGAACGGGCGACTGCGTGGCTGCATCGGTCACTTCGGTGAGGACGTGCCGCTGTGGCAGGTGGTAGTGGCCATGGCGCACGATGCCGCTTACCGCGATCCTCGTTTCCAACCCGTCTCGCCCGAAGAGTGGGATCGGCTGTCTATCGAGATCAGCGTGCTCTCACCGCTCAAGCGCATCCACGACATCAGCGAGTTCCACTATGGCAAGGAGGGTATCTACATCAAGAAGGGATGGCACTCGGGTACGTTCCTGCCTCAAGTAGCCGAAGAAGTGAACTGGACAAAGGAGGAGTTCCTCGGACATTGTGCGCAAGACAAGGCCGGCCTGCCATGGGACGGCTGGAAGGATGCGGAGTTGTATACGTATAAGGTGGAGATTGTTAAATAGCAGCCTCACCCCCAACCCCTCTCCAAAGGAGGAGGAAAGAGCCTCACCCCCAACCCCTCTCCAAAGGAGAGGGGAGTGATTACCGTCAAGGGGAAGGTAATTCAGAAAGAGCGCTTGCCATCCAGGGGAATAAAGGGCACAGGGGATATTTTCCGGGGGTCGGGTATGAGTCTTCTTATCTGATTCCCTACAACAATAATCACATACAAAGGTTGTGGACAACCGCAAGGGCCGCACCCTGCAACAAATCGGCAATGACGGACAATCCATACCCTTCCCACAAGATGGGTGCGAAGCCTGTTCATGGCATCAAATCAGTGTTCTCATGGCATCAAATCAGTGTTCGTATGGCATCAAATCAGTGTTTTCACGGGGTCGAAGCAGTGGGCTTGTGAGGTTGAAGAAATGCTTTCAACATTGTAACGCTATAGAAAAAGATCGTTCGCTAAGTAGAAAATGATCTTTTCCTACGCAGCGAACGGGTGTTTGTCAAGCAGCAAAATCAATTTTCATGCATTGACCAGCTCACCGGTGTTGTGTACTGATTTTGGTTGACAGTTTTGTTTGTTATTCCTAACTTAGTTTACACTTCTTTCTTCTTATTCCTAGACAGGTTGCCAATAGAGGCATCAACTGCTTTCTGAACTTGACGCTTCTCCATACACAGGATTATCCGGTGCGCCTATCCGTGTCACTGGAAATATCCATTGCACCGAAGGTTTTGGCGATAGATCTTCGTGGTGTTCAGCCACGGACTTCTGCACCTGAGCCGAATCAAGTGATTCAAAAGGAAAGAATACTAATAAGGGGGGAACGCAATGTTTCAACATCGGTAAGCGGTAGTTGATTGGTTGATTAGAAATTGTTTATTCAACATATCCCTCCCCCTCTCCTTCGGTCAGAGGGGGGGGGGGAAGAGGGAATGAGACTCTAAATTATTATGAAACAAGCATCATATTATCATCTTGAAAAGATTGACGAGCATATCAAACGGATAGAGGCGAACGGACAAGAAACTGACGACGCTGAGTTGGCAGCCCGCTGCGATCTGTGTCCCCATGCCTGTCTGATCCGTGAGGGGCACGCCGGGCGATGCCGTTCACGCGTGTTCCATGACGGCAAGCTGTGGGCGATGAGCTACGCTGAGCCCTGCGCTCTCGCCGTGGATCCGGTGGAGAAGAAGCCACTCAACCACTTCCATCCGGGCACACAATGTCTGTCGGTAGCCTGCACGGGCTGCAACCTGCGCTGTCTGAACTGTCAGAACAGCGACATCTCGCAAGTAAGACCGGAGGACGTCGAGCACGCAACGTGGCAACCCGAAGACCTCGTGGGCGTGTGCCTGCAACAGCATCTGCCATCCATCGCCTATACCTATACCGAACCACTGACGTGGATCGAGTATATGCTCGACACGGCACGGCTAGCCCACGAGCACGGCATCTACAACATCCTTGTGTCTGCGGGATACGTCAACGAACCGCCACTGCGCGACTTGCTGCCCTATCTCGATGCGGCAAACATCGACTTGAAGAGTATCAGCGACGACGTCTATCACCGCCTCAGCGGTGCCTCGCTGGCACCTGTCCAGCGCACGCTGCGCCTCATCCATGAAGCGAATATAGAACTGGAAGTCACGAACCTGCTTGTAGATGGATGGAACAC
>CACWFV010000080.1 GCA_902760315.1 uncultured Bacteroidales bacterium | reverse complement strand
AGTAGCACGGTGTTAGGTGCGATTAGAGGTGCGACTCCTCGCTTTGCGACAACTATATTTCTCAATATAGTTTTAAAGTTTAGTTAATAATATTGGCAGTCTGCCCGTGAGGGTAGGGGGCCAAAGTGAATTAAAAATGTAAGTTTTTTTATTTGCTGTCGCCCGTTCGGGAGAATAGGCGACAGTTTTTGATTTGGGAAGTGCCGGGTGTCGGCGCAGGTACAGGCGGACAGGCCTTGCGAGTACCTGCAAGGGCACAATGGTGCTTCCCATTGCTATGCTGTAATTGGAAAAGGAACTATTTGCCTCTGTTGTCTTGTAGCTAGACAAGAGTACCTCTATCTAAAATTCTGTTGTATATTCAAACCAATCAAAATCTGCAGATCCTTTGTCGTCTTCACCATCGGCAAACAAGCCAAGCATAACGCCTGTGAACCCGCCTATCACCTCGGTGGATAGGTAGCGGTAGTCCATCTTGCTGAGTGTGGTGAATGATTTGCCATCGGCAGAAACTTGCATATAGTAATAGTCCTTGTCGGAACTGATGCGTATGTAAGCCTGAGCGTTTTTCAGTTCAATGGGTTGGCCGTCATGGCTGAGTGCTCCCACACGGATATTTGACTTAGCCAAAAGTTTTCCGTTCTTTCGTTCTATTATCACATCATAATGGTTCAGGGGTGCTGCATAGGCCGTAATTCCAGCCTGAGAGCCTTCAGCCAGATGGGATGCGTCAATGAGTGCGGTGGCGCAGAAACGTAACTCTGTCTGACGTCTTGCCACAAAGGTGGGCGAGGTGGCTGCATCGAGAGGCGTAGAAGTGGGACGCAGGCGCAACCAGCCCTCGCGCTCAGTGAGCGAGTAGCGTGAATAATCGGGATTACCGATGCTCATCCATCCCCATGGCAATCCGATGCTGCTGTAGCTGTCGGCTGGTACATTGCGCTTGACGAAATTGAACTCTTCGCGAACAGGGTCAAGGGGCATTGGGGTTTGAGGCAAGGTCTGACATTTCATATTGATGGCCAAAGTGCCGTCACCATTGACCACAGGCCATGCATTCTTGTCCCAACGTACAGGTGCAAGCATGGTCTCGCGTCCCATTACATGCAAGAGGTAGCCGCTGGTGCGATAACCCAGGCATATCATCCACCATGAGGAGTCGGGCGCTTGTATGAGGTCTGCATGTCCGAGTACTTGAATATTGCTGTTCTGCATCTTCATACTGAAATGCGTGAGAATGGGGTTGGCAGGATTCGATTCATACGGTCCGAACAGAGAACGGCTTCGCAAGATGTTGACATGGTGACCATGTTCCGTGCCCCCTTCGGCAAGCATCATATAGTAGTAGCCGTCTTTCTTGTATATGTGTGGACCTTCAGGATAACGTCCGCCGAGACCCGTTCCCAAGTGATGAACATCGCCTATACGCTGACCAGTATGAACGTCAATCTCGCAGATGTTGATTTCACCCGGCTTGATTCCTGGGCGTGTTTCGTCTGCTGCTGCTTTCCATAAGAAATAGCACTTCCCTTCGTCCCAGAAGAGGGTAGGGTCGCAACTACCGATGGCAAAGTCAATGAAGATGGGGTCGGACCATTCTTTAGATGGGTCATCTGTCCATACGTAGAAATGGCGACGTGAAGGGAAAATGGTGGTCACCATGTAATAGCGACCCTCATGGTAGCGGATGGTTGGAGCATAGATGCCCGCATTTGTCCAACCCAGTTCCGGCTGGTTTTGTGTGTAAAGCCCTGAGAGGTCAAGCTGCGACTTGCGCGAGAGGCAATTGCCTACCTGTTCCCAGTGTATCAAGTCCTTGCTGTGGAATACAGGTACTCCTGGAAAATACTGGAACGTGCTGTTGACAAGGTAGAAGTCCTTTCCGTTTGTACACACACTTGGGTCGGCATGAAAGCCGGGAAGCACAGGGTTGCGATAGCCTTGAGCCAGGATGTTCAAAGACGCTATAACAGCGATAGAGATTGTGAATAAAAGTCGCTTCATATTTGATTATTCAGCCTTTTGATGTTGGAAGGTTTCTTATTTATATATATAGCAGGAGCGTCTTGCTGATAGCTTCTATATGCTCTGGTCTTACTCCACAATCTTTTGCAGTATCAGGCCAGGATGCTACTGTGGAGAGAACTTCCTCAATGATATGGTTGGCATCGCGTATGCCGATGTTCTGTGCCACAGCCAGCAAGTCCTCCCGAGCAAAGTCATCAGTCTTGCTATTGAGTGAAAGCTGGTGACGACTTGTCCATCTGCCTGCAGGATTGTATGAATAGCATAAGTCATAAGCTGGGGCAAACGACCATTTTCCAGCCTTATCCATCAGGAAGGAGAAGTTCTTGGTGTGGTCATCGTGGTTGCGTGCAATGACGTTGAACACCATGCGGCGATACAACTGCTCGAAGTCTTTGTAGTTCAGTCCCAGTCGTCGTAAT
>CACWFV010000079.1 GCA_902760315.1 uncultured Bacteroidales bacterium | reverse complement strand
GATATGACGATGTCAGTTCCAGATATTGATAACAATGGTAATATTATTTACACGGACCAGACATTTGGCGGTGAGTCTATGTCGGCCTTCGGCTTGAACTTCGGCTGTGGCGTGCAGTATGCTATCAATGACCAGATTGCCATTTCTGCTGAAGCCAAATACCGCTTCTATTTCAAGGAGAACTACAAAGGCCAGTTCGTACTGGGCGCCGGCCTTATCTATCATTTCTAAAACCCACACATTCCATCAAATAGATGAAAAAGATATCGCTTACCCTTTTTGCTCTTTTGGGCATCATGTTGCTGACCGGATGCAGCAAGAGTGACGACAATAGTAGTGGTGGCGCTGAGGGTGACTGGGCTGGCTGGGGAACTGGCTCCTATAGTTCGTTGCGCAAGGACGTGAACATGAGCGACATGGAGACGCTGGTAGAGTATGCCGCCAAGGTAGAAAACCTGAAGTTGCAGACTATCAAGCTCTTCAGTAAGAACTGGGAGGGTGAGCTATTCTGTGGCGATATGACCGATGCCGACCCAGACAAGGTGCTGACTCTGTTAACGGAACTGCTCGACAACCAGCAGCGCTATGAGCAGGCCTTCAGCCAACTGGAGGCCAGCGGTGTGCTGACCAGCGTCACCACGAGAGGCCCTCTGACAAAAGCGGTAGACTTCGTCAACTACCTCTCAGGTGTGGCCGAATCTGATGAGCAACTAATCAAAGAAGCCCTTCTGCTTTCCTTCCAGGACGGCAATAAGACGACAAAGATTATGGGCAACAAGCAGTATATGGACGACCTGTTCAACTCCCTTGACCCAGAATATCGCAAGGGCTGTAGCACATCACAAGAGTGGTTCACCAAATTCAACAACGGCGAATTCACCACGATAGCCCCACGCATCAAGAATTGCTGGTGCACAGACGCACAGGGTGACGAAACCAAGCGCGGTCCTGAACATTTTCTGAACAATATCACCACACTGGTTCCTGACCATCCCATCTGGGGTACTGCAGCACGCGTAGCCAAGGTTGCAGCCCAGAAGGGTATGGACGTGACACTCTCAACCCTTGATAAGCTTACAGGTGGCAATTTCAGCAAGGCGCAAGATGCCATTGCCGTGCTGGAAGAGGTGGACAGAATGCGCCAAAAGCTGAAGGACGGCACGCTGAACGCCCACGACCTTGACAAGATTGAGACCATCATCGGCAAGAACCTGTTAGATCAGGTTCTCAAGGAATTCATTCCTTCAGACACCAAGGACCTTAGTGATGATGTCCTCAGGAAGATGAAGGACGAACTGGCTGATTATGTTTACGAAAAGCAAATAGAGAAAGACGAAGAGAATGCTGCCAAGGAAACCGAAAAGAGTATTATCCAGATTTTCAAGGATGTTCTGGAATCGGGAGCTGCCGTATCCTGTGCTAGCGATGGTTCACTGACAGTAGGTCTGCCCAATAAGGACGGCGACATCGCCCTTCTGACGGATGCAGGCAAGGAACAGACCATTACCACCGTCACTAACGACGGCCAGCGTTCTACCCAGAAAGTGACGCCCAAGGCGGGCAATAATGAAGTCAAGGCCAACCCCGACCCCTACGACTTTGAAGTAGAGCTGGACCCCAGTTCTCTGAAGTTCGACTCCCGCATTGGTACAGAAGTCGTCGTCGTTCGTACCAACTACAATTACTTCACTGCCAAGAGCAACAACGACTGGATAACTATTAAGGTCAACGGCCAGAACATCCTTGTCGAGGTTACGGAGAACACCACCAACCAGATACGCAAAGGCTCCGTCACCGTTGCCCTCTCGCAAGACAAGAAAACATTCACCAAGACTGCCACCATAGACGTCACACAGGAGGCTGAGCCAGACGATGCAGACCTCACGCTGTCGTACATCGATCCTGATAAGCTGATGATTGAGAAGATACAGGAGGTTTCTCTATTGCGAGGGTTTAATGGCATGTTGTTCACAAACTTCACTACCATCTACCCAGAGGATATACAGGTCAAGGAACTCAGCGACATCGCCTATCAGGTTACAGCCACCTACCACAACTCCATGGCTTACCACTACGACTATCCTGCCGCCATCAGTAGCAACACCATCGCCCCCTCCAAGGACTATGGCGTCCACTATCAGCTGACATTCACCATCGAGGCCATCCCAATCATCTACTATGGCGACACGTACAACAGCAAGTTGAAGGACATCAAGCTCACGGGCTATTTCAAAGACTTGGATAAAAATGGCTGGGGCGACGAGCTCTATGAGTATGAGGTTAATGTGCCAGCAGCCTATCTCCTAACATATTACTTCAATCCCAGTGGAAAGGCCCAGTACACCCCCGACTACGGAGAGGAATATCCTGAAGTGACGGCAACGACCAAGCACGTACGGAAATGGTATGAGGATGAGGGCTATATGACGGACGACGGATGGGTCAGCAAGTGGGTACTGAAGACCGAAACGCAGAACACCACCGACGGCCACCCCGTTTTCAATGTCTCCCTCAAGTGGGACTAGTGTCTCATTCTAGAGCGTGGTGAAAAATATTGCAAATAACCAACAATAAATATTACGAATATGAGAAAACAATTACTACTATCAATCTCTATTTTGTTGGCATGGTCTGTCAACATGCTAGCCGAAGCTTCGCGCGACTCTATTCCCAACAACTACGGGAAGTGGGTGAATCTGACCGATGGCTATACAGAGGACAAAGGCGACCACCAGAAGATGCAGGTGGAGATAGAGGGGAACACGATCCATCTGTGCTGGGTGGAATTCGCGAAAGGCGAAGACAATCGCTACAACATCTGGTATCGTCGTTCTACCGACCTGGGCAAGACATGGGAAGAGCCTCAGATAGTCTTCAAGACCTATTCTAATGGTTATCTGAACATCAACAACGGATGCGTCTCCAAGCTGATGAGTGTCAGCGGCAACTACATCCATTTCGCCGTGGTCGACATTACCGGCGATCCCACCTACGAAAGCAAACCTGGCTGTCTGCGCTACCGTCGCTCAACTGACGGCGGTGCCACCTTTGAAGACAGCAAAGTACTTCTTGCCTACGACAACTGGTATTACGGCCTCAGCGGTTCCATCATCGACAGTGACGGCGACATGGTGGGCATTGGCACACTCGCCATCCGTGACAACATGGTTCTCTACTTTACATCAAAGGACAACGGGCAGACCTTCAGCCGTGAAAGTCAGAAGATAGAGCCTGGCTACTGGCACCTCTACGACTTCCAGGTGAGCAACGGCCACTGGGTATCGATGACTTACAATTACGACTGGTACTCCACACTGCTCTACGGCTACCTCAATATCACCACCTCCGACGGTACCACGAAGAACCAGCAGCAGATTGCCGCCCTGTATGCTGAGGACAACACCCCTTACGCCGCACCCGACATCGTTCTCGGAGGTAACGGTGCTTCCTACAACTACCATCCACAGATGGCTATCGACGGTAACACCATCCACGTGGCCTACCGCGGTTATCCAGGAGCTCAGGTGTCTGAACTCGGTTGGAATTACACCGTCTATCAGCATTCTACCGACTTCGGTCAGACATGGAGCACCCCATTTTGGCTGCCAGAGTCCGACGGTGGTCACGGCACTATTGCTGCCAAGGCAAACAATGTCTATGTGATGACTACGAAGAAAGGCATCGACTGCATCTACTATTCGCATGACAACGGTGCCACATGGCAGACACAAATGGATGCCTCCTACACCGACAACAGATACAACCCCGCCTACAACTTCTCACTGATTATCGATCCCTACGACGAGAGCGGTAAGCACGCATACTGGACCTCACGCCGTTTCTTCTATGCTGAGACCTTAGACGGTTTCACCACCCTCAACAAGCTATTCTCTTTGGGCACCGAGTCGTTCATGGGCACATGGCGCGAGAACAACCATTTCTTAGAGGTACACCCCGACCAGAACGGTCTGGAGCACTGGTTCATGCAGTATGTCCCCTACGCCATCGACGAAAACGGTCAGGCTTCCATTCCCTATGACCCCACACGCGACATCTGCTACCGCCGCGCAGA
>CACWFV010000078.1 GCA_902760315.1 uncultured Bacteroidales bacterium | reverse complement strand
GATACCACGTAACATTACATGGTATATACCTGTCCCGCTTTGCTCTCTTCCAACCCTTGGCATACATTGATTGTTTAATCCAATAACGTTATAGCCTTAATGTGACAGGACCAGGTCCCTGTCACATATTATCTTTTTTGCTGAATTATTTGGAGGTTTCAAAAGATTTTTGTATCTTTGCAACAAATAATATATGGTTACTTTGTTTGTAAAGAATATGGATACAGATAATATATTATCAGTTCTTGAAGGGTATACGTTGGAAAGTGCTGATGATGTCGCTTTGAAGCTGGCAGAAGACTTCAGACGTAGACGAATTGAGAAAAATCTGACGCGTGAACAGGTGGCAGAGGCAGCTGACGTGGCAGTCAGTAATGTGATAAGGTTCGAGCAGAAAGGCCTTATCTCTCTCAAGAATCTGATTGGCTTAGCTTTTGCGATGGGGTATGCCTCTGAGTTGAAAAACTTATTTGCTAATCCGAAGTATTCCACAATGGAGGAACTGACACAGATTCGTAAGAACGCTAAGAAGAAGAAAGCCTATAGGAAAGCATGAAGGAGATTGACAAACTGACAGTAAAATATCATGATCGGCATGTTGGCATCTTGTCGTTGACTCCCGACGATAAGTTATGCGCCTTTGAGTATGATAGGGAATGGCTGGTGGATGGATTCAGTATTTCTCCCCTTGAAATGCCATTACGACCGGGCGTGTTTATCGCTAAGCCACAGCCGTTTTATGGCAATTTCGGTATTTTTGAGGACAGCATGCCAGATGGTTATGGTCGGTATTTGTTGCATAAAGCATTGTTGCGTGACGGTATCAATGATTCCAATATGTCGTCGTTGAATAAGCTGAGTATTGTTGGCAGTGGAGGAATGGGGGCGCTGACATACCATCCGGAGACGCATATCCAACAAGGAACAGATGTGGCTGATCTTGACTTGCTTCAACAGAAAGCCTTGGAGGTATTGGAGGAACAGCAGGACGAGGATGCCGGTCTGCTTCTGTATAATAGCGGCAACAGTGGTGGTGCTCGTCCGAAGGCTATCTTCCGTGATGTTGAGGGACATTGGCTGGTGAAGTTCCGCCATACCTATGACCCTAAGGACATTGGTCTGCAGGAGTATCATTATAATAAGGTCGCTAAGGCGTGTGGCATTGATGTGCCAGACTTTAAGTTGATGAACAATCGCTATTTTGCTACGCGCCGCTTTGATATTGCAGCTGACGGACGCCGCGTTCATACTGCTACTGCTGGAGGCCTGCTTGGACTGTCATTGGCTAATCCTGTGCTTGACTATGGCAACCTGCTTGCGCTGACTGGTTATTTGACCCAAAGTACCCGTGAAGTGGAAGAGATGTTCCGCCGTATGGTATTTAACTACCTGACAGACAACAAGGATGACCATTGCAAGAATTTCAGTTACTATGTACGAGAGGATGGCGATGGCCGCTATAGCTGGCATCTGGCCCCAGCCTACGACCTGACGTTGTGCACAGAAGGCTATAATGGTGAACATGCTACATCTGTTAATGGTACAGGTCGTCCGACGTTGTCGGATATGATAGCCGTTGGTGTCAAGATAAAAATGAAGGAACAGCGTTGCCGTGAGATCTTCGACGAGGTAGAGACGGCTTGTGGAGATTTACTGTCGTATCATATAAAAAAATGATGATGAAAAAAAGCTGTTTATTAGTCCTATTTCTTGGTGTCAGCTTGACCCTCATGGCTCAACGGTTACCTGTAGGTATTGTTAGTGTGCAGGATTCTGTGAAGAGCGTGCAGCTGGGTGCTATCTCGGCAGTCGCCACAGATGGTGGCCATGGTGTGCAGCTGTCGACCTTCTCCAACACATCGGGACAGAAGTTCAATGGAGTGCAGTTCAGTGGCCTTAGCAACATCACAGCAGGCATGGACAAGGGCTTGCAGCTGGCTGCCATGCTGAACGTATCGTCGGCCATGCATCGTAGTGTGCAGCTGGCTGCCATGAACTATGCCGACTCACTCAACGGTGCGCAGATTGGCGTGTTCAATATTGCCCGTAGGCATCCCAAGGGCTGGCAGGTGGGACTTGTCAACTTGTCGTATGACAGCATCGGGCACAAGATTGGTCTGGTGAACGTCAACCCCATGACGACGATAGACTATATGGTGTATGGCGGCTCTTCAACGAAGGCGAACCTCGCTGTGCGTTTCCTCAACAAGGACACTTACAGCATCATGGGTGTGGGTACGCACTTTATGGGGCTCGACTCTAAATTCTCTGGAGCCTTATTCTATCGTTTAGGTCTTTATAGACAGCTGTCGCCGAAATGGAGCCTGAGTGGTGATGTGGGCTACTATCATGTAGAGACCTTCTCGAGAAACAACAACGACAGACCCGAACGGCTCTACTCTCTGCAGGCCCGCATCAATGCCGGCTACCAGTTCAGCAAGAAGTATGGTGCCTTTGCCTCTGTCGGTTGGGGACTGACCCGCTACTACGACCGCAACGAGACCTACCGCAACCGCCCGCTGGTAGAGCTGGGTCTGACCTATCGGCAGCCACGCAACCAGCACGACTCCTGGAAGCGTGCTTGGGAGGAGATACGCTCGAAATTGATTTTTGCCGATTCGACGATGGCACTACCCTCGCCCAAACGTCCCTGGCAGGCGCTTGCCGAGGTGACGGGCATCAATATCGGTGTACAGCTGTTTGACCGCTGGGCATTGAGGTCAGACTTTGCCCAGACCACCCTGAACTCACTGAAACATAACTTCACAGACGGCATGGTATGGGACAATGACTTCTTCATCACCAATATGTTTGCCCACCCGTATCATGGTAACCTGTACTTCAA
>CACWFV010000077.1 GCA_902760315.1 uncultured Bacteroidales bacterium | reverse complement strand
GTTCCCGCACAACTCAGAGGCGAAGGTATTGACGTAAGAATCAGACACTATGAGTGAGCGCTAATCTCTGTCGTCATTTGTTTGTTGTTCACTAGACGTTTTTGTGCAAATATACAAAATAATTCACAAAGCGACAAAAAACTGGCAGAAACTTTGTACCTTTGCACCCGAAGATACAGAATAGGTAAGATGAAAGAGATTTATACTGCAGCAGAGTTGATGGCATATATTCAGCAGATAGGTTTCCTGCCGCTGCTCGATGGTGGTGTGACAGGTTTCTCTGCAGAAGAAGTGGTGGCTGACGACTGCCGCTATGTGGTGCTGCCCGATGGCGGGTGGGACTGGCCGTTGTGGAAGTGGAAGGGCGAAATTGTCACCGAGGGCAACTGTGTCTATGGCAAGTTCTTTGCCGGTAAAGCGGGATTCGTCAGCCGTGCGTGGTGGCCCGACTTCTGTAACTACCGGCGCAGTCGTCATCCGCAACCCGACGAGGGTACCATCGAGGATGCCATCCTTACGATGCTCCGCGAACAGGGCAGTCTCATCACCCGCGAACTGCGTGCCGCCTGTGGCTTTGACGGACCTAAGATGCGCAGCCGCTTCGATGGCTACATCACCCGCCTGCAGATGGGGTGCCACATCGTTACCGAGGACTTCGTCTATCCCACCGACCGGCACGGACGTGAATACGGCTGGGGCTGGTCGCTGCTCACAACGCCTGAAGTCCTACTTGGCCGTGAGGCCTGCACCACAGATCGCACACCACAACAGTCCTACGACTGCCTCAAGGCCCACTTCCATACCATTCTCCCCACCGCCACTGACCGCCAGATAGAGAAACTCTTAGGCTGACGCCGGCATTAGTTCATTTTAGTTACCGATGTTAACAGAAAAAACCATGGTGAGACTGCGCATTCTCGCAGAGTCGGCGAAGTACGACGTGTCGTGCTCCTCCAGCGGTACTGTGCGCAAGGGCAAACAGGGCATGGTAGGCAACACCGTTGGCGGCGTGGGAATCTGCCACTCGTTTGCCGACGACGGGCGCTGCATCTCGCTGCTCAAAGTGATGCTCACCAACCACTGCCGCTACGACTGTGCCTACTGCGTGAACCGCCGCTCCAACGACATTCCCAGGGCCACGCTCAGCGTCTCGGAACTGGAGGAGATTGTGATGGAGTTCTACCGCCGTAACTACATCGAGGGACTGTTCCTGTCGAGTGGTGTGGTGCGCACGCCCGACTATACGATGGAACGGTTGGTGGCCATCGTACGCGACCTCCGGACAGTACATCGTTTCAATGGTTACATACACCTGAAGACTATCCCCGGAGCCTCGCAAGAGATGCTGACAGAGGCCGGCCGCTATGCCGACCGCATGAGCATCAACATTGAGATACCGAAAGAGGAGTCGCTCAAATTCTTAGCACCCGAAAAGGACCACCAGAGCGTCTTCCTGCCCATGAAGCAAATTCAGCAGGGCGTGCTGGAGAATAAGGAGGACCGGAAGAAATATCGCCACGCCCCGCGCTTCGTGCCTGCCGGACAATCGACCCAGATGATTGTCGGTGCTACGCAGGAGACCGACCTCGACATCCTGCGCATGTCGTCAGCCATGTATCAGCAGCCCACCATGCGGCGCGTCTATTACAGCGGCTACATCAGCGTGAACACCTGCGACCCCCGACTGCCCGTTCTGAAGCAGCCGCCACTGGTGCGCGAGAACCGGCTCTACCAGGCTGACTGGCTTATGCGCTTCTACCATTTCGATGTTGACGAGATTGTGGACGATGCCCACTCGCATCTCGATCTGGAGGTAGACCCGAAACTCGGTTGGGCACTGCGCCATCCGGAATACTTCCCCGTTGACATCAACCGCGATGACTATGAGCGCATCCTCCGTGTACCGGGCATCGGGGTGCGCTCTGCCGTGCTCATCGTCAACTCACGCCGCTTCAATCGCATCACGTCCTACCACCTGAAGAAGATGGGCGTGGTGATGAAGAAGGCAAAGTATTTCATTACCTGTGGCGAACTGACCAGCAACTTCTCGCAGCCCATCGTGGGTATCAACGAACTGCATCCTGAGCGACTGCGCCCCCTGCTACTTTCGAAGGCACAGCAGAAGCGGGCGGCGGCAGAACAGCAACTGACGCTGGAATTTAGTGAAGACTGAAGAATTGGCTTACGCGCGATGACGATATATATCTTCGACAATACACTAGACGGACTCCTGACGGCCGTGTTCGACAGTTTCGCCTTTCATCAGCAGCCGCAGTTGTTGACTGATGGCGAGCAACTGCCGCTGTTTGCCGACGAGCCCCACCGCGTGGTGACCGACGAGGCGAAGGCCGCCCGTGTTTGGAAGGGTCTGGAGAAGCACCTGTCGCGTGAGGCTCTGCACATCATCAGCATCAGTTGGATGTCGGAAGAACGGATGCTCAACCAGCCGCTGTTCAACTATATATATAAGGTGTTCCTAACGGGTAAGGATCTCTCCCACAATGTCTCCGACCCCGACGTGCTCTTCGTGCGCAATACCTGTCGCTGCGTGCTCCACGAAGAACAGCGCATGAAGCAGTTCATACGGTTCCAGAAGGCCAAAGACGGCACCTACCTCGCCGTCGTCGCACCCGACCACAATGTGCTGCCACTCATCATCGACCACTTCCAGGACCGTTTCAACGACCAGTCGTGGCTCATCTACGATGCCCGCCGGCATTATGGCTACTACTATGGCAGTCCCTCCTCTGCCCAGTCAGATTCATCTCTCCTTTCAGCCAACAAACAAAAAGGCGATGTCGTCCGCATTACCTTTGAGGACGAATCCTCGGTTCCCTTTGACCTCACTAACGGCAAGCTCGACCCTGCCGTGCTAAGCACCGACGACCAACTATTCCAGGATCTTTGGCGCACCTACTTCAAGGCCATCTGTATCCGCGAGCGCATCAACCCCCGGAAACAACTCAACGACATGCCCCGCCGCTATTGGCGCTACATGACGGAGAAGAACTAACCG
>CACWFV010000076.1 GCA_902760315.1 uncultured Bacteroidales bacterium | reverse complement strand
CTGGTCTGGCGAGTCCAGCGTGCAGTTCACGCTGTCAAGATGGAACACCAGCGTCAGTTCGGTTCCGTAAACATTCAGTTTTCCTGTCCAGGCACCTTTCACATCACCGCCTTGTGCTTTGGTAGCGATAGTTGCAAGACAAAATATTAAGACTAAAATCAGTTTTTTCATATCCCACTTATTTCACTTTCTTGAAATTCAAAACAACATCCGAGTTTGTGAGATGCCAAGTCATCGCTTTACTGTATATAGCCAGATGGCGGTCTTCGGTCAGTGCATAGTCACGCACAAATGTCGTGTCGCCTGCAAAGACATCATACACATGAATGGTACATTCACCAACTGTAGCCGGTGTGCCAGACGTAAACGTGTACTGCACATACCCCTCAGCCACAACACCTTCATCATACACCTGCTCCCAAGTGCCAGAAAGTTGGTCAATCAGAAATTCTTCTTCATCATCGCTGCTGCAAGAGGCGAGGGAGAAAGCAGCAAGCATCGCAAAGGCGAGTCTCCAAATCTTCATTGTTTTCAATTTCGTTATAATTTTGATGTTAATGTTCTACTTGATTAAACGCCGAAAGACGGAAATTCTTGCACCGCTGAACGTTAAATGTCTTTAAGGTGGGTAGCGTCGGCGCGAGGCCGACGACTGCCCAAACGAGAGAGTTTATAATCTGTTCTTTTCATCATTACCAGCGCCTGTGCCCTTGTACTTGCTGCGTGTGGTGTTGAAGTTATACGAGAGTGAGAGGCCGATGCTCTGTGTATAGACATAAGCATCCTTACCCGTCGTGGTGATGGGATAGTAGCCCGTCCAGCGTTCACGGAGATTGTGGAAGATGTCGTTGGCAAAGAGGGATACTATTAGTGAGCCATCGAGAAATGACTTCTGCATACGGGCATTAACGTTCAACTCATGGGCATAGTGATTAAAGCCGTAGTTGTGGCTGGTGGAATAGTGCAGATAGAGCATGGCCTTCGCGGTCTTGCCGATGGTGAACCAGTTGCGGAAATTTATCTGCCATTCAGGTTTATTGAGTTTCGTGTCATGGCAGTATGCCTGGGCGTCGAAGTTCTGCTGCCAATAGCTCAATGTCAGCGTGGGACTGTAGAAACCGAATTTGGGCGAGGCAGTCAGCGAAGCGTTGAAACTCTCGAACTTGTCGAAGTTGCGGTTGGTCCAGATGGTGATCTCCGTTCCCTCCTGATACAGACTGCCAAAGTTCAAACGCATGTCCTTATTGTGGCTGTATCCTGCCGTGAAGGACAGCCATGAGTAGGTGACATTCAGGTCGAGGTTCTGCTTGATGGTAGGACGCAACAAAGGATTTCCACCCTCGTACTCATAGCGATTGTCATATTGTACGTTTGAGTTCAGGGCCTGATAGTTGGGGCGGCTGATGCGTTTGTCGTAGCTTAGTTGGATGCCCCATTTGTTCTTTTGCCAACCAACAGAAAGATTGGGAAAGAGGTCGCGGTATTTGCGGCTTGGCTCGGTCTGATATACGCCAAAGGAATAATAGTCGGAATTGACGGCCTCGTAGCGAAGCCCGCCGCCGATGCTCCACTCGCCCAATTTCATTTGATATTCGGCAAAGGCAGCAATGTTGCTCTCGCGGATCTCGTCGTCGGAGGGTGACACCACTTGCTCCACATTACTATAGATACCGTGGCTGTTGGAACGTGACATTTCCGTGCCAGCACTCAGTTCGCCTTTCCATATCGGATAGGTCAGTACAAGTTTTCCTGCAAGCATATTGTTGCGATTGACGTTGTAAGTATGTACATCGCGGTCGCCTAATTGCTGGCTACTCTCATAAGAAGCCTGGTCGCGGGTTGATTTCTTCCATATCCAAGAGCCGTTGAAGTCGATGCCGAGTTTACCAGCCTTACCAACGTAATAGATGTTGGCCTCGTGCTGAGGAGTGTCATCCATGTTTGCCGTCATCAATTGGTCAACGATGCCTTCAAGGGAATTATTACGTGTGATAGTTTGCTCACACACCGCCTCGCCTCCTTGATACAGCGAGCCATTCAGATCATAGGAGAAACCGATGGAGTTATCCTCGTCGAATTCGTAGCTGGCCCCCAACTTCCCACCCATTTCGGTGTACCAAAAGCTGTTGGGTGCATATTGGTGAATACTGACATGATTGCCGTTTGCATACGTGTCGGTTGTAACGGTATTGTCCTCACTATGATTTCCATTGGTAAACTCCAGCGTGCCGAAGACCTCCAGCCCTCCTGCGCGATACTTCACTGTGGCATCGTCGTAGGTCGTCCACTTCTCGTTATACTTCACTTGGCTATATGCCTCCATACTCACGCCCTCGCCCTGCGGACGGATGGTTTTGATGCGGATGACGGCACCGACCTCTGCATTGTACTTGGCACCGGGCGACGTGACGATGTCCA
The DNA here is from genome assembly GCA_902760315.1 of uncultured Bacteroidales bacterium. Taxonomy (GTDB): domain Bacteria; phylum Bacteroidota; class Bacteroidia; order Bacteroidales; family Bacteroidaceae; genus Prevotella. The sequence goes on along the minus strand of CACWFV010000076.1, from coordinate 849 downwards.
CGCTCTTGATGTCAGACGATTTCAATTGTTTCAGTTCCCGTGCGTTTTGCACCTTCTTATTGTTGATATAGATTTCTGGTGTTCCCTTGGCGAAAACGGTAAAGTTGCCGTCCTCGCCTTGTACTCGTGGCAGCATCGAGAGCACATTGTCAGCTGTACCTACATCCTTCAGCAGCGAGTTCTGAATATCAACGGTCATGCCACCAGTTGTCATTTTGTATTGTGGCCGATACCCCTTCACCGTCACTTCACCCAGCGTCTGCGTATCGGGCTGCATCTGAATGTCACCCACGTTTCCTTGCTGTGCATCAATAAACCTTGTTATATATCCTATGCTCGAAACTTTCAGCAGACCATCTTGCTTATCGGTATTGATGCTGAAAGTTCCGTCATCCTTCGTTACGGCTCCAGCAATGAAAGCGGAATCGGAACGATTAAGAAATACGACATTAGCAAATGGCATCGGCTGTGATTGCTCGTCAATCACCCGTCCTGTTATTTCTTGCCCCTGCCCTGACATAGTGACGAGGGCAAGCAGGATTGTGATGATGGTTTGCTTATTCATATTCATTTTAGAGTTTTTCTAATTACTTTGATTATTGTCCTTTGCTAATACCACCTACAACATCATTATTCTCAATCGTAGTCTCAGTTTTCTTCACGCTGGCTTTGAGCTTACCGAAACGGTAGGAAAGACTGATCTGGAACCTGCGGCCAAGGTAATCGTTCTTTCTGAATCCTGTATAATCGCCCTGATTGGTGACAGACTCGTTATGGTAATACTTGTTGAAGGGCATATTGGCGGAGAGACGCAATGTCAGACGGTCTTCCTTGAGGAAGGAGCGTTGC
>CACWFV010000075.1 GCA_902760315.1 uncultured Bacteroidales bacterium | reverse complement strand
TGTTCGACTTGATAAACTCCATCAAGGCACGGTCGCCCCCAGGAAACTGTGGCATTATTTCCCCACAGTCATAGACCTTAGCTTCTGCAGATGGGGGGGGAGCCTGGGCTAGCAATTCTGCCTGCGGCCGCTGCTCAGTCTCCATCCTGACCGGCTCATCCTTTGCAGGCAAAGCTACGGGCTCTTCTGCAGCAACTATGGCCGATTTGTTGTCTGATGCTGTGGGTATTTCTGTTGTATTTGTAGTCTGCTGGGCTATTGTCTGCTGCTTTTCAGCATCGTGGTTCAACAGAAAGATGCCTGCCACCAGTGCGATAGAGGCTGCTATGCCAATGCCCCAGTAGAGCGACTTCCGAGATGTCGTCTTTTGGTCGATGACCTCATGCTCAAAGCGTGTCCACTCAGCGTCCACGTCGGGCATGCCAATTCTCTTGTCAATATCCTGCTGTTTCATACTTATTTTGCAATGTGAAGGGTTTTACGAATCTTTTCCAGTGAGCGCGTGATGTGCTTGTTCACTGCCGAGGCGCTGATGCCGAGGACGGTGGCCGTCTCTTCGTAGGTCATCTCCTCATCGTAGTGCAGACTCAGCACGCGCCTGTCTTGTTCCGTCAGGTTATTGTCAATGACTTGCTGAAGTTGCTGCAGCAGTACCTTTCGTTCCTCGTTCTCGGTGGCAACGATGTCCTGCCGAAGTTCATTCTCCATCTGGCGCTGCAACTGCCGGGAGTGTAGCGTGTGTAGGCACTGGTTGCGTGTAGCCGCCAGCAGATAGCCATGAGTGCTGTCATCGGCCACCTGTGGTTTTCGCCGCCAGATTTGAGCAAACACCTGATGCACCACATCCTTGGCATCGTCGGCATTCTCCACCATCGAGAATGCCATGCGATACATGTGCGGATAGCTGTCCTTGAACAGGCGCTCAAACTCTTGTTTGCTGTAATTCATAAATGTCTTTTGGCCTTTATTCGTATATAAGACACTCGGACGTTCAAATCAAATACCCCTCATTGCAAATATTTTTTATTGAAAGCGTGAATTTTTAATCTCTCTTTCCCTCCATCTTATCTATAAATGTCTCGTAGATGAGAGGATAAATTTTTCTCTTAAGTAACACTCCATGTGAGCTCTATGTTAGAGAATCCAGTTATGGCAATGGGCTACGTTCGTTCTGGCAATGTATGGAATGAATAAATGTTTTCTTTCATATCTTTCTTTGGTTCTAATTCGCTGGCAAAGGTATAAAGAATAAGAAAGACGGATTTTCATTTAACGGAATAATAATGAATGAGCGTAATGTCATAATTGTCTGATTGTCGTCTGTAAGTTTTCCAGAAACCTGACAGCATGACTGCCGTCCATCTGCGCGTGATGGAACTGGAAGGAGATGGGCAGCGTCGTCTTTAGCCAGCCCTTGCGATAGTGGCCCCAAGCGAGGTTCCGTCCCGGTCAGAGTCGATGTGCCCACGATGACGGCCTCCTCGTCCAAGATGTCCTGACAGGTCTGGCGAATTGTCTCAGTCAGGTGCAGGTAGTCGGCGTTGAACTGCTCCAGGTCGTCGGTGACGGCAATGTCGCAGAAACTGAGTCCACCCTTGACGTTGTCTGCTATCACGTTGATGGCCATGCGGTCATATTTGTACAGCTTTCCGTCCTTGGGCAGCATGTAGAACTCCTCTATTCTGGAGGCAGTCTTGCCGATGCACCAGCAGAGCAGCATGTTGAACTTCAGCCCCCGCTTCCGACTCACCTTACGCAGTCGCGTCACGTCGAAGGTCTTCGTGAGTGTCACCATCGGCATGGGCGACTTTGTCCACAGCTCGAAGGCGATGGCTCTGTTGGTATCCTTGGGATTTATTTCTTGTTTCATCTTAATACAATTTGTTGACGCTGCGAAGGTACGCATAATTGCCGAGACTGCCAAATATCCATATTTATTTGGGGTCTAATTATTGTTTATCAGTTGTCTGGCAATATTTACTATTACTGCCTCGTGAATAGCGGCAAATGTAGCGATAGCAGCCACAATGGCGATGGGGATGATTGACCAAAATGTCATGGGGACTGCAATGAAGAGCAGAAAGCCTGTTATTTTGTTCGCGAGTGTGTGAGGGAAATAGCAACTCCCGTGCATCACAAGTGCCGAAAGCTGATTCACAACTTTGATTACGACGATTACTCCTGCCCACAGCCATAGACATTGCGGCAGTTCGAGTATCGGCAGGAGTTTCCAGGCACAACACGCTACGAAGCAGATGTCTGCCAAGCTATCCAGCAACGCTCCCTTCTTGGTAACACACTTTAGTTTTCGGGCCAGCCATCCGTCAACTATATCGCTGATGCCACAGAGAGCGTAGATTATCCAATATGCCACACCCGTCACATCACAAAGGAGCAGACCTAAAGAGCCTGCAATCCTGAGCAGCGTTATGATGTTTGGCAACTGAGTCATCTTATTTCGATTTCATCGCAATTCTAATCTCAACACTCTGATAGGTCTGTTCTCACCTTGATACTGATTTGCGTCGATGCAGGTTTCGCCAGTTGGAGCAAAGCCACATTTCTCCATCACTCGACCTGAGGCAGGATTATCTATGAAGTGACCACTAATGAGCGATTTGATGTCCGTCGTTTCTCGGATGTGGTCTAACATTAGCAGCAGTGCCTCTGTGCAGATGCCCTTATTCCAATAGGGCTTGGCCACCCAATAACCAATGAGCGGTTCACCCTCACGAGCAGGCAAGTCGCACTCGCACGAAGGACCATAGCCCATAGCGCCAATCGCCTCTCCAGTTTCCTTCAACTCGATGGCCCAAGTGTGTAGCGCGTCGTTAAACACGGTGCGGATAATCTCCAGACTCTCCTCCACACTCTGATGCGGTGCCCATCCTGCACGAGGACCCACATCAGGATCAGAAGCCCACTTGTACAGCACTTCCGCATCGCTGTCGCGCCAAGGGCGTAATATTATTCTATTTGTATCCATTGCGATTTCTCTTATTCTCCTCCCAGATTCTTTTTTGCCTCGGCACAGTTTTCCCAGATGGCGCCAACCTTTTTACAGGTGTTCTTGTCAAGACACTCGCCACAGGTTTCGTAACCTTTGGCGGCTACACATTTATGCACCTTGCACATGTGGCTGCAGAAGTAGAACTTCGGGCCTTCCACACGGCACCCCATGCAATTAATGCTCTCAGGTGTAATCTGGTCGGTGTGATTCATCTCACACCATTTCTCAGCAACCTCGACGCGCATCTTGTCGTCGTTCTTCATCGTGGCAATGCGAGCTTCGCAAGTCTCACAGTTGATACCACAGCATGCAATCATTTTATTCATTTCTTCCAGCGTTTTAGCATTGGGAAGAAGCCTTGCATCATCTGCTTGTACTCCTCCTTGGTCATAAACTGAGCACAATGCTCAATCATCTCATCCATCGTGCAGTCCTGCAAGAACTTGCCGTCCTTGTAACAGTACTGGCAATAATCGAAGTTCGTGCTACCATCAGCATTCGTGCCACAGTCCTCGATGCGAGTCAATGGCATGCCGCAACTCTGACAGAACTGAGGAAGTTGGCCCTCTTGGAATGCTTTTTCCTTCTGAGGGAAAGTGGCTTCGTAAGCCTCGAAAGCCTCTGGGTTCTCGTCGGCTACAAAATAGCCTTTGGGCGGACAGTAAGTTCCTTCACGATTGTCCCAATAGCCTGGTATCAGTTCTTGGGCGAGGAAATATGGAACTTCTGACTCTCTCGGCTCGGCGTGATAGTGAATCTTTATCTTGCTGGCAAGGGCAAAACCAGCGTGCTTGTAAAACTCGATATTGCCCTCCATCTGCAGAAGACCGATTCCCATTTCTTTGGCTTTCTCTATCGCATATTGCAACAGTTTCAGCCCGCAGCCCTTGCGTTTGTAGTCGGGGTGAATGCTGATGGGGCCGAAAGTCCACGAGGGGAAAGCCGTTCCATCGTCAAGCATAATCTTTGCTTTCGAGAACATCACATGACCGATAATCTTGTTATCCTCCTCCATCACCAAGTTCAGTTCTGGGATGAAGTCAGGGTTTGTTCTATACTGATTGAGCACATAGTGTTCTGTGCATCCAGGGCGATAAACATTCCAGAATGCCTCACGTGTAAGGTTCTCCACCTCACGCTCATCTTTTATTTGTTCTAAACGAATAATCATAGTTGTACTTCAATATTTCTTTGTTAGTTAGATGGTTTTCAACTGCAAAGATACAAATAGTTGCAGAATATTCCAAATTTGTCGTTACATTCTTGCTTTCTGCTTTTCTCCGGCACCACTTCCACGATACTTCGAGCGAGCTTCGTTGAACTTCCAAGTAAGGTCTATCATAAAGGTGCGACGAGCAGGATTGCTGGAGGTCAACTCGCGGATGCCGTAGATGATGGCATCGGTCTTGTCGGTGTTAAAGACATCGTAGCAACGCACGTCGGCTGTCAACGAGCCCAGGCGTCCCAGACGGAAGTCACGCTGGATACCCAGCGTAGTATTGAAACGCTGGCTGGTAATGCGGTTGTTGTTATAGTCACCCTTCGTTGACCATTGCATATTGGCCATCAGGCGGAAGGCATGCGGCAGTTCGATGTCGTTATTCCATGCAAGAGTCAGATAGGGGTGGTTGAGCGTCTTCAACGTACCGTCAATCGTCGGCGTCTTATAGTTCTGGAAAAGGGCATAAGCATACCACGTCGGATGCCACTTACCGATAGTTGGACGAGCTGACATACTGAACGACAGCTGGTCGTAGTCTTCGGTGCTGTTGATAGGGCGTATCAGACTGACGAGTGGGTCGGTAGAACCTGGATAAGGCTCCGTCGACATGGTGACAACATCCTTGATGCGTCCGTAGTTGACAGTCAGGTTGGCCCATTGGTAGGCCGCATTCAGTACGAGACTATGCGTGTAGGTCGGCTTCAGATAAGGATTACCGCTCTGGTAGGCATAGCGATTCAGATAGATGGTCGAACTGGTCAAGTTCGAATAGCTGGGACGCTCGATATCGCGACGATACGAAAGCGACAGCTGCATCTTACCGACAGGTGCCGAGAAGACAACCGTGGGGAACCAGTCACCGTAGTTGCGACACACATCATCTTCACGCACGCCAAAATTATAGTAGTCGTTCTGCAGGTGCTCATAGCGCATACCCACCTGAGCAAAGAGACGACCAAACTGGCGTCCATACTCTACGAAAGCCGCTGCTGACTTCTCATTGATCTCCGTGTCGGTAGCCTTCACAGGAACGGCATCTGTAGATACAAACGAGTAGGCATCCTTGCGATGATTGTAGGAGTACTCACCACCAACAGAGAGGTTACCCTTCCATACAGGATAGGTGAAGATAAGCTTCGAAGCCCAGAAATTGTTCGAACTGTTGGTGTTGCTCTCGATGACGCGCTGTGTTTGTTGCTGTGTCACAGCAGCAGACTGAGCAGTCGTTGTTTGCTCTGTGGTGCTACCTGGTGTCTCCGTCTTGTCGAAGAGTCCATCGATGTTCAGGTCGATGCCCAACTTGCCCACCTTACCGTTGTAGTAGGCATTGAAGATGTGCTTGCGGAAGTTGTCGTCCTGCCAGATATTGCTCTCGGAGTGCTCCTTGAACTTACCGTTCTCATAGGAGTCGGTGAAGAAATTGCTGGTCAGCTCGCCACTGGGATGACGGTCGTACTTGTAGTAGGCACCAAAGCTGTGTTTCTCGTTGACCATATAGTTCACCTGCAGTTGAGGTGACCAACCCTTCCAGATATTCTTCGTGTTCTGGGTGGTCTTGCCCAAGATGTAGTCGGGACCGGCATAGTAAGTCAAGTCGTTGTCCTGCTTACCTTCGTGATGACCATAGCGACCAGCCCAGAACGAGGCGGTGATATCCAGTCCACCCGTGCGATAGTTCACGTCGAGGTTGTTGGTCAGCGTGTGACCATACTTATAGATACCACCCACGTTGTCCTGAAAACTCAGGCCCTCGCCTTGCGCCTTCTTCAGCGTGATGCGCACCACGGCCTTCGTCGAGGCTGCATAGCGGGCACCAGGGTTCTGAATCACATCGACATGCTGAATCTGGTCGGAGCGCAAGCGTGAGAGTTCACTGACATCTTGTACCTTACGTCCATTGATATACACCTCGGCAGCACCACGACCAAGAACCTCTACACTACCGTCGCGCTCAGCCTTCAACTGTGGTATTTTTGAGAGTGCGTCGCTCACAGTTCCGGCTTTTTCTAATATGGTACCTGCGACGGTGGTGCGCATAGCGTCACCCTTGACGCGTGTCTTGGGCAGACGACCCTTGACCACGATGCCGCCGAGCTGTTGTGTCTGGTTATACCATAGGGTGGTGTCTATTGCCAGGGTGTCGGCATCCAACCACTCTTCGTCTTCTTCTACTTCATTGTTGTCATCTCCGCTGGCTGCATTCGTCGTCATTGTCATCATCATTGCAACCATCAGTGCTGCCATTCTAAAAAACATCTTTTTCATCTTAAAATCTAATAATATCTTTGTCGATTTATGATTGTAACTATTTAGATGTAGCGAAGTTACAAAAAGTTGCAAACCGCTTTAGTTTTTTATATCCACGCCCCCCAGGAAGTTGTCGGCAATAATATGGATGGTGGGGGCTTTCGGGTCTTCGTTGCGTGTAGCATGATTGCCTACGCCACCAATAAAGGTGCGACTCTTGACCACCACATTCACCGTCTGCGGCACTAAGAGTTCCACTCCGCCACAGAAAGTATGAATCTCTAT
>CACWFV010000074.1 GCA_902760315.1 uncultured Bacteroidales bacterium | reverse complement strand
TCCCACCGCTGATACTCCATCGACATTGGCAGGTCGGGATAGGGTTTGCACTTGGCCGTCTGGTAGAACGACACGCTAGCGGAATTCTCAAACATGCGGCTATGGCTGTCGTAGGAGTTCGAGGGGTCGGTAATGGCTGTCAGCATGTCTATCTCCGACGGCAGCAGCAGCGAGTCGGGGTGGTAGAGGTAGTCGTGCGTCCGTCTGTTCACTATCTGGGCCTGTTCTATAACGAACATCCTTACGTCCTTGCCGAGCGGCATCCCGTAGCCGAGGTTGACGAAGCCTATCGTCTGGCGGTTGTAGATGTCGCTGGTGTTGTGCGTCAATTGCCTCGAATCCGAAGTGAATTGTTCCGTCAGATAGCGGCTCGCTTGCTGGCTTTCGTCGTAGTTATGGGCAAACGTAAAGTGGTAGTCCACGTGCTGCTTGTTCTTTTCCACGTTGACGGCACCGCCAATGTCGGCCTTCACGTTCCATGCCTTGCCCTCGCTCATGCCCACGGTACGTTTCGAGGCGGTCAGCGAGTCGTTCCACTGATCGAACGATGAGTTGAACGAGCCGTCGCGCGTGGCATAGTTGAATTCAAGTTCCGTACCCAAATACAGCGGTTTCGATACGCTCAAGTTGTTGTGCAGTTTCACCTGACGGTTGCCCGAACGGTTCCGCATGGCAGAGATGGACAGCGGCGTACTGCCCGCCAAAAATTGTTCGTAGCGCTGGCGCATCTCCTGTTCGTCGGTGGTCGAGGTATAGTCGGCGCTGAACGTTTCCTTCACCTTGTCGCCCTTCGTGTGGTAGTCAATCTCGGTGGCTGCGCTGCGGATCGTCACCATCGACTGCGGCATCGAGGCGGGCGTCCAGTGGCCCGACTGCCCGATGTGGCGGCTCTCGTTCACATTGTTCACGTTGCCAAAAAGCGTCAGGCGCAGACGGTCGGTGAAGCCAAGCAGGAAGGCACGTCCGAGCCACCTGTCTTCAGTGCCCACGGCTCCCTCCACGTTGGCAATATAGCCCCGCTGATATTCTTCTTTCAGGTTCACGTCCATTACAAATTTCTTCGGGTCCACGTCGTAGCCCAGCGCCATGCTCTTGTCGCTCTGGCGGTCGTACACCTTGATGTCCTTCACCGTGTAGTAAGGCAGATTCTCCATCAGCACCTTCTTGTTGCCCTTCATGAACGAGCGCGAGCCGAGCATCAGTTCGTCCACCATGCGCCCGTTGACGAATATCTGCCCCGCCTCGTTCAGCGTCACGCCTGGCATTTGGCGTATCAGGTCGTCGAGCATCGACCCTTGCGGCAGTTTGAACGCCGTGGCATCATAGACGATGGTGTCGCCCCGGTAGAACATTTTTACACGAGTGGCTTTCACAATAACCTCACCCAAGTCCACCTCACGCATCTTGCGCATTTCCAGAGTCGGCACTTCCACCTCCGTCTGCTTGCCAATGCTCACACGCTGCCACACGTCGTCGTAGCCCTTCAGTCTGGCGTGTACCAATAGTTCCTTCGCGTCCGTCGTCACCTTGGTCGTGTATTTGGCAAACAGCGGTTTCAGGTCGCGGTTGTAGGCCGTGAATATGGCTGCCGAATCCACCAGCACACTGCTGTCGGCACGGCATACCGATACCTTTGCGTGGCTCAGCGGAATCTTCAGGAATCCGTCCTCCACAGAGCCAGATAGTTCTATTTCTCTCTGCGTCTGCGCCCATGTGCTGCATACGGCGGCGAGGGCGAGGATGATGGTGATGATGTTTCGTTTCATATTTTATTTCAATTCCAGGGGTTGATACACATGCGCCTTCGTCAGCAGCGGATGACCGCCATTGGCGAGTATGAGTTGCTGACCGTTATGGCTGAGGACGGACACATCCGTGAGGCTTGCCTGGAGGTTAGGCACATAGTATGTGGGATTCTTTGCATACAGACGGTTGCCATAAATCTCATTCTTATGCTTCAACAGTTTGGCGTACTTCATGCGTTGCACATCAGGCCCCTGCTCTGGTGCAGTGATGGGCGATGTCTCTTGTCTAAGTTCCGCAAGGCTGAACGTGTGCGCCTTACTCTCAGCCTTAACAATTAGCCCCGGCAAACCACGCAAACGCCACGGCCCTGCCGACGATGGAACCTCCTCGGTGTAATAAACTTGCCACTCCACGCCTCGGAATGTTGCCGTGGCTTGCTGACAGAGGTAGCCGCTTATGGTGATGGTGTCCTCCGATAGTGTCCATATTATGTCAGGTGTTGGCTCATAGCCCTCATACTCGTGTGGAAAAATGAACTCGCGTATGGTGGTTTGTCCATTAGGTAGGCCAACCCATATCGTCGGCATGTGCATAAGAGCCTCTTGGAACCCTGCTGCCACATCTGTCTTTGAAGCCTTGTCTGTAAATGGATAGGCAGAGAACGGCATCGACTTCGTCACCCTCCGTCCTACCTGCACCACGACCTGCATCCTGTCCGTGACAGGTGTTGCCTCGTCGTTCAGTGTTCTACACTCATAGTCGTACACAGCCACGAACTGAATTGAGTCAATCACTTCTTGTGCCGATGCCGACGCTGCCAGCATCACATATAATATAATGTGTAGGAGTCGTTTCATCGTTGTCTTATTCTAATTCAAGGGGCTTATACACATGGCTCTTCTGTAGAATCATCATGTGGGAGTTATAGCCGACAGAATAGAAAGTTCCATTTACATTGACTTCCAGCACCTCGTCAGCTCCTTCGGGCACATAGTATGTTGGCTCCTTGGGGTAGCGGGGATTGCCCAATGTCTTTTTCTTGAACGCCATCAGCTTTTTGCGGCTCAGTTTCTGGTACTCAGGACTGCCAATCATATTGATGTCAATCACCTCGTTCTTGGTCTCATAGAGGGTGAAGCAATGGATACCCTCAGCATCCTCGGCTTTGATAATCAGTCCCGGCAGTCCGCGCAGTTTCCACGGGCCAGCCGACGAGGGCATTTCCTCGGTGTACCACGCCGTCCACTGCTTGCCGTAGAGTTTGCCCGTTGCGCGATGGCAGAGCAGTCCGCTGATGGTCAGCGTGTCGTCGGTCAGCGTCCAGTCAATCTTTGCCATTGGCTCATGGGTCTCGTAGCGACGGCTACGACCGACGACTTTTCCACATCGGTCAGCACGTTCTGGAAGTGCATGGAGAACGCATCCAACATTTCCTGACTTGCCCGTCCGTCCTTGTTGTAGGAAAGTACGGTAGTGCAATACGTGGCACGTGTGCCCACCAGCAGAGCCAGCCGTATCGAGTCCGTGACGTTCTGCCCTTCCTCGTCCTGCGTCTGAATGGTGTAATTGTAGAAGGCTACAAACTGAGTTGAATCAATTTTTTCGGCCTGCGCTGCTATCGTCAGCGCGAAGGCCATCATGGTTACTAAAATCTTTTGCATAGTTCTTGATGTTTTATGGGTTGTTATTACTATTGTCTGTTTTCCCTTTCTTGATACGTTCTATCAATTCCTGATATTCCTCTTCGTTGAACTTATCCTTGTAGATTAAATAGTGAAGATCATAAGAGTGGCGCCACAGGAAACGGCGGATGGATGCTTTGGTAATCATGGGTTATTCGTTTATGGGTTTTCTTCTTGTCCGACAATTTCTTCGCCGAAACTTTGGGGGTGGGTGGTGAAGTGGCGTTTCAGCCAGTGCCACACATCCTCGAAGAACCAGCCGATGTACATTCCCCAGCGGCCTAAGATGCTGAGATACACGATGAGCACGATGAGAATGACGAGCATCGCACAGAGCACGATGCACTGGATGTCGTTGCCGCTCAGGGCTGTGCCGCTGAACAGATGTCCGAAGGCGGTGGTGATGTCGTTGATGAGCTGTTCCATATCTGCTGTTATTGGTTGGGTGGTCTTGTGTCCTGTCTGTTCGTCCGCTGAGCGTTCAGCGCATGGCTCCCGTCCTGTCAGAAGGGACGTTGGGCGTGTAGCGGGGCTCTCCTGCCCTGTAAGTAGGGCCGCTGAGGGCTTGGAGGCGCTACTTATTCATTGTTGATAATTGTTTTTTTATAGGATTATTTCTTCTCTTCGAATCCATAATAAAGGGCACAGCAAGGGCTGTCCATCATTCTGATGGATTACGTAACTAATTGATTATGTGACTATTATTTTATTTGAGAGCGTAGATCACCTTTTTTGTCAGCTGCACGCGGACAGGCTTTCCGCTCTGCCGTCCAGGCTCGAAGGGCGGCATGCCACGAAAGAGTTCCTCGGCCGCCTCACGCAGGGCACGATGACCCTCGTCGTCTTCATCCTGAGACGACTGTTTATCCGATGCCCCGTATGCGTAGACGTTCGCATCCGCCTCATCCGAAGGTGAGTCGACGGCTTGCACATGGGTGATGCGCCCGTCAGCCTCGACGATGAATTGCACCGTGACAGTACCCTCCACACCGTTCTCTGTGGCAACATTCGGATAACGCACATGCTGGGCTATGTACTGATTGAAAGCAGCGTCGCCACCAGGGAACTGGGGCATCTGCTCCACCATGTCGAAGTAGGCATCCTCTGGCTTCACCACAGGCATCGCTCCACCTGTATCAGCCGATTCCTTGGCAGTCTCTATCAACACCTTTTTTTGACTGTGAATCACATCCACACGCTCAATGGTGCTGGGATCAATGGACTCAAGTTCTTCTTTCTGCACCACAAGTTTGTCATCAAGATAGGTCTTATATTCCTCTGCCTTGGCCGACACCCACAGGCAGGCGGCAAAGGCAGGAACCAAATACAGCAGCTTAAGTCGTGACCACCGCGACGAACGAGCAGTGTGCATCATGGCGAAACGCTTCTTCACCGCACCACGGCGTAGGGTGTTCATGATGGGAATGAACTGCGTTGGTACCGCTTTGCGTACTAACAGATGCTCATAGTCTTCCAGCGTCACACCTCCTTGCAATACCGCCTCGTCAGCCTGGAACTCATGCACATCCACCAGGTCTTGCCGCAACATCCAGACGAAGGGCAGACACCATAGTAGGTGGCACGTGAGGTCGCAAAGAATCACGTCCCACGAATGCTTCATCCTCACGTGTGCCAGTTCGTGTCGAAGTACAGTCTCAGCGTTCTGCATCAGATCAATAGGCCCGATAAAAATCCAGTGCATCCAGCTGCTGGGCTGCTTGATTCTCATATCCAGCATCAGATGAACATCTTTCGGAACTACTGGATGGGATATGCGTTGGCAACGACGTAAGAGGCGTGCCAGACTCAATAGTCGGAACAGGTAAATGGTGATCGCGACAGCAATACCAATTATATATATGTATGCCAGATAGCGCACCCAAAGACCCGATGCTGCTTCCTCGCTTTCTTGGGCGACGAGTGTGGCATCAGCATGATTCGCATCAGACGACAGGCTCATCAGCGGCTCCTCAATTCTGGTAAGCATCACATCCATAGCTGTCGGTTCATCAGTATGCAGCGGTATAAGCGGCAACAACGGACTCACCACAAGGATGGCCAGCAACACAGCACGGTTGAGACGGTGGAACGTCTCGCGCCGGAGCAGGAGCCTGTAGAGCGAGTAGAGCAGCGTCAGTGTCACCGCCCAACGGATGGCATAGATAATGAATGTAGCCATACGTCAGCCCTCCTTACGCTTTAGGTCAGCCAGATATTGCAGCAAATCTGCCTCGGTGACCTTCTCCTCCTGCATCAGTGCTGACACCACACTCATGTACGAGTCACTGAAGAAACGATTGATGACGCTCGACAACCGTCCTCGCCCGTATGCCTGTTTGTCCACGATAGGACGATAGACAAAGCCGCGACCTTTCGGTTCATGCGCCAAGTAACCTTTCTTCTCCAGTGCCTGAAACACTTGGGCAATGGCATTTGCGCTGGGCTGAGGTTCGGGATAGAGCGATGAAACATCCTTTGGAGCACACTGTCCAATCTGCCAAATCAGCTCCATCACTTCTTCTTCTTTGCTTGTAAGTTTTTCCATAATTCAACTATTTTGAGATGCGTATTAACAATGTTTTCTATTGATTTCGATGCAAAGATAGACTTTTCTTTTGATTCGACCAAACAATTTAGTGTTTATTTAACAGAATTTATTGTTGAATTATGAGTTTTGAAGAGATTTTGTATTATTCTATATCCCAAATGTTAGGTTAAACTATTCATTTTATGAAGAAGATGCTTTTATATTTTTGTTATTTGAGTAGATTCATATATTCGTATTCAATTTGTTTATCCTCCCTTTATCAAAAAACAGAAAGTATTTATGCATAATCATTTTTTTGTTATAACACAGCCTTGTTTTTGACAAAAATTGCTTAAATCACGCGCGAAACGATGATTTTATGCTTCCGTTTCGAGAAAAAGTAGTACCTTTGCAAACTAAGAAACAAGAATACTTTATTCGTTAAGCAAGATATGGCACTATATTTGTCTGCAGAACTGACGAGGACAATTATGGTTCATGGTTAAGGGGTATGATAACAATACAAGATTTATACAATATAGTAGGGAATAAGATTTCTAATGAGATGCAGAAATCAATCATTAGAAACAATTTTCCTCCGCAGATAGCAGAGGGTATGTGTTCTGCTATTGATAGGCAAGAGAATGCTGAGCACTTCATGCGGTTGTTGAGTGAGTATAACAAGTGGATGGTGCAACAACAGCGGCAGCAAGAAGCTGTGATAGAGTTTTTGAGGCAGTATAGAAGCTGAATGTGGTAATAATGGCATCGGTCTAAGACCGTGGCTGGTTGTTGTTAAAGACAAAACATTTAATTACCGATGAGCAAAGCGAATGGATAAATATGGAACCTGTGTGATTTACATGATTAAACAGAAGCATCGGCTCTGAAAGGTCGCTAGGGTGTGAACGCCTTGAAGTC
>CACWFV010000073.1 GCA_902760315.1 uncultured Bacteroidales bacterium | reverse complement strand
CTTGACTGGAAAGTAGTAAATTAAAGTAAAAACAAAGATAAAACGATTAAACAATGCTAAAATATGAACCAATTATTTGGTTTGCAACATAGAAGGGACCTGTCCCTCTGATTGTGAACTGTTATCCCAATGAGAGACTGTCCTGATCGCATGACTCCTACACAGGCCCGTGCCTTTCATGATGACGTGCTGGACATCGTCAGACAGATACCATGCGGCAGTGTCACCACCTACGGCATTATAGCCGCCTGGGCAGGGTGGCCCTCGCATTCGAGGATGGTAGGGCGCGTGCTGCGCTATTCGCCAGAAAGTGCCTCTCTTCCCTGTCATCGTGTGGTGAACCGTGAAGGGCGCACGGCACCAGGCTGGAGCCTTCAGCGTACGCTATTAGAGGCAGAGGGAGTGGCCTTTAAAGCCAATGGGCATGTGGATATTCAACAATGTCTTTGGGAGCCTGAAGAAATGAAATAAACGCGTGATAAAAGAAGGCATCAATCAAAGGGACTGACCCTCTGATTGCAGTTGCTCTATTTTTTCCTCTTTAGCTTGAAAGGGGTATCTTTGTCCATCTTGCCGCTCAGATACTGACCGTCCTGACTAAGCAGCAGGGTGTCCTTTTCTCCGTTGCTATCAGTCATGATGACCTGCTGGCCCTTCACCACATAGGTGCCTTTCTCTGATGATGGGGCTATGGCCAGTGCCGCTTTCATAGCTTTGCGTTTCAGCCAGCCGATGCCAGCAGCCTTCATGGCCTCGTCGCTGACCTTTATGTCAGCCTTCAGCACCATGTTCTTCTTGTCCTTGAACTCCACGGTGATGGCGGTCGTCACACCTTTCTTCATGGCTTCGATGGTTTTGATGGTTTTCTCGAGTTCCTTGTCCACCTCGGCCTTTTCTGCAGCCGTCAGCTTCCGGCCTTTCTTTTTCTCTGCCTTGGCAATGCCTTTCTGTCTCAGCTCCTCCTTGTTTATGTCTTTCGTTGCCTCGTTCAGCTTGTCGGCCATGATGTTAGGGTTGTAATACGTCCGTCCAGACAGATCCGTCTGTCCCCATACAGTAGTGGTACAGCCAATCAGCATCATGGCCATCAGTGCGAATAGTTGTCTTTTCATAAGTAGCTTTCTATTTTATATTTGAGTTAAGTTTTGCTTTTTTATAAAGTTTAGTTTACAAAAGTAGCCATTTTCTATAAACTACAATTAACAAAAGGGAAAAACTGCTATTTATTTGTTTTATTTAACGAATGGATAGTCTCCTTTGGGTCGTAGATGACGTCGGAAACACCCGAAGATGCCGCAATCAGAGGGACCTGTCCCTCTGATTGTGGAATGTTTAAGGGTGGGTTAAGTAAAATTAAATAAAATTAGTGGTATTTGTACTTAAAATTTGTTAGTTTACATAAAATTCCTTATCTTTGCACAAAAAATTATTAATATATATATAATATGAGTACGATTAGGAAATTGATGCTGGCTACGCTACTGGTCATTTGTAGTGTGGTGAACATGCAGGCTGAGACCTTGCGTGGTACGGCGAAAGACGCTGTAACCGGTGAGGCCCTGATAGGTGCAACGGTGAAGATTGTGGAGTTAGAACATGCGGTAGCCGTGACCGATGTAGACGGTAATTTTACCATCAATGTGAACAAGCCCGGCCGTTATACCATCGAGGCCAACTACATTGGCTACGAGCCGAGCGTGATGAAGGAGATTATGATTTCAGGTGCCAAGGAGGTGGTGCTCGACATTGCTCTGCGCGAAAACAGTACGGAACTGAAAGAAGTGGTGGTACGTCCGCGTATTAATAAAGAAGCTACGGTGAACCCAGCAGTGCTGACCGGTGGCGTGATGTTGTCGATGGAGGAGGCTAGCCGTTTTGCCGGTGGCTACAACGACCCGGCCCGTCTGGTGATGTCGTTTGCCGGTGTGTCGGGCGAGGCTGACGGCAGTGGACTGTCCATTCACGGTAATGCCCCGGAGCGCATGCAGTATCGCATAGAGGGCGTGGAGGTGTTTACCCCCAACCACTTTAATGATATGTGGAATGCCGGCTACGGACTGGTGAGTGCGCTGAACTCGAACGTCATTGGCAATAGTGACTTTTTCACCTCTACGTTCAACGCTAACTACAACAATGCGCTGAGCGGTGTGTTCGACGTGAAGATGCGCAATGGCAACAACTCCCGTCACGAGAACCTCATACAGTTGGGCTCCGTGACAGAAGAGTGGACATCGGAAGGCCCTCTCTCTAAAAAGAACAACAGTACCTATATCACGACGTGGCGTTATGGCTTCACGTCGCTGGTAGACAAGTTGGGACTTGTTGACACCGAGGGCTCGCACATGTCATTTGAGGACTACTCGCTGAAGCTGAACTTCCCCACTAAGCATGCGGGTACGTTCTCTGTCTTCAACCTGGGATTCTATGACACGACCTACGACGAGCGCCTGAAGCTGGAAGACGTGCACTCGGCTTACGATGCCTCTGACAACGACAGCAAGCTGTTCCAGTTCCTGCTCGGCGTGTCGCACAAAATACACTTCAACAACAAGTGGACCTGGCGCTCTACCTTGGCCTATAACCTGCAGCACCTGAAGACGGATATGTACTACTTCGGACTGGACCGCGATGCCCAGGGTGTCATCAAGCAGCCTCTGGCTTATGAAGAACCTGAGAAGAAGTATCTCTTCAGCGAACAGAAAGTGAACGAGGACCGCATATTGTTTAGCACCGAACTGTCGAAACAGGTTACTCCCAAGTGGTTCGTTCAGTTTGGCGGTGAGTATTCGCATCGCTTCTTCAACCTCGTCTATCGTGCAGCCGACAGGCTGTATGCTCCGGAGAGCGCGATGAAGGAGTATACCAACATGGACGACAACACCGGATTGGCCAACGTGTTCTGGCACAACATCTTTAAGGTGACCGACCACTTCAGCCTCTCGGCAGGTGTTTCGGGCAACTACTTCCTGCTGTCGAAAAATTTCTCGGTGGAGCCCCGCGTCAGCTTCAAGTGGGAACCCGACGAGAAGAACAGCTTCTCGATGGGTTACGGTCTGCACTCCATGATAGAGAAGCTGGACACCTATTTCTATCGTGACGAACAGGGCAACCTGCCTAACAAGGACCTGGGCTTGAGCAAGGCCCACCACCTGCATGCCACCTATATGCACAAGTTGACCGAAAACCTGACGCTGCGTCTGAATGCCTTCTATGAGTACGGCTTCGACACTCCTGTGGGCGTCGACGGCAGCACGTACAGCGTGGTGAACCGCTACTTCTCGTATACCGACGAGAAACTGGTGGGCAAGGGTAACACCCGCAACTACGGTGGCGACATCACCCTGGAGCACTACATGTATCATGGATTCTTCGGACAGGTGAACTTCTCGCTCTACAAGTCGCAGTATCGTGGCGAGGACAAGGAATGGCGTAACCAGTTGTACGACCGCGGATTCATGTTCAAGGTCCTTGGTGGTAAGGAGTGGATGATTGGCAAGAACGTGCTCAACGTCAGTGCCAAGTACTCTATCCAAGGCGGTCTGCGCTATACGCCCATCGATGTGGACAAGATGCGTGCTAACGTAGCCAATGGTATCATCGACAACAATCCTATCTATAAGGACGACGAGGCCTTCTCGAAGCGTTTCGACCCGACGGGTGTCGTAGACCTGACGGTGAGCTACAAGATCAATAAGAAGAAGGTGAGCCACACCATTGCCTTTGAGGGTCTGAACATTCTGGGCTCCAAAGCTCCGCTGTGCCAGCGCTTCGACCTGAGTACTGGCGATGTGCGCACCGATAAGGCAGGCATCTCGCTGCCCAACATCTTCTATCGTCTGGACTTCTAAGAATTGTACATCAATATGTGATAAGCGAAGCAGCGTCAATGCTGCTTCGCTTATTCTATATAGTTAAAAAAGTAGAAATTAGTTAATTTGTGTTATTTATATACCTTGACCTATTGCGTATCTCATATAATATGTGTACCTTTGCAGCCGCTAAAGTGAGTATTGCGCTGGCCTGCAGGCTAACAATACGCTGACAAAGAGCGACTTAACCTTCATGGTAAGAAGAAGTGGGTGCGGTTCTTTTTAGGTGTATTTTGCGGGCGCAGTTGCGGTACGGCACTTAAAAAGAGAATATATTCAAACATTACACATTATTATTTAAATTATTAAACTGAAATGCCAGGATTAATTGGAAGAAAAGTCGGAATGACTTCCGTTTTCAGTGCCGACGGTAAGAATGTACCGTGCACTGTTATCGAATGTGGTCCTTGTGTTGTTACTCAGGTGAAGACCGTCGAGA
>CACWFV010000072.1 GCA_902760315.1 uncultured Bacteroidales bacterium | reverse complement strand
GTATCTGTTGCTCCCTTTGGGCACAGGCCAAAAACAACTATGCCGACTACGTGAGTACGCTCGTTGGCACTGACTCCAATTTCGAATTATCAACGGGTAATACCTATCCCGCCACGGCCATGCCTTGGGGCATGAACTTCTGGACACCACAGACAGGCCACATGGGCGATGGGTGGGTTTATACCTACACGGCCAACCGCATACGTGGCTTCAAGCAGACCCACCAGCCAAGTCCGTGGATGAACGACTACGGACAGTTTGCCTTGATGCCCACCACAGGAACCCCCGTATTCCGTGAAGACGACCGCGCCAGTTTCTTCAACCACAAGGCTGAGACGGCCCTTCCCTATTATTATCAGGTCTATCTGGCCGACTATGACATCAACACCGAGTTGGTGCCCACGGAGCGTGCCGCCATGTTCCGCTTCACGTTCCCCGAGAACAGCCAGTCGTGCGTGGTCGTTGATGCACTGGACCGAGGCTCGTCAGTGACTATCATACCAGCCGAGCGCAAGATAGTAGGCTATTCCACGAAGAACAGCGGCGGTGTGCCTGGCAACTTCAAGAACTACTTTGTCATCGTCTTCGACAAACCTTTCACCTACACTGCCGCCGTTCCCAACGGTGACATACGCACTGACGAACTTGAGGCCACGGGCAACCACGCAGGTGCCATCATCGGTTTTGCCACAAGGAAAGGCGAGCAAGTACATGCCCGCGTAGCATCTTCCTTCATCAGTGCCGAGCAAGCTGAGTTGAACCTCAAGGAACTGGGCACACAGAGCTTTGATCAACTGAAGCAGAAGGGTCGTGACCGCTGGAACGAAGTACTGAGCAGAATAGAAATCGAGTCCGACAACATCAATGAGTTGCGAACATTCTACAGCTGTCTGTACAGAAGTACCCTCTTCCCTCGCATGTTCTACGAGAAAGATGCAAAAGGTAATATCGTACACTACAGCCCACATACCGGCAAGGTGCTGCCTGGCTATATGTTTACCGACACAGGTTTCTGGGACACTTTCCGCGGACTGTTGCCACTCATCAACCTTGTATACCCAGAGATGAGCGCACAGATGGAGGAAGGTTTCTACAATTCCTATAAAGAGAGTGGATTCTATCCTGAATGGGCAACACCAGGTCACCGAGCCTGCATGGTGGGCAACAACTCTGCATCCGTAGTTGCTGACGCATACGTGAAAGGAAATATCAAGAAGGACACACAGGCTATCTTCGACGCTTTGTGCAAGGATGCCAACTCTGTCCATCCAACAGTAGGCTCATCTGGCCGTACGGCATATAAGGAGTACAACCAGTTAGGATATGTTCCATCCGACGTAGTTGGCCAGAGCACCTCACGCACCTTGGAATATGCCTATGATGACTGGTGCATCTACCAGATGGGTAAGAAACTGGGGCGTCCAGCCAGTGAGACAGATATCTACAAGCGGCGTTGTCAAAACTACAAGAATGTGTTTCATCCAAAATATGGTATGATGAGCGGTCGCGACTCTAAAGGCAACTTCCCAGATGACTTCAAACCAGATGTCTGGTGGGGACCGTTCACCGAGGGAAACAGTTGGCACTGGACGTGGTGCGTGTTCCATGACATCCGCGGTCTCATCACGCTGATGGGCGGCGACCAAGCCTTTGTCGACAAACTCGATGCTGTGTTCAAGGAGCCCCCGACGTTTGGTGGAAATGTCGATACCCGTAAGCAACTCATCCACGAGATGCGCGAGATGCAAGTTGTAAACATGGGACAATATGCCCACGGCAACCAGCCCATCCAGCACATGATTTATCTCTACAACTATGCCGGACAGCCATGGAAGACCCAGTACTGGGTACGCGAGGCCATGCGTCGTCTCTACTACCCCACACCAGACGGATATTGTGGTGACGAGGACAACGGCCAGACCTCAGCGTGGTACATCATGTCGGCTCTCGGATTCTACTCCGTATGTCCTGGCACCGACCAGTACGTACTTGGCGCTCCACTCTACAAAAAGGCCAAGATACATCTGGCCAACGGTAAGACCGTTGAACTGTCAGCCCCTGCCAACAGCGATGAAAATCGCTACATCGAGTCGCTTAGCATCAACGGCAAGGCATACGGCAAAAACTATGTGACCCACGACCAACTGCTGCGCGGTGCCCGTCTGCAATATCAGATGAGCAGCAAGCCCAATATGCGCCGTGGCACCCAGCCTGCTGCCTACCCATACTCTTTCTCAGACAACAACGAGTAGCAGCCGACGAATATACCTATAATAAACGTGGCTGTGTCAAAAAACAGGAAGTGAGCACTTCTTCATTTTGGCACAGCCACGTTTGTGGACTACTGCATAAACCCGTAAGGGCACCTTTCACTATCAGTGGTTTCTTTCAGGATTGTTTTTCCAATCCACAAATCAGTTCCAGGTCTATTTATTGCTCTTAATCAAAAAGCATCCAGCACAGACGATTTGTCGTCTTGCCGGATGCCCTTTTCCTGATAACAATCTTATAACCTAACTTATACTGAAACTAACTACTAACTAACTTAAACTACTCTGCTGCAAAATTACCCTTAAAAATACAGTCTTCCATACCAATTTGTGCCAAATCTGTAAAAGAAACAGACTTGGCACAAATTCTCTTATTCTAATTTCTCTGTCGGGCAAACTATAAAAATAGTCTGGAATAGTGCAGGCTCCCCCTTCTCGTACGCCTCAACGCGAGGCCGAGATTATTTCATGCGGAGAGCGCGTAGGAAGAAAACACTTATAGCGATTCATCTTTTGTCTGGTAAGATTCCCTATAAGCCTTTGGTGTTGTGTTGAAATGCTTGCGGAACTCGGAATAGAACAGCGACCGAGTGTCGAAGCCCGTCTTGAACATCACCTCAGAGATGGTCATGCGTGTGGTTGTAAGCAGGTGGGCAGCCGCATTGATGCGATACTCCCGTATGAACTCCTTGGCAGGCGGCAGTTGGGCACTCTCAAATTTCCGATAGAGGCTGCGGCGACTCAGGCCCATGAGGGTAGCCAGAGTGTCGGGGGTTAAGTCAGAGTTGCTCATATGCTCATCGACTATCTTGGTCATTTCCTGTACGAACTGCGCATCATCTTTACTGACCAGTGTCCCTGCTGAGTAGGAATAGACAGATGCTGCTGAGTTATAGTACTCCTTCAGTATGCTGCGATTCTCCAACAGGCGCTTGATAACCGATATTAGATAACTAATGCTGAATGGTTTGGTGATATACATGTCGGCACCGCTCTCGAAGCCCTCTATGCGCTCATCGACAGCAATCTTGGCCGAAAGAATGATGAGTGGTATGTGCATGGTATGCTTATTCTGTTTCACGCGCTGTGTAAACTCCAGTCCGTCCATGCCCGGCATCATCAGGTCAGTGATAATAAGGTCGGGCGTTTCGTTCTTTAGCATCTCCAGTCCTTTCCCGGCATCGGTGGCTGTCAATAGTCGGCAGTTCTGCAGACTTTCGGTGAGCAGGTTGAGCAATTCCTGATTGTCGTCTATGACAAGTAGGGTTGGTGCCTTATCGCCCGCAAACTTGTATTGCTGCCGCGGCCGATGGGCTGCTGCGTTCTCATCCTGTGCAGCAACGTCGTATTCCTGAGAAGTTGCTGTCTGTACTGTTACGATGGGTTCATGCTCGGTACCGGCTGGCAGGGTGCGCTGAGGCAGTACGACATTGAAGCAGGCATAGTGTCCCACCTCACTGTCAATGCTGATGCTTCCGCCCAGCAGTTCCACCATCTTGTGACAGATGGCCATGCCCAGCCCGTTGCGTGTAGTCTGTCCGCAGCTGCTGCTCTCATCAACGCTGTCGAACACAGAGTAGTAGTCGAAGATGCGCTGCTGATCTTCTGGTTTGATGCCTTTTCCGGTATTGTAGACTGAGAATAGCAGATGCTCTCCGTCACGCCGTAACGTCACCTTAATGGTGCCTTCACGCTTGGTGTATTTGAATGCGTTGGAAATAAGATTGCCAACGATGCGTCGCAGCGCCGTCTCGTCAGAGTTCCACACCACACCCGGTTCTATCTGTTGCTCGTAAACAATATGGTTGCGACTCGCCATCTCGGCGAACGATGCCGTGTAGTCGCCGGCAACGGCCGACATGTCGACACGACGAATGCTGACCACATGATGGCCGGTGGTGATACGGCGGAAGTCTATAATCTCCTGTATGAGCATGTTCAGCCGTCCCAGATTCTGCATAATCATCGACACGTATTTGCGTACAAAGGTGTCGCTTCCCAGACGAGCCATGATACGTTCGCATGGGCCGTAAATGAGTGTCAACGGAGTGTTCAGTTCATGTACCACGTTGGTAAGAAACTTCATCTTTTCCTCGTATAAGGCATCGCGGTGCTGCTCGTTGAGTCGGGCTATCTCCATGGCCTGTCGCTCTCTTTGGTCGTTGCGCCATCGGTTGAACAGCACGTAGGCCAGGCCCACAAAAGCCAACAGATAGAGCACATAGGCCCACCATGTGCGATACCAGGGAGGCGTGATAACAATGTGCAGCGTCCCCAGAGAC
>CACWFV010000071.1 GCA_902760315.1 uncultured Bacteroidales bacterium | reverse complement strand
CGAAAACAGCAGCGATGGCTGACAGCCAAAGATTGACTGTTCCCATGAGGCAAAGACGTGATCGAGGTTTGGCAGTGTACGGTTCAGTTCATAGGTATCGGGATACCACCAGCTCAAGAATACCATCTGCGCCAGTATGCGCAAGAACATCGTGAGCTTACTAGGGAGTCTGCGATAGAGAGCCCATGACGCCAGCGTAGCGACGACATAGCCGCAGCGCAACACCAACATGGTGTCAATATTGGGTAGCCGTGACCACAGACAGGCCATCATCACCAACGTAAACAGCAGGTACGCCATGCCAGCCCACTCTGCAGCGAGGAGTCCGCGATGGGGCTCACGCTCTTTTTGCAGCAATTCTTTTACAGCCATTTGTTTTCCTTATACCATTGTATACTGCGGCGCACGCCCTCGGCCAACTTGACTTGTGGCTCATAGCCCAACTCCCGTCGGGCGGGCTCGATGTCACAGCGCCAGTTGCGCTGACGCATGATGTAGTATTTGTCGTTGTTGAGTGCTGTCACCTTTCCAGTCAGTCTGCCAATATATTCTCCACAGAAAGTGATGACACGCAACAGCCAGATGGGGGCTGTGATGCGTATCCACCAGGGATTGCCCAGCTCTTTGCGCAATAGGTCGCTGAAGGTGGAGGACTGGTAGACGTCACCGTCGCTCAGGAAGTAGCGGCGCCCCGTCACGCCCTTGTCAAGGGCGAGAAAGACGGCCTGCACTACGTCGGTGACATAGACGAAGGTGATGTCCTGACGGCGAAAACCCACGGCAAAGTCGGTATGGGCCTTGATACTCTTAGCCATCATAAAGTAGTCGCGTTCACGTGGACCATAGACTCCCGTGGGGCGTAATATAACATAAGGTATACGCTGTTCGGAAAGCCATTGTTCTGCCGCCAACTTGCTAAGACCATAGGCTGTATTGGGCTGAGGCATGTCATCTTCACGAATCTCCTGATAGGGCTGTTGCTCACGGATGGCACCCATGATGCTGAGACTGCTGATGTAGACAAAACGCTGAAGTGCGTGCTGCGTGGATTGCAGTGCACGAACCAGGTGCTGCGTGCCCTCGGTATTGACGCGGAAAAAGTCTTCCCGATGCAGACATTTGGTGACACCGGCAGCATGTACCACATAGTCGAACTGGTGGTTCTTTAGTTGGGCCGTCAGTTGTTCTTCCGACGACAGATTGAGTTCTATGACGTGGATGCGCCCGTCTTGCAGAAAGCTTCTGGAACTGCTTTTGCGTACGGCAGCCCAAGTGTCCATTCCGCGCCGCAGGGCCTCTTCCACTATAAAGGAGCCAATGAACCCACTGGCTCCTGTGATGAGAATCTTCATTATTTCTTAAATTTTGCTGCAAAGTTACACAATTTATTCAAGAATTTCGTATCTTTGCCAAAGAAACTCTTAATTTATAGTACTATGAGCAAGAAGAAAGGTGGCAAACGACTGAATAAGAAACAAATAGCCGAGATGTTGCAGACGTTGTTCCAGCAGCATCCCAACGAGACCTTCTCGTTTAAGCAGATATTCAAAACGCTAAAACTTGACACACATCCAGCTAAGATGCTGGCCATTGACCTGATGGAAGAAATGGCGTGGGACGACTACCTGTCGAAAGTCAGCGACAACACGTACCGGCTGAACTTGAAGACGCAGGTACAGGAGGGCACCTTTATCCGCAAGGCTAACGGCAAGAACTCGTTCCAGCCCGACGATGGCGGCACACCAGTATTTGTCAGTGAGCGCAACTCGCTGTTTGCCATGAATGGTGACCGCGTGAAGGTGGCATTCATGGCCCGTCGCGAGAAGCACATCAAGGAGGCTATGGTGGTAGAGATTCTCAGCCACAAGCGTGACCAGGCTGTGGGCAAGCTGAAGGTGGAGAAGGACTATGCATTCCTTGTTACAGAGGGTAACATCTTTGTGCATGACATCCTGATACCAAAGAAGAAACTAAAGGGCGGCAAGACGGGTGACAAGGCTGTGGTAAAGATTACGCAGTGGCCGTCAAAGGAGTCAAAGAACATCGTCGGTGAGGTTGTCGACGTATTGGGCAAGGAGGGCGACAACAATGTGGAGATGCATGCTATTCTGGCACAATACGGACTGCCGTACCAGTATCCGAAGCATGTAGAGGAGGCTGCCGAGAAAATAGAGCCGGGCATTACTGCCGAGGAGATAGCTCGACGCGTGGACATGCGCGACGCCTGGACGTGCACCATAGACCCCAAGGACGCCAAGGACTTTGACGACGCCCTGAGCATCCGCGAAATCGTAAGTGGAAAAACGGTAAACAGCAAAATCTATCAAGTGGGCGTCCACATTGCTGACGTTAGCCACTACGTCAAAGAAGGCAGTGTCATCGACAAGGAGGCCATGAAGCGTGCCACCAGCGTTTATCTGGTAGACCGCACCATACCGATGTTGCCGGAACGCCTGTGTAACTTCATCTGCTCGCTGCGCCCCGACGAGGAGAAACTGACCTACTCTGTCATCTTCCAGTTAGACGAGGAGGCCAACGTGAAGAGTTTCCAGATAGCGCATACGGTTATCAAGAGTAACAGACGGTACGCATACGAAGAGGTACAGGACATTCTGATGGGTAAGGAGGGTGACTATGCAGAAGAACTGCGCACACTGGACAAACTGGCCAAGAAGCTACGCGAGCGACGTTTCAAGGGCGGTGCCGTCAAGTTTGACCGCGAGGAACTGCACTTCGACATTGACGAGACGGGCAAACCCACTCGTGCATATTTCAAGAAGAGCAACGACGCCACACAACTCATCGAGGAGTTCATGCTGCTGGCCAACAAATATGTAGCAGAAAGCATCGGCAAGGCCAAGAAGTCGAAGAGTGGCCAGCCTGCCAAGGCTAAGACCTTCGTCTACCGCATCCACGACCAGCCAGACCCCACCAAGCTGGAGACGCTGCGCGAGTTTGTCGTCAAGTTTGGCTACAAGATGAAGACTGCCGGCACAAAGGGCGCCATCTCGAAGTCGCTGAATGCCTTGATGGACAGCTGCCAGGGCAAGAAGGAGCAGAAACTCATTGAGACCGTCGCCCTGCGCGCCATGATGAAGGCCAAGTACTCTACGCACAACATTGGACACTACGGACTGGCCTTTGAGTACTACACCCACTTCACGTCGCCCATCCGCCGCTATCCCGACACCATGGTGCACCGCCTGCTGACAAAATATCAGGATGGCGGACGCTCGGCCAACCAAGAAAAGTACGAGGAACTCTGCGAGCACTGTTCAGACATGGAACAGACAGCTCAGCAGGCCGAGCGCGACAGCATCAAGTACAAGATGGTGGAGTTCATGGCCGACAAGATTGGCAACGAGTATGACGCCCATATCTCCGGCATCCAGTCGTACGGAATCTACTGCGAGATTGACGAAAACCACTGCGAGGGTATGGTGGCTATGCGCGATTTGGATGACGACTACTACGACTTCGACGAGCGCAACTACTGTCTGGTGGGACGCCGACGCCACAACAAATACCAACTGGGCGACCCGGTACGCATCAAGGTGGCACGCGCCAACATCGAGAAGCGCCAGCTGGACTTTGTCTTGGCTAACGAGCGCAAACATTGAATATTGAACATTAATATAATAAGGTACGCATGAAAGAGAACAACCGCATCATTGCCGCAGCTCTCATCGCTGTGGGCATCGTCTGCCTCGGCTGGTTCATCAAGGCAGGTATTGACAATTTTGCTAACAAGGACCGAAAAGTGAACGTCAAGGGACTTGCCGAACGTGAGGTGGAGGCCGACAAGGTAACATGGCCTATCGTGTCGAAAGAACTGGGCAACGACTTACCTAGCCTCTACGACCGCATAGGTGCTACACAGAAGAAAATTAAGTCTTTCCTGCTGCGCAACGGCATCAAAGAGACTGAACTGACAGAAAACGCCCCACAGGTGATAGACCTCCAGGCTCGCGAATATAGTGACAACAACAAGCCTTACCGCTATATTGTCACCAGCGTCATCACCGTCACCAGCAGCCAGGTCAAACAGGTCCGCTCCATTATTGCCCGCCAGGGCGACTTGCTCAAGGAGGGTGTAGCCATTGTCGACGGTGGCTACGAGAATCCGGTCAAGTACGAGTTTGTATCATTCAAGGAAATGAAGCCCAAGATGATGCAGGAGGCCATAGAGAATGCTGAGAAGACTGCACAACAGTTTGCCGAGAACAGTCATTCGGAACTAAACAAGATTGTCAGTGCCGACCAAGGGCAGTTCTCTATTGACGACCGCGACTCCAACACGCCATACATCAAGAAGATACGCGTAGTGACTACAGTAACTTATTCGTTGAAAGACTGATAAATCGTTAACGAGTCATCTACACGTTAACTATTTTTTACAAATATTTCTTGCCAAAACATATCCATTGTTTGGTATTATTTCGTATCTTTGCACTCGCTAAGAGTTATCCAAAATGGACAACTTTTAGCGAGTGAAAAATTTGAAAGTTGTCCAAAACAGACAACTTTTACACAGAAAGAGAAAGCGATAACTAAAGAAAATACACATAAGCAATGGAAATTAAGAACTTTACAATTACCAAGCGTGACGGCTCAAAAGACTCGTTCTCACTTGACAAAATCATGAATGCCATCGTCAAGGCGTTCGAAAGTGTCAACGTACCCTCCGACCTCGGTACCATCTCTAAAATCCTCAGCCACTTGGACATTAAGGATGACATCACCGTAGAGGACATCCAGAACCAGGTGGAGGAAGCGCTCATGCGTGAAGGCTTCTACAAGGTGGCAAAGTCGTTCATGCTCTACCGCCAACAGCACACCGAAGACCGTGAGACGCTGGCCAAGCTGCAGTTCCTCAGCGACTACATGGAGTCGGCCAACGCTGCCACCTCTTCAAAGTTCGATGCCAATGCCAATGTGGAACACAAGAACATCGCCACACTCATCGGCGAGTTGCCAAAGTCAAACTTCATCCGTCTGAACCGCCGACTGCTCACTGAGCGCTGCAAGAAGATGTACGGCAAGGAACTGGCCGATAAATACATTGACCTGCTCACCCACCACTTTATATATAAGAACGACGAAACCTCGCTGGCCAACTACTGTGCCTCCATCACCATGTACCCCTGGCTCATTGGCGGCACCACGGCCATCGGCGGCAACTCTACCGCGCCAACCAACTTGAAATCCTTTGCCGGCGGTTTCATCAACATGGTATTGGCAAGGACTACTGGCAGCACCCCGACCAGCAGGCAGACCTCTCGTTGAAGAAGCGCACCATCGACAAGGTCATCACCGACTACTTCGAGCAGATTGTTTACTCACTCAACCAGCCCACCGGTGCTCGCAACTACCAGGCTGTATTCTGGAACGTTGCCTACTATGACCGCTACTACTTTGAGAGCATCTTTGGCGATTTCTACTTCCCCGACGGTTCTAAGCCCGACTGGGATGGACTCTCTTGGTTGCAGAAGCGCTTCATGAAGTGGTTCAACCATGAGCGTACCAAGACGCTGCTCACCTTCCCTGTAGAGACCATGGCGCTTCTCGTCGACGAGAACGGCGAACCGAAGGATAAGGAGTGGGGCGAATTCACCGCCGAAATGTACAGTGAGGGACACTCTTTCTTCACCTACATGAGCGACAATGCTGATTCACTCTCTTCTTGCTGCCGTCTGCGCAATGAGATTACCGACAACGGTTTCTCCTACACCCTCGGTGCCGGTGGTGTTTCTACCGGTTCGAAGTCAGTGCTCACCATCAACCTGAACCGCTGCATCCAGTATGCCGTCAACCACAAGATGGACTATCTGGAATATCTGGGGCAGATTATCGACCTCTGCCACAAGGTACAGCTAGCTTATAACGAGAACCTCAAGGACCTGCAGGCCCACGGCATGCTGCCCCTGTTCGATGCCGGCTACATCAACATAGCCCGCCAGTACCTCACCATCGGCATCAACGGTCTGGTGGAGGCTGCAGAGTTCATGGGACTGAAGATTACACCCAACGACGACTACAAACACTTCGTACAGGGCATTCTCGGACTTATCGAGAAGTACAACAAGCAATATCGCACAAAGGATGTCATGTTCAACTGCGAGATGATTCCTGCTGAGAATGTCGGTGTAAAGCACGCTAAGTGGGATCGCGAAGACGGTTATTTCGTACCGCGCGATTGCTACAACTCCTACTTCTACGTCGTTGAGGACGACTCACTCTCCGTCATCGACAAGTTCAAACTACACGGGCGCCCCTATATCGAGCACCTCACCGGTGGCTCCGCCCTACACATGAACCTTGACGAGCACCTCTCCAAGGAGCAGTACATGCACCTCTTGAAGGTGGCCGCCAAAGAGGGTTGCAACTACTTCACGTTCAACATCCCCAACACCGTCTGCAACGACTGTGGCCACATCGACAAGCGCTACCTGCACGAATGTCCGAAGTGTCACTCCAAGAATGTGGACTACATGACCCGCATCATTGGCTACCTCAAGCGCGTCAGCAACTTCTCACAGGCTCGTCAGGAAGAGGCTTCGCGCCGTTATTACGCACACGCAAAGTAAAAAAACAATACTTATATGAGTAATGAGCGTCAGCTCATTACTCATTGCTCATTGCTTATTACACACAACACAATGCTCAAATACGTAAACACAGGAATTGTATTTCAGGAGATTCCCGATGAAGTCACCTTGGCCATCAACATCTCCAACTGCCCATGCCATTGTCCCGGTTGCCATAGCCGCTATCTCTGGGACGACATTGGCATGCCATTGAATACCGACGCCATAGATGCCTTTATAGAGCGTTACGGTTCCGACATCACCTGTCTAGCGTTCATGGGAGGTGATGCTGACCCGGTAGGCGTCAACCAGTTAGCACAATATATTCACGAAACTCACCCGGAGTTTAAAGTGGCATGGTATAGCGGGCGGCTGCGCATCTCGTCTGTCGTCAACAAAGCCGACTTCGACTACATCAAGATAGGCCCCTACATCAGTCATCTGGGCCCACTCAAGTCGCCAACCACCAACCAGCGCCTCTACCGCAGACTCACCGATGGCTCTTTTGAGGACATCACCTACCGTTTTTGGCGCCAGCGCGACCTTGCCAGTTGAAAAAGATTTTCAAAAAAATAACACTTCACTTTCACAGCGAGATAGCCTGAAACATCCACAAGACAGCTGTACTCAACGACGAGACAGCTGTACTCAATGACGAGACAGCTGTACTCAATGACGAGACAGCTGTACCCTCACACGAGACAGTTCTTCCCGTAGGCTGCAGAGCAAGACTTTCTTAGCTACAACAACTACTACTTACGCTTAGTTACCAGCGTGAAATGGCGGGTCAGCGCTTCCTGTTCGCGGTCGTGATGAGCCACAGCAACACGAATGGTGGCCTGACCATCCTTCAGGCGACGGTCAGCAAGAATGGTAGCTGTGTAGCGGACTCCGGTACCAGGAGCAATACTCTCAATGTTCAAATTTGGCGAAAGATGAAGATGTTTGTTGTTCGACAACTCGCTAACCAAGGGTTGAACATCATGGAGAGTACGCTGGGAACGATTCATAATCTCAAAGACAACTTTGCACTGCTCGCCGGCATGGATGACTCCGTCCTCACGTTGGTCAACAATACTGACGTTACGCAATTCTATGGCAGGACGAAGCCGCTGAAGGTCGCTTACGGAGATAGAAGGTTCAGAACTAGTGCCAGGAGACTGTGAAGCAGAAGAAACCTGAGTAGAAGGAGTAGACTGCGAGGAAACAGGAGCAGGCTGGCTGGACACTGAGACAGATTGCTCGTCCGTAGGACCAGAAATACCAAAGTCAACACGGTCGTCGCCACCATTATCGGCGTCATAGCCGGAGTCAGCGGAGGAAGGAACTGTGCACTCAGCAGAACTTTTGCGATGTGCAGCACGTTCACGACGATACTCATCATATCGGTCTGCCTCACGCTGATCGGCAGCGGAACCTATAGCAGCACCTATGGCAGCACCACCAGCCATACCGACAATAGTTCCGACATCGCTGCCTCGCCAGCCACCAGAGAGTCCTCCAACAGCAGAACCCAGAATAGTTCCGACTTGAGCACCAACATAGGCTCCCTGACCTGCATACGTTCCACAACCAGTAAGCAGCAGGACAGCCAAAGACAATGTGATGACAGTATTCTTCATATCGTTATTTAATTAAATGATTTCACGCTGCAAATATACAAAGAATTTGGAAAAAATAATAGGGAATTTCCCGAAATATGATTAGGAAATCCCCTATTAATATAGAGTTTAATTGAAATATTACTCAGCCTTTGCCTCTTCAGCAACCTCTGCCTTAGGAGCCTCTTCAGCTGCAGGAGCAGCTGTCTCGGCAGTCTCAGCCTTGGGAGCAGATTTGCGTGAACGGCGAGTCTTCTTCTCAGCCTTCTGAGTCTTCATCATGTTCTCATCGAAGTCTACGAGCTCGATGAAAGCTTTCTCAGCAGCATCACCCTGGCGGAAGCCAAGCTTGATGATGCGGGTGTAACCGCCGGGACGGTCACCTACTTTCTGAGCAACAGGGCCGAAAAGTTCCTTCAGAGCCTCCTTATTCTGGAGGTAGCTGAAAACTACACGACGGCTGTTGGTGCTATCGTAACATATTTCTTAAGTGCCTTTGCCTTGGCGAGGGTCGTAGTGATTCTTTTGTGCATGATCAGCGAGATGGCCATGTTGGCAAGCATGGCACGGCGGTGGTCAGCAGTACGGCCCAGATGATTGAATTTCTTTCCGTGTCTCATTGTTAATACTTAATTCTTAATGCATCACGCTGAATGGTCAGCACGGGAGCATCATTCTTTGTCTAACTTATATTTACTTATATCGGTTCCAAACGACAGATTCAGACTCTCGAGCAAATCATCAAGCTCAGTGAGCGATTTCTTACCGAAGTTGCGGAACTTGAGGAGGTCAGTCTTGTTGTACTGAACGAGATCACCAAGGGTCTCGACATCAGCGGCCTTCAGACAGTTGAGGGCACGTACCGAGAGGTTCATGTCTACCAACTTAGTCTTCAACAACTGACGCATATGCAGAACTTCTTCGTCAAACTCCTGGTTGCCCTCGACATCCGTATTCTCCAGCGTAATCTTCTCATCAGAGAAGAGCATAAAGTGGTAAATAAGAATCTTGGCAGCCTCCTTCAGGGCATCCTTCGGGTGAATGGAACCATCCGTAGTCACCTCCAGCACCAACTTATCGTAGTCGGTCTTCTGTTCGACACGATAGGGTTCAACGCTGTACTTGACGTTACGGATTGGGGTGTAGATTGAGTCAATAGCTATCACATTGACATCGGTGCAGAACTCTCGATTCTCATCGGCGGGAACATAACCGCGGCCCTTGTTGATAGTCAAATCAATCTGCATCGAAGCTTTGGAATCTAAATGACAAATCACCAAATCGGGATTTAACACTTCAAATCCAGTCAGATACTTGCCTATATCACCGGCTTTA
>CACWFV010000070.1 GCA_902760315.1 uncultured Bacteroidales bacterium | reverse complement strand
CGTTACTGACCGCCTCAACGTTTCGTGCGGTGGACAGCTGACACGCTACGGACTCTCCGACGAGTACATGAACGACATGTCGTTCGTCGTCAACAGCTATAGCTTGGGACTGGGTTTCAGCTACAAAGTGAAAGACAACATCACGGTTTCGGCCGCCTACTTCCAGACCAACTACGGCAACTACGACCGCGAGAACTATCCCACTGTAGGGGTTAGCGACTCATTCACACGTACCAATCGTGTGCTGGGTGTAGGATGCCAGCTGGATTTATAAATTTCCTACAGCGGGTCAACGTCATAATAGACCTGCAACGACGAATAGCGTTTGTCCGCGAGCATCTGTGATTGCACCAGCAACAGGTACTCGCGGACTTTCTTCATGTCAATGCCATTTTCTAATTTGAGTACGAGTTTGCGGATATTCTGCGACTTCACCCTGGCCACAGACGGTTTATCAGGACCCAGCACCCTGGCGCCAAACCACTGGCGCAGCTGCGAACCAATCTCCTGAGCGGCAGCCTCTACCATACGCTCCTGACGGTGGCGCAGGAAGACGTATACCAGCCGATAGTATGGCGGATAGTGGAAGGTCTGCCGCTCAGCCACCATATCTTTATATAAAGAGGTGTAGTCGTTGCGCACCACCTGGCCAATCACCGGCACGTCCTTCTGCTTGGTCTGCAAGATAACAAGTCCGCGGTGCCCCTTCCGGCCGGCACGTCCGCTGACCTGCGCCATCATCATAAAGGCGTGCTCATGGGCTCTGAAGTCGGGATAATTCAGCATGCTGTCAGCATTGATGATACCCACCACCGAGACCTTGTCGAAGTCCAAACCCTTGGTAATCATCTGCGTACCAATGAGGATATTGGTACGCCCGGCAGAGAAGTCGCTGATGATGCGTTCATAGGCATTGCTCGTACGGGTAGTGTCAAGGTCCATGCGGGCTACGCGGGCATCGGGAAACATCTCGTGCACCTGGTCTTCTATCTTTTCCGTGCCAAAGCCCTTGCTGCGCAGATTGGTAGAGCCACAGCAGGGACAGGCTGTGGGAATACGGTAGGTGTAGCCACAGTAGTGGCACGTCAGCTGGTTCAGCTGGCGGTGGTAGGTCAGCGAGACGTCACAATGCTGGCAGGTTGGTACCCAACCACACTGCTTACATTCCACCACAGGGGCAAAGCCTCGACGATTCTGGAACAGGATGACCTGTTCGCCACGCTCCAAGGCCTCACGCATACGAGTCAGCAACAGAGGCGAGAAAGGGCCATACATCATCTTACGACGCTGCAGGTCGGCAGTGTCAACAACCTGTATTTCAGGCAGTTCAATACCCTGGTAACGCTCCTTTAGTTCCACCAGCCCGTACTTGCCCGTTTGGGCGTTATGATAGCTCTCCAACGACGGAGTAGCGGTACCCAGCAGAACTCTGGGCTGGCGACCATCAGTCATGAGCTGCTGGCTGGTAAGCATGATGGCCACGCTCCGGGCATGATAGCGGGGGGCTGGGTCTTGCTGCTTGTAACTGGTCTCGTGTTCCTCGTCGATGATAACTAGACCTAACCGCTGGAAGGGCAGAAACACGGCAGAGCGAGCGCCAAGGATGACGTCATAGGGATTCTCCGACAACTGCTTCTGCCAGA
The DNA here is from genome assembly GCA_902760315.1 of uncultured Bacteroidales bacterium. Classification (GTDB taxonomy): domain Bacteria; phylum Bacteroidota; class Bacteroidia; order Bacteroidales; family Bacteroidaceae; genus Prevotella. The sequence goes on along the minus strand of CACWFV010000070.1, from coordinate 7,126 downwards.
TTTCCACTCGCTCGGCATCGGAATAGCGCGAATGGTAGATGCCCAGACGGTCTCCAAAGACGCGCTGCAGGCGCTGCATCATCTGTACCGTCAGTGCTATCTCTGGCATCAGAAACAGCACCTGCTCCTTGCGTTCCAGGGCCTGTTGTATCAGGTGGATATATATCTCTGTCTTGCCGCTCGACGTTACTCCATGCAATAGCGTCACCTGGTTTTTCATCATCGACAGGAGTATCTGGTTGTACGCCTCCTCCTGGGCAGCACTGAGCGTCTTGATGAGTTCCGGACGGTATGGGCCGCCGTGGTTCAGCCGGCCCACCTCCACCTCATAGGTCTCCAGCATCTGTCGCTGCTCCAGCTGTTTCAGCGTTGCCGACGAACAACCGGAAATGTTCATCAACTCCTCGCGGGTCACCTCTTCAGGCTGCGTCCCCTCTTCAATCTCGTCCCAATGCGACAGCGCCAGATACTCGGTGAAGGCATTCAGCTGGTTCTTGGCACGCGACAAGACGTTGAGAGCCACGTGCAGGGCGGTAACATTCCGATACTGCGCGGTCAGCCGGATGTAGGTCTCAGTCTTGGGTTTATAGCCGTCTTCTGCTTTTAAGCCGCCTGGCAGTGCCGCCTTATAGACGTCACCGATGGGGGAAAGGTAGTAATCACTAATCCAGTGCCACAGCTTCAGTTGCGAACTGGTAACGATAGGTGTCACGTCCATCACCGCCTCTATCGCTTTAACAGTATATCCCTGAGGCTGCTGGTTGTGAATGCAATCTACCAGACCAACATACTTCTTTCCTCTACCGAAAGGGACAAGCACCCTTGCCCCCTCTGCCACACGCATCCCCTCAGGGATGGCGTAAGTAAAGGTAGCATGCAGCGGTACAGGCAAGATGACATCAGCGTACAGCATTCAGGTGCTTGACAGGGAAGGCAAAATAGGTGTCGGGGAAAGGTTCATCAGCCAGCGTGAAGTGCCACCACTCGGTGTCTAAGGGCTTGAAGCCGTGGCGCAGCATGGCGCGTCGAAGAATCATGCGGTTGGCAAACTGCTGGGCGGTGATGCTACGTCCCTTGGGACTCGCATGGTTGTCGCCGGTATATTCGCCCGTCTCAGGATTCCCGCAGAAGTCGGGATGACTCTCAGGGCCAAACCAGTCAAAAGTCCCGCCCATGTCCAACTCTTTCTCGGTGTTCATGTCAAAGAGTGTCAGGTCGAGCGTGCTGCCACGGGTATGACCGCTCTTCAAGCAGATATACTCCTGGTCAAAGAGCACACTCTTGTCCAGGTCTGGATAGAAATACTCCTTCATGCGTACATCTGCCACATCCTCAGCCCAACGGACAAAATGGTCGACGGCCTTCTGCGGACGGTAGGCGTCGTATATCTTCAGACGGTAGCCTTGGGCTATGACGTCGTCGCTGACAGCCTTCAAGCTGTCGGCTGCGCGCTTGGTCAGCAGCGCCGTAGGCTCCAGATAGCCATCAATACGGTCGCCAACGAAATTATAGGTGCCGAAATAGCGTATCTCCAGAATGGCGTCGGGCACCACGTCAGTCAGCGTCACAAACTGGCTGGCATCATCTACTGGATTCACAACCTGCTCCTGCTCGCTCTCACAGGAGAACAGCATACTGGCAAGAACGACAATAGCACTAATCACATATTTATTCATACCTTATCAATTTAGTTTGTCATGCAAAGATACACATAAAATTCCAACTACATGCCTAAAGTTGTGTTAAAAGATGTGTTGCCCAGTCTGTACTCGCTTCGCAGTTCATGCTGAACTGCCGATATCTGCTGAATAAAAAATATGCTTGAAAATGCAAAACAGCCTACAGCCTACATGTTTTTATCCTATCGCACTATCATTCAACGTTTTACAGAAATCCAAGCCTACATTATGCCTACATAAAGCCTACATGGAGCATACATGGAGCCTACACAGAGAATACCTGTCATATTTTTTCCGCGAGCCGTTACCTCTCAGTTCCGTCATGTAACAGCCCACACGCAAAAGTGGCTAATACGCAGACAAATCAAGCTAATACAGCGCCGTATCAGCTGTAGCCGCACCCGTATCAGTTGTAGCCGCATCCGTATCAGCTGTAGCCGCATCCGTATCAGTTGTAGCCGCATCCGTATCAGCCCAACCCCGCCAACAATGTAGGCCCCATGTAGGCTTCATGTAGGCTCAAAAATCGTTATCTTATTGAAACATAGTAATATATACAGAAACCATGTAGGCTGTAGGCTGTTTTGCAAATTTCACAAAATTCTTTGCATGTTCTGAACCATGCGTGTAGGCCAGCTAAATGCTTTTTCCACTTCTTTCTTCTTCAATAACAAGAAAAGAAATCTCCTAAAAGATCACCTATACCATCTCCAGTTCTTCTTGAAGAATGGAAATGTGCAGACAGTCCTCTATCTTCGACATGGTTTCGAGAGAAAGGTTCTCCTGACCTTTCAGAACCTTTGCAACATATTGCTGGCTGCACCCCATCATGGATGCGAGAGATACATCAATCCACTCCCATCCCTTCATATAATTATTATACTTTACTGAGTCACAAACACTCTCCAACTTCCTTCCTTTTCTCCACGTTCAACATATTTCTTTTGAGTCAGCTGGTCGAGGAGTTTCTGAATGGCAGCAATACTGATGCCAGTAACTTCTTTCATATCAGCCAATGTAAGTGTTGGCTGGGTACGCATGGCATTCAATATCTTCGTATAGTTAGGTGTACGGAAAGCTATCCGTTCACCATCATACCACCACACGTTTTCATCCTTTTCACTCACAAAGAGTACATCATTATAAACCTCAGTAGCTACCAATTCATTGAAGTATTTCAGAAACGGTTTGATGTCCTTAATATCTGCATGTGCGCCATCAGCTGGCACAGGGCCTACCTCAATATCTGTCTGACGCAAAGCCTCTAAATACTCACTTTTTTTACGACTGCGCACTACAATCATCGGATAATCGTGACGAGATAGAATAAAATTTACCATCAGTCGGGCTATACGTCCATTTCCATCCTCAAACGGATGAATACGGATGTATCTGTAGTGGAATAATGCGGCTAACTCAACAGGAGAAAGTTTTCCGTTCCGCTCTGCCTTGTTATACCAATCCACCAAATCGGTCATCAAACTGGGAGTTTCCTCTGGTGAGGCATATTCGAATCTATCGCCATAACGAGTGATGACGCTGTTGGGACGAGTCTTATACTGTCCTGCATGAATTACATAACTTGTTGGTACGCCTCCAGGGAGTTCACGATACACAGTATAGTCTTCACTGAGTAAGGTCTTATGCAGTGTACGGATGAAGTTCTGTGTCAGAGGCACCTCCTTCACCGCTGCTTCCTCTGACATCATCCGCAATCCCACATTACTCGCAGTCATCTCCTGGACATCGCGCACATCAGCTTCGCCTATTACCTTTCCAAATAGCAAAAGAATTTCCGTTTGGCCATAAGTCAGCGTATTACCTTCAATATGATTGCTATTGTAATTGAAGTCCACTGTGAAACGACGGCTAAGTCTATCTCTGTCTTTTTCAGACAATGGTTGCAAATTTTGCCATGCTGTCAATGCTATTAACGCCACAAGGATGCGATTAAGCGAGTGCAAAGAGAACATGTTCTCATTTGCCGAGCGGGAGCATTCTCGCAGCTATCGTGCTGCAAAGATACAAAATGTTTTTGATATGGTTGTATCATTACAACCTTTTTTTAATACAATTTGCTCGTTTTTTTTGAAACACCACAAAAAAACACATTAGAAACGACCTTTTATCTTCCGACAATGAAATCTCGTCATCAAACGCGTTACTAAAGAAAGATAGAAATGACAATGAGCATCACTAAAGGACATACCAGACTCATGCCTTGCTCGTTTCTCAGCGATTGCAAGAATATGCAAAAATCTGGGCGCACCCGTGTGATTGTCCCCCTGTGATACAGTTCCTGCCTATCGCATAGCAGACTGCAAGCTTTGCTTGGCCTGTTCCTGTGCAGCAATCACTCGGTCACACCATTGGTCAAACTCCAGGTCTTCGACTTGCAACTCCGGATGCTCCATGAGATAGGCAATACAGCGGCGCACACCCTGGTCGAAACGGGTGGTAGCCTGGAACCCTGGTACGGCACGCTTCAGCTTGGTACAGTCAAAGACAACTGTTACGGACTTGTCGCCCAACAGGTTGCCCTCGAAATCCCACTCCTTGGGTGACACCGCCGCAAGGAAGTCAGAGGATACATAATAAGGTTTCAACTCAACACCCAGCGCCTGGGCCACACACTGGTAAATCTGATTCCACGTCAGCTGCTCGTTGCTCATAATCTGGAATGCCTCGCCAATGGCCTTAGGATTACCCAGTAGTCCGATGAACCCGCGGGCAAAGTCCTCGTTCCACGTAAGTGTCCATAACGACGAGCCGTCGCCCTGAATCACAACAGGCTTCCCTTCCATCATGCGCTTCAAGACCTGCCAGCTACCTTTAGGCCCGTGAACACTAGTGGGAACGCCACGTTCACAGTAGGTATGGCTAGGCCGAACTATTGTGACGGGGAATCCTTTCTTACGGTACTCGGCCATGAGTAGCTCCTCACAAGCAATCTTGTTGCGCGAGTACTCCCAATGAGGATTAGCCAGGGTGGTTCCCTCAGTGATGACATGATTGGCAGCAGGCTTGTTATAAGCTGATGCTGACGAGATATAGACATACTGTCGGGTACGTCCTTGGAAGAGACGAATGTCGCGCTCAACGTGTGCCGGAACAAAGCCAATAAACTCGCAGACGCTGTCGAACTGCTCATTACCTAGCAACCTAAGCACTTCATCCTCGTCATCAATATCTACTAACACCTGCTTCACATTTGCAGGCACTTCACTCTTACGATTGCCACGGTTCAGCAGCCACAACTCATGACCGCCTGCCGCCAACTGACGGGTAATGGCACTGCTGATGGTGCCCGTTCCACCTATTAATAATACTTTCATCGCTCTTGTTATTGGTTTACGCCACAAAGATACGAAAAACTGCGCATAATCAAAAAATATTTAGAGCTTTGTTGCGTGAAAATGAGAAAACGAAGAAGAAGCCCCATTGTCGAGCTCACAGGGGGACTGTCCCCCTGTGAGTTCACCTCACACCTCACACCTGCGGCGGTATCTGCACCGGCAGGTCGTTGCGGTGAGCGAAGATGTGGGGCGACATGATTTCGACACCATTCTTGTGGAAGGAGTCGAGGATGTTTTGATGCAACTCAGAATAGATGATGCCGAGCAGGTCAGACTGGTGCGTGTAGGCATTAATCTCATACTCCACATAATAGTCGTCAAGCGCCGTGACAAGGACGAAGGGCGCAGGCTTCTTCAAAATATGCGGTGTCTTATGAGCAGCATCCAACAGCAGGTCACGAATCTGCTGCCACGGCATGTCGTAGCCGATGGTGACCTTGGTATGAACGATGACGCCATAGTTCTGAGCAGAGAAAGTGTAGTTGGTGGTCTGCGACGACATCAGGTTGGAATTGGGAATGGTGACGACATCGTTCTTGCGGGTACGGATGCGAGTGACCAGAATGGTCTTCTCGATGACGAAGCCATCGATGTCGCCATACTTGATGAAGTCGCCGACGCGGAAGGGGCGCATATAGGTCATCACCATGCCGGCCATCACGTTGCCAATGATGGAGGAGGAACCCAACGACACAATGATACCAATGAAGACGGAGACGCCCTGGAACACCTGAGAGTCGCTGCTGGGCAACAGGGGCCATATCATGACAATCATAAACGAATAGCACAGCACACGAAGAATAAGATAGGTGGGCTGAGCCCAGTCGGCATAGAAGCCATTGATGGTGAGACGACCACTGGAGATCTCGTCCATCAAGTAGTGCAGTCCCTTTACCAGATAGCGGAAACAAATGACAATGACAACAATCTGGAAGAAGTTGGGCAGAAAACCGAAAATGGACTTGACGATGCCGACAAAGGGATTCCAGAGATAGCCGAAAATGGCGTAGGTGAACGACTTCGTCTCAGGGAAGGCGGCAAAGAACATGGGTACGAAGATGAACAGCAGGAGCAGGATGACAAGATAGCGCACCACATTGAAGGCGCCATAGAACAGCACTCCCTGACGGCGGAGGTTGAGCACCTCGTAGTTCTTGAAGGACACTGGGCTGGTACGCCCCAGCAGGTAACGCACCAGACGGAAGCGCCAACGACGATAGTAATAGTTAGTGGACCAGATGAGTAAACCCAGCACAGCCATAGAGCCAAGGACATAAAGGACACCTAACAGCTTGCGCTTCAGTCCGTACTCAGATTGCATCTGCTCAATCTTAGTATGGATGATAGTACGATAGTCAGCGGCTAACTGCTGGCGGGTCTGGTTCTGCCAGAGGGCGTCATTATCAGTGACGCTCATGATGACATCCTCGCCAGACATGATGTCGCTGGTAAAGTCGCCCTCATAAATAAAGATGGAGTCAGTAAAGAGCGTCATACGCATACCTATCTCCATCATCTTTTCATAGATATCTTTCACACGGGTCTCAGGAGCGACGCCTCCCCGACGGTCGTAAAGCACAAAGAGTGTATCGCCATCAATGATCAGCGGGGCACCGGGGGTGATGCGGCGTAGTGAGTCGATGCGCTGCATGCGACGCACAAGTTGCAACGAGTCGGCACGGGCATTAATGCCTTGCTTCTCTAACTGCTCGCGCATCATGATGCCCTGCATCTGCAGGTCTTGTATCTGGGAACGTAACGTCTGAACAAGCGAGTCGGCATCAGCACTCAGCGAGTCTGCTACGGGTGACTGGCCCAGTGACAACTGACACAGAGAGACCAAAAGGAAGAAAAAGATAAGTCTTAAGTAGTACTTCATAGACGGTTTAGTATGTTGAGACGTGCAAATATAGCAAAAAAAAATGAGTTCACCAAGAAGATGAACTTATTTCTTATAAATGAAGAAGCCCTCAGTCATTTCTGACCAAGGGTTTCTCTCTACTTGAAAAAGTGGCGGCCTCCTACTCTCCCGCATTGCATTGCAGTACCATCGGCGCAAGCGGGCTTAACTTCTCTGTTCGGAATGGGAAG
>CACWFV010000069.1 GCA_902760315.1 uncultured Bacteroidales bacterium | reverse complement strand
TATCGTGAAACTGGTGCTGGGCAGGTATGTCAAGAACAAGGGCGTGCAATTGAACAGTGATGCGCTGATAGCCTCAGGATCAGATGCCTTGTTTGATGCTATTATAACCCTGACAACGCTTGTCTCGGCTGGAGTTATGCTGTTGTGGGGCATTTCGCTCGATGGTATTCTCGGTATTCTCATTTCCATTGCCATCATCAAGGCCGGTATCGAAATGCTGTCCTCGCCTGTCAACGAACTGTTAGGTACCAGTATTCCTGCTGAGCTCACCAATCAAATCAAGAAGGAGGTCTCTGAATTCGAGGGAGTGCATGGAGTTTATGACCTGATACTCCACAATTATGGCCCGGAAATGAAGATAGGCTCGCTGCACATCAACGTTTATGATACGATGTCGGCTCACGAAATCCACGGACTCACTCGTAAGATTACCATGCAGATGTTGGCGCGTCACGGTATCATTCTGACCGTTGGTATCTATGCCATTGCAACAGGCGACAACAAACGGGCAGAGTTGCAGACGAAGGTCTTGCAGGCTCTTCACTCGCGCAAGGATATTGTTCAGGTTCACGGCTTCTATTATTCTGAAAAGGAGAATACAATTTCCGTTGATGTTGTCCCTGACATTGCCGTCCACAATGAGAAGGCCTTAGTCAGTCAGCTCATCAGTGACATTCAGCCCTTAGTGCCTGGAATACATCTGGATATAATAGTTGACCATAATTATAGCGAGTAAATTCCAATTTATCTTTATGATTGACATTGACACTATTGATAAACAAGCAAGATTGAAATAGCCAATGTTTAATGGAGTTTAAGAAACTGTCAGCATAGTTTAAGCGAGTTTAAAATCCGTGCCAGATTGACTTTTGCGGTTGTCATTCTGGCACGGATTTATTGTGTAGGCACGTTTGTTGCATATTCCTTAGTGAAAGCCGGAGCGAAAGGCCACGGGTAGGCGAGTTTACTCGGGAATGGAGCAAAGGCAATCACGAACATACGTTAAACTAAAAGTATAATTGGAGGTATTGATTATGTTACCAGTAATGTTTCAGAACAGTTGGATGCCAACAGTATTTGAGGATTTCTTTAACAACGATTGGATGCCTCGCGCCAATAGCACGGCACCAGCAGTGAATGTCAAGGAGAGTGAGAAAGCCTACACAATGGAGCTTGCAGCCCCTGGCATCAAGAAAGATTATTGCCGGGTTGGCATCAACGACGAGGGTTTGCTGACCATCGCCATCGAGAACAAAGTAGAGCACAAGAATGAGGACAAACATCATCACTATCTGCGCCGCGAGTTCTCCTACTCGAACTACGAGCAGAACTACACGCTGCCTGATGATGTAGAACGTGACAAGATTTCTGCCAAGGTGGAGGACGGCATCCTGACCATCACGATGCCGAAGACCGAGCCGAAGGAGAAGGTCACCAAGGCCATCGAGGTCTCGTAACGGACATTGATGAACCGCATAAACCAGAAGTCCCGACCTGCAATCGTGCAAGCCGGGACTTCTTGACTTTATGTAGTATGGCATCTAAGCCACTAAGTGCATGATATGACGGGCAGGTCACGTCCCTGCTTATCATACTCGTCTAATACTGCTGTTTTCATTATACTGTTCACTTGATAAAGTTGATGTTGCCGCCACGGGCAATCAGTTCTTCTGCCAAGACCTTTTTACTTAAACTTTGTTGCAAAATTAGTCATTTCTGATAAATTCCCACGATTATTGCTTAACTTTAACTCTTGTTGAAGTTAGGCTGCGTCTCAGAAATACTCAAATTAATTTGGTATTTCATTCGGTTTGCACTAACTTTGTGCCTGAATTTAGGATGATTTATGAATAAACGGGAGTATATACAGGCAAATAAGGACTGGCTGGAAGCCAAGTCGAAGGAGGAAGAAGTCAAGGCTCTGTCCAAAGGAATTCTCTACAAAGTGCTGAGTGAAGGCAACCAATCGAGTGCTACGCCGACAGTACGCAGTATCATCACGGCACACTACACTGGTAAGACCATCGACGGCAAACAGTTCGACAGCAGCCGTGGTGGTGTGCCATTGGCTTGCCGACTCTGTGACTTGATTGAGGGTTGGATTATCGCCATGCAGCAGATGCACATCGGCGACAAGTGGGAGATATACATTCCTGCTGAAATGGGCTATGGCAATTTTTCACAGCCTGGCATCCCTGGAGGCTCCACACTTATCTTTGAAATAGAATTGTTAGGCATAGCATGATGGAACTATTCGATGAAGAAAACGCCTATACCGCTCTTGCTGATCAGTGGGAGGATTACGGGACGCTCAACTACATAGAGGACGAACGGCGCGAAAGCCTTGCCGACTCCGAGGTGGAGCGTAGTGAGTTGCTTCGTCAGATATTCACGATGATACGCAAGACACTTACAGAGCAGGAAACTGACATTCTCTGTGCCTACTATGGTCTGCAGACCAAAAGGCTTTCCGTGAAGAAGATTGCAGAAAAGCATCTGCTTTCTGAAAGTCGTGTACTGAGGATAGTGCGCGAGTCTGAACGCAAACTTCAATTCAGCGATGATGCAATTGAAATCTGGAAATACTTATACAGGAGATAACGGTATTGATGCTGGCCTTACACAAATCTTTTTAATATGTACTTGCCTTGGCATTGGTGAACAGCCAATGACCGTTATACCTGGAGAGTTGGAAATAGAGTTGCAGGCGCCATGTGTGACGGCCTCCGCCAAAGACGGCAGCATTGACCCGGCTACGACCCGTTAGAGTGGCATGATTGCCATCAAGATTGATGTCCATCTGCTCATGTTCGGCTGAATAGTAGTTCAGCGTGCCGTCTGCAATAGCCCTGATGTACTCTTGCTTTGACTGGTGCATCCCCGTCATGTGGGTCAGCACGAAATTGTCTGCATGGACACGGTTCAGCGTTGCCGTATCTTTCTCCACCATCGCCTTGTACATCTCTCGGTAAAGGGCTTCAATCAGTTCTTTGTCCGTCATGTTCTTACCTGATAAAATTCGTTGCGATACGTTGGGGTTCCTGCTCTGGCAAGCCGCCACGCTCACGCTCAGCACGGATGGCACGGATAAGAAAAGCCATGTTGCGACCCAGCACACGCATTGTCTGTAATCCTTCTTCATCCTTCATTACTTCTTCGGGTGAATTGCCATGCACGGCATTCCAATAGCGACTTGCGGCCACAGGCATCTCGCCATGCAGGAAATATTTGTTCAGTGTGTCAAGAGTTGCCGTTGTACCCATTCTACGGGCAGAAACGACAGCTGCGCCAACCTTAAAACGCTTCTCGAAAGAGGCTGAGAAGAATAACCGGTTGAGGAACGAGATAAGTGTTCCGTTAGGCCCTGCATAATAGACAGGAGAACCGATGATCAGTCCGTCGGCCTGCTCAAACTTCTTTGCCACCTCGTTGACCATGTCCTTATCAAAGACACAGCGTCCCAACTCACGGCACTTATAACATCCGATGCAACCTCTGATGTCCTTATGGCCTACGTGGATAATCTCCGTCTCAACGCCATTTCTTTGCAATTCGTCAGCCACCACGCTCAAAGCCGTAAAGGTACAGCCGTGAGCGTGAGGGCTTCCGTTAATCAATAGTACTTTCATATTCTTGATTATCCGTAGGTCTCGATTAAATATTTTACGAACTGTGGGTCTTGGAAGTTGACAGTGCCCGTATCGTGCTGGTTCATCGTGGCTATCTGAGCCATTTCTTCGGTTGTCAGCATAAAGTCGAAGATGTTGAGGTTCTGGGCCATGCGCTCTTTGTGACTCGACTTGGGAATGGCCACGATACCGCGCTGCGTCAGCCAACGGAGAGCCACCTGTGCGGCACTCTTTCCATACTTGCTGCCAATATCGGCGAGCAACTTGCTCTGCACGATGCCGTCAACGCCCTGACCGCCCAGCGGTCCCCAGGCCATCATCTTCGTGCCGGTCTCAGTCAGCAGCGGCTCGATGCTCGTCTGCTGGATCATCGGATTGCACTGCAACTGGTTCACCATCGGCTTCACATCTGCATAGTGGGCAAAGTCGAAGAATCTTGCAGCCAGGAAATTAGACACGCCAATAGCACGGACCTTACCTGCCTTGTAAGCCTTCTCCATAGCCCGCCAAGAACCGAACACGTCGCCGTAGGCCTGATGGATGAGCAGCAGGTCGATATAGTCGGTCTGCAGTTTGCGCAGGCTCTCGTCGATGCTTTGTGCAGCCTTTTCCTCACCAGCATTACTAATCCACACTTTCGTCACAAGGAAGATGTCCTCACGCTTCACTCCACTCTTCGCGATGGCAGCACCCACGCCCTCCTCGTTATAGTAGGCCTGCGCCGTATCAATGAGCCGATAGCCCACTTCGAGTGCATCCGTCACACACTGCTCCGCCTCCTGCGGCGGCACCAAAAACACGCCATAGCCCAGCAATGGCATCTCTACTCCGTTTGATAACTTGATTCTCTCCATATCTGTTCCATTATTTAATGTGTTGCTTTCAAATACTGCAAGTCACCATACCAATAAGAAGCCGTGCAACCGCCGTCGATAAGGAAGTCGGCACCGCTGATAAAACGCCCGCGAGAAGACATCAGGAACTCAGCCATATCGCCTACCTCATCAGGCGTTCCAGCACGACGGGCGGGCATGCCCTCTATCATCTTCAGATAGCCGTCCTTCCGGGGCCCATGCAGTTCGTCGTTGGCCAGTGGTGTGATGATGATGCCGGGAGAAATGCTGTTGATGGTAGCATTGCGCCTTCCCCAGCGGGTAGCCTCGTACATCACGCGGAGCACATTGCAACGCTTCGAGTACTGATAGGCTTTCAGCGTATCGTTGATTTCCTTCAGGAATGGCAGTTCCAGCAGTTCATCTACAGGAGTTGTAGCCAGTGCCTCGTTCTGCTCCTGAGGCAATGCTGGCAGGCGATGGCCGCTCTGCGATGAGATAATCACGCATGAACCTCCCTCGGCAATTACCTTTCCGAACTCCTCCAACAGTACACTTGTGCCATAGAGGTCAACACGGAGGATTTCTGCTACTGGAGCCTGAGAGGGTGAAACACCTGCGGCATTCACTACATTCGTTACCTCGCCTTTGCTGGTAGCAAATTCCACCAACTTCAGGATGTCTTCCTTTGAGCCGAGGTCGCATTTGATAGTCGAGCATTCGAAGCCAGCGTTCTCCAATGTCTTGGCGGCTTGTTCCACATGTTCCAAACTATAGTCTGCCAATACGACGTGCTTGCCAGCCGACACACGACGGATGATTGCCTGTCCGATGCTGCCAGCACCTACTAAAACAGATACTTGTTTCTTCATATTACTTTCCTTGATAGCCTAACTTCTTCAACCACTTTTCTACTCGCTCCTTACCCGTGCGCAC
>CACWFV010000068.1 GCA_902760315.1 uncultured Bacteroidales bacterium | reverse complement strand
CTTTTTTGTTCAACATGTTGAGCGGAAAACGGGACTCGGACCCGCGACCCCAACCTTGGCAAGGTTGTGCTCTACCAACTGAGCTATTTCCGCTTGTTTCATCCCTGTGGGAAGGCATCTCTCTTGATTGCGGATGCAAAGGTACGACTTTTTTCTGAACTGCCAAAACTTTTTGCTATTTTTTTTCAAAAAAACATGGTTTTCTTATAGGCCGGGTTCCACCGGCTATGGCTACACCTTATTATATTTAAAATTAGGGGCGCATCCACCATCAACGGACAAACAAACCCTAACAATGCCTACGGATACAAAAAGAGTTAAAAAGCGTAATTCCATGCCTTACGTACCTTTTTTTTATTACCTTTGCATACAAATTCAATATTCATTGCATTTATGTTTGACAAAGACACATATATTCGGCGCCGTGCCGAACTGAAAAAAATGATAGGCCAGGGTGTCATTGTGCTTTTCGGCAACAATGAGGCTCCGTATAACTATGCGGCCAACTGCTATGCACCCATGCGCCAAGACTCAGCATTCTTGTACTACTTCGGCCAGCACCGTGACGGACTCGTAGGCATTATCGACATCGACAACGACGAAGAGTGGCTCTTGGGCGACGACATCGACGTGGAGGACATCGTCTGGATGGGATTCACACCCAGCGTCAGCGACCTTGCTGCCGAGGTGGGCATCACGAAGACAGCCCCGCTGTCGAAGCTAACAGAAATTGTAAATAGCAAATCGTCAAATTGTAAACCACTTCACTTTCTGCCACCTTATCGCCACGACACCAAGATCCAGATCCAGGACCTGCTGGGCATTCATCCCGCCAAGCAGAAAGAGGCTGCCTCGCTGTCGCTCATCAAGGCAGTCGTCAAGATGCGAGCCACCAAGGAGCAACAGGAGATAGCGGCTATAGACCGGGCGTGCGACGTGGGCTACGAGATGCACACCACCGCACAGCGACTCATCAAACCTGGCGTCACAGAGCGTTTCGTGGTCGGCCAGGTAGACGGCATAGCACGCAGCATGGCCAACGGAACTAGTTTTGCCACCATCTTCAGCCAGCATGGTGAGATTATGCACGGCAATCCGTCCGGCGCCCCGTTGACAGCCGGCCGACTGGCACTCTGCGACGCCGGCTGCGAGCTGGACGACTACTGCTCGGACCACACGCGCACCATGCCCGTAGACGGCAAGTTCACCCAGCGCCAGCGCGACATCTACACCATTGTGGAGGCCTGCCACGACTATGTGCTGCAGGTGGCCAAGCCGGGAGTCAAGTATATGGACGTACACTTTGCCGTCTGCCGCATGATGGCGGAGCGGCTGAAGGAGCTGGGACTGATGAAAGGCGACACGGACGAGGCTGTACGCGCAGGGGCTCACGCCATGTTTCTGCCCCACGGACTCGGCCACATGATGGGCATGGACGTGCACGACATGGAAGGACTGGGACAAATCTATGTAGGATTCGACGACGAGACGCGCCCCAATCTGGAACAGTTCGGCACCAACTGCCTGCGCATGGGGCGCCGCCTGGAGGAGGGCTTTGTCGTCACCGACGAACCGGGCATATACTTCATCCCTGCCCTCATCGACGAGTGGCGCGCCAAGGGGCACTGCAAGGACTTCCTCAACTACGAACTGCTGGAGACCTACAAAGACTTTGGCGGCATCCGCATCGAGGACGACGTGCTCATCACCAAGGACGGTTGCCGCTTCCTGGGCTCGAAGCGCATACCCTACCACCCACAAGAACTGGAGGACTTCATGGCCGCCCACGCCAAGTAACCCCAATGCTGTCATCACTAACAAACAACACAATAATAACAAACAATGAAGAAATTATTTACCCTTGCGCTCCTGGCACTGGCTGCCACCGGCGCACAGGCAGAAGAAAAGATTGATTCTGTCCCAAGCAACAAACCCGTATTCACCGTAGTGAAGGAAAACCCCATCACTTCCATCAAAGACCAGAACCGCAGCGGTACGTGCTGGGACTACTCTACCCTCTCCTTCTTTGAGGCTGAAATCCTGAAGGCTACCGGAAAGACCTACGACCTGGATGAGTCGTTCGTGGCCAACAAGACCTATATGGAGCGTGCCATCCAGGTAGTACGCTTCCATGGTGACTGCCAGTTCTCGCAAGGCGGATCGGCTGAGGACGTGCTGGCCACCATGAAGACCCACGGCATCATTCCGCAGGGCATCATGCCTTTCCCCGGCTCGCTGTATGGCGACTCACTGAACAACTTCAACGAGTTCTTCTCGCTGCTGGAGCCCTATGTGGCAGCCATTGCCAAGAGCGACGCCAAGAAAATCAGCAACCAGTGGAAGGCCGGTCTGCAGGGCATTCTCGATGCCTATCTCGGCAAGTGCCCTGAGGAGTTCACCTACGAGGGTAAGAAATACACACCAAAGACCTTCATGCAGTCCTTGGGCATCAACCTCGACGACTACGTCAGCATCACTTCCTATACCCACCATCCGTTCTACACCACCTTTGCCGTAGAGGTACAGGACAACTGGCGCTTCCCGCAGTCCTACAACCTGCCCATGGACGAAATGATGCAGGTCATCGACAACGCCGTTGCCAAGGGCTACACCATTGCCTGGGGCGGCGACGTCTCTGAGGACGGCTTCACCCGCAAGGGACTGGCCTATGCCGTTGACGGCAAGGCTGCCCAGAGTCTGCGCGGCAGCGACATGGCGCGCTGGCTGAAGCTGACCAGCACCAAGAAGCGCGACATCATCGACTCACTGGGCTGCACAGTCCCTGAGATTGTGCCTACCCAGGAGATGCGCCAGCAGCGCTTCGACAATTGGGAACTCACCGACGACCACGGCATGCTCATCTATGGCGTTGCCAAGGACCAGAACGGCAAGGAGTACTACATGGTCAAGAACTCCTGGGGCGAGAGTGGCGACTACAAGGGCATCTGGTACATGACCAAGGCCTTCATCGCTGCCAACACCATGGACTTCCTCGTCAACAAGAACGCCATTCCCAAGGACATCCGCAAGAAACTGGGACTGTAAAGCCCCGTAACCATCAATATCAAGATGTGCCAAGTATTTCCTACTTGGCACATCTTGTTTTGTTGACGTCTCGTACCTACCTTGAATCTCACTACTCCTTCACCAGGCTCCCTACCGCCCCATCACCGTGCGCATCACTCACAGCGAGCAGTCGCACTAATGATATAAACAAGAACACCATCGGTTTTTAAGTTTCACCGTCACGCCTAACATACTGTAACACATAGCGTTAGGCGTGACACTTGTTTTTTGGACAAATCAAAAATAATGTTAATAGAAGCTTACCTTTAGTTCGATTTCTGTTCTGTTTGTCGGATTTTAGCACTCCGTAGCGTCAGCAGCACATTTACCATAGCCAACTTATAACCAATAAGTTACCGCTCGACACGTTCCTAACAACCCAGCAGACCTGTCCGATATTCTATACCAGTATAACCCGCTTCGTGCGACGGCCGTCGCACGAATCTTCGACGGCTGTCGCACATATTTTTGACGGCCGTCGCACATATTTTTGACGGCCGTCGCACTAGCCACACCTACCTGATTTTGCCGATAGATACAACTGCATGTGTTTTCTCCGGATAACGCCAGGTCAATACGTCACGCCCTCTGGCTGGCAGCCATTCCGCCAACACCCAAAAACAAGTTTCACGCCTAACATGCTGTAAGTGTGCATGTTAGGCGTGACGGTGAAACATGTTTTATCTATGCAAACGCTGTAATTACTAAGTTGCCTGATATTCATCCAACGTGATGACTGTGCTGTAACCACCCACCAGCTCATCGTCTTCATGCCGGTTGACTCCAGCATAACCCAGACTGCTGTCCTCGTAGCGTTTGAACTTATAAACGGCATCATTCATCAGCGCTTCGTTGAACACATTCAGACTGACCAATAGCGCAAAGTCCTGTTTCGTGAGTCCCGTGACGCGCTCGAACAATTTTGGCTCCAGTTGCAGGATGACGTCTTTCAGCGAATACTCACGGTAGTCTGTCAAATACATGAAGATTGGAATGCGTGTGGCAAACTTCATCAGCTTCTCTTGTATCTGGCGGCGCTTGCTCTTGATTTCCTTTTCAGCATCGCTCAGTTCTTTCTTCTCCTTACCGGTCAGTCCCTCCTCGCTCTCCCTGCGTTTTTTCTTGATGGCATCGGTCTTGTTGATGATGGTTTCAATATCCTGGTTCAGCGAACGGAAGCCCTCGATTTTCATCAGCGCTGCCATAGCCGCCTGATTGTTCATCAGCCGCTGCAGAGTGAAGTTGTCCACGTTCACCAGCAAAGCACTCTCCCAGCGTCGTGCCAACAATGTTGCCGAAGTGTTGTTCATGGCCATATCGAGTACGTCGCTTGCCGAAAGTGCTTTCATCACACCGTTCTCGTAGCAGAGCACGGGCAGGAACTTAATGAAGTCATCGACACAACGCTCCGGATTGCCTTCTTCAACATTCAGCTGACAGGCATAGTCTGCCACCTTTCTCAATGCCCTGTTGGGGGCGAAGTCGAACACGTAGCACACCTTCTTCAGTATCTCCACCCGGTTTGGATGCAACCCGTCGCTATTAGTGACAGTCCATGGCGACTGTACGCGGAAGGCTGACTGGAAGTAGGTTTCCGGCGACGACGTGTCGCGCAGCATGAAGATGCCTGTCCATGGCCGTACGGTAACGCCAGTTGTCAGTTTACCACAGGTCAGGGTGATGGTCTTGCAGTGCAGCGGGTCTGGGTGCGACATGGCTTTCTCCACCGGTGGCAATGCCTGTTGGCCGATGCCGGCCTGAGTGCCTGCACAGACAACGACACGGTAGTCATGATAGAACGTGTTCTGCAGCTCCGTCAGCAGATTACGCATAGCAAAGCATGAAGCCACGTTAGGCAGAAACCATAGTGTGTGGTTCATGTTCGAATAGAGGTCGCCATTGAGGAAAGGCAAAGGTGGCTTTCGGTTTCCAGCCTTCAGGTCGTTGACGGATGTGGGCAGATATTGTCCACGCAGCATGTCGAGCCACTTCTGCACCTCGTCGTGGTGTTTGAATATGGCATCTTCGCCTTTGCCCTCAGCCTCAAAGAAAGCATTCAAGTCGAACTCGTCAAACTCTCCTTCCTCAGCCACTCTGGAAATCTCAGCAGGCAACTGATAGGTCAGCAACACCATTTTGGGCAGCGCAGCGTATGGATTGCCAGGCTTGTCGCCCCATTCCTCTTTGGCCCGTTGTTCGTCTGAATAGGTCCAGTTATAGATTTGCTCCTCGATGAACTCACCTGAACCAATAGCACGAAACGGTGTACCTGAGAGATACAGGTAGTGATTCGACGTGATGGGAATTAGATCCTCGTCAAAGTAGTCGGGATTCTCTATCTTGCTACCCAAATCCTCGCTGACGCCTATCAGTTCTTTGGCATTCTCACGCCAGGCTCCGTAGTGGTATTCATCCAGCACGATGCAATCCCAGTTGAATCCTCGCGCCCATTCGTGCTTCAACTTCATCCCGCCATTGGCCGTATTCTTGCCAAGAAAGTCTTGGAATGAACCGAATACCACCATTGGTCTCGACTGGTCGGCGTGTTCGAACTGATAGTCGATAGTAGCCTCCGGGCTGCGGGCAATGAACTGCCACCCACGGAAATCCACATGCGTCATCAAGTCCTCTTCCCAAGCATGAGCCACGGCAGGCTTGAATGTCAGCACCAGCACACGCCGCCATCCCATTCGCTTCGCTAGTTGATAGGTAGTAAAAGTCTTTCCGAAGCGCATCTTGCAGTTCCACAGAAAGTGAGGCACGCGCCCCGCCTCCGACTTATAGCTGTCGAAGTAGGCTGCCGTCTTGTTTACTGCTGCCTGCTGTTCGGGGCGCATGCCGAACGTTTTGTCGCGGTTCCATGCTACATCCATTCTTTCCCTGACTGCCACGATAGCCGCCCTGACCTGCTGAGGCGTACAGCGATACCATTCGCCCTCTACGTGTTGGCATCCCATTCGGACCAGTTGGCGATGCACGTCGTGGTCCATAAACGCCGTACCGTCCTGTCGCATGGCAGATTCTTCCACCACGATGCGGTAAGGCGGTTCACCCGGACGCACGATGTTATACTGCTGGCGCACTCGCTCCTGTACGCCAATCGTTGTGTAGCCCACCTTCAGCAGTCCGCGCAGCTGTGGGTCATACTTGTCCTCATACGCATAGATCATCGGAGCCGACTCCGACTTGCGTGGGAAATAATTCTGTGTTGTTGCCATAACCTCATCGTTTTGTTATGGCGCTCAATGTTCAAGTCTGACTGGAGCTCGAATGCCTAGGAGACAAACTACAATAGGTTTCGTAACCACCGGTATTGGATGGATAAATGATGGTATCAATGAAGTATACATGTCCATCATCTCCTATGAGGACATAAGCACATGCATCAAAGTATTTGTTGTGTGCCTTGATGCGTTCGAAGAAAGAAGTAAGATTATCGTCTGAATAACGAAAATCATTAAGTTTAATGAT
>CACWFV010000067.1 GCA_902760315.1 uncultured Bacteroidales bacterium | reverse complement strand
TTAATTAAAATCTTGCATTAATTCAAAAGGAATTTGTATCTTTGCACACAGATAATAAGTTTGTCGAACTCACCAATGAATCGCCTTTGACCTCCTCAGACCGCCTAGTTTATTTGGCTAAAAATAGTTAAGAGCGGTGTAAGTGACTGATAATCAGCTTTGAGCAAAGTTTTCAACGAGGATGAGTATTAAGGCTTATACTTGAGCCTAGACAACTTAACGCCAGCGAGACAAACAAATAAAATTTGTTTGTCTCGCTGGTTTTTATTGTCTTACATAGTTTGTGCTAAATCTTGGCTTATTATTTCGCTGCAAAAATACGAAATAATAATGATATGTACAAGTTCATAATGGTTCATTCTGTACCACCGTTTTTCAGCAGTGCCTCGGCAATGGTGAGGTCGTAGGGGGTAGTTATTTTGATGTTCTCGCGGTTGCCGTCGACAAGGGTGATGGCGTGGCCGTAGGCTTCGACTACGCTGGCGTCATCGGTAAAGCCATCATTATAAGGCTGACGGTTGGCTGCCATAAGTAGTTGGATGTCAAAGCACTGGGGGGTCTGCACCAGGCGGTAGTCAGAGCGAGGAACGGTCTCGGAACTGCCATCATGCAGATGGCGAACCGTCTCTACGACGGGAATGACGGGAATGACGGCCTTGGAAATGCGGGCGGTTTCGTAGCAGCGACGGATGACGTCAATGGCAGGGAAGGGACGTACCCCATCGTGGACAGCGACAACACCTTCCGCATCGTTGGGAATCAGAGCCAGACCATGTTGAACGGAGTGAAAACGCGTCTCGCCACCGTCGGCTAATGTGTATTCCACGGTAAATTGGTACTGCTGGCATAGTTTCCGCCAGTAGTCTTGCTGGGTCTCCGGCAGTACCAGGATAATCTGCAGGTCGACCGAATATTCGCGGAAGCGCTCGATAGTGCGCATGAGCACCGGCTTCCCACCAATAGGCAGAAATTGCTTGGGAATGTCTGTGCCCATGCGCAGACCCTTGCCACCGGCTACAATGATGATATAGTCCATCAGGCCATCAGGTGCTTGTAACGCATGCCCTCGGCTATCTGGTCCGCAGTCTGCTTGTCGGCCAATTGGCTGAGCAGTTCGTAAGCAAAGGGGAAGGCGGCAGCAGGACCTTCACCGGTGGTGACGTGGCCATCAACGGTAAAGAGCTCGCCGGTATAAGTGGCACCATTGTCAGCCAGCGCTTTCTCGAAACCGGGGTAGCAGGTAGCTTTCTTACCCTCCAAAATACCCAGTGGAGCCAGTACTACGCCAGGAGAAGCACAGATAGCTGCCACCTTGCGTCCAGCCATGTGCTGGTCGACAAGTGCCTTGCAGACGCCCTTGTGGTCAAAGAGATTGCTGGCTCCGGGCATGCCACCGGGCAGGAACAGCAGGTCGGCATCCGAGAAGTCGCCTTCTTCGAACATGATGTCTGCTTCGATGTTGACCCCGTGGGCAGAACGCACCAAGGGGAAATCGGAGATGCTTACCGTAGTTACGTCAACACCGCCTCGGCGCAGTACGTCGACAGGAATGAGGGCTTCGACATCTTCGAAACCGTCAGCCAAGAATACGTATACCTTTTTCATTTGCAATTTGACTATTTACTCTATTTATTGTAATGCGGCTAAATATTGCTTGATAGTTTCCTGCAGACCTAAGTAGAGGGCATCGCAGATGAGGGCATGCCCTATCGATACCTCGTCGGTCCAGGGAATCAGCTGGTGATAGTAGGCCAGGTTTTCCAACGACAGGTCGTGGCCGGCATTGAGGCCCAGACCGATGCGGCGTGCCTCCTCAGCGGCGGCGATGAATGGTGCTATGGCTGCCTCGCGGTTAGCGGCATAACCTGCGGCATAGGGTTCTGTGTAGAGCTCCACACGGTCTGCACCGCAGGCTTTGGCTCCTTCCACCATGCGTGGGTCGGCATTGACGAAAATGCTGGTACGGATGCCTGCATCCTTGAAGGTCTTGCAGATGTCGGTCAAGAACGTCTTGTTTTCCAAGGTGTCCCAGCCATGGTTAGAGGTAATCTGGTCGTGGCCGTCGGGTACCAGGGTCACCTGGGTGGGCACTACCTCCAGAACAAGTTGGACGAACGAGTCAATGGGATTTCCTTCGATATTGAACTCCGTGGTAATCTGAGGGCGCAGGTCGCGGACATCCTGATAGCGAATGTGACGCTCGTCAGGACGTGGATGTACGGTAATGCCTTGTCCGCCAAAACATTCTACATCACGTGCAACGGTTAGCACGTTGGGGTTGTTGCCACCTCTGGCATTGCGGAGTGTGGCAATCTTATTGATATTTACGCTTAGTTTCGTCATATTTTTCGCTTTTCACTTTTCGCTTTTCACTTTTATTTGTATCTTTGCACTGCAAAGTTACAAATTCTTTGCGAATAAAACAGCTAATTGGGCTAAAAAAGTATGACATCACGTAAATTAAGGTTCGCAATTTTCGGCAACACCTATCAACCGAAGAAGTCTGTGTCCATCCAGAAGTTGTTGGCATGTCTGTGTGCAAGACATGCTGAAGTGCTTGTCGAACAGGAATATTATGCTTTCCTGACCAATGAGCAGCGCCTGTGTTTAGACGGAGTCACGGTTTTTAATCACACCGACTTCAGTGCAGACTTCGTGGTGTCAATGGGTGGCGACGGTACTTTTCTGCGTGCTGCCAGCATGGTGGGTGGCAAACAGATACCGATATTGGGCATCAACATGGGGCGTCTGGGATTCTTGGCCGATGTGAAGGCCCAGGAGATAGAACACACCATCAACGCTCTCTATGAGGGTGACTATACGGTGGACACACGCGCTGTCATCAAGGTGGAAACGGATGGACAGCCGTTAAAGGGATATGACTGTGCACTGAATGACGTGGCTATTCTGAAGCGAGACAATGCCTCTATGATTACTATTCACACGACGGTGAATGGAGATTACCTGACGACCTATCAGGCTGACGGACTGATTATGAGTACACCGACAGGCTCCACGGCCTATTCATTGTCAAATGGCGGACCCATCATCGTGCCAGGTACGCATGTATTCTCGCTGACGGCCGTTGCCCCCCATTCGCTGAATGTGCGCCCTATAGTGTTATCTGCAGATAGCGAGGTCAAGCTGACGGTGGAGAGCAGGACGCACAACTATCTGGTAGCGCTGGACGGACGTTCTGAGAAGTTGGCCGACACGACCCGGCTGACACTGCGCAAAGCACCCTACAGGGTAAGGGTGATTAAACGCGCCGGTACGAAATACTTTCATACCCTGCGCGAGAAAATGATGTGGGGAGCTGACCAGCGTATTTAGATTTGTCGGACTGCAAGTTGCCCTACTCTTTTGGTAACTGGAGAATAAAGCGACTACCTTCTTTATAGCGGCTGTCAAGGACGACGTCGCCACCCAGTTGGCGGGCCACACGACGAGCCACCGACAGTCCTAAACCAACCCCTTCTTTATAAATGTCAGACTTATAGAAATGTTCGAAGATTTTGTCTTCGTCGCCCTCTTTGATGCCACATCCGGTATCGGTCACGCTAAGGCAAATCATGTTTTGGTCGAGTTTGTGCTGATAACTACGCAAGGTGATGGTTCCGCCTTCCGGTGTAAACTTGATGGCATTGTCCATGAGATGGTTAAGCGTCTTTTGCACTTCTTTGCGGTTGACCAGTATCTTGCAACTGTCTTTCAACAGCAGTTCCAGGCGTAGGTTGAAATTATTTTCATTGCCTTGATATGGAGCTGCCAGCTGACGCAGCAAGTCGTTACATGCTACAAGGTCTGACTTTTCGATATAGTGCACGCTCTCCTTGCTGGAGATGTCTAGAATCTCATCAACGATACGTACTATGGTGTGCGTGCTGTGCGAGATGCGCTTGGCAATATCGGCGCGTTCGGCATCGCTGGTAAGCGTTCGCGGGTCGCTGATAATCTGGGCATATCCGCTGATGATGTTCAGAGGCGTGCGAATCTCATGGCTCATATTGCGCAAGAAGCTGATTTTCATGCGGTTAGCCTCCTGTGCCTTGTCGCGTGCTATGAGCAGTTCGTGGTTTTGACGCTGCAACTTACGCAGATATTTGTTCTTGTTCCAGCGGTAAATGAGCAGGCAGGTGATGACGAATATAAAGGCACCGCAATTGATGGCGTATTTGAGGTATTTGTTGTGCTTGACTGTAGTGAGGTATCTTGCCTCACTGACCTCCAAGTCATTGGCAGAGCCCATCATTTCTTCAGACATAATGACGTTGTTGACAGAATCCTTGATGGCCATGTAGTGCTTCTGGACGTTGAAAGCCTGTTCCGTATTGCCCGACAGTTCGTAGATTTCGCTTTGAAATTTATAGATGTCAGTGGTATTTGTCAGGTTGTTAGTTAGCTTGATGGCATCGTCGTAGCGCTTGTCGGCTACAGCCTTACAGATGAGCGCGTAATAATAATAGGTGGTACTGAAGTCCTCACCCAGCTTTCTTTTCAATCCGATATACTCGTTGTAGGCATTGTTGACGGCCGCCCAGTCACGCATGGCATAGGCCACGATGACTTTAAAACCGACAGCATCACTGTAGTCATAATTGGACCCGTCGCCTTTGATGATTTCTATGGCGCAGTCCAGATGTTTCATGGCTTCCTCTGGTTGGGTGTCCATCTCTATATTTGACAAGTCCATATAGATAGATGCCAGATTGCCTATCTGACTATGGTCTACCTGCTCAAGTGCTTTTTCGAAATACTGGTGGGCTAACGGAATGTTGCCGCGAAGCGAGTAGATGATTCCTCGCAGTTGAGTCACCTTGTAGAGTTCGTCTAAGTCTCCACGCCGCTCCATCTCTGCCTGCATCTTCATAGTCTTGCGGAGGGCACGATAGAAGTGGTTGTGGTTGACGTCGTAGAGCACCTCGTTTTTCCAACAAAGATAGTAACCGGCAACATTGTCTTCGCCCAACAGGTATTTGCGGTATTTGTCAATAGCCTCATAGAACAACTGTTCATTGTTCTGGTTAAAAGTTTTCCGAACATCCTGAAGCAGGCTGGCCTCTGTGGTGTCTTCCTGCGTCGCTTTCTGTCCGTCTATGTTGGTTGCATAGAGACATGCAGCCAAAAATATAGTTAAGGCGATAAGGCCTTGGTTGATTCTTTTAATATTCATAGTGTCATAACAGGTTATGTAAGGCAAAGGTACATATTTTACACTTAAATTCCAAATCTTTCGGGCATTATTATACGAATGGCCAGTATTTAACAATTTATTCACTATGCTTAACAGAAGTTAAATATTAAACTTTTCGTCTAAAATATTTGGTGATATGGTAATATTTGTCTTACCTTTGCAATGTACTATTAAGGTAGTACACTAATTAATGCCATTATCAATTAATAATAACCTTATATGATAGAAGTAAAAAACATCTGTTTCAAGTATGCCGGAAGCAAACATCTGGTATTCGATGATTTCAGTCTGACGCTGGAAGAAGACCGCATCTATGGACTCTTGGGTAAGAACGGCACGGGTAAGTCTACGCTGCTCTACCTACTCTCCGGTCTGCTGCGCCCCGCCCAAGGCACTGTTTGTTGCGATTCAGTTGCAACAAAAGACCGTCTGCCAGAAACGCTCTGCAACATCTTCCTGGTAACGGAAGAGTTTGAGATGCCCGCCATCTGTCTCTCAGAATATGTGAAGCTCTACAAGCCTTTGGGCAAGCTGTCTATGGGTCAGCGTAAGAAGGCCTACATCGCCTTTGCCATGGCTACCAACACCAAGTATCTGTTGATGGATGAGCCCACCAACGGATTGGACATCCCTTCGAAGTCGCAGTTCCGCAAGGTCATTGCCCAGCACATGACAGAGGAACGTACGGTAATGATTTCTACCCATCAGGTACACGACGTAGAGCAGATGCTCGACCACATCCTTATCCTCGACCAGCACTCGGTATTACTGAATGCATCCATGCAGGAGATACAGGATCAGTACACCTTCGAATACCGTACGCCACAGCAGATGGACGACAGCGTGCTCTATGCCGAACCTACCTTGCAGGGCAATGCCGTCATTACCAAACGTCAGGAAGGCGATGCCGAAACACAAGTGAACCTCGAACTTCT
The DNA here is from genome assembly GCA_902760315.1 of uncultured Bacteroidales bacterium. Classification (GTDB taxonomy): domain Bacteria; phylum Bacteroidota; class Bacteroidia; order Bacteroidales; family Bacteroidaceae; genus Prevotella. The sequence goes on along the minus strand of CACWFV010000067.1, from coordinate 8,496 downwards.
GTTTAACTATAAAACACAAGCAAAATGAAAACATTCAATCTCAATAGATTCTCACAGGCACTGAAGTGCCAGTTCCTCGTACTGCGCAAGACGTGGATTCGTCTCTTCGGCATCTTTACACTCGTCATGTTTATGGCCGACCTGTTCTTTACCCGCGTGCAGGGGCACAATTATCAATATATGTTAGAAGAATGGGGCGCAGCATATGCCTATCAAAGATATAATTCCTATGTAGATCAGACTGTCGTCTTCGGCGTCATCTTCTTCTGCTTCTCCATGCTCTTTGGTGCCAGTTTCCTGTTCTCAGGCATGAAGGACACCCGCAAGCGTTCGGCCTTCCTACTTTGGCCCGTGTCCAATATGGAGAAATACGCCATCAATCTGCTGCTCTCCGTACTTTGGTTGGCTGTTATCACCATTGGCGCCTCGTATTCATTGATTGGGTGACAGGACGCGTCGTTATCTGGGGTATTCCAATGATAGGTACTCGTGTTTTCGGCCCTGCTCCTTTCGAGCATTGGCAGATAGCATGGATGCTCTTCGCCTGGGTATTCTATATCCACTCGCTCTATATTTTGGGTGGCACGCTGTTCCGCCGCCAGCAATTCCTGCTGACCAGCTGCACGATAGTTCTTGTCGCCATCTTGCTGACAATGCTTCTAAACCAGATAGACTGGAACAGCATGAACATCGAGTTCATCACGGGCACCTGGGACGAGAAGACAAGAACCTATACGCACTTTTTCCATCCCTTCTTCTATATTCTGAATACGGCAGTGACCTTGCTTATCTTTGTTCACTACTGGCTTTAAAGCAATATACATCCAGATGGCTGACCGCCTCTGCGATGAGATTCTTGCAGGAAAATATAAAGATGACGACCGCATTCCTAGTGTGCGCGAATATGCGGTGCTGCTGGAGGTGAATACCAACACTGCCGTAAAAGCCTACGACGAGTTAGCTCGCGCGAACATTATTTATAATAAACGTGGACTGGGCTACTTCGTCTCTCCTGGTGCGAAAGAGCAGATTCTGGACGAGCGCCGTCGCGACTTCATCGACAACAAGTTGCCGGAACTGTTCCGCCAAATGAAACTGCTGGGCATCAAAAAAGTAGAGATTTGCAACCTTTTAGATCATTTCGACGTCTAACAGATGCATTGTAAAGAGTAAATTGTCAAATCGTAAATCAAGATGATACACTTACAAGACATCAACAAAACCTACCAAGGTGCCCAGCCGCTACATGTACTGAAAGGCATATCTCTCGACATCGCGAAGGGAGAATTTGTCAGCATCATGGGAGCGTCGGGCTCTGGCAAGAGTACTTTACTGAATATATTGGGTATTCTTGACAACTACGACTCAGGGAGCTACGAGCTCGCCGGAACTCGCATCTGGAATCTCTCCGAGCGTCGGGCAGCAGAGTACCGTAACAAGATGATTGGATTTATCTTCCAGTCATTCAACCTCATCTCTTTTAAGACTGCGCAAGCGTCATACGCTTGCCCTGGAGTATCTCGACCGTCTGGGACTGCTCGACTGGGCTGAACACTATCCCAACGAACTCTCCGGTGGTCAGAAGCAGCGTGTGGCCATTGCCCGTGCACTCATTACCCGTCCGCAGATTATTCTGGCCGACGAACCCACGGGTGCCTTGGACTCCAAGACCTCTGTGGAGGTAATGCAGCTGTTGAAGAAGCTGAACCAGGACGACGGCATGACGCAGATTATTGTCACTCACGATCCGGGTGTGGCAGCACAGACTAACCGTATTATCAGAATCAAGGATGGAGTTATTGAAGGAAATATGGCAGACAGCACGGAGAAATAAGCTGCGCACCGCACTCACAGGTTTTGCCGTGGCGTGGGGCATCTTTATGATCATCGTGCTGCTGGGTGCCGGCAACGGACTCATCAATGCCAATGTGAAGCAGGCCAGCAATTGGCTCACCAACTCGATGGAGGCTTATGGAGGCTATACCTCTAAAGCCTACAAGGGAATGAGCGAGGGCCGCGGTATAGAACTGAATAACAAAGACCTGGCTGCTACTGAGACCGAGTTCTCGAAAAATATAGACGCTGTGGGTGCCGTGTATTACCATAGCGGCACCGTGAGTTTTGGCGAACAGTACCTCAGCAATCTGCAGGTGGTGGGCGTCTATCCCTTGCATAGTCAGATACTGAAACGCGACTTGCTTTGTGGCCGTCACATCAACGACATTGACCTGAAAGAGAAACGCAAGGTACTGGTGCTGGCCGATAATCAGGCCAAGGAACTGGAACCGAAAGACTGCAAACTATTGCTGGGCAAACACGTAAAATTAGGTGATATCGCCTTCAAAGTGGTGGGCATCTATAAGAGCACTGGCGACGGCGAAAGCTCGGCTTATGCTTCTTACTCTACCATCAAGAGCGTCTTTGGTGCCAATAGCAGCAGCATAGGTCACATTGAATTTACCTTCCACGGTCTGGAGACAGAAGCGGATAACGACATCTTCGAAAAGTCGTATCGCCGCCGTCTGAACGCCAACCATCAGGCACATCCTGAGGATGAGAGTGCCATCTGGATATGGAACGGCTACACACAGAATCTGCAGATGCAACAGGGTATAGCCATCATCCGTACAGCCCTGTGGGTGGTCGGACTCTTCACCCTGCTATCAGGTATCGTGGGCGTAAGCAACATCATGCTCATCACCGTCAAGGAGCGTACCCACGAGTTTGGCATCCGTAAGGCGATAGGTGCCAAGCCTTGGAGCATCCTGAAACTGATCATCATTGAGAGTGTCATCATTACGACCTTCTTCGGCTATATCGGTATGGTGCTGGGTGTGTTGGCCAACGAGTATATGGATGCCACAATAGGCCATGAAACCATAGACACAGGACTCTTCCAGGCCACCATGTTCCTGGACCCGACAGTAGGTCTGGACGTGTGTATCGAGGCTACCATGGTGATGGTGATAGCAGGTACCATTGCGGGGCTCATCCCCGCCTATAAAGCAAGTAGAATCCGCCCCATAGAGGCACTCCGCGCCGACTAATTAAGCATTAGGCATTAAGAATTAAGCATTATCATGAGAATAGATTTAGATTCATACAGAGAAATACTCGACACGCTGACACGCAACAAGTCGCGCTCATTTCTGACAGGTTTTGGCGTGTTCTGGGGCGTGTTCATGCTGGTGGCACTGATGGGTGGCGGACAGGGACTGAAGGAGATGCTGGAAAAGAACTTCGAAGGCTTTGCCCAGAATACCGTCTTCATTTGGCCGCAACAGACCACGAAGGCCTACAAGGGGTTCCGCAAGGGTCGTTGGTGGAGCATGGACCAGAAGGATATTGGCCGATTACGCCAGCGCGTACCTGAATTGGACGTGATAGCCCCCGTGCTCTTCGCGCCTTGGGGACGCTCAAACACCGCCTACTTTGGCGACCAGAAGACTTCGCCACGCATACAGGGCACATCGCCGGAATATGCCAAGGTTGTGGCACCCAAGCTCTACTATGGGCGCTATATCAATGCGATGGATATGCAGGAACACCGCAAAGTATGTGTCATCGGCAAGAAGATATACAAGGACCTCTTCAAGGACGGCGGCGACCCCTGTGGCAAGAAGATCCGCATCGACTCTACTTACTACGAAGTGATTGGTGTGGACTATGCCTCAACGAATATGAACATCAACGGTCGTGCAGAATCTAAAGTGACGCTGCCTATGACCCTGATGCAGGATATGTATAACCGAGGCAATCAGATAGACATGCTGGTAGCTACAGGTCGTAAGGGCGTGGTGATGTCCAAGTTGTCCGACCGCATCCGCGAAGCTGTGACGATGGCTCACTTCGTCGACCCGACAGACGAGAAGGGTGCTACGGTGTTCAACACTGAGGTACTCTTCCAGATGCTCGACAACCTGTTCCGCGGTGTCAACTTCCTCATCTGGCTGGTGGGTTTGGGAACACTGTTGGCTGGTGCCATCGGTGTGTCGAACATCATGATGGTGACCGTACGCGAGCGTACCACAGAGATTGGTATCCGCCGTGCCATTGGAGCCACCCCGCGGATGATTCTCTCACAAATCATCTCGGAGAGTATCGTACTCACACTGGTGGCTGGCATGAGTGGCATCCTCTTCGGTGTCTTGATACTGCAGATGCTTGAAATGGGAAATACGGAGGATGGCATCGTGATGGCTCACTTCCAGATAGGTTTCTGGACAGCCATCCTCTGCGCCTTCGTCGTGAGTTCGCTGGGCGTATTGGCTGGTCTGGCACCAGCAGCGCGTGCCATGAGCATCAAACCCGTCGACGCCATGAGAGATGAATAAAGAAAGACTAGAAGTATTAGAAAGACCAGAAGTACTAGCCCTTTCTAAAAAATGAAATATACAAAAACCAAACAATATGAAAAAGTACAGCAAACTGATCATCTTCGCTATCGTAGCGCTGATCTTCATCGGGACATTTGTGTTCCTCTGGCAGAAGAGCCAACCCAAGGAAGTGGTCTACAACGAGTTCACTCCTAAACTAGACAGCATCCAGAAAACCACCATTATCACCGGTAAGATAGAACCTCGCAATGAGGTCAACATCAAGCCACAGATATCGGGTATCATCACCGAACTATATAAGGAGCCGGGCGACCATGTGAATGCCGGCGACGTAATAGCTAAGGTCAAGGTCATCCCCGACATGGGACAACTCTCGAGTGCAGAGATGCGTGTACGTCTGGCTGAGATCAACCTGAAACAGGCACAGACGGATTTCCAGCGCGAGGAGAACCTCTTCAATCAGAAGCTGGTGTCGGCCGATGAGTTTGACAAGGTGAAGATGTCGCTGGAACAGGCTAAGCACGAGAAGACGGCTGCCACCGATGCACTGCAGGTGGTGCGCGACGGTGTGTCGCAGTCGAACGCCAATGCATCGTCTACGCTCATACGCTCTACGGTGAGTGGCGTCATTCTCGACATCCCCGTCAAGGTGGGTAATTCAGTCATCCTCTCCAACACCTTCAACGATGGTACCACCATCGCTACCGTGGCAAACATGAACGACCTCATCTTCCGTGGCAATATCGACGAGACGGAGGTGGGCCAGCTGGTGAACGGCATGAACATGAAGATTACCATCGGTGCCCTGCAGGACCTGAAGTTCGATGCTGCCCTGGAGTACATCTCGCCAAAGGCTGTCGAGAGCAATGGTGCCAACCAGTTTGAAATCAAGGCTGCCGTCAAGTTGGTAGAGGGGGGCAAGATACGTTCGGGCTACAGTGCCAACGCTGAAATCGTGCTGGCCAAGGCCGACAAAGTGCTTAGCATCCCTGAGAGTGCCATCGAGTTTAGTGGCGACAGCACCTTTGTCTATGTCATCAAGGGTGACGGAACGAACAAAACCTACGAGCGCACTGCAGTTACTACAGGTCTCTCTGATGGTGTGAATATCGAGATTAAGAAGGGCATCACCGCCAAGGACAAGGTGCGTGGCCCAGAGATTATTGCTGAAGATAAAGAGTGATAAGCGATGAAAAAATATACCGCCATAGTACTATTATATTTGCTAGCTCATCCGGCTATACAAGCCCAGCAGAAGGCTTGGACGCTGCGCCAGTGTGCCGACTACGCCGTAGAGCACAACATCAGCATCAAGCAGCATGTCAACAACCGTGAACAAAGGGCCATCCAACTGTCTACGTCGCGCAACTCGCGGCTGCCCGATCTGAGCGCTTCGGCATCGGAGAGTTTCAGCTTTGGCCGCGGTCTGACACTCGACAACACCTATGCCAACCGCTCCACCAGCAGTACAAGCTTCAGCATGGGTACCAGTGTACCGCTGTTTACGGGTTTCCAGATTCCTAATCAAATCAAACTGAGCCGCCTCAACCTGGAGGCTGCCACACAGGATTTGGAGAAGGCACGTAACGACGTCCGCATGCAGGTAGCACAGGCCTACGTGCAGATACTCTACAACATGGAGATTGCTGACGTAGCTCACCGTCAGATAGCCATTGACTCTACCCAGGTGGTTCGCCTCCAGGCATTTGTCGACAATGGAAAGGCCAGTCTGTCTGAACTCTCCCAGCAGCAAGCTGCTCTGGCTAAGGCCCGGCTTACCGCTACGCAGGCTGACAATACGTTACAACTATCGATACTCTCGCTGAGTCAGTTGCTGGAGTTGCCTTCACCCGAAGGCTTCACCGTGGTCCGCCCTGATGTGTCCTCACCTTCCGGACTTTCTGCTACTTCGCCGGCAGCCGCCCTTGCAGGTCTTTCTCCCGACGCTATCTACCAAGAGGCTCTCGCCCTGAAACCGGAGGTGCAGGCTGAGCAGCTGCGACTCTCTGCCGCTGACCGCCAGATAGCCATTGCCCGCGCCGGTCTTTATCCGACGCTTAGCCTTAGTGCCGGTCTGCAGACCAACTACTACAAGACCAATGGTATGCCAGCTGATGCTTTCTCTACGCAGTTGAAGAACAACTTCTCACAGTACATCGGTCTCAACCTCAGCATACCTATTTTCAACCGTTTCCAGACACGCAATAGCATCCGCTCAGCACGTCTGGACCGTGAGAACCAGCTGTTGCAGTTCGATAATGTCAAGAAGACGCTCTATAAGGAGATTCAGCAGGTCTACTACAATGCCGTTGCCGCCAACAGCAAGTATCTCAGCAGCGAGACGGCTGCCCGTTCCAGCAGGGATGCCTTCCAGTTAACGCAGGCCAAGTACGAGAACGGAAAAGCCAACATCACCGAGTTCAATGAGGCAAAGAACAATTACTTGAATGCCGAGAGCGACCTGGTACAGGCACGCTACGAATATCTCTACCAGACGGCCCTTCTGGATTTCTACAGAGGCAAGGAACTCAACTTCTGATATCAAACGAATAATCCGCAATATAAAAAGAATAGTCCGCTAACACTTAGCGGACTATTCTTTTCTGATGGTTGTTGATATAGAGCCCTCTATCGCTGGGCTCAGTGTTTAGCCGACGGCCGTCGAGCGTGTACCATGCACTGTCCTTCGCATCTTTTCCAGATTCGATGCTTTGTAAATCGGCACTGCCGCTGTTGAAGTTTTTCAGCTCATAGAAGGCCGCATAGGGCTTCCCGCTGTTGTGGTCGTAGAGCGCGGCGTTCCACCAGTTGGCTGTCACGTTTTTGTTGCCGTTGTCTTCTGGCCACCACCAGAACAGTCCTTTCACGCTGCTATGGCTGTTCAGCTTAGCCACCAGGTCGGCGGTAAACTGGCGTTGGCCTTCCTCGCTGAGTGGATAGGTGGCAGAATAGTCGAATGTGTCGCCAATATGCCATGCGTAGCTATAGCCAGTCTCCGCCACCATGATGTCCTTCCCGTAGTTCTTGTTTTCCAGAGTTTTCAATGCTGTCTCCAGTGTGGACAGATTGCCATGGTGGTCAGGATAGTAGCTCAGTCCGATGATGTCGTAGTCCAGTGCGGCGTTCTTCATGCGGTCGAAGAAGTCTGTCAGCACGTTGGGCTTGGGAGTACGCTCGCTATGGATAATGATTTTAGCTTCAGGGCACTCCTCGCGACAGGCTTGGCCGGCTCTCTTCAACAGCGTGATGAAGCGCGTCCAATTGGCCGATGACGAGTTGGTATAGCAGCGGTTGTTGTTTGTACCTTCAGCACCCCACAGCATGCCGTAGCTAATTTCGTTGCCCGTCTGGATGAAGTCGGGCGTAGCCCCTACAGCCTTCATCTGACCCAGACAGTCCTTGGTGTACTCATAAATCTTGTCGTACAGTTGTTCGTCGGTCAGCGCTTGCCATGCTGCCGGAGTCCACTGCTTGGCAGGGTCGGCCCATGTGTCGCTGTAGTGGAAGTCCAGCATGAGCTTCATGCCGCAGTTCTTGATGCGCTTGCCCAGTGCCTTGACGTATGCCAAATCCTGGCAGACAGCCTTGTCTGCGTCTTTCGACGGGTCTACAAACAGGCGCACGCGCATGGCGTTCAGTCCTTGTTCTTTGAAGAATGTCAACGGCTGTACGGTCTTGCCGTCTTTGTCCTTATAGACCACGCCGGCCTCCTCGTACTTGGTGAGCAGTGAGATGTCGCCGCCTACATACTTCTGTCCGGCTGCTGTCATGGCAGTAGTCAGCAAGATTGTTAGAATAGTTTTTCTCATTAGTTGTTAGTTTTGGTATTACATTTTACTTTATCCTTCCTCCTTCACGCATCACTTATGCCTGTTGGCACGCTGCTCACGGTATTTGGCTTTCTGCTTGGCAGAGCCGCTGCCGTGGGCACCAGTGATGTACTTCTTTTTCTTCGCCTTGGTCTTTACCTTGTCCTCCTCTTTGCGAGGACCACCACCACGTCCGAAGTTGATGCCATTCTCCAGAATGTCCTGGAAATCTGATTCCTTGCTCATAGTTCTAATGCTTAATTCTTAATGCTTAATTCTTAATTGTTTTTTCCTTGAGATGTTTTTATTATTGTCATAAGAAGTTTAATTAATTCTGTACAGTCTGTTAA
>CACWFV010000066.1 GCA_902760315.1 uncultured Bacteroidales bacterium | reverse complement strand
AAAACAAGAGGACTGTCAAGCATTGCCTGCTCAGCATTCCACTTGTCAGGTGTTTCTTGTACATCTTGATAATGAGCCAGTTCCTGGAGGAGTCGCTGTCTCTCTTGCTCTTTTGTCTTTTGGAACTCGTCAACATTGTGCTGAGAGAGTGTCATGTCATCCTGCAGCTTCTTGTACTGTCCGAGTAGTGCCACGTATTCTTGGTTGGCGGCCATCAATTCTGCCTTTTTACGCTGTTTCTGCCCCTTAATGTACCGATAACAATAATAGGCGACCAACCCAAATACCACAAATGAGACAATGATGATGCTTTTATACCGTTCGGCTTCCCTTGTCTTCTTGGCAGCAATGCGCTCATGTTCTTCATAGTTATAGAGGGCTTGAGTACGCGTCAGCTCGTCAGCGGAATGTTGGAAACTGGCAGAGTCGTTGTATTGGCAGTAGAGTTCGGCATATTTGGCGATGGAGTCACCAATTTCCAACTGTTGATATACGGTTTTCAGTCCTTTATATGCCATCTCTAAATGATCTAAGCAGGTAGCAGTGTCCAACAGCCTACGAAAAAAGTACTCTGCAGAATCGAGTTTGTTAATACCTGAATAATAGGCTCCCCAATAGTAATAATAGCCAGGCTGATGAGCATAGTAAGTTTCCTTTCTTGGCTGAACAAAGTTTTTTTCAAACTCATCCATCGCCTGCTTTGCTTTCTGATACTCTTGTTTCCTTATATGTATGTCAATAATATATGGCAGGTTTCCTGAGGCATATTCCGTATAGCCGTATTTTTTATACATTTTGGCAGCTTGATAATTATAGAACAAGCAAGAATCCATCATGTTCAGCATGTGATATGGATTGCCTAAAAGCTGATAGAAGATGACGGCGGCCAGCGTGTCTTTCGCCTTCCATGCATATTCGACGGCTTTGCGCTCAGCCTCTATCTCCAGACGCGGAGCACGCTGGCGATGAAACAGGTCGGCTATCTGGCCATAGATACGGCTAAGGCGGTGATAGTCGCAGTTGCTGGCTGCGGTATCGGCATAGCTGACGGCGTCACGATAGTAGCGCAGGGCCATGGGAGCGTTGTCCTGGTCGCGGTAGACACTGCCTCGCAGATAGTAGGCTGTCATGCGCTCATTGGCCGTGCCCCACCAGTCCAGATAGTCGACGACGGCATCCATCGTGGTAATGGTGTCAAGAGGTACGCCACACTGGTTGAGAGAGTCAACACGGTGTAGCTCAAGCCGCATCTTGTCGCCCTGGCACGCGCAAAGCAACAGCGGCAGGATGTACAGAATCCAGATATGTTGTGACTTGACAGTATTCATCGTCTCTATTCTATTTGCTATTTCACTTCTTTTTCGACTTTATTGTATCTGAGTGATCAAAAAATCAAGATAAGTTCTTTGCCATTACAAATATGGCAAAGGTACACAATTCTTTTGAATTACCAACACTTCATACTGTTTTTTATGACAAATATATGAAGCTTCAAAGATGGTAAATATATGTATTAGCAAAAGTAGTTAGTAAAAAATGTGTCACCGTCACGCGTAACGCATTGTGAATAAATGTGTTAAGCGTGACACTTGTTTTCGTGGTCATCCGGCCGGATTGCTGCCATCACCGGAATCCCAGTCAAGTCCCAGAGCGTGGGAGAAAAATCCCAAGCCGTGGGAGAAAAATCCCAGGCTGTGGGAAAAAAGTCCCACGACTTGGGATTTCGGCGGGAAAAAGTCGGAATTGGCGGGCAGGAAAACAAGTGTCACACCTAACGCTATGTGCTACAGTGAGTTAGGCGTGACGGTGACACTTATGAACTATCTACAAACGATTATAATAGTATCTACAAATGATTATAATAGTATCTACAAATGATTATAATAGTATCTACAAATGATTATAATAGTATCTACAAACAATTATACATGATTATATTGTCTATTACTTTCTGACCTCTCCGGGCACCATGCCGTACTCTTCCTTGAAGCACTTGGTGAAGTAGCTGGGAGCCGTGAAGCCTACCTCGTAGGCTACTTCGGAGACGCTCTTGTCGGTGGTGAGCAGTAGCTGGTAGGCCCGGTTCAGACGGGCCGTGCGCAGCAGTTCCACGGGCGACGAGCCAGTGACGGCCTTTACCTTGCGGTACAGTTGTACGCGGCTGAGACTCATGTCGGCAGCCAGGTCGTCGACGCTGAGGTCGCTGTCTTGTAGGCGCTTCTCGATGACTTCCTTGAAGTGGGCTATGAAGTAGGAGACGGCTGCCGGTGCGTCGTCTTGTTCCTGCGGTGCTGGCGCAGCAACTGTGCCCTCCGTGGCGGCAGGAGCCATGTTATCCGTCAGCAGGCTCTTGGCTGGTTCGCTATCGGCAACATTGTCTGCAGCGGCTTGGTTCTCTGCTGTCTCGTCGGTGCCTGTGGGGGCGGTGGCAATGGGCTCGGTGGGCAGGTTCCACAGCGTGTTCACCACGCGTTCACGCTGCAAGGTGACTTTGCGCAGGTGGTAAAGGTAGAAGAGCACGAAGACGATGACCAACAGCACGATGATGCTCAAAGCCAGCCAGTTGATGACGCGCTGGTTGTCAAGGGCGTGCAGATAGGTGTCGGCCTTGTCGTGTAGTTGGTCCAGCCGGGCAGACTGGCGCATCATCTCTTCTGTTTCCATGAGCAGCACCTTGGCGTTGGCCTCGGTAACCAGGGCCGACTGCATCATGGTCTCCTTCTCATGGGGTTCTCCTTTCAGTATGCGTACGGCCAGGTCAATGAGCTGGTCGCCATGGGTGGGGTAGATATAGGAAGCGTCGAGCACCGAGTCGCGCACCAGCTGTATGCCGCCGTTCTTTCCCGGCAGTCCGTCAATGCCGCAATAGAGAGGCTGACGCCCGTCAGCCGTCAGCCGACGGCTCTCTTGCAGAGCCTTGCGAGCGCCCATGGCCATGCGGTCGTTGTGGGCAAAGACATAGTCTACGTGAGCCGTCGGGTTAGCGTCCAGCCACGCTCTGGTGGCTCTCAGGGCGCTCTCTTCCGTCCAGTCGCCTTGCAGCGATGCAGCCACGCTGATGTTCTTGGCCTCCTTGATGGCATCCATGAATCCGTTGTGACGCTCAATGGCGGGTGACGAGCCCTCAAGACCTTTTATCTCCAGAATGGTGCCTGCGGCGTGCAGCCTGTTGACGATGTGTTCGCCCATGACATGGCCCATCTCGTAGTTGTCGGCACTGATCAGGGCAGTGTATTTTCTGGAACTGGTCTTGCGCTCAAAAACGATGACGGGGATGCCCTTGTCGTAGGCGCGGTCAATAGCGGGAGAAATGGTCTGCACCTGGTTGGGAGCCACAATAAGCAAGTCGATGCCGCTCTCTACCAGCGAGTCAATCTGCTGCACTTGGCGCTCGTCGCTGTCGTAGGCTGCGGCGAATTTCAGTTCCACATTGCCCTGGAAATAGGCGCCCATGCGCAGTTCGGCATTCTGTTTTTCGCGCCAGATGTCGGCAGAGCATTGCGATATGCCGATGGTGTATTTCGGCTGTTCCTGCTTGTTGCAAGCGGTCAGCAACAGCAGTAACAGCATCATAGTCAACAGGTTCTTCATAGTTTGGAATGCATTTTTGGGTAGTAGTTTTTTATTTCATGTTGCAAATATAGTAACTTTTTTCCATTGAGCAAAGCGAACAGTCCAAAAAAATAGCGGGTGAATATTTCTGACTATCTGTTCGAGATTTGTTGCAATGAACGTTTTTTGCAGGTTGATGAACGATTTTTTTTAGTCGTCTGCCTGTTTTTATGTTACTTTTGCAACAGCATAAAACAAATAACATGAATGTGTAACTAAAAACAACAAAGTATGAAGAAAGCATTTTTACTCATTTCTCTGATGGTATCCACCATTGCTTCAGCCACCGACGTGTGGGAAGGTACTCACGCCGTGGCATGGGACAACACGCTGGCTATTGAAGCCGCCAAGTTTGCCGATGCACAGGTGGGTCAGAAACTCGTTGTAGATTTCAAAGAAGCCACAGGCGACGTCATAGAGCTGCATAGCAATGGCGGCATGCTGCCAGGTACACGCTACGAGCACCACCTGTATGCCGACCAGTCGTCCATGGAGGTATTTATAACTTCGGGCATGCTGGCACGCCTGAAGCAGTCAGGCATGGAGATTTGTGGAGCTAACTTCACAGCCACCAAGGTGTGGTATGGCGACGGTAAGGACAATGTTGACGAGAATACCGTCTGGACTGGCTACTTCTGGATGGACGAGTGGAGCACGCTGGAGGTAGCCAAGACCTCGTTTGACGGCATCAACTGGAGCGACTATAAAGCCATCCGCTTCTATTCTGAGGCTAACCGCACCGACTACGTCATCAACGTGCTGACCAAGTGGGGCGACGGCGGCAAGCTGGGAGACCAGGGTACTATGACCATGACCAACGAGTATGCAGAACTCAGTCTGGAAGGCATCGACATGGCAGCACGCCTGGCTGACGTGGACCGCCTGATGGTGCAATGTAACAAGGAGGGCGGCGAGCCTTTCAACTTCACCGCCATCGTGCTGGTAAAGAAAGACGCTACCGGTATTGCTACGGCGCAGGTGAAGAATGAGGAGTGCAAGGCAGACGGCGTTTACACCCTGGCCGGCCAGCGCGTGGCACAGCCCCAGCAGGGTCTGTATATCCAGAATGGAAAGAAGTTCATCATAAAATAATAGTTAGTAGTATTTATTAGTCGAAAGTTTTCAGGGTAGATGCCCGTCCAGGTTCTGTTGATGCAAACTGGACGGGCATTTTTGTGTGTCGCGGTGAAAAAACGGTTGATTTCTTTGCCGTTCCCTTTTTTTTATCTATCTTTGCATGCACCAAACAAGCAGAACGAGAACATGGCACAAGGAATGAGAACGCTGGGAGGCAGGCAGATGGGCACGACCCTCGTGTTGTTGCTGGCGGTGCTGTTGACAGCCTGCACGCAGGAACCCGTCTACCGCATCGGTGTGTCGCAATGCGGTGCCGGACGGTGGCGCGAAAAGGTGAACAGCGAGATGCTGGCCGCCCAGCACCTCTATGATTGTAGTGCCCGCGTCAGCATAGCCTGTGCCTACGACGACACGGAGCGGCAGATAAGCCAGATAGACTCGCTGGCCAACAGCGGCATAGACCTGCTGGTGGTGGCGCCCAACGAGGCAGCGCCCATAGCCGAAGCCATCTCTCGTGTCAGGCAGAAGGGCATCCCTGTGATTTACTTTGACCGCAAAGCCGCTACCGATGACTACACAGCCTTCATAGGCGGCAGCAACGTAGATGCCGGCAGGACGATGGGTGACTTTGCTGTGCAGACGGCCGAGGACCTGCCCTCCGGCCACAAGCCCCTGATACTGGAGATAACAGGAGCCATGAGTTCGTCGCCTGCTCAGGAGCGCCACAAGGGATTTTCTGAGGCTCTGAAGGGACACGACGAGCTGAACTACGTCTGCCAGGAGGCCGACTGGTCGTCGGAACAGGCCTACCGCATTACTTTGGAACAAATCAAGAACGGGCCTCTGCCCGACATTGTCTTCTGCCACAACGACGGCATGGCCACTGGTGTGTATAAAGCCGTGGTGGAGACGGGCACGGAAGGAAAAGTCAGGATTATGGGTATCGACGGACTGCCCGGCGAGGGCATAGAGTATGTGCAGTTCGGTCATCAGGTAGGTACCTATATTTATCCCACCCACGGCGAGAAAATAGTGGAGCTGGCTATCAACATTCTGACCGGTCAGCCCTATGAACGTGAGAACACGATGCAGGGCATGGTGGTGACGCAAGACGACGTAGACATTGTGGACCTGAACGGCCGTGAGCTGATGCGGCAGAACGAAGACCTGATTACCATACAGAGTAAGCTGGAGGACTCGCTTGTGCTGTACGACACCCAGCACAAGCTCCTCGTAACCAGTCTGATAGTCATCGTGGTGCTCATCATAGCTATTGGCATGATGTGGCGTGCTTACTGGCAGACGAAAATGACCATCCGCCAGCGCCAGACCATGAACGAGGAGCAGGCCCTGTTTTATACCGATGCCAACACACGTAAGGTTCACGACATCTTCTACCAGCCGGAAAAAGACATGCCGGCACCACGCTCGCAGGACATCCTCTTTGCCGAAAAACTCAACGAGGCCATCCGCAAGCACATGTCTAACCCGAACCTGAAAATGGAGGAACTGGGCGACGAGTTGGGACTGGGACGTGTGCAACTGTACCGCAAGGTGAAGAGCATCACCGGTCAGACTCCCGTGGAACTGTTGCGCCAGATGCGCCTGCAGCAAGCCTATGCCCTGTTGGGCAACAGCACCAAGACGGTGGCCGAGATAGCCTTTGAGGTGGGCTTCAATACGCCAGGCTATTTCTCTAAATGTTTCAAGGAGCAATACGGCAAGCTGCCTATGGAGCTTCGGGAATCCTAAAAAAGGATTCAACGAAACAAACTTTATAGTGAACAATTGTTGCATGTATCATTTTTGATATTGGTAGAACGATATTTGACAGACTTTCACGTTTGGAGTTAGTAAGTTTGCAGCATAATTTGTAATCAAAGTATTAACTAAAAACGTAAAGCACAATGAAACAAACAAAACGATTGTTTTTGAGTTTCCTGACGCTGCTGCTCAGTACAATAATGTACGCGCAGGAAGTGACGGGAACTGTGTCTGACGCCTTCGGCCCCGTGATAGGAGCCACCGTCATGGAGAAAGGAACGACCAACGGCACAGTGACTGACTTTGATGGAAACTTCAAACTGAAAGTGGCTGCAGGCAAGACACTCGTCTTCAGCTATGTGGGCTATCTCACCCAGGAAGTGGCTGCCCAGGACGGCATGCAGGTCACGCTGCAAGAAGACAGCAAACAGTTGCAGGAAGTGGTGGTGACAGGTTATACCACCCAGCGCAAGGCCGACCTGACGGGTGCTGTCTCGGTAGTCAGCGTGTCAGAACTGGCCAAGCAGAACGAGAACAACCCGATGAAGGCCCTGCAGGGCCGCGTGCCGGGCATGAACATCTCGGCTACGGGTGATCCCAGTGGTGCTGCC
>CACWFV010000065.1 GCA_902760315.1 uncultured Bacteroidales bacterium | reverse complement strand
GTCCCAGATGCGGTCGATGGCATGGATGTAAGCCGTGTCGCCGGTGAGCGCGGCAACGTCAGCCATACCGGCATACATATAGGCGGCGCGCACGGCGTGTCCGACAGCCTCGTCTTGTTCGACGACAGGCTTGTGGCTCTGAGAGTATTCCGACCGCACCTGTGTCTTGCCACGGTAGTCGAGGAAGAACTTCGCCTCATCGAGATACTTGCGTTGGCCAGTGACGAGATAGAGTTTGCAAAGTGCCATCTCGGCGATCTGATGTCCCGGCACCACGCAGGCCTGTCCCGGTTTGGGTCCCACCTCACGGACGACACAGTCGGCGTAGCGTATGGCGATGTCAAGGAAGTGGCGGCTTCCCGTGGCCTGATAGTGTGCGATGGCAGCCTCTACCATATGTCCGAGGTTATAGAGCTCGTGGCTGAGATTCTCTTCTTTCGACCACCGCTTGTCGCCAGCCCACTCATGAGGATGCTGCGGGTTTTGTGTTCTGGCAGTATAGAGATAACCGTCGGGCTCCTGCGCACTGCCGATGATCGTGATCACGCTGTCGATATAGTGTCTCAGTTTGGCGTCGGGATAGGTCTGGAGAATATAGCTGGCTCCCTCAATGGTCTTGTAGGGATCGGTGTCGTCGAAGCTGCATCCCGTGACGGGAAAGACCTTTGACGGGTCTTTGAGGTGTGCGGCAGCATGCTCAAAGTTCTTGTAGCGTCCCGTCTCCTCGCATTTGCTGAAGGCGAGCGGTATGGTGACCTTGCGGCTGGCTTCGAGCCTTTGTCCCCAAAAGCTGTTGGGAGCCACCTTCACGGAGGTGAACGTCACGGGAGTGATCGGATAGCCACCGAGTCGCTTCTGTGCCTGGGTGGGCAGCAGCATGACTATGGTGGCGGCGAATGTCAAAAGTCGTTTCATATAATCTGTATATTAGGATTTTCTTCCTGCAAAGTTACGCTATTATTTCCAAACCATACGCAACGATCGTCCAAGAATCATGCAAGAATCGTACAAAAAGCCTCACCCCCGTGCCCCTCTCCAAAAGAGAGGGGGGGTGAAATGCTGCAAGGGGTGAAAGGATACTTGATTGCAGGTTCCTTCATACTACCACGTGCATGTCCCTCTTCGTGAACAATATATATGATTTGCCGTCAAACAAAAAGGCAGGAGCCGTATGAGCGGATCCTGCCTTGTCTATATTTAAGTTTTACTTACTTGCTTCAAACTTATTCATCCCAAGGGCTGCGTGGCTTTGGGAAAGCCTCCCAAACCTCTTCTTCATCATCAGTCAGCGTGTTTCGCTTTGCAGCTTGGTCGTCTCCTTCATATCCTTCACCGGCATGTGGCCCAGAGTGGTTTCCCATCTTGTTGTCCAAGAGTTGATCCTGAATGTTGAGACGGACAACACACGATGAAGGCTTTATATATAGTTTCTTCTTCATATCGCTTCCTATTTAGTAATTAGCACTTTCTTTCCATTGATGATATAGATACCGCCCTTCATAGGCTTAGCAACGCGTCGCCCCTGCAGATCGTAGATGGCATCAGTATGCTGTTGTGTAGCGTCAGTGTTGACATCTTCGATACCTGTTGTGGTGCCACCCTGATAACCCAAGAAGATCTTGGCACCGGCGGGAACAGCCGAGTTGTCAATGACCATGAACGCCTTGTTGTGGGTCAGCGACGTACCCGTGTAATGGTAGAAGCCCATGGGGTTGTGCGTGTCAGCGGCATTCTTCTGGAGTGTGAAAATCTTCTGCTTTGTAGCGTCATAGCTGATGCCATAGCGGTGGTTGAGCGCATCGGACATGTTGTCATACTTGTAGTCGAAGAGATTCTCCATGATGTTCTCGATCACCGAACCATAGCTGTCGCTGGCATTGCTCTTGCCGGCATTGAAGAAGATACCCTTCAACAGAGTAGTGCCCTCATAGGTCTTGTCGCTCACCACCGGTACGATGCGGTTGCTGCTGGCCTCTGTACTCTCAGTCTCAACGATGACAGGCAGTCCGGCAGGCACAACGTCGGTGATTTCGTTGAGTGTGATGAAGTGATAGGTCCACTTCTGGCCGTCGGCATATTCTCTTGTTTCTGCTTCGCCTAAGGTACCGTCGACAGAGTAGAAGTGAAGACCTTCGCTGCACTTCGTCACGTCGATGGGGAAGTCAACACAGAGCGTGCTGTAGTAGTGGCCGTCGAGGCCTTGGAACTTGCTGCTGGCTTTGATGCCAAAGTAGCTGTCATCGTCAGCAGTGACCTCTTTCAGCACCCACTTGCCACCGTCCTGGGCCGTGGAGAGTTCGGCGGGATAGGCAGATGACGTCGTGTTGTTGTTGCAGAAGCCGAAGCGTCCGAGGTTGGTATAGGTGTCGCCCTCGGTGCCCTCAGTACCATTGGAAACGTAGCCGTCGATGAGATAATAGTCAGTGTCGTAATGCAGACGACGGATATAGCGCATCACGGTCTCGTGGCCGCCCACCTCCTTGAAGGCTTTGTAGAGATAGTCGCTACCCGTCATGCTCCGCAGGGCCGTCTTGTATTTGTCAGGGTCGTTGAGCATCTTCCACACATTCAGCTTCAGCCAGTAGTACAGGAGCTCGGGATGGGTGAAGATGGCCTCGTAGGAAGTCTGGCAGGAGCCGTCGGCATTCAGTGTGACAGGATAATCGCCTGTAGAGAGCGTCTTGTCGTCCTGGATGTTATAGCCTAATTCGCCCAAGGTCTTCACCTCGTCAGACTCTATGGTTTCGCCGGTTGTAGTGCCCCACACCTTGCGCATAGCCTCGAAGCCCGGCTTGAAGCGTGACATATTTGTCTTTACGAAGTCAGAGATCTTGTCGAAGTTGAGCACATGCTCCTTAAGCGTCCATGCTGCCTGGCCGTTGGAGAGCTGGGTGCGCGTCATATACATGTCGATGTCAAGGGCATCGGCAATCTGCTTGTTGAACTCCGACGACAGCGTCTTCACGTCCTCGGGAGCCTGGTAGCCAGTGACCAACTCGTTAGCGACAGCATAGATGCCGGCCTCAAGCAAGGCACGACCCGTGAAGATGTAACCCTGCTTCTGTGCCTGACGCAGATAGTCATATCGCTTCTCGGCAGTCATATTGCCCAAGTTGTTGTAGAGCGTAAGGAAGTCCTTGCGTGCTGTTCCGCCGACGACCTCGATGCCTTGCGAGCGCAGATTGTCCACGCGCAGCATGTCTTCGCTGACGGGCGTAGCCTTCAAATAGATGACCGAGCCCGGTTCTGTCTTGGTCTCAGCAGCGGTCTGGTTAGGAGCAGCCCAGGCAGCATCCGTCACCTGCACATAGTGACCATCTTCGTTCCTGCCACTGTTCTCCGTGATACCATAGCCGTTCTGAATACGGTAATAGCCGTCGATGGCCTTCACCGGCTCCTTGGTAGTGAGCGTGTAGGAAGTGGCAGGATTCTCCACGTTGCTCACGTCGAGATAGCAAGTGTTGTTCTTGATATAGGTGAGCGTACCAGTAGTAGTTCCACCTTCCAACACATCGCTGTTGTTCTCACTATCGAAAGTACCAGTGTTGTTTCCGAGTACTCGCATGGTTGAAGCATTGAATTTTGTTCGGTACTGGTCTTCGGTCTTGCTCTCGTCCTTCAGCCAGATCTCGCCTTTCAGCAGATTGTTACCCTCAACGGCGGCAGGCTCTTCGAGCAGCGGCAGCAGACGGTTCTCGCTGGGTTTGGTGCTGTTGCATGCCAGTACGACAGCAGTCTTTGAAGGCACCTTACCAGAGGTGATCTCTTTGAGATGCACAGAACCATCGGCGTTGATGTTGTCTACAGTGTAAGCCTTCACGCCATCAAGACACTCATAAGGGAAGGCGGTGTACATGGTGGTGTAGTACTTGTCGCCCACCTTGGCCTTTTCCGAGGGCATGGCCCCGAAATAGGTCTCCTTGCTGTCGCGGGTGATGGGAACCACTTGCCAGTGAAATTGCTTGTCTTTTTCATTTGCTCCATTATAGAATCCAGGGTGGTGGACTTTGCCAACGCCTTCCTCTTGTGTAGGAGCATCGGCATAATCCACCATGTAGGCGTTTAGACTACCGGCAGCGCCAGTAATGTAAAAGTGGTCGCCTTTGTTTGAGAATGTAAAGGTCTTGCCAGATATTTTGCTGGACTTCATTCCTTGTGCCGTGAGGTTGCAACCATCCAAGCCTCCATTGCCATCTGCCGTTCCAGTGATTCTCAAAACAAAAGCAGGTGAAGAGTGCATTACATCACTGTTAGACTCCAAAAGCATGATGGAGTTCTTTAGGTATCTGTTGCTTCTGCTTCTTGATACTGTTTTGTCTGAGATACCCATCAACCCTAAGTTGCGGTTATGGCCAACATTCCTCACGACGCAATAGAAGCCCGTGTTGGCCATATCAATCTTGTCGAATGTAGCCACATACTTACCCTTGTTTTCCTCCGTGACAGTGAACGTGTAAGGATTGTCTGTCGACACCACCTTGCCATCTTTGGTCCAAGCTTTGAATGTACCTGAGAACATGTCGGGATAGGCAGTCAGCGTCACCTCGTCGCCTACTGCATTTGTTGCATTGCTAATGCCCACGGTACCAATGGATTCATCTTCTGAAGCTACATAAGCATCACCAGCCTTGATAAAATGAGCAATATAGCCAAAGGTTGCAGGAGAGCCCTCGGAGGTGGCTGAACTGGTCAGCGTGCCTGTTGAAGCATTCTTCTGCTTGCTCACTTCTGTCGTGCCGTCATCTTTGGTCCATTTATCGAAAAGATAACCTTCTGCTGGCTTAGCGAAAAGATAAAACTCCTTTGACGCAGCCTTCTGATCGCTATGTTCTTTAGCCGTAATGGTCTTCGAGTCTGCATAATCAGAGCTCTGGGGCTCAGTCTGTGTTTCCGAGACATACACCTTGCCCTCGCCTTTTGGCGAAGCCGTCGCCGTCACTTTGTAGTAGTAGTCTGTTCCACCGGCCATCATATTGATGCCCGATAACAGGAAACAGCAAAGCAACAGCCATCTAAACTGTAGGTAAATCTTAGTTTTCATTGCCTTGTT
The DNA here is from genome assembly GCA_902760315.1 of uncultured Bacteroidales bacterium. Taxonomy (GTDB): domain Bacteria; phylum Bacteroidota; class Bacteroidia; order Bacteroidales; family Bacteroidaceae; genus Prevotella. Next base: position 2,041 of record CACWFV010000065.1, on the reverse strand, counting down.
TATTTATGATTGTTATGAATGTTTACATGTTTTATTTGTTCTCTTCTTCCGCTGTAGTATCGGTCGGCACACCTCACCATCAAAGTTGCGACGATTAGTAGATGGGCTGCATCGACCTGACTAGTGACGAAAGGTGTGATTGCGATGAACAGTAGGAGAATGAGTGTGTACACGGCATACACCTTATTATATATAGGGCGATGGCGGAAGCAGAGCCACACCACAAAGGGTAGTGGATTGAAGGGGATGAGATACCAGTTCCAGCAACGGCCGAAGAGACAGGAGACAACCGTGACATAAAGCAGTGCGCAGCCGATGATGGCCTGCAACAGGAACAATACGGTATCGGTGGCAGAAAGCAGGCGACCAAAGTGACACACATGCCCGATGATGCTGATGCCCACAATGAGCAGAAGCAGCAGGAGCGCGAAGACGTTGGGCGTGAACCATGAGGGTGCACTCATGGGGCGGGCTGCTGAGAGTTGACGGGGTTTACCGACGAAGACAGGCCAACGTTGGTGGCCATCAGTGCTGACGATTTGGTCGGACTGTAGGCAGGGTCCCACGTTGGTGGGAGATAGCAGATCCTCCACAGACCAGCGGTTGTCGGCCTCGACCCCTGAGAAAGTAAAGAATAAGAAGTCGGCCCATGGAGAATGCCGGAGGTAGGAATGCAAGATGCGGGCGTTACCCATCCGTGGGAGCCAATTGTTGGGCGTGAAATCGATATACCGCTTCTCCAACGCCTGCTCTATCATGAAGAGCGACATGGAAACACAATTGCTTTTCAGCATGGTGAATCGCCTCGTTGCTCCTTCCGCCATATCCTCGTCGAGCGCGCGCCACAGTTCCTGTTTCTCGTGGGGCATGAGATTGAGCTCATACTCCGTAACGCCCCGTCCCTCAGACTTATACTGTTGCAGGAATTCCTGCGTGGGAACAGCGACGAAACAAGCCTTAGACTTTCCGGCGAAGAATTTCAGATAGTTCGGTTCCGTCTCAAAGGTGTAGACATAGTCGAGATGCTTCGACGGGCATTGCATGTGGAGCACGCAATGGCCGAAGACCGAATAGATCTCACTGCCGGGACTGATAACCATCAGACTTGCCGTCACAAAATGTGTACTGTCCTGCGACGTGGCTGCTGAGGCTTGGGACATAGCCCATCCTTGCATCATCAGCATGATGACGCACAACAGTACACGGCTTATGTGGCGCAAGGAGCTCATCACATGCTTGCGTTAGAGGCATGGAGACCACAGCCCCTCAGTATGGCTATGCCTTTGCCGTTATAGAAAGCTGCTAAATAGTAGTCGTTGTGGGCAGACGACAATATCCGTTGCTCACAAATATCAATGGAGAGCTGTGGTAATACCCCCCCCCATTGCTAAACTTCCTTTCCTATCGCTGGAAGCTGTAATCACTGCAAAGAAATATACTTTTCTATTCATATCATTCAATAAGCAGTCAAACAAATACTTTTCTCAATTTACAAAAATACGCAATTCTGTGTTACTAAACAAATTTTTTCTCGATTATTTTTAAATTGTTGCTTGAATATTGGATAAATTGAAAACGAAATAGAATGAAATAAAATATTGATGATAAGTGAACGATTTCGACATAATGCCTAATAGAGAGTTAATTCTATTGTACGCCTTTTTGGGCCTTTAAGACGCTCCATCTTAGATGGAATCAAGAATATAAACGAATATTGAAAAAAAACAAAATTAGACTGATAGAGCGAGTGATATATTCTCTATGTTCGGTTATCATCTTGATTCCGCGTAGCGGTGCGTTAAAGCTATAAAAGGGAATATTTGTGCCTGCTGAACGGAAGACATCAGAGTTATAGTATTGTTGAATAAACTGACAAAAAACGGGCACTGAGAATGCGATTTTTGCGAGCAAGAGTCCTCTCGGTCGATTTTTTGCGATTTTCGGGCGTTTTTGTAATATGTTGATTTACAGCGATGTATGAAAAATGACGATTTTGCGCTCTTGTCAGAAAGGTACTTTGACGAAAAATTCTCTAGAGAAT
>CACWFV010000064.1 GCA_902760315.1 uncultured Bacteroidales bacterium | reverse complement strand
TCGTGTTGCCGTTTGCCCCGACCACCATCAGCGACGGACGGGGGCAGGCTGCTGACTGGTTCCACAACGACAGTGAGACGGGCAAGAACTTCCGCATCTTGGATTTCACGTCGGCTGCCGGACAGGAGCTCTATTTCACGCCGGCCGCAGAGCTGAGGCCATTCCATCCTTATGTCGTGGAATGGAAAGGTGCCTGGGCAAACGGCACTTTTGACATGGCGGGACAGACAATAACATTCGGTGGAACTGATGTCCAGCTGGAACAGCCGGAATATATCTCAACCTATAGCAAGGACTTCAAGTTTGTGGGAACGATGACAGCCGATACGCTCACCGACGCATACGCGCTGTCGGCCGACGGCACTTCGTTCGTGCATGCTGCCCAGATGACGGCCTCGCCGTTCTCAGCCTGGTTCGTAGCCAACAACGACCGTGCCGCGCTCGTTACGGCACTGCCTGTCAACAAGAACGACGGCACTGCCTCCGGCATCACAGACATTGTCGGAAACGCATCAGAAGGTACAGGCCCCGTCGCGGTCTATTCCATCGACGGCAGGCGTGTTGCCGTGGTGAAAGGCAAGGCTCAGCTCGATGAGCTGCCGCGCGGCATCTATATCATCGGCGGGCGTAAGGTGATTTGTGGAAAATAATTAAAAAACTTATAAAACGACAATCATGCGATTAATGAGAAATCTCGCGCTATGCGCAGTGTTCCTTTCTGCCTCGGTGGCCTTGGCCCAGAGCGACGGGGGAGTGGTGAAGTACATCAACCCTTTCATTGGAACGGGGGCAGTAGATGCCAACAGTCTTATGGGAAATACATTCCCTGGCGCTACGGTGCCTTTTGGCATGGTGCAGCTCAGTCCTGACGAGAATGACAAACCCTCGGGCTACGACCCCTCGGGCTACGACTACAGCCAAAAGCGCATCTATGGCTTCAGCCACACCCACCTTAGCGGTACGGGTTGCGTTGACCTGCTCGACTTCCTCGTGATGCCGACCTCGCGCGACTTGCAGAGCCTGGCACGTACCAACGACTACAGCTCAACTTTCAGCCACGACAACGAAAAGGCCTCTGCCGGCTACTATCAGGTGAGACTCGATGAGAGTGGCGTGAACTGTGAGATGACGGCCACGACGCGCACGGGCATGCACCGCTATACCTTCCCCCAGGGAAAGGCCTGCAATCTCGTCTTCGACCTTCAGCACGGTGGCAACAGCATTAGGGAAATCTTCGATGCCCAGGTGAGGCTTGTTGACCCTTACACCCTTGAGGGCTACCGCATGCTCGATGGCTGGCAGCGCTACCGTAAGGTGTGCTTCTATGCCAAGTTCAACCGTCCTGTAACGGCAAAGGTGTTCCGTGCCTACAACAAGACGTTCACCGACGGCGATTGGGCCAACGGACGCAACGTAAAGGCCTATCTGAGCTTTGCGCCGAGCAGTGAGCCGCTCATCGTAAAGGTCGCGTTATCGCCGGTCAGTGTCGCCAATGCCAAGGAGAATATGGGCGAGAATCCCGGATGGGATTTCGATGCCGTCCACCGGCAGGCCGTTGCGGCATGGGAGAAAGAGCTTGCCAACGTGCGCGTAGATGGTACCGAAGACCAGAAGGCAATCTTCTATACCGGTCTCTATCATGCTTATATCCAGCCCAATACCATTTCGGATTGCAACGGCGAGTTCATGTATGCTGACTATACCACCGGTAAGCTGCCCGCCGGAGAGACCCATTACAGCACATTCTCTCTTTGGGACACTTTCCGTGCCTGCCATCCCATGTACACCTTGCTGAAGCAGGACCGTGTGGCTGACTTCGTGAAGAGCATGCTACGTCAGTACGATACCTATGGCTATCTGCCTATATGGCAGCTCTGGGGCACCGACAACTACTGCATGATTGGCAATCACGCTATCCCTGTGCTCGTGGACGCAGCCTTGAAGCATATCCCCGGCGTCGATGCCGGGCGTGTCTTTGAGGCCGTGAGGGGGACCTCGCTCCGCGAGCATCTCAATTCGCCTTGGAGAATCTATGAAAAATATGGATATTATCCCGAGGACTTGCAGTCGCAGTCGGTGTCCATCACCTTGGAGGAGTCTTATAATGACGCCTGCGTGGCCCGTCTGGCCAAGGCCCTTGGCAAGACCGCTGACTATGAGTTCTTTGAGAGACGCTCCCGCAATTACCGCAACCTCTTTGACTCCTCCACGGGCTTCTTCCGTGCAAAGAACAGCGATGGCCGGTGGGTTGAGCCTTTCAATCCTCTGCAGTATGGCGGCAACGGCGGCAATCCTTATACCGAGGCTAATGCCTGGCAGTATCGTTTCTACGTGCCGCAGGACGTGCCCGACCTCATCAGGCTCATGGGGGGCAGCAAGAAGTTTGCGGCAGAGCTCGACAAATTCTTCACGCTCACAGGCGGTGAGGCCGAGAAAAATGGCAATGCCAGTGGCTTCATCGGCCAGTATGCGCATGGCAACGAGCCCAGCCACCACTGCGCTTACCTCTACAACTATGCCGGCCAGCCCCGGAAGACGCAGTATTACGTGAACAAGGTGATGACGGAACAGTACAAGAACCGCATCGACGGATACTCGGGCAACGAGGACTGCGGACAGATGTCGAGCTGGTACATTCTTTCAAGCATGGGATTTTATCCCGTTGATCCGGCCAATGGCGTCTATGAGTTTGGCTCACCGCAGTTCCGCCGCGTGGAGATCACATTGCCTTCGGGAAAGAAGTTTGTCATCACTTCCAACCGCAAGGGAAAGGACGACTGCTATGTGAAGGGAGTGAGACTCAATGGCAAGACCTACAAGAAAGACTACATTCTCCACAGTGATATCATGAACGGAGGTACGCTCGAATTCACAATGGGCGCAAAGTAAGAATGACCAGGAAAAGATAATCTTAGAGTATGAACAGAGAAAGAACTTTTATTCTGCTTACAGTTGCGCTGCTCTGGATAGGTTCCGGCAGCGCAATGGCCCTGGGCTATAGGTCAGGAGACCAGCCGGGCAGCTCGACGCAGGTGAGGCTGACGAAGAAAGACAGGCAGTGGGACAAGCACCTGCTGACTATCAACTTCATCGACAAGAACCCGGAGAGTGAGGGGTCGAAGATTTATCACGCCATCATTCCAGACCCCGACACTTATATTCGCAGTGTGGCGCGTGAGGTGATGCGCACGCTTTATTTCTCACCCCACGACAGCATTCCCGAGTGCAAGGTGCTCGACTACATCCTGCGCAGCGACAAAGGCATATCGGCCAAGGGCGGGGGTAACGGCTTTGTCAATATATTCTACAGCTCCGACTGGGTGGCCAAGTCGTTCGGCAAGGGTGACACGGCCAGGGTGGACTTTGAGACCCGCGGCGTACTGCTGCATGAGCTGACCCATGCCTTCCAGCTTGAGCCGCAGGGTATCGGCCCCTATGGCGGTCCAAACAAGGCGGTCTGGGAACTGATAGAGGGCATGGCCGACGCCGTGCGGGTGTCGGCCGGCGGGTTCCATGGTGAGCAGGACCGCCCCAAGGGAGGCAGCTATCACGACGGCTATCGGTATATAGGCTACTTCTTCGACTGGGTGCGCCGCAACAAGGACAAAAATTTCATCCGTAAGATGAACAAGTCCTGTCTTGAGGTCGTCCCCTGGTCGTGGAATGGCGCCGTGGCCTACGCCCTTGGACCGGGGCACACTGTTGACACGCTATGGCATGAGTATCAGGTGGCCGTGGGCGACATCAGGGATGCGCGATAGCCCACGTGCTAATGGGTGCCAATCTTGCGCACCTGGTCCTCGAAGGTGGAACGGTCTCCGGCTGCGTGGTTTCTGAAACGTGTGCGGTAGTTGTAAACCGTGCTGTTGGCAAGATTGAGCAGCTGAGAGATTTTTCCGCTGTCGTCAAAGCCCAGCCTGATTAGGGCAAAGATGCGCAGAGGAGTGGTCAGCGTGCCTTTCTTGGGTTCGGCGATGCGGTGTTCCGGGGCCAGAAGCTCATTGAATTCCTGGACGAAGCTCGGGTAGATGGTCAGGAACATGTTGTCGAACTGGTCATAGAGATCCTGCAGGGCGGCCTCCTCTTCTTCCGACGACGAACGTACCATGTCGGACAGCTCCTCGAACTTGTGGCTGCGCAGCAGCTTGCTGGTCCTTGTGCGGATATAGTTCACGCTCTCAATGTAGTGGGTACACAGGGCAAAGAAGGTGGCGATGCAGTTCTCCTTGACCACGTTGGCCTCATAGAGGTGGCGGTTGGTCTCCTTGTTGGCCTCTATCGACAGCTGGAGCTGTCGGTTGACCTCAGTGAGGGTCTGGTTGCTCTCTTTCTGCTTCAGCGCATAGTCGCGCAGCTTGCGGTGCTGTTTCAGCAGGACTATTGCCAGCAGAATGACCACGACAAGCATCAGCGAGAGCAGGATGGAGATGATGAGCATCATGCGGTTGTGTCCCTGCAGCGTGTTCTGAAATTTGGAGTTGACGCTCTCAATGTCCATGGTTGCCCAGTCTTTCATCTTCCCTCCGAAGATGGTCGAGGCCTCGTAGGCGTATTTCACGTAGTTCCTGGCCCGGTTCATGTCGCCGCGGTCGCGCAGGATACGGCAGAGATAGAAGATGGCAGCCTCGTCGTAGGTGATGGTGGTCACGTCGTTGATGGTGGACAGCAGCAGGTGGTGCAGGGCCTCGTCCTTAAGGCCCATCGCGTCGTATGTCTGGTAGCGGTAATATTCCACGATGGCATAGTCATGCTTGCCGGGTCTGGTCTGGCCGGCCCACTTGTCCAGGGCGCGCAGCGCTTCCCGGTACTTGCCGGCTTTCGAATACACCTCTTGCATGTAGCTTAGCCAAATTATGGAATTTTTGGGGGTGATACTGAGCAGGCTGTCCTTCATGGTCTTTTCGAGGCGCTGGAACCGGTTCTGGTCTGTCTTGTCCTTGGTGTAGTAGGCAAGCTGGTTGTACATGTACGAGATGCAGTCGTAGTAGGCTATACGGTTCTGGGCATTCAGCGTCTTGGGGTCGATTTCGTTCATGGTGAGCACGGCTTCCCCGAAAAACCCTGTCCTGACGTATTGCTCCATAAGCTGACATTTGCACTGGTCTATCTTGTCGATGTCTCTCAGGTGCTCTGCGGCGCTGAGGCTCAGGTGCAGGTAGTGGAGAGCCATGTTGGTCTTGTAGGTGTAGTACAGTTTGTAGATTTGCTGGGCAATGTCGTAGCGCACGCTCCACGACGAGGTGTTGCCATAGGTGGTGCGCAGGGCGTTGATGCGCTCCTCGTGCCGCTCCCTGAGGGCCTTGCTGTCGGCGACAGCCTTGTCAAGTACGCGCAACAGACTGTCGTTGACTGCCGTGACATCCTTGGCGTTGCCGCCCTTTGCGTCTGCGGGAAGAAGAAAGCATGACGCGAGGATGACGAGAAAAATGCGAAGTTGGTTCATGATAGTAAGCTTTAATGGTTCAAAGTTATTAATAATTTGCGACAATTTAAAGGGAATATTTGGGTTTCATCTATAAAATGCCTATTTTTATCGAAAGAAGCACATAAGATAAGTTATCAATCAAAATATAATGTAGACTATGAGAAAAGTTACGTTTTTGTCAGGCCTCCTGCTGATTACGCTGGCCTCAGCCGCCCGCCCCTCCCAGGGCGTTGCCGGCTCTTCCGGGAGCAGCGGCGAGGCCACAGCGGCACGGAGCCTGCACGGGCTGCAGCAGGATTTCGTTGACCTGCGCTTCGGCATGTTCATCCATTTCAACATGCCCACTTTCCTGGATGCCGACTGGCCTGACCCACAGACCCCGTCCGGGCGTGTTCACATTCTTCGTTTTCCGACCGTCTGGGGCGACGCCGTACGCGTGTCGTTCAGTGGTCAGCCCACGCCGGTGTCGATAGCCGAGCTGGGTGTCTATAATGAGAAAAAGTAAATGTTAAATATTATGAAGCATTTTATTAAATCTATTGTCACAGCATTGTGCCTTGCCGGAGGAATCGTATCGGCCAATGCCATCAACTACACGTCGTATGTGGACCCATACATCGGCTCCGGCGGTCATGGTCACGTCTTTGTGGGTGCCAGCGTGCCTTTCGGACAGGTGCAGCTCGGCCCGATGAATATCTATAAGGGATGGGACTGGTCATCAGGCTACCATTACAGCGACTCCATCGTTGTGGGCTTCAGCCATAACCATCTTAGCGGCACGGGCTGCGCTGACCTGGGTGACATCAGCCTTATGCCTTATACCGGCAAGGTGCGCACGTCACAGGGAACACAGCGTGACATCACCGATGCTGCATCGTCCTACTACCGTCACGAGAACGAGAAAGTGGGCACCGGATATTACAGCGTCAGGCTCGACAACGGCGTGAACGTGGAGCTCACTGCCACCCCGCGCGTCGGCTTCCACCACTACACCTACACCGGCACGGCAACGCCACGGCTGCTCATCGACTTGAAGACCAGCATTAGCACGAGGAGCTATGAGACCTATATCCGCCGCATTGACGACCGGACCATCGAGGGCTACCGCTTCTGCCATGGCTGGGCCCCGCAGCACAAAATCTTCTTCTATGCCACATTCAGCAAGCCCATCAGGAGCCTGGAGGTGTATTCCGACAACGACTACATGGGCAGCGACGAGGTGCAGTGCCGCGATGCAAAGGGCGTGGTGACATTTGCCGATACCGACCGCGACGTGCTCGTCAAGGTGGCGACATCGTCCGTGAGCTGCACCAACGCCAGGATGAACCTGGAGAAAGAGCTGCCCGGATGGGATTTCAATGCCACACATCAGGCTGCCGTTGACCAGTGGAACAAGGAACTGGGCGTGGTGGACATCTCTGGTACAGAGACCCAGAAGAAAATCTTCTACACAGCCCTTTACCACATGTTCATCGCTCCGGCGCTCTACTGCGACGTGAACGGCGATTTCCGCGGCATGGACGACAAGATTTACCGCAACAACAAGTTCACCAACTACACCATCTTCTCACTCTGGGACACCTACCGCACCCTGCAGCCGCTGATGACCGTGCTGAAGCCTGAGATGATTGACGACGAGGTCAATTCCATGCTCAGCATCTACGACCAGAACGGCAAGCTGCCCATCTGGCCCCTTATGTCGGGCGAGACCAACTGCATGCCGGGCTACAGCTCAGTGCCTGTCATAGCTGATGCCTGTCTCAAGGGCTTCAACGGTTTTGACGCCGGCCGCGCCTTGCGCTACATGGTGTCGACGGCTACCAACCCCAAGCAGAACGGTGTGCCTGAATTCATGAAGTACGGCTATATCCCGGCTGACAAGAAGCGCGAGGCCACATCCATCAACCTGGAGTATGCGGCCGACGACCGTGGCATTGCCCTGATGGCAAAGAAACTCGGCAAGAGCGATATCTACAGCACTTTCCTCAAGAGGAGCAACGCTTATCAGATACTCTTCGACAGGAAAATAGAGAAGATACACCCCAAGATGGCGGACGGCAGCTGGTATGAGCCCTACAACCCGTTCCTGGCCAATCACCGCGATGGCGTGGGCGACTTTACCGAGGGCAACGGCTGGCAATATACCTTTATGGTGCCACAGGACCCGGAGGGGCTCATCGCCGCCCACGGAGGTGACGGGCCTTTTGTCAAGAACCTCGATGAGCTGTTTGTGGCCCAGGGCGACCTCGGTGCGGGAGCGCCGCCAGATGTGGACGGCCTTGTGGGACAGTATGCCCAGGGCAACGAGCCTAACCACCACATCCCTTACCTGTATGTTTACGCAGGCGAGCAGTATAAGACC
>CACWFV010000063.1 GCA_902760315.1 uncultured Bacteroidales bacterium | reverse complement strand
AACGTCGGTAATCGAACCGTCCTTCTCAACGACGAACGTTACGATAACACGTCCCTGGATACCGTTCTCCTCAGCAACAACCGGATACTTGATGTTCTTGGACAGGTACTCGAACAGGGCCGAAGGACCACCGGGGAACGACGGCATCTGCTCAACGACGTCGAATACCTTGGTCTCTTCCTCCTTCGGGGGTTCGGGCTGTGCGATAACTTCCTTAGCCTTCAGCACCTCGCCGGCAGCCTCGTCGTTACCCTTCACGTCGAACGCACCGATGGCGGTGTTGGTCTTGCTCAGGTCTTCCTGTGACTTCAACTCTTCTTCCGGTTTCACATCTTCGTCCTTCTTGATTTCAGGAGCGGTGAACTTCACAGAACTTTTAACTCTTTCTACTTCAACTTTCTCAATCTTCGGTTCTTCTTTCTTCTCAACCTTAGCCTCTTTCTTCTCAGCAAGCTTGGCCAACTCTACATCGGCTTCGATAGCTACGTCTGACTTCATGGCGTTCTCCACAACACCCTTCACAGCTACGACGGCTGCGATGATGAGGGCGATGAGGAACATCACTCCCAAGGCGTAGAGGTTACGCTTGCCAGTTTCTTTGCGCAGTTGATAAGCACCGTAAGCGTGGTTCTTCCCTTCAAATACAAGGTCGACCCAGCTGTCTTGTATAAGATCTATTTTTGACATAGTTCCTTTTCGTTTAAATGGTTAGACATCGATTTACTTGACGCCAGCCTTCTCGATCAGTTCACGATCTTGGGGGCCAATTTTGTCGATGACATACTTATCAATACTGCAAATGAGCATCTCGTCGAGAGCTGCGATCATATTCTCATAGGTGGCTGTGTCAAGAGGACGGATGATGACCGTCATGGTAGGAACTTTCTCGCCGTTGGGCAGTTCACCCTTCTTGATGCGAGAGAGCTGTTCCTCATATTGCTGGTCAGTCATCTGGCTGTTGTAGGCCGACTTCTTGGCATCCAGCTCCTTCTTGGCCATCATGATCTTGGCTACGGGGTTGACACCTTCCTCAGTGGTGTGCTTGATGAGCACGTCACGGACACCCTTGGCGCCGTATGTGGTCTTCTTGACACAAGAGGGATCCTCGTAGTTGGGCAGACCAGCGACATACCAAATCTGGTCGTCAGCACCCAGATAGAGGGTAATGGTGTGAGAAGCCTTCGTTACCGACTTGTCATCATGTCTACCATTGGCGTGAAGTTCACGCGGGTATCCATTTTCTTTTGCTTGGATAGATTCTTTTTTGCCATAGTTTATTCCTCCGATGCAGTTTGTAGGTTGGTAATCAACTGATAACGGTTCTCGTTCATATCCTGGAGCTCAGACATCATGGCCTTTACTGTCTTGTAAGCGGTCTTTGAGTCTGCCTTGATGGCAATCTTGATGTCCGGATTCGCGTCGCGGGCGGCTTTCACCCACATCTGGAACTCGCTCATTCCTTCGCTGATACTGTCAGTGGGAATGCCGAGCATCTGGATAGCCTCTGCCATCTTCTCGGGTTCAAGGCTGAGATATTGAGCAAGCTTGTCCATGGGGGCGCCCACCATAGCATCTTCCAGGAAGTGCTTCTGCTGGGTAGCGTTGAGAGAGACACCGAAGCGGTCGGTCATCTCATCCATCATCGCCTTCATGTGGTTCTTGTTCTCAGTGCCGAGGAAGATCTGTCCCTTGGGTGATACCAAGATGTTCAGAACATCGCTCTCAGGCACCTTCTTCTCAGACACAGAACTCGGTGTGGTGACCTGAATAGGCTCTGGCGTCAAGAATGTTGATGTCAACATGAAGAAGCAGAGCAACAGAGTCATCACGTCCGACATAGGTGTCATGTCGATCCAGATGTCTTTTTTCTGTATCTTAACTTTAGCCATTCTAAAACGGATTTAGTGTGTTTTTTGAAATGGTTCTAAAGATTAAGCCTCGTTGTGGGTAGAATCGTATGTTGCTGCGATGGTGAAACCAATCTCGTCAGCCTGGAATGATCCGATCATACCGAGCACAGTACCGAACAGAGCGGTCAGGGTACCCAGAGATACGATGGTAGCAACCATAGGCATGTTCATCTGCAGAGTAGGCATCTCCAGCTGGGTAGCCTCTTCGTGAGCCTGCTGAATCTTAGCGATCTTAGCAGCCTTCTTCAGAGTAGAGTCGGTTTCTACAGTCTGGTACATATTGATAGAAGCCAAAACGACATTAGCTACAGAACCCTGCATCTTGTCGCAGAGAGCCTTAGCCTCGTCAAACTTCTGAGCCTTAACAGCAGCCTTTACCTGTGCAGTGAACTTAGCGAGGTTCATCTTACCAGAAGCTGACTTGATAGCGAAGAAACGCTCGAAGCCAAGGCAGATAACGGTGAAAAGAAGGGTAAGGATCAGACCTACGACGAAACCTCCCTTATAAACGGTACCCAGCAGGTTAGCGGGATGGCCGGTGCGGTCGCCACCGATGAAGTTGTCGGGGTTACCCATTACGAAATACCATACACTATAACCAGCTGCGCAGCAGATAGCGAGGATAATCCATGCTTCCTTAACACCTCCGAAGCCCGACTTTTTGGCTGGGGCTGTAGCCTTTGTTGTTGTTGCCATAATTTTTTTGTTTTTTTAGTTATTAAAAGAATTAAGTTATAGATGTCTTGTTTCAGTAATACACGGCAAAGATAGCCAATTTCGATGTACTTACCGCCTAATTAAGAACTTTTAACACGGTATAATCGCAAATTATTTTAATTTTGCCAGTGTTTCCTTGATGCGGCGCATGGCTTCAACGATATTTTCGTCGCTTGTTGCATAGCTCATGCGGAAGCATTGCGGGTCGCCAAAGGCATCGCCGCCGACGGTAGCGACGTGTCCCTCTTCCAGCAGATACATGGCCAGGTCGGTAGAGTTCTCGATGGTCTTTCCCTCAGCAGTCTTCTTGCCGTAGAACGACGAGCATTTGGGGAACAGGTAGAAGGCACCCTCTGGTATGTTGACCTCCAGACCTGGAATGTCCTTGGCCAGTTTGACGATGAGGTCGCGGCGGCGCTCAAAGGCCTGTCGCATGTCTTCTACGCACTGCTGACTGCTGATGTAGGCAAACTCGGCAGCCTTCTGGCTGACGGAGCACGGTCCGCTGGTGTACTGTCCCTGCAGTTTGTTACATCCTTTTACTATCCATTCCGGTGCGGCAATGTAGCCGATGCGCCAACCTGTCATGGCGTATGCCTTGCTGACACCGTTGACGATGATGGCACGCTCCTTCATGCCCTCAAACTGGGCGATGGACTCATGTTTGCCTATATAATTAATGTGTTCATATATTTCATCAGCCAGCACAAACAGGTCTTCGTGTCTCAGTATGACGTCGGCCAGCGCTTTCAGTTCTTCACGACTGTATACGCTGCCCGTTGGATTACTGGGCGAGCAAAGGATAATCAGGCGTGTCTTCGGCGTGATGGCGGCCTCCAGCTGTTCGGCAGTCATCTTGAAGTTCTGCTCGAAACCGGCCTCCACGAAGACGGGTTTGCCGCCGGCCAACAGCACCATCTGCGGATAGCTGACCCAGTAGGGGGTGGGTATGATGACTTCCTCGCCGTCGTTCACCAGTGCCATCACGGTATTGCAGACACTCTGTTTGGCACCATTGCTCACCAGTATCTCGTTGACGGTATAGTCCAGCTGGTTCTCGTTCTTGAGTTTGGCAACGATAGCCTTGCGCAGGTCGGGGTATCCAGGGACGGGCGAATAGCGAGAGTAGTTCTCGTCAATGGCCTGTTTGGCAGCCTGTTTGATGTGGTCGGGGGTGTTGAAGTCGGGTTCACCCACACTCATGTTGATAACATCAATGCCCTGGGCTTTCATCTCAGAGCTTTTCTGCGACATAGCCAGCGTAGCTGACGGTGCCAGTCGTTGCAAACGGTCGGATAGTTGTGCCATATTCTTGCTTTAAGTATGTTGTCTGCCTGCAAAAGTACGCATTTTATTCGTGAATCACGAAGAAATGCGACATTTTTTTCTTTCTTATCTCTTCTATCTTCACTTTTCTCTATCTCCCCTCCCAGCAGGGAGGGGCAGGGGGTGGGTTTATTTCAGGTGTAGCGTGTGCCCCATGCGCTCCTGTTTGGTCTTCAGGTAGCGATAGTCATACTCGTTGGGCGTCACCTCGATGGGCACGTTCTCGACGATTTCCAGTCCGTAGGCCTCCAGGCCGACGCGCTTGGTAGGGTTGTTGGTCATGAGGCGCATCTTGTGGATGCCCAGCTGTCTGAGCATCTGTGCGCCGCAGCCGTAGTCGCGCTCGTCGGGCTTGAAGCCCAGGTGCACGTTAGCCTCTACGGTGTCCAAGCCCTCTTCCTGCAGTTTGTAGGCAGCAATCTTGTTCATCAGACCGATGCCGCGGCCCTCCTGCTGCATGTAGATGACCACGCCCTTACCCTCCTTCTCTATCATCTCCATGGCTTTGTGCAACTGTTCGCCACAGTCGCAGCGCATGCTGCCCAGGATGTCGCCCGTGGCACAACTGGAGTGTACGCGCACCAGTACCGGCTCGTCCTCTCTCCATTCGCCCTTGATGAGCGCCATGTGCTCCAGTCCGTTCGACTTCTGGCGGAACGGCACTAGCCGGAAGTGCCCGTACTTGGTGGGCAGGTCGGCGCTGTTGCCCACCTCTATCAGCGACTCCTTCTTCAGGCGGTAGGCTATGAGGTCCTTGATGGTGATGATCTTCAGGTCGTGCTTCTTGGCAAACACCTGCAACTGTGGCATGCGTGCCATGGTGCCGTCCTCGTTCATAATCTCGATGAGCGCACCTACGGGCTGCAGACCGCAGAGTTTGCAGAGGTCTATGGCTGCCTCCGTATGTCCGGAGCGGCGCAGCACGCCATTGTCCTGGGCGTATAGCGGATTGATGTGTCCCGGACGGGCAAAGGTCTCGGCCTTCGACTGCGGGTCGGCCAGTGCCAGGATGGTGGCACAGCGGTCGTGGGCCGACACGCCGGTGGTGCAGCCCTCTATCTTGTCTACCGTCACGGTGAAGGGGGTCCCCAGCAGCGACGTGTTCTCCTGCACCTGGTGGGGCAGGTTCAGCTCTTCTGCCCGGCTGATGGTTACCGGTGCGCACAGCACGCCGCGGCCTTCCTTCAGCATGAAGTTGACCATGTCGGGCGTTATCTTCTCAGCGGCACAGATGAGGTCGCCTTCGTTCTCGCGGTCTTCGTCGTCCACCACGATGACAAACTTGCCGGCCTTGAAGTCGTCGAGTGCCTCTTCGATGGTGTTGAGTTTCAGTAATTCCATATCTCAGTTGTTTGTTTTATACCTATTTAATAATATAGCCAGCCCTCCTCGCGCCGTCTATCGCTTCTCCAGCAGTTCCCCGATGCGGGTTACCAGTTTTCTGTTGTTGGTCAGGATGTGCTGCAGGTCCTTGTACAGGCGGAAGCGGAAACGTATCATGCGGCAGTAGAAGAAGATGCCCGTGGGCAGGAACAGTCCCGTCACCACGTTCAGCCATTTGCGCTGGAAGGGGCGCGTGTGGGCGTGGGTCGCTATGACGGGGTAGCGGTTCAGCAGCGCTATGACGCGCTTGTCGCGCGAGTACGACAGGTCCTCTATCGTGGTCTCCAGTTCGTCGTTGATGCGAGCTATCTCCTGGTCGTCGCCGGGGCGGAAGAACACCACTATCGGGTTGGGCCAGCGCAGCAGTTTGTGCTGTTCCATGTAGTTGGCAGTCTGCTGGCTGATGGCTGTCAGCCGGTTGCCGTCTTCCTCGTAGTGCGGGTCTTCTATGACTACCTCCTTGCTCATGATGCTGCGCTTGGTGCGCAGTCCCAGCATGCGCATGGCAATGCTGCGGTACAGGTCCATGTTGAATACCGTCGAGTCTTTGTTGGCCTTGTAGGTGAAGAACACGGCTATGGGCGTCAGCACGGCGGTGCCCAGCAGTTTGCCGAACCACACCGTCCACTCGTCGATGCGTGCCATGCGCATGCCTGTATTGTCCAGGATGTAGAAGACGATGAACACGATGACCGAGATGATGACCGGCACGCCCAGTCCGCCCTTGCGGATGATGGCGCCCAGCGGTGCTCCGATGAAGAAGAAGATGATGCACGACAGCGACAGCGTGAACTTGTTGATGGCCTCCATCACGTGCATGCGCTCGTCGCGGTTCAGCCAGTAGCTCCATTCTGCCTTGTAGTCCATGTTGTTCAGCGTCATCTGCAGGTCGTTCATGGCCTGTGTCACGATGCGCTGCTTCTGTTCGGCACTCTGCTTCTGGTAGAGCGAGTCAAACAGCTCGCTTTTCCCAGCCACCTCTTTATATACTCTTGCCGAGTCGCCCTTCAGGAGCGGCGGACGCGAGAACGTCAGCTGTTGGGCTTCGCGGTAGTTCTGGTGACCCACCGAGTCGTTGAACTCGCGTATGGAGTCCAGGTCGTGGACGATGCGGCTCAGTCCCTTCGAGCGGGCGTCGGTCGATATCTCGCCCATCTCCGCCATGTTGAAGCCGCTGTCAAAGTCCAGCAGTATCTTCTTCGTCGAGAACGTCTCCCGACGGTAGGGCACGTTGGCGTTGATACCCATGCCCGACTGCCGCATGTTCTCAAACCACTCGCCGCTCCACAGCGTCAGCAGCAGGTGCTTCTTCTCGGCCGTCGTCTGTATGCGTCCTGAGTCGGCCAGGATGACGGCCGCGTCCTCGTAGCCGCCATTCATGCGGTATATCATAATGCCGTAGAGCACGCCACGGTCCATGTCCTTCTTTTGTACATAGAGGTTGCAGTTGGGAATGCCGGCATAGAAGATGCCCTCCGGAATTTCCACTTCAGGGTTGGTCTGCTTCATCGATATCAGCAACTGCTGGAACGAGATGAAGGCCCTCGGACCGATGACCTCCTGGAAGTAGAACGACACGCAGGCCGTGGCGACGGTGATGACTATCAGCGAGCGCATGGCCTGCATCAGCGAGATGCCGGCGGCCTTGATAGCCGTCAGTTCCGAGCTCTCGCCCAGGTTGCCGAAGGTGATGAGTGATGACAGCAGGATGGCTAGCGGGAAGGCTTGGGGCATCAGCATGATGCCCATGTACCAGAAAAACTGTGCCAGCACGTCCATCGACAGTCCCTTGCCGATGAGTTCGTCGACGTAGCGCCACAGAAACTGCATCATCAGCACAAACTGGCAGATGACAAAGGCAGCCAGGAACAGCAGTCCGAACTGTTTGGCGATAAATATGTCTAACTTCTTTATGCGAAACATGTTTCAGCCTGCAAAGGTACGAATTTTAGTTGAAAGTAGACAGTTGATGGTTGATAGTTTTTCAGATAGGTTGTTAAAAATCGTTTAATCCCCTCTCAACTGTCTCATCGACCTCTGGTCGCTTTATACCTTTAGGTTAAAGAACTGTCACCTGTCAACTCATTACACTCCGCTGACGCGGTGCAACCGTTCCAGGTTGTCGTCCCAGATGCCGCGCAGGTCGGCCGCCTCGTCGTCGTCGGCGGCATAGTCGGTGATGAGCAGTGCCAGGTGGCCCGTCAGTTCGCTCTGTGCTATGCGCATTTCCCAGTAAGCTTCGGGTGAGTCCTCGTGGTAGTCCCACATCATGCGGATGTGGTCAAACTTCTCCTTGTCCAGGATGCGCGACTGCTTCGTGTCGCGTTCCGTCCAGGGGTGTCCCCAGGTGAAGGTCATTGTCGTCTCGTCGTTTTCTACCACTTCGTCTGCCAACCATTTCTGCAGCCCTGCCGCATTGCTAATCATGTCCCACACAAGCTTCACTGAGTTGGTTGCCAGCGGATATTCTATTGTTAGTTTTTGCATACTGTCGTCAGTTTCAGGTTACCAATCTAATCTTTTGACGCTGCAAAAGTACAAAAAAAAACGGAATAAAGTCGTTTTTTTCTGAAAAAGTTTTGGTAATTCGAAAGATTGTTGTACCTTTGCAGCCGCAAATGCAAAACATGGCGGGGTAGCTCAGCTGGTTAGAGCGTCGGATTCATAATCCGGAGGTCGAGGGTTCGGGTCCCCCTCCCGCTACTAAAGTAAAAGGAGTCTTCTCAGTGGAAGGCTCCTTTTTCGCATTTATGGTATCAGGTTCTCGGTTTAGAATTTATAGTCGAGGCCAATGCCTACCACGTTGTTGGTGCGCGAGTAGGTCTCCTGGCCGTAGCTGGCTTGTTTGTCGTAGTCGCTGTAGATGGTGATGAAGTAGCCTGCGTTCAGGCGCACCTTCTCCGTGATGTTCCATGCGCCGCCCAATCCTACCGACCAGCTGTCGCAGGCAAACGACGTGTTCTGCTGGTAGCCGTCGCTCAGTCCGTAGTCGGTGCGCTGGCCACCGCAGCTCACGGTGAAGCACTCGTTGATGTCGTACTCCACACCGGCCAGGAACTCGTGGGTGCCGTGGGTCAGTTCCTCCTGGCGGTCACCGGCCATCTTTGCGTTCTTGTCGTCAAAGAAGTGGTACTCCAGCGTGGCGCGCAACCTGGGTGTAAACTCATAGCCGGCAGCCACCGACAGCATGGCCGGCATGTCGTAGCGCGTCTTGGCACCGTCCTCGTAGGGTGCGGTGTAGGCGGCCAGTCCGCTGCTTACCGTCTGCTTAATCTGTGCGGCCATGCCTGCTGCCTGTTCTGCCGGCAGTGCTCCCGCAGCCACCAGTTTCACCAGCGGGGCCTCGATGAGCTGTTCCGAGTTGAGTGTGGCCGACAGCGAGTTCGTCTCATTCTCTGTGCTAATCTTGGTGCGGAACTCATAGCGGGCGGCCAGCGTCAGCGGCCCCTGGTGGTAGCTCACGCTGATGATGGGCGTGAAGCCCCATCCCTTTTGGTCTACGTCCAGCGACAGACTGGCCAGGTTGCCTATGGCGGAGTGGTTGGCCTTGACGTGTCCGCGGTAGTAGCCGTCGTAGTAGTTGGCGCGCAGTCCCACGGCAGCCGAGAGGCAGTCCAGTATTTTATAGGTGAAGTTCAGCTGTCCGCCATAGATGTACTGCTTGCCCTTCATCTCCGAGTCAAACCCGTCGGGTGTCACCACCGGTGCCACGCCCCCAGTGGCCTGGTTCAGTCCCTGTGTCATCTGGGTGATGGTGCTGCCCAGCAGTACGTTGAACATGGGTACGCCGTCGTCGTACTTCACGTAGCCGCCACTGCCCACAATGCCTATCATCGTGCTCACGGCCCAGCGGTCTTTCTTGTACGAGGCAAACAGGGCGGGCACGATGGGTGCCGAGGCCACGCCTTCGTACTTCGTGCCGTTATATTTGATGTCGCGGTTCTGCCACGGCTTCTGGAAGTTCAGCGACAGCTGCCATCCCTCGTGTCCCCAGGCCAGTCCTGCCGGGTTGGAGTAGGCAGCGTCAATGTCCATCGAGGCACCGCGCGCCATCATGCGGTCAAAGGCTATGTGGTAGTTCGTGTTTGTCATTAGTCCGCCGGCCCATCCTGCTGTGCCGGCCATGGCTGCTAAGGCCACCGTAAGTATTCTTTTTCTCATTCTGAATTATTTTAGTCTGTTTTTCGGCTGCAAAGGTACAACCTTTTCCTGACATAAACGAATAATCTGCCACTTTTCTTCCCGTTCTGGCAACTTTTGTGTCGGAAATTACTCATATAATGGCTACGCGCAGCAGTTAATAGATCATTCGTGGCAATTCGTGTTCATCAAATTTCAGCAACTTTTTCTGTGTGAATGGCTGTTGGTAGTACCATTTTTGTGTTAATTTAATAATTTTTTCAGCAAAATCTTTGTTGTTTCATAAAATTTGTTTACCTTTGCTCCCGAAATA
>CACWFV010000062.1 GCA_902760315.1 uncultured Bacteroidales bacterium | reverse complement strand
CAATACTCATGCCGAGCATACAAACAAGTCCGCAATGCCTGTTTATCGGCACTGCGGACACATGATTTTTCGCTTTTCAACTTTTAGCGGACAGCAATACCAAATAATCGTAATGATCACCTTCAGCAACTACCTCTGCAACATAGCCGTTCTTCGCTGCTTTCTCCTTCAGAGTGTCAGCATCGATATAAAGCCAGTCAAAAGGTTCGCCAATGGTGTCCTTATACTGCATTCGGAAACTATGCTCACCGTAATAGTCCATCTCATTAGGAATATCTATCATGCCGTTTTCGTCCTCAAACACATAGCTGATATCTGATGAGTCACACAGCACCTGACCTCCAGGAGTCAATATATTGTCTAACTGACGGAAGAATTTGGGCAGACGCTCCAAGGTTCCGACAATGCCAATACCATTCATTAGCATCAAAATGGTATCGTATTGTCCCTTCAAAGTAAAGAAATCCTGTTCAAGCACATTCTTAACCCCACGCTCTTTCATGGCCTGAACAGACAGAGGGGAAATGTCAATAGCGGTTACATCGAAGCCCTTTTCCTGCAAGACAAGTGAATGACAGCCTGCGCCAGCACCCACATCGAGCGTCTTTCCCTTGGCCATATCGAGTGCCTTGAGTTCTATATCTGGCATGTCCTCATACTTACGGAAAAGCGTTTGCAGGGGTATCTCGTCCTCCTCAAACATCGGGGAGAACACCCTGAGCCTTTCTGCCTTCTTGGTTTTCCAGTAGTCGGCAATGGCTCTGCCCATCGGGTCTTTCTTGCTATTCATCTCCGGTTACTCCTAAAAGATCCTCCATTCTGTCCATAATAAAGTCGGCTCCTGCCTCTTTCAATTCCTCTCTGCTTCCGTTACCCCAAGTCACACCACAAGTCTTAGCCCCAGCATTGTATCCCATCAAGATGTCAACCGCCATATCCCCGACAACAAGCGTTTCGTTGGCAGCAAATTGCATGGCAGCAAGTGTCTTCAGTACAGGTTCTGGTTTGGGTTTCGCCTCCTTCACGTCATCTGCCCCTATTAAATAAGAAATGTAATCAGCGATACCCATATTGTGAGTCAACTCCGTGAGGGAATTGCGTGAACGGGATGAAGCGATAGTGAGTACGAAGCCTTGTTCCTTCAGAGTTTTCAAGGTCTTGACAACACCAGGGAAGGCTTCCGGCGTAATCTTCTGAAGATTCTCATTGAAGATCCTGCGGTAGGTTTCAGCACAGCGGGGAATGAGTTCATCCTGAATATCAGGGAACAGTGTCCTGAAGCACCCTGCCAATGGCAAACCTATAGTGGATGCACATTCTGCCTCACTACGTTCTGGCAGTTGCAGCTCCTTGATAGCCATTTGCATGGTCGTAACGATGTTCAGTCTAGTGTCGCCCAACGTCCCATCAAAATCGAATATAATCAGTTTTATGCTCATGCTTTATTCCATTCGTCCCCATTTCATTTCCTCGCCCTCTTTATCATACTGCTTGCGCTTACCAACAGGAGGTTCAGTCAAGGTGATGCGCACTACGGCAGTCCTTTCAAGGCTGCGGGCAATAGCGTCATCGAAAGCGTCAATGTGGTGAGGGAGGAAACGCTGGCAGATGGCTCTCAATGCCGTAATCTTCTCTTCACGGTCTGTCACAATCTCTGCCTTACCGATGGCAGTTGCCGATCGGTACTGTAGCGTAAAGCTCCCGTCTTTCGGGCCAACCGTAGGCGAGCATTTGGTAACAGCCGACAAGAATACTGTGGGACAGTGTGCAATGCAATCAAGTTTATCACCCTCCATGGCACAATGGAAATAAAACGTTTTTTCGTCTGTGCGAGCCAGCGACAGAGGCAATCCGTATGGAGTCCCATCGGGTCTGGTCATGCTAACTGTCACGTATGGAGCCTTATCTAACACCTCTAATGCGAAGGCTGCATCCATCTCTCTGCTTGCTTTTCTCATAACTTTTACTTTATATATTTGGCTGCTAAGTTACGAAAAATCCCAGACATACAAGCATGTCAGAGATTTTGAGAGGAATATTTTATGTTTTATTGGGAAATGTCAGTCTATTATACGCTCTGCTAACGTGGTTAGTTGCTGATAAGGCATACCGCCCACCTGACGTTCGATGTCGCCATCCTTATTGATAAGGAATAAAGTGGGGATGGACATGATATTGGCAGCAGCAGCGAGTGCCTGATTCTTGTCAACATCGACCTTCAGAACCTTGATGCGGCCTTCGTACTCTTGCGCCAATCGCTGAAGCATGGGAGCCATTGCCTGACAGGGGCCACACCATGTGGCATAGAAATCGATGACAACGGGAGTCTTACCCGTGTAGTCGTATCCCTTGAGATACTGCTGATAGTCTTTGATATTTTCCATAATTATTTAGTGTTTTAATTCCATAATCTTCGACGGACAGGCCAGAGTACACTTGCCGCACTTAAGGCAGTCTGGATGCAGATAGCCGACGGCCTTACCACGAGAGTCGTAGGGTGTAAGCTGCATGGGGCAGACGCGGGCGCAGCTCTTGCACTTCATCTGACAGGCACTCGACACATGGATGTTGGTGAAAGCCTTGGGCAGGGGAGCGTGTTTAGGTGCCACCCAGTTAGAGATGGTTCCCATGGGACAGAACGAACACCAGGTGCGTGGGGCATAGATGAACGAAAGTGTGACGCCGACGATGGTGGTCATGACGATAATCGTCCAGAACACTTTGCCGATTCCAGACCACATGGCCAGTCCGCCCTCGCTCCAAGGCACGGTGAATGTCAGTTGGATGCCGAACATGCCAAAGATGAAGAACACCATGAACAGGCGGAAGCCGAAGGTACGCACAAACTTGGGAATCGGGCGATGGGGTGAGTACTTCGACAGCAGACGGTCGTACATATTGCCGCGAGGACAGACGTGTCCGCACCACCAACGGCCTTTAAATATACTGGTCAGCACTGGGCCGATCATGCAGATGAGTGCCAACAGGCCAATCACTGGGAAAAACCAGCCAAGCAGGATGTACGCGATGATAATCCAATAAATGGGCACACCCGGTGTCTCGAAGTGTCGATGAAAACGCTTTGTTGTCTTCTTTTTACTATCTTTTTGCTCCATAAAACTTTATATTTTCTGTTTGATGGTGCAAAATTACAACTTATTTGATAGACAAACGAATTATTTTGTCTATCTTTGCATCGGTTTTTTCTATCGTAGATACAATTATCAATTGTCAATTATCAATTTTCAATTCGTAAAGTATGACATTACAGCAACTGAAATATATCGTAGCTATCGACCGCTACCGTAACTTTGCCAAGGCCGCCGATGCTTGTGGCATTTCGCAACCCACCCTCAGCGCCATGCTGGTGAAGTTGGAGGAGGAACTTGACGTGCGCATCTTCGAGCGCAGCAACAAGAGCGTTACGCCTACCATCGCAGGCGAGAAGATTATCCGTCAGGCTGAACGGGCTATTGCCGAGGCAGAGCGCATCGCAGAACTGGTGAGTGAGGACAAGGGCGATGTGGCAGGCGAATTCAATCTAAGCGTCGGGCCTACCATCGCCCCATATGTCCTGCCAAAATTCATCCGCCACTACATCGAGGCGTATCCGCAGGTGAAACTTAGCATCCGCGAGATGAAGGCTGATGTGATGTTGAGCGAACTGCAGTTGGGGCACCTGGATGCAGGTGTCGCCATCAGCGGGAATTCGCGTCAGGGTATATTGGAGGTTCCGCTCTATACTGAGAAGTTTATGGTGTATCTTGCCGAAGACTGCTGGCGCAAACTGCCTGTGTTCAAACCAGAGAATTTAGAGCACGAGAAAATGTGGATCATGAAAGAAGCCCAATGTCTGCGCGACAGTGCCTTCAGCTTTTGCAAGGCAAGGACGAAGGGAAACCGCGTCTATGAGGCAGGCAGCATCGAGACACTTATCCGCATCGTAGATGAGAATGGCGGTTTTACCATTATCCCTGAGATGCACCTGCCGTTCCTCACCGACCGTCAGCGCGAGAACGTGCGTCGTATTGAGGGTGATTATCTCTCGCAGCGCCGTGTGTCGCTCTACATCCGCGAGGACTACATCCGTCAGTCGATGCTGAATACCATCACAAAAACGCTCCTCCGATTCATGCCCGAAGGTATGATGGAGGAGCGGATTATGAAGTACGGGGTAAAGCTTTGAACGCGGTGTTATCCGCAATGGAAATATTTCGTGACGAGCTTTTTGATTTCCTCGGGATTACCCTCGATGTTCTTGCGAAGCGTTACATCGTCGAAAGCCCGTAGCTGGGCGATGATGCCGTCGATCATAGCGGACGAGAATACATGGTGTTCTTCGAAGACAGCACGCAGGCGTTCCAGACAGTCGGCAGAAGCGACACAGGAATCAGGAAGCTGTGCGAGCGTAGCCAGACGATCGGCATTCTCGGCAGCATGGATATTCACATTGACGTAAGTCCGCTCTGCCACCTCAAGAGCATCGGGCATCTCGAAGCCGTGACGACAAGCGACGCAGAGTCCAGCCAGCAGCTGATAGAGGTCGGCAGAGCCGTCGGGCGAGCGCATCTCTACCGTCTGCTTGATGCTCGTGTCGTATTTCGACTCCTTCTCCAGTGGATTGGCCTTGTAGCTCATGTCCACATCGGCAGCCCAACCCAACGGCACGCGAACGAGCACAGAGCGGTTCCTGTCGCCCCAGCATACGTTCGTAGGAGCCTCCTGATGGGGCACAAGACGGAAATAGCTGGTAGGATTTTTGTTGCCAAAGGCGGTGATGGCAGGCGCAAGGTCCATCATACCTGCTATCATTTTACGGGCAGCCTCCGACAGCACGCCGTCGGCCAGCATCTGGTTCTTGCCGTCCTTCATCATCCGCATGTGGATATGCAGGCCTGAGCCCGCCTTGCCAGTGGTAATCTTCGGTGCGAAGGTCACGTCGTAGCCCATCTGATAGCCCAGGTTGCGGATTATCCACTTGGCTAGCATCAGTTGGTCGGCAGCCTGCTCTACGGGTACGGGCAGAAATTCAATCTCGTTCTGTTCGTAGTTCTTGCCGTCGATAGTGAAGTTGCCCACTTCTGAGTGACCATATTTAATCTGACCGCCAGCCTGTGCGATGTACTGCATACACTGCGTACGGAACTCGTTGGCCTTGGCGTAAGGCGCTGACTCATGATAGCCGCGCTGGTCCTGAGCAGGAAACACCTCTTCATCGTCGCTGATGACGTAATACTCTAACTCGCCCATTGCCTGATACTCCATCCCCGTTACCTCCCGGAAAGCTTCAGCAGCCTTGTGGAGCGTGTACTCGGGCGACGACTCCAGCGGGTTGCCGTCCTTATCGAAGTAGGAACAGAGTAGCGACACGGTGGGTATCTCAGCAAACGGATCGACGAAGGCCGTACGGAAACGGGGCAGCACATAGAGATCACTTGAGCCGGCCTGGATAAAGCTGAACAGGCTGGAGCCATCGACACGCTCGCCACAGGTGAGAATGGTCTCGAGGTAATCAAGGTCGTTGATGACGAAGTTCAGCGTCTTCAACTTACCGTCGCCGCCAGGATACATGAAGTTCACCATGCGGATGTCGTTATTAACAATGTAGTCGATGATGTCGGCTTTCGTCAATTCCGAAGCCGGTTTCTGCAGAGCGGCTACAATAAGATTTGCATTCAATTTCAGATGTTTGTTGTCCATAATTATTTGAAAAATATTGTTCAATATAACATTAGTTTTGCCCAAAAGCACGAATTAATAATTATTCTAAATGTCAATGATAATTTGATGCTATTCTTCATCCGGCTGCTGGCCGTCGTGAGCTTTCCAGGCACACTCGGTAACCTTCATGTCTGAGAATAAGGCGGTGAATGATGATTCCTCGGGCGAACAAGCATAGATGCCGAACTGGATTTCATCGGCTGCGGCATACATGTGGCAGATGCGCATCTGACTGAAGTTCTTGCCGTCCGTTGAGCACTCTACGCAGTAGTCATCCTCGCGGCGCGAGAAACGGTACCACATCGTCTTAACATCGGCAGGGATAGCCGTTGTTGCCCAATCGGAATAGCCCTTATTGGTGGCTACACTGCCTAAGTGCTGGAACTCGTCGTTCTCAAATTCCACAGAGCCTTTCAACCAGTTCTCGCTGTCGAGATACATCACGATGCCGCACTGGTCGAAGCGCTGATGACTCTGCGTGAAGTCAGTCTTCACCACGAAGCTGAAGTACTTTTCCTTCGTCTTCATTTGTAGCACGGGTGCATTGTCGTTCTGGAAGTGGTAGTACGTGCGCTGCCACAGGTCGGTGTGCGGAGCGGTAGTGATGGCAATGGTGTCACCTTTGACCTCAAAGGCTTTAGGCTCCCTCGTCCACTGAAGTTTACTCAGGTCGATGCGCCCACTATCGGCAAGTGCCACCTTCACATCGTCCACGAAGTCGGTTGTCTCTACCTTACTTTCTTTATTGTTGCAACCCGTCAGAATTGCTGTCGTAGCTGCTGCCATAAGCAAAATGTCTTTTATCTTCATAATTGTATTTGTTTTATTTCATTCTCTTTTGACTTTCGTCCAAAATGCTCACGCTCGACATAGCTTAAGCAAGCTTAGCTCTGTGCTCGCTTAAACGCATTTTTCAAACTTGAACAGTCCATCTTCCTGGTCAAACTGCTCTGGCATGTGCGGGTCAGGATGATGCTCGTTGAAGAACTCGACGGCATGGAATCCTAAGCGGTTGATGTAGAAGTGGATGTTTCGACGGTCGAAATACGGCGTGCAGGTTTCCCAAACCTCCACTTCAGGATGCAATCTCTCGATGGCTTTCCAGATGCCCTGTCCGATGCCCTTGCTCTGAACGCCCACTTTCACATAGAGAAACGACAATTCGCCTCTATGTTCGGCAGAATCAATAGCAATGATGGCACCACCCACACGCAGACCGTCTGTATCAATAGCTTCGTAGGCTTCTGCTCCTTCAGCCTCTAAAGACTGATAGAAGTCCTTATCAGGCAGCACCTGCCATTGGTTGTCTTCTTTATAGTACGACTGAAATCCATGCTGGAATGCCTCCTGCATTTCTTCCTTCATAGCAATGGTCTTTGCCTCCCTAAGTGGTAATAACCGTATCTCTTTTTCCATACACTCAGATAAAACTACAGATCAATCCCAAGATAGCCAAGCCGCCTTGTTTCAGGATGATGTTTGGCTTGCTGGTCAGACTACCATATAGTGCTACCAACACGACATAGCCCAATAGCAGCCGTGTCCACAGCAAATCCTGTTGCCAGACAGCAACCAACAGTAGAATGGCTATCAGACCGTTATACACACCCTGATTCTTCAACAGCGTCGCAATGGTCTTGCTTTTCAGCTGGTCAATGCTGATGCCAAACACTCTTGACGTGCTTTCTGAACTCGTCGCAATGGTTTCAAGGAACATAATGTACAGATGTTCCAAGGCTACCAATATTGCCAGAATTGTTGTGAGTGTACTCATACCTTATGCCTTCTTAGACTTTGTTAGACACTGCCACCATGATTTCAACTGTTGCCAACCTCCAGTGCTCCAAAGAGCGAGGTAGATAAGGACGGGCTGAATGAACAGGCGGATGAGACGCAGGTTGTCAGTGTTGAGTCCAAAGGCATCGATGTGATTGACGTACTGGTTGATGTTGCCAGGGAAGATGGCGACATAGAAGAGGGCCAGTAATGCACCCACCACAGCCTTTTTCTTCCATAACAGCAGCATACCGAGGCCAAGTGCAATCTCCACTACGCCCGATGCCAGTACCACGAAATCGGTAAAGCCTTCACTGAATTGGAGCCATGTGGGCACCTGCGCCACAAACTCCTGACGGTTGAATGTCAGATGACTGAAACCTGCATAGGTCATAAACAGGCCCAACAGCAAACGGAAAAATGTCTTGAGGTAACTCATATTCCTATCAGATTAAAATTATTGATACTTCCAAAAATCATACTTCTTGCGAAACTCTTCCTGTTTCTCAGGTGGCAGCGACTTAAAGTAGCCTCGCCAGCTGGGACAGAAGTTGATCTGCCAACGCCAGAAGCGCCCGATTAATGACTTCGGGTTCTTGTCATACGCAGCACGTAGCTTGCAGTTCTCACATGGGTACTTCATAATTCAATAGTTTTATCGTTGTTATTCTTCCACTTCGCAATGCAGGAATCCCATTCCCTTGGCTTTGTCCTCGTTCATCAGAAAGTAGATGGCCTCGCCTTCGTTGCAGAGTTCACCCTTCGAGTTAGTAATCTCCGCACTGATATACGCCAGATTCCGCACCTGTTTTGTTACTTTGGCCCGTATGGTCAATTCCGGCTCCGTTGTCGGAACAGCCTTGCGGAACTTCACATTCAACTGAACGGTATAGCCGCTGGTCTGTAGTTTCCTGGTGACTACCCATCCGCACACTTCATCTATCAGCGTACTCAAAATACCACCGTGCATGGTATCTACCCAACCTTGATAATTATGTTCAGGATGCCAGGTACTAACGATATAGTCACCATCCTCATAGAACTCCATGTGAAGTCCGATGGGATTGTCAGGACTGCAACCGAAACAGTTATATCCCTCATGGTTGCGCCAAGGATTTATAATCTTTTTCATTTTTGCTTCTTCAAATAATCAAATAAGTTAATGGTTCCAGCATCCTCTTCGACATTAAGGTTCGGAACTCTCTCAACCATTCTTGTAGCGCCATTTGTCTTATTGACATAGAAATGCACAAAGGCACCTGTGTAACTGCGGAATATCACTTGATACGCAGAGTCCGTCTCTTCGCCCATTTGCACATACATGATGTCGGGATTGTCCTTTGCTACGCTCCAGTCATATTCCCTATGGCAATAGTTGTTCACACCCTCAAAAGCCGTTTCTTTCGTAATGGTTCTTAGCGTATCTTCCGATTGCACATCAGAGGACAGTGTATCATTCACCTTGATATTATTGCATGAGCATAAAAACAAGGCTACAAATATGAATATAAAGGCGATGTACTTCATTGGATTTCTTCTAATGCTCCTGTCTCTGAGTCAATGATAAACCCACGAACCACGATATCCTTGGGAACAAGCGGATGAGTCTTGATGGTCTCGACAGTCTTGCGGACAGATTCTGGCGTATCCTTGAAGCCTTCCAACCAATGATCCAAGTTGATGCCGCATTTGCGGATGGTATCAAGTGTTTCATCCGTCACACCACGGGCAATCATCTCGTGGTGGAAGTGGTCATAACTCATGTGGCAGGCTCCGCAGTGAGAGTGTGCCACCACCATAATCTCCTGCACGCCCAGCTCGTAAATGGCCACAATCAGGCTACGCATGGCAGAGTCGAAGGCAGAAATAACCAGGCCGCCAGCGTTCTTGATAATCTTCGCATCACCGTTTTTCAGGCCCAAAGCTGCAGGCAAAAGTTCTGTCAGTCTGGTGTCCATACACGACAGTACCGCCAGTTTCTTGTCGGGATACTTGTCGGTCAGATACTTCTCGTAGCCTTTTTGCCCTACGAAACTCTTATTGAAGTCGATAATCTGGTCT
>CACWFV010000061.1 GCA_902760315.1 uncultured Bacteroidales bacterium | reverse complement strand
CCCACGCGCGGACAGGCCTATTTCGGGAGCAAAGGTAAACAAATTTTATGAAACAACAAAGGTTTTGCTGAAAAAATTATTAAATTAACACAAAAATAGGCGATTGGCGGCAGTTCGCACAGAAAAAGTTGGTGAAAACTGATGAACACGAATTGCCACGAATGGTCCATTAATTGCCGCGCGTAGCCATTATATGAGTTATAGAAAAAGAGGATGCAGCCAATAGGTAGGCGCATCCTCTTGAGGGGGTATAGAGAGATAACGGGAATTAGTCTTCGAGGCCGAAGAGGGGCGACAGGGCGGGACCTTCGTCGGGAGTGTCCGTCTGCAGGTCTACCTCGCCATAACCGTCTTCGGTGAAGGTGATAGTGGAGGAGGTGGTCAGCAAGGAGTGGCCGTAACGGAGTGTCACCACATGGGTGGTGGGGGTGATATATGTGAGTTTCATTGTTGTGTACGTTTTGTTGGTGTTACTAATGGATACTGATTACTTGACGCTGACCTTGCGGCCATTGACGATGTAGAGGCCACGGGCGGGCTGGGCTACGCGGCGGCCCTGCAGGTCGTAGACGGCAGCAGCAGGCTGTGCGGACGGGCTGCAGACGGTGGTGATGGCCGTGGCGTCGTCGCCGAAGGTGAGGTCGATGCGGGCTTCTTGCACCGTGGTCTGCAGGTAGGCATGGTCGGCAGCGACGGTTCTACCGCTGGCGGGGTAGAAGCCGAGTACGCCATCCTTGGTGCTGAGTATCCAATTATAGGGGCCGGTGCCGGTAGAGACTGCTGAGCCCGTGCCACGCTGGAAGATGTTGCCAGACATGTCGTCGGTAGCGGTGGCGGCAAAGGGCACTACGAAATTGGTGGCGGCATTTTTGGCACGCAGCAGCACGCCGGTAGCGGCAGGCACCTTGCGGACTTGCTGGAGCTTGACGTTGCCATCCTCTTCCTTGGCGATGTAAGCCTCCAGGTTTTCAACTTCAGTGAAGTCGAGGGCGTTGTCGCTGACAAAAGTGCGCAGGTCGTAGCCGGTGACGGTGACATCCTCGGCAGAAACGGCAACTTTGACGTTCTTGATTCGCCAAGTGCCGGCATGTTGGACAGTACCTTTATAATAGAAGGCAATCTGTATGTTGTTGCCGGCAAAGGCAGAGAGGTCAACTGTAGTGGTTTGGAAAATAGGAGTTTTGTTTTCTGATGGCGCCGGATACGTGATTGTCAGCTTTGTCCAATCTGCATCCCCTACCCTCTTGGCGTAAACCACGGCTTCGTCGGCAATGGTGCCGAAATAGCTATCTATTGCTTGGTCGAAAGTCAAGGCGATATGAGTTTCATTTTTGGCATTGATGACGGGAGAGGTCAGCCAACTGCCTAACTCTTTATTAACGTTGTTGATAGATGAAGTAGCCTTGACAAACCCTTCCGGACTTGTCCATACCGTGATGTTATCAAAGTTTTCTCCGTCAGAGGTAAATTCACCAAAGGTCTTGTTGAAGGACTCTTCATACGGCAGGCTCTGTGCACCCTTGTTGACGGTCAGTTCGTATTGGGCGGTGGTATATTTATAGGTGGCGTTGCCGGCAAAGGTGGCAATGATATTGGTGGTGCCGGGAGCCACGAGCGTGACAGCGCCTGTGGTGGTGTTGACGGTAGCTACGGCCTCGTTGCTGCTGGAGTAGCTGACGGTGAGGCTTTCGCTGTTAGTCAGCACAGGGGCAGTGAATGTCTCACCCATAATGGCCTCGGCGGTAGTGACGGGGAAGGAGATGGGGGCGGCACTACGAGAGTCGGTGACGGTGAGTGTGTAGCTGGCGCTGGACTCAAGGAACTTGCCTTCCACAGCGGCGGCAGTAGCCTTGACGGTGACGGTGCCCTCGTGTGTTGCGGTCACGGCACGCGTTGTGGCATCGATGGTAGCCCCGGCAGTGTTATCGGTAATCTCGTAAGTCACGGTGCCGTTGTAATTGGCAGCGGTAGTCGCAGTCTGGGTATACGTCGTTGTCGTTGCCAAGTCTATGGTTGGGGCTGCCTCCGCAAATGTTACGGCGGAAGAAGGATAAGCAACTTTTCTATATAATGTAGCGGGCATTTTTACGCCTAAGTTTTCAATAGCATAAGGCCTAAAAACATCATATCCAGTACCAATGAATCTACTTGTTTCGCTAGCATTTAAAATTATAAATCCATAAGTGTCATCCGCAGAAATGACCCACTGCTCTTGAGTTTTATTAGCGCTAGTTTGGTTTTTTCTGAAATTAGAATCAGAATCATATCCTAAATAATTATCATCATTCATCCTCAAAGTGCAGTTGTCGCCCTTTTTCCCTAATGTAAACTCCATCGGGATAGATGTCGTTGTAGTAATAGTCCCTCCTGATTCAGTAAAACCAGTACTTGTTGTATTGAGCGCTCCTGATTTGTATGAAACTGCAATCATATTATTGGTTGCAATTATATACACATCATCACTTACCAAGTCACTGGCACTTGTGATTTTTACATACGTTTGTGCCCACACGCAAGTACTTCCCATTATCAGGGCACACAGTAGGAAGAATTGTTTTAAAAGTAATTTTCTCATAGTTTTATTGTTAGTTAATAATTGTAAGTCTTTTATGAATAACGGCTTGTGGCCATAACCTGGGGGCAAAGATAGTAATATTATTTGACACGGCCAAAGAAAAAGCCAGAAAAAATTCTGGCTTTCTTTGGGGTAGTGTTTTTTTTGCTGCCGTTTTCTGGGGCTATCGGGTTAACGGAATAACGGGTTAACGGAATAACGGGATATCGGAATTCCGGTAATTCGGGGTAAGAGGTTCCCGGGACTACAGGATTTCGGGATAATAGTTTGTTAGAGGCTTCTTGTGCCATTGCATTGCGGATAGTCTGAGCAACTCCAGAACTCCTTGCCGGAATTGATGCCTTTTTTGGCCATCCGCTTTATCATGGGTTTGCCACATAGTGGGCAGGTGGGGGCATTGGCCTTAGCGCTCTGGCCGCTACGATATGCTAAGCGCTCGGCGGTGAGGCCTTCGGTGAAACCGCCCTCTACCCGGAAGGTTTCCAATTGGGATTCTATCTGGCGGCTGATCATCAAGATGAGGCGATTGCAGAGCACCAACAAACAGTTGGCAGCCGTCAGAGAGTCGTTGGTGGTTAGCCATGCATCGAACTTGCGCTTTTGGGCAAGAATGTGCAAGCCACTCAAGTGTAACACGTCGTCCTTATAGGTAGGACGGTCGAGACTGACGCTGTTGACAGCTTTGAAATCCGACGAATTGACTGACCAGGGAGCGGTGTTGTGTCGCAACAGCCAGTTCATGTAGTCGTTGGCCAACTCGGAGAGTGTAGCACGCGCCACATCGGTGAGTTTCATCTCGGTCTCCTTTGACGTGGCGCGCCGTGAATTGCCTTCAGCTATGTTGGCAGGAGCAGAGCGGGCAGCCTGCGTCATTTGGTCGTATTGACGTCCACCAGGGTCGTTGGTGTGGTTCAGGAAGCGTGCGCAGAAGTCCTGCGTCGCCAGCTGAATCACATTTGCCAACACCCATGTGTCAAGCCAGAAGTAACTGAACTTGGTGATGGAGATCATTGTTTCCTTCTTTTTTTCGGGTTAACGGGATAACGGGATAACGGAATTCCGAAGTTACGGTGTTCCGAAGTTCCGGTGTTCCGAAGTTACGGTGTTCCGAAGTTACGGGATACCGGAATAACGGAATAACGGGTTAACGGAATAACGGGATATCGGGATTCCGGGATTCCGCTGTTATTCTTCTTTCCTGTCGTCGACGTTGTCGCCGTCGGTGGGAGCCATCTCGGTTTCGAAGTCGGTGATGCCGGCTTTGATGAGAATGTCGTACCACTGGATGAGCTTCTTGATGTGGGAGTTCTGCACACGGTCACGGTCCCACTGGGGCAACACCTTGGCGAAATAGTCGTGGAGTTCCTGGGGAGTGGCCTTCTTGTAGTTGATGCTGCAGGGCTTGCCCTGCTCCAGGTCGCGCATGTTGGCCAGTACCGTCATCAGGGGTACATCGTCGGTCTCGGTGAACATAGCGATGTCGGCCAGCGAGGTGATGCGGTCGGTGCCGAAGGCCGGCACGCGCTTATGGGTGTCGTCGAGGGCCTCGACAATGAGGCTGTTCTTGGCACGTGTTACTAACTTGTAGAGTCCGGGCTTGCCGGAGATGGCTAAAATGGTTTGTTTCATATTGTTATACTTTTTAATAATGTTTCTATTTGTGCGTTGAGGTCTGCGTGGCCGTCGTTGACGATTTCGAAGTCGGCACGGCGGAGCAGTTCCTCTTGCGGCCATTGGCGCTGCATCCACTGGAGAGCCTTTTCGCGGGTGATGCCGTCACGCTGCATGACGCGTTGGATGCGCACCTCCTCAGGGGCGGTGACCACGATGACGCGGTCGACGAGGCTGCTGATGCCCGACTCATAGAGGATGGCGCTCTCCATCCACAGCAGGCCGCTCTGCTGGAAGTCGCGGAAGACGGCGGGATGGACGATGGCGTCGATCTGGTGGGCGTTGTCCTGGCTGACCAGCAGAAAACGAGCAATGTCGGCCTTCTCCAGTGAACCGATGAGCTGCTGGAGGCGCTGGCGGACGTCGGCGGAGGTGCGGATGATGCGCTTGGCGGCCTGGTCGCAGTCGTAGACCTCAATGCCGCGCTGCCGGAGCAGCTGGCAGACGTAGCTCTTGCCGGAGCCGATGCCTCCTGTGATGCCTGTCTTCATGGTCGGAATGGTGGGTTTATTCTTCTTCTATCAGATAGTCAACCTGCTTGGTATCGAGGATGGCACGGCTGACGCCGTAGGGTACCTCGTGGAGATAGAGGTTGCACTTCTCGTTATGGTTTTGCGTGATTTCACGATAGTCGGCCACCACCTTGAAGTCTTCGGCGCGCAGCGTGCGGATGCGGCTGACGCCCGCCACGAAGTGCACCTTGGCATAGCGTGGGAAGGTGCGCAGCACTTTGCCCTTCGGCAGGTTGAGACACTGGATGGGAACGTTGCTGATGGTCTCCTCGGTGAGTACGTCGGTATGGAAGCGGACGCGCACCTTGTCGGGCACCACCTTGACATCAGGGATGTGGGCCAGTCGGCAGTCGACGGTCAGCGTGTCGCGGAAGTTGACAAAGTTGAGTGCCTCGGTATAGACGGCACGGATGCTGTCGAGCTTCTCCGGTGAGGCGTAGATGTCGACGCTGTCGGGCAGGTACTCGACATGCGAGATAAAGTAGAGTTGGTCAGGAATGACACGGCCGGCCCAGCGGACGGGTACACGACGGCACTCACCATTATTATAAGAGAACTCCAAGTGGTCGGGCTTGACAGCCGTCACCCTGGAGGATAGCTCCAGGCGCTGCTCTACCATGCGCTTCAGGTCGGCGGTGGCCACAAAGCCCGTGCCACGACCATGGTCGTAGGCCTTGAAAGGAATGCGGATGGTGCCTAAGCGGTTGGTATAGAGATAGACCATCATGACCCACCCCTTGTCACGGATGGTGACACGGACGGTATCGACAGGTACCGAGGTGAGCACCACACTTTTGGGGATGGCCGTGACCTGCGCGGGAATCTTGACTTCCTTCTCGTAGGTCTCGTTGAGCGTCAGGACGAGCCAAAAGATGCCGGAGAGGAAGAGAAAGAACACGAACACCAGGAACTGCTTGTTCACATTGCTGAACAAGAAGTTCCTGATGGTGATGACTATGCGCTTGAAGCCCATCGATGGTTATTTCTGCATCGGTGTGCTGGCAGTGTCTTTGTAGACGTAGCCCTTGTCGACCTTGATGACGACGCCGTCGGCTATCTTCACTTCGATGATGCCGGCAGCCAGGTCAATCTTCTTGACGGTGCCATAGATGCCGCCGCCAGTGACAACGGCCGTGCCCTCCTGCAGTGTGTTCTGGAAATTCTGGATTTCCTTCTGGCGCTTCTGCTGAGGACGAATCATAAAGAAGTACATGATGGCGAAGATGGCCACCATCATAATGAGGAAACTGGTCATGCTGCCACCGCCCTGGGCGGCCTGTGCAGCGAGGATGATTTGTGTCATTGTTTTTTTATTTGTTGTTGTTTCGGGATTTCGGGGTTTCGCTTTTTCCGAGGTTTCGGGATTCCGCTTTTCCGGGATGGCGGCTTATTGGCGCAGGTCTTTTCTCGGCGCAATGGGTTTGAGCAGCAGGCCACGCTCAATGAGGTGGCGGGCTATGCCGTCGAGCATGCCGTTGATGTAGCCGGCACTGCGCGGTGTGGAGTAGAGCTTGGCAATCTCGACGTACTCGTTGATGGTGACATTGATGGGAATGCTGGGGAAGGTCAGCATCTCGGCAATGGCTATCTGCATGATAACAATGTCCATATAGGCCAGACGGGAGAAATCCCAGTTCTGCGAGGCATCGCTCATGTAGTGCTGGTACTCGTCGGCATTCATGATGGCGGCACGGAACAGTTTGCGGGCATAGTCGCGGTCTTCCTCGCTGTCGTATTCGGGCAGCAGTTCCTGATGGCCCTTGTTTTTTTCGTCAAAGCGCTTGATGGTCTTCACGACAAAGGTGTCGACAATCTCTTTATCGTCATTCCAGTAGATGCTCTGTTCCTCGAACAGACTGTCGAGGTCGGCATTGTTCTCAATGAGTGTGCGATAGAGCTTGCGCCACAGTTCGCGGTCAGCGCTGTAACTGTCTTCGGGCGAAGCCATATAATCCTGATAAATCTGACTCTCGGTAATCTGTGTGTAAAGCTTCTTGAGTATTTCCGGCTCGTCGTTCCAGTTTTTCTTCTGCGCTTCCATGAAATCGTTGAGCATGCGGTTCTCCTCCAACTGGAGGGCGAAACGATTCATGATGAACTTCTGGGAAGGCATGGCCGTACCTTCACGCTGAGCACGCGACTGGGCAACCTCCACATGGCGGCGAGCCTCCTGCGTGATGGCCACAATGAGTGCTAACAAGTAATTGTAAAGGTCATAGGCTTTCGACAGGCTGAACATGAGTTCCTTTTCAGCAGTGTCGATGTTCTTGCTTCCATTTTGGTAATACGCATAGGTTAACTGGACGACCTTGATCCTGATGATTTGTCTGTTAATCATAATTGTTGTGTAAAAATAGCTATTTGATACTCTTATCGGATGCAAAGATACAAAAAAGAAGTGAAAAGTGAAGAGTGAAGAGTGAAAAATTTGCACCTGCGACTATTATTTTTATGTTTTTCTTTGCTGTCTCGCTGATTTTTTGTACCTTTGCAGCCGCTTTTTGCATCGTGTGATGGTGGATTAAGCACAGACAACTTAATTTTAGAGTAACACAATTAATTATGAAAGAGATTAACGTAAACGGTCAGAAGCGCACCGAGACAGGCAAGAAAGCCTCTAAGCTGCTTCGCAAGGAGGGCATGGTACCCTGCAATCTGTATGGTGAGAAGAAGGGTGAGAACGGTCTGCCCGAAGCTATGGCTTTCACAGCCTCTGTTGCTGAGCTGCGCAAGGCTGTCTACACTCCCCACGTATATGTAGTAAACCTGAACATCGACGGTACTGAGCACAAGGCTATCATGAAGGAGCTGCAGTTCCACCCCACAACGGACGCACTGCTGCACGCTGACTTCTACGAGATCAACGAGACCAAGGCTATCACCGTTGGTATTCCTGTTAACATTGTCGGTCACGCTCAGGGTGTGCGCGATGGTGGTCGTCTGAACCTCTCTATCCGCAAGATTGACGTGAAGGCTCCCTACAAGCAGATTCCTGAGAAGTTGGACATCGACGTTACCGAACTGCAGCTGGGCAAGGCCATCAAGGTTGGCTCGCTGAACTTCGAGGGTCTGGAGATTGTCACTCCGAAGGAGGTTATCGTCTGCTCTGTCAAGGCTACTCGTGCTTCACGTTCTGCTGCTGCTGAGGCTACCGCAGAGTAATTATCAGGCATGGACAAGTACTTGATAGTTGGGTTGGGTAACCCCGGCGACGAATATGCCGAGACCCGCCACAACACAGGATTTATGGTATTGGACGCTTTTGCTAAGGCGTCCAATATCGTTTTTGAGGATAAGCGCTACGGCTTCGTGGCCGAGACGTCGCTGAAGGGCCGGAAGGTGTTCCTCTTGAAGCCCACCACGTTTATGAACCTAAGCGGCAATGCCGTGCGCTACTGGCTGAACAAGGAGAACATCAACCAGAGCCGGCTGCTCGTCGTCAGCGACGACGTGGCCATACCCGTAGGTCAGTTCCGCCTAAAGGCCAGCGGCTCGAATGGCGGTCATAACGGTCTGGGACATATCCAGCAGCTGATAGGTCAGCAGTATGCCCGTCTGCGCATGGGCATTGGCAACGACTACCCCATGGGTATGCAGATAGACCACGTGTTGGGCAAGTTTCCCGCTGACGAACTGGAGAAGTTGCAGCCGGCCATCAACCTGGCCGTGGACATCATCAAGAGTTTTGTGCTGACAGGCATTGATATCACGATGAATCAGTATAATAAGTTTGGGAAAAACACCCACCCCTAACCCCTCCCCAGGGGAGGGGAATTTAGAGAGTTTAGGGAGTTAAGGGAGTAAGTAGATAATTGATAAAGATGATTGGTGTTTTATGAGTAACGACGAGAAAGGTAATAAGACTCCCATCCCGACGGGAGGGGCAGGGGGTGGGATGGCCCGAATAGACAAATGGCTGTGGGCAGCACGCATCTTCAAGACGCGCTCTGTGGCTGCCGACGCCATCAAGAACGGCCGCGTCACCATCGGCGGAGTCAACGTCAAACCATCGCGTATGGTGAAGGCTGGCGAGGTGGTCAGCGTGCGCAAGCCGCCGGTGACCTACTCTTTTAAGATACTGAAGACCATCGAACAGCGGGTGGGTGCCAAACTGGTGCCGGAAATCTATGAGAACGTGACGCCGCAGGACCAGTATGAACTGCTGGAGATGAACCGCATCAGCGGTTTCGTGAACCGTCAGCGTGGCACGGGACGTCCGACGAAGAAAGACCGCCGTGCACTGGACGAGTTTGTAGGACCCGCCTTGGAGGGCGACTTCTTTGATGACTTTGATTGGGATGACGACGATGATATTTGACATTATATTTATAGTGCTCGGCGTGTGGTTCGTCTTGGAGGGCGCCGACCGACTGACGGAGGGCGCCTCTTGACGATTGTGGCTGCCGGAACGTCGGCACCGGAACTCTTCGTCAGCCTGGTGTCAGCGCTGAAAGGCACGCCCGACATGGCCGTGGGTAATGTGGTGGGTTCGAACACCATGAATAGCATGCTCATCGTGGGCTGTGCGGCGGCGGTAGCCCCGATGGTTATCAGCCGCTCTACCGTGCGCAAAGACATTCCCTTTGCCATCGGTGCCACATTGCTGATGATGGCACTGACCTACGACGGCACGCTGTCGTGGGTAGACGGCATCATCCTGCTGGCAGGCTTCGCAGCCTTCATGGTGTACACGCTGCGCCAGGCAAAGGCCGGTAGCAGCGAAGAGGAAACCACCGCCACTAATATGAAGACGGGAAAGGCCGTGCTCTATCTGATAGGCGGACTCGCCGGATTGGTAGTAGGCAGTAACGTATTTGTAGACCATGCCTCTAACCTTGCCTTTTCGCTGGGCATCAGCGAGGCTGTCGTCGGACTGACCGTGGTTGCCGGCGGCACCAGTCTGCCGGAGCTGGCAACCAGTGTGGTAGCGGCCCGCAAGGGACAGTCGGCCATTGCCATTGGCAACGTCATCGGGTCTAACGTGTTCAACATCCTGATGATACTGGGACTGACGGGCGTTATCTGTCCACTTGAAATAGAGGGCATCACCCTTGTCGATCAGGCCGTGATGCTGGTGTCTATCGTGTTGGTGTGGCTCTTCTCGCGCACCCGCTACACCGTAGAGCGCTGGG
Source organism: uncultured Bacteroidales bacterium (assembly GCA_902760315.1). Taxonomy (GTDB): domain Bacteria; phylum Bacteroidota; class Bacteroidia; order Bacteroidales; family Bacteroidaceae; genus Prevotella. The sequence goes on along the minus strand of CACWFV010000061.1, from coordinate 23,172 downwards.
AGGGCATGCTGCTCGTGGCCGGCTATGTGGCTTACCTGTCATGGCTAATTATCTCGCTGTAATACACCACAGCCACTAAATATTGTCTGAACCTGTAACTGCCCAGACACGTTGAAAGACACTAAGAGCGGACAACCCGTAGGGGGGGTGTCCGCTCTTAGTGTTAAAGTTATAAGGGAATTACTTAATCCAGCGGGGAGCGCCAGCCTTGGTATCTTTCACAGCATCGTTGGTGATGGTGAAGTCACCATTAGCCGGGTCTGCAAACTTAGGATCGAGTTCCTTACCGGCTGTGTCGAACCATATGATGGTTGCATCAGCGTTAGCACCTGCTGAAATCAAGTTCTCAGTGTTGAAGTAGACATTGTTCTCCAGTGTCGGCTCCTTGTCTGTTGCGGAGTTGTTGGCAAAGCCGCGCTTGTAGTTCATGTTTACTACCAGGTTGTTGGTGAAGGTAATCTTGTTGCCAGACTTCCAACGGACGTAGAATACGCGGTAGTTCGCACCGCCACTACCCACATTATATAATGTATTGTGGTCAACGATGATATTGGCAGAAGCAGTCACGTTGCTGGAGTTGTCGTCCATACGGATGAAGTCACGTGACTTCGCACTCTCGTAGACCGTATTGTTCTTGAAACTCAGCGTGTTGAAACCACCCTTACGAGCGTCGAGGAAGTCACCACCGCTGCACTCTATGTTGGAGATGATGTTGTTCTCGATGGTCATCTTCTTCACGAGTGTGGCTTTGTTCAAGTAATAGAAGCCCTTGGTGTAGTTCTTGATTTCACTGTTAGTAATAGAGAACGTCTCGTATTCACCATCAGCTGTGAAGTTGAATGCCTGACCACCATCGGTACCGGTACCGTCCAGTATTACCTGGTCGAGCTCGAAGTCTGCCTCTACATTGAAGCGCCCCTTGATGACGGGGAGACTATTCGGGCGAAGTCCCTTGATAGATAGCTTCTTGTTGATGGTCACGCTACCACCGAAGTCTGCCTCGGCACTCTTAATACCATATTCACCAGCGTCAAGAATCAGTCGTTTGCCCTCAGCAGCATTGGCAATGACGTCTGCCAAGTCTGCACCAGCCTGAACGAGGATGTCGTTCTCTTCCAGAAAGATGCCTGTAGTAAATGTAATTTTGCCACGTGTCTTGCTGCCATAGGTCAGGACGGCCGTATATTCTGTCTCAGGGGTCAGACCTGTGATGGTTGCGGCTCCGGCTGCCACGTCTGCTGCGGTAACCGTGTACTTGATGTCGCCAGGAGTCAGCGTTATCAAGTCAGCCTGCTGACCAGCGGTCCAGCGCAGTGTAACCTGCTTGGCCTGGATGTCTTCTTGTGCTACAGTCTTGAAAATCTGCTCTGACTCGGTCAGGACGTAGGCACCTTGCCACTTGGAGTTACGGGTGTCGTCGCCGTCCTTTGCCATGAGGTAGAAAGTGTACTTTGTCTCACCCATCAGTCCGGTTATTAGGAGGGGATTCTGATCTGGCGTGAGAGTCATGGTCAATGCCGGCGTCTTGGTAAAGTCATAAGACATACTGTCGTCAGCATATACTTGGAGTTCATAAGCGGTGACGCCTTCTGCAGATTTCCAACTGAGTTCGACATTCGTACGATTACGTATCTTAGCCTCTACTCCGTTGGGTGAGAAGACTCGCTTGTAATTAATGTTGGTTATCTCGTCACTTTGGTCGCTGCACGAGAACATTGAGACAGCAGCAAATCCAAACAACAAGGATTTTGTAATTATCTTTTTCATTGTTCTTTCTCGTTATTAGTTATTTAGAGCTGTCCTAAATTACCGTCATTATTCAACATATTGTTGCTCTTGTCAATGAAGGTCTGCCAAATTGGCCAGAGGTAATGAGTGCTAGGCTGAACGGTGTAGAGACCATTGATATACTCGTCGGTCAGCGTGTATTTGCCATTGCTTTCAAACCAGTTCTTGGATTCCCAGGTTTCTATCATTTCGTCAGTCGGAGAGTCTTCACCCTTGTTCAGACCGTAGATCTGGATGGCATCTTTGTCTTCAGACTTGTTAATGTATACCTTGTCGGGATAGCCGGCATAAGCGCCAGTGCGCTGCTGCAGAGCCGCCAACTTGGTCTTGGCCTCAGCCATCTTCTCGTCGATGATACCCCAACGTACTAGGTCGGGCTTGCGCAGTGACTCACCGGCAAACTCAAAGGCACGCTGCTCATAGATGCCCTCGCGGAATGCCTGCTGGCTTGCAGTGTATTTGGCTTGGAGCGCTGCAACTTTCTCTGCGGGGAGTACGCGGTCAAGCACGGGTTTCATGTAGCTCCATGCTCCGCTGGTGTTACCCAGTTCGTTCTCTGCTTCTGCTGCCATCAGATAAACGTCGGCAAGACGCATGTACTGGAAGTTGACACCATCGTCGTTGGTGGAGGTGACGATGCGGTTCATCCACTCGTAGCGCAGTTTGCCGAAGCACCACTTGTTGATAGCGCGGAACTGCACATGAGAGTTACCATTGTTCAAATCCTTACTCCACTCATAAGGTACGCAAGTGATGTCACGGCGGATGTCGTCCTCGTCATAGTCATAATAGAGGTAGGCGATGGGACCGTTTACACCACCCTGAGCCTGCTGAGTGTACTGGTCTTTTTCATTGTGCTTTATACCCAGTGTATAGAGCACGCGTCCACGGCCTGCAGAGAAGGGAATCTCCCAGATGCTCTCGCCACCAGCGGCGACATTGTCTTGACAGAGCTTGGTGAAATTGTCCTTGAAACCGCCCAGTGTGTTATAGCCGGCGTTGATAATGTCCTCACATTCCTCTTTGGCTATCTGATACATCTTTTCAGGTGCCAGGTCGGGATCGTTTGAACGGCGGAAACCGTCGCCACGGAGTGCGAAACCGCCAGCATAGAGAGCGATACGAGCACGCAAAGCCTTAACAAATGACTTGCTGACGCGTTCTGTCGTCTTGGTGATGGCATTCTCGTTGGGCCAGTAGCAGTAGTTCTCTGCCTCTGCCAGGTCTGCCAGCAACTGCTTGTAGATGACGTCCTTATTTGTACGCGGCAGGTAGATGTTATCGTTGTTGTTGGGCTCAAAACGTGCGGGCACGTCACCCCATCCCTTAATCAAATCATTATAGAGCACAGCACGCAATGTGAGTGCCTCGCCCAGCAGTTGGGCCATATCCTTGTTGGTATCGATATTACCATACTTGCGAATGCCCACAATAGCCAGATTAGCACGCTCAATACCCTGATAGAACATGGCATAGGCATTGTTGTCAGTGTTCATCTGCGTATTAGTAGCCTTGGTGTTGTAGTTCCACAGGTCGTTCTTGTTGTCGTCGCCTGCCTTGGTTATATCAGGTGAGTTACCAATCTCAACGTCGTTATTCAGGCCATAGTAGGGCAGATAGCGTCCGCGATAGGAGTTAGTCTCGCCGAATGATACGTTCACAGACATAACTTCGGCCTCAGCCAGCGCGTAGGTAGAGAACATGGTAGACTCATCCAGAGTTGACTGAGTGGGTGCATCCAGATCACAAGATGCCAAACCAAGAACGGTCAACGATAAAAGTGATATCCTTATTTTATTATTCATAGTTTAATTCCTCCAGATTTTAGAAATTCAAATTCAAACCAACAACAAACTGGCGGCTCTTGGGATAACCAGAGTAGTCACAGCTCGGAGTGAGTGCTGTCTTGCGGATACAGTCAGCTTCAGGATCAAAGCCAGAGTAGCCTGTGATAGTGAATACGTTGTAGGCTGTCACATAGAAGCGCAGACTGTTGATACCTGCACGCTTGGTAAGAGACGCAGGAATGGTGTAGCCCAGGCTCAGCGTGTTCAGACGCAGGAAGTCTGCATTCTCAACAGCCCAGTCGGTGAGCACCATCTTGCTGGTATAGGGCGACCACATAGTGGTGTTGGCGTTCAGCTCAGCCAGACGAGTCGGGTCATTGGTCAGCAAGCCGGTGTTAGGATCGAGGTTGGTCCAGCGCTTACCATCTTCCATCTCCGTAATCATGTTTCTATACTGATACTTACTGGTCTGTGTGTACTCGATTCTGTTGGCGTTGTAGACCTGGTTACCGATGCTGTAGTTGAAGTTGGCAGAGAGGTCAAAGCCATATGCACGGCCGCTAATAGTGAAACCACCAAATGCTGAGGGGTTCACGTCGCCAATAGTGACAATATCCTTATTGTCGATGATGCCGTTGTCGTCGGTGTCAACCAGTTTCATAGAGCCGGGACGTACCTTGCCTACTACACTTGTAGCGTCGGCGACGCCTTCTTTCAGTTTCCAGGTGTCAGTGTTAGCATCATAGCTGTCAAAGTCGCTAACCTCATAGCGTCCGGCGTGCTTGTAGCCAATGATTTCACCTACAGCGCTGCCTACTGCAATCTTGTAGTCATTACCGATTTCAGTGGATGCCCAGTTGGTGTTCCATCCGAAGTCCTCCATATCGCCGAGGGTCTTAATCTTCGTCTTGTTGAAGCCGATGTTACCCTGTAGGTCGATACCCCAGTTCTTCTTGTTGACAATATGGTAAGTGAAGTTGATTTCGAGACCCTTGTTCTCCGTCTCACCCATGTTGCGATACTGATATTCGTAACCGGTACCCTGTACGGGGAAAGCAATCAGCAGGTCCTTCGTGGTGTTGATGTAAGCCTCGACACTACCGTTCAGTTTGCCACCGAAGAGGGTGAAGTCCAGACCGATGTTACGGGTAATGGTGGTCTCCCACTTCAGTTTCTCGTTAGCCATGTAGGTAGAAGGACGCAGCGGGTTGTTGAAACCATTCACCCATGTGCGCTGTGGAGCAGTAGCATTGTAAGGCTCATACTCCTGAATCAGCTGGCCGGAAGGAATGTTGTTGTTACCTGCTGTACCATAGCTGACACGCAGTTTCAAGTCATCCAACCATTTTTCAGCAAATTTCATGAATGGCTCGGAAGAAATACGCCAAGCCACAGCCACAGAGGGGAAGTAGCCCCAGCGGTTGCCTTCAGCAAACTTTGACGAAGCATCGGCGCGGAACGTTGCGCTCAGCAGGTACTTGTCTTTGAAGTTATAGTTTGCACGGCCGAAGAATGACAGCAATTTGTCGTCAGGAGAGTAGATGTCACTGGTAGCAGAAGCAGTACCCTGTGAAGAAAGTCTCCATGCCTTGTCTGCGTTGTAGTCTGTGGGGAATCCTACAACCTGGTTTGTATTGACATGTTGCTCGGTGAGCAGCCACTCATGACCAGCCAGTATGTTCAGAGAGTGATCACTCTCCTTACCGAAAATCTTCTTGAAGTCGTAGCTGATGGTATTGGTATTGCGGAAACTCTCACGCTCGGTGTGTGCTATTGAGATAATGGGGTGATTGGCGTAAGCCTGGTCAGCATAGTTACGTACAATATATGATGTCAAGCCATAGAAACGCTTGTCATAGTTGTTGCTGTAGTCGTAGCCGAACTCAGTCTTCAACTTAAGGTTGTCCAAGATCTCCCATCCGAACGAACCGGCCATGTTCAGCTTCTTGCGAATCTGTTGGCGGTCGTTATCGGCTTGAGAAACCAGCGGGTTGTAAAGGTTACCTAAGTCGTCGTCCGCAGTTCCTGCAGAGGGGTCTAGGTTCTTAAGAGGTATGGGGTAGTAGATGACGGCAAACTTCAGACGCTTGTCGGTGTCGTACGAACCGGTAGCGTCATTAGAGCCAGCACCATTGATTTTTGTCTTTGAGTAACGTGCCTGGAAGTCCAGTGTGGTTCTCTTGGTAGGCTTGGTGTTCAGTTTCAAGCTGAGGTTGTCGCGCTTGAAGTCTGAGCCGACCATGATGGCTTTGTCGTCCATGTGTGCATAGCTGAACGCATACTTCATGTTGTCAGTACCACCATTGATGTTGATGTTGTGGTTGAATGTATGACCAGTGCGTCCGTAAATCAGATCCTGCCAGTCGTTGCTGTCTACATCCTTGTACAAGTCCATGTCCTGATAGTTACCGAAGTAGTCGGTATAAGACGAAATCTTGTCAGGCTTGTTCTGGTTCTTCAGCAGTGCCAATTCGTACTGCCACTTCGCATAGTCGTAAGGTGACAGAACGTCCATGGTCTTGGCAATCTTCTTCCAGCTGTAGTAGGCATTGTAGCTTACCTTAGTCTTACCGGCCTTACCACTCTTGGTGGTAACCAGGATAACACCGTTAGCACCACGGCTACCATAGATGGCGGTAGAGGAGGCGTCCTTCAGCACGGTGATGTCCTCGATGTCGTTGGCGGGGATGTCAGAGATAGTCTCTACGGGGAAGCCGTCAACGATGTACAGCGGGTCGTTAGACTGGGTAATAGAACCACCACCACGTACGCGAATCTTTACCTCTGCGTCGGGCGAACCTTCCGTTGTGGTCACCTGTACACCGGCCATTTTACCGGTCAGAGCCTCAGAAGCGTTAGCCACGGGGACTGCCTGCAGAGCGTCGCTGCCTACGGTGGCAACAGAACCCGTCAGGTCCTTCTTGCGAACAGAACCGTAACCAATGACGACGATGTCGTTCAGCGTGGTGTTGTCCTCTTCCAACTTAACACTAATCTGTGATTTACCCTTGACGTCTACCTCTTTGGTTTTCAAGCCAATGTAGGAAATCACGATGGGGTTCTTTCCCGATACCTTCAGTGAGAAATTACCATCAAAGTCGGTCACTGTGGCATTACTGGGATTGCCTTTTTCCATTACGGTAGCACCGATGACTGGTTCGCCAGTCTGGTCTGTCACGGTACCCTTAGTCACGTTTTGCGCTTGCACGCTACCTACGACTAAGAGCAGGCACAGAAGTAGCACCGTACGAAAGATACTCTTCATTTTAATAGACATAGAATAGTAGTTTTAATTAATAATAATATTCATTATGGTTGCAAATTTACTAATAAATCTTAATATGGCAAAATAATCGTTGCTCTTTTTTTCGTAAACGTTTACGACTTTACGTTGTCAACAAAAGCGGACAACCATATTGGCTGTCCGCTCTCCTTATTATAATAATGTAGTTAGCCTACTTGACGACTACTTTCTGTCCATTGACGATGTACAATCCCTTGGAGGTCTTGTTGACACGCTGCCCGGCAAGGTTGTAGACGACCTGCTCGCCACGCTCTTGGGCAGCACTGATGGCATGGATGCCTGTGCCAGTGAAACTAGCCTGCACAGCCGGGCCGAAACCGCCGCGGCTGTTGGCAGCACGTACTGTCAGCGCGTCCTTCTCGGCGTCAATGGTGACGGCAAGTGTAGCATCTGTCGTGATGGCTACGAACTCACCATTCTTCTCCACCAGGTACGCAATGGCACCATCTACCGCTTTCCAGTTGAGGTTGCCGTCAGCATAGTATGCCTCCGAGACTTCCAACTGCTTGGCCTGTTGCTTGGCGGTGGCAGCCCAGTCGCCCAGCACGTACTCCATGGTATAGGTACCGGCCTGCTCAGCGGTGAGGATGGTCTCCAACTCTGTGTTGGCCTTCTTGAAAGTAATCTTGTTAGAGGCCGGTGTGATGTCCTCGCCAGCGGCGTTCTTCGTGCCATACTCACCGGCAACGCTGTAGTCGCAGTTGATGCCGCTGAGGTTCCAGCGGGTGCTTTCGAGTTTGTCGGGATCCAGCAGTGTGGTGTTCAGATATACGCAGACGGGGTTGTCGCTCCAGGCACGGCCCAGCGTGTACTTGTCGGCATTGTTCTCTACGACGCAGTTGTTGAAGACGTATAGCTCTGAGTTGGCAGAGATAGTAGCGCTGGAACGCTTCTCGTTGACAATCTTCATGCCCTCGAAGTAGGCACGACCGTTACCGCACAGGTAGTCGACGGTGCCGTGCATCTCGCCACCTTCGAAGTAGTAGAGTCCGCCCACCTTGTGAGAATAGTAGGTGTCCTGGTAAGACAGGTGGCGCACGTTCTTGTTGATGGTCTGTGTGCCCTGGTCGTGCAGTGTGGCGGCACGTCCGGCAGAGCCAGCACCATAGTAGTCAAGCGCATTCTGCAGTGTCAAGTCCTGCAGATACAGTCCTGTCGATGTATTATTGAAGAGGTCAGCCTTGCCAAGGCCCTCGCTCTCAACGGGAGGCGTATTCTTGATGACTACATTCTCCATGGACTGGCCCACGAGCGACACATTGGTACCGCTGATGTTTGTCAGCGTAGCCTCGCCAAAGTCGTAGGTGCCATTGGGCAGGAATATCTTGGCGTTTTCCTCTGCAGCAGCTGCGTTCAGTGCCAGAATCAGGCTAGCGCCGTCGCCGGCCGGAACGATGTAGTAGCCGCTCTGCTGGTCCTTGGCAATGAAGTCACTGACGTTGTAGACGGTTACCTTGTGCAGGTAGGCTTGCGTAGCGAAGGTGAACTTCAGCTGTCCGTCGGAACCTTCATAGTTGACGACGGCTGTGCCACCATCGGTTTCAGCCTTGGCGGGGAGTTCGTTGGTGATAATGGCACCCGAATTGTCAGTTACGCTGACAGTGGTGCCGCTGCCATACTGACACAGTGTGAGCACCACCTGTGCCTTACCGGTTACGGCCACGGTGAAGCTGCCACCGGCAGCGAAGTCAAAGCCGTGGTTGTTGTAGTACTGACCGCCCTCTACGCTGAAGTTCTCGTGGTCCTCAGGATAGAAGATGTTGCTGGTCAGGTCGTAGGTCTGGATGGTTCCCACCTCTGGAGCCTTTTCAATAGGCGTGACACTGGCCTGTACAGTGACGTTGGCATTGACGATGTCGGTAGCCTTCACCTTCACCTTGCTGTTGTAAACCCATCCGCGGAACTTCTCGCCTGCAGGAATCGTCAGGTCTGCCTCTGTGTAAGGAATCTGTTCTGGTCCTTATAGGTAACGGTTACTTCATGTACATCTGTAGCCTCGGCCTTGAAGTATGGCAGGTAGGCAATCTCGCTGAATGTCAATGTGGTGGGTTCACCAACATAAATATAGGTAGCGGCAGCACCATCCTGATGGTAACACGTGGCAGTCCTCAGGTTAGGAGTAGCCAGCAACTCACCAGCCGCATTGGTCACCTTGCAGTTAGCGGGATTAGCATACTGGCAGCCACCGATGGTGAACTTTACCGTGCCGTCGACAGGAACGGTGATGGTGACCTTGCCGTAGCCATGGTTGTCGTTGCGCTGGGTGCCACTGAAGGTGACACCGGCAGGGAGTGTGGTGGCATCGAAAGCACCACTCAACTGCTCGTTGGTAATCTCGAAGTCAACGAACTGGCGGGGAACATCCTCCTTGAAGACAATCTTCTGGAGCACACCCTCTGAACCTGTCTTACGATTAATATAGATACCAGTTACCTCGGCAGGAATGTCTATGCTACCAGTTCCTGGACTCTCAGCAACAGCAACCTCGCCAATGAGATCGCCCTTAACACCCACGTTGTCGGCACCAAGCGTACCTGTGCTAACATTGATGGTATAAGCATCGGCGGTCTTACGGTTACCGAAGGTCAGCGTCAGCTTACCTGCTACAGCAGGCTTCTCAAAGTATGCCCAACCAGAGCTGTTCAGCTTCACACCGTGCATACCGTTGTTGGTGCCTGTTGCGTCGTTGACATAAGCGCCATAATACAGACCATTGTCTGGACCTGTGGTAGGAATATCCTTATTGGTGTAGTCCCATACCAAGAGAACTGGGTCGTGGGGTTCAGGAGTATCTTCTATTGCTTCTGCTTTGAAGTATGGCAGATAGGCAATATCGCTGAAGGTCAGCGTGGTGGGTTCGCCATCATAGGTATAGGTAGCGGCAGCACCGTCCTGATGGTAGCATGTGGCTGTCTTCAGGTTAGGAGTAGCCAGTACCTCGCCAGCAGCATTGGTTACCTTGCAGTTAGCAGGATTAGCATATTGGCATCCACCAATGGTAAACTTCGTAGGACCATCAACGGTAACAGTAATGGTTACATTACCATAGCCGTGATTGTCGTTACGTTGTGTACCGCTAAATGTTGCACAAGCGGGCAGGGTAGAAGCATCGAAAGCACCACTCAACTGCTCGTTAGTAATCTCAAAGTCCTGGAATGCTACGGGCTCTGGCTCTATTTCGGTAGCCTCGGCCTTGAAGTATGGCAGGTAAGCAATATCGCTGAAGGTCAGCGTTGTGGGTTCGCCGTCATAGATATAGGTAGCGGCAGCACCGTCCTGATGGTAACAAGTGGCTGTCTTTAGGTTAGGAGTAGCCAGTACCTCGCCAGCAGCATTGGTTACCTTGCAGTTAGCGGGATTAGCATATTGGCATCCACCGATGGTGAACTTCGTAGGACCATCAACGGCAACAGTAATGGTTACGTTACCATAGCCGTGATTGTCGTTACGCTGTGTACCGCTGAATGTTGCACAAGCGGGCAGGGTAGAAGCATCGAAAGCACCACTCAACTGCTCGTTGGTAATCTCAAAGTCCTGGAATGCTACAGGTGTGTTGGGCTTCTCGTCTTCTACATATGTAATAGCAATTTTACGAATACCGGTTTTGCCATTTGAAGCATTGGACAGTGTCAATGACTTAATATCTGTTGCATCAGTAGTGAAGGCCTGAACACTCTTGTTAGCAACTTTAGCTGCAGTAGAAGCTTCTATTGCTTCACCGTTTGCATCCATATATGTTGTAGTCCACCCCTCTGGTTCAACGAAAGGATAGCTGTTGGATAGTGTTACTACAATCTTTGTGATGTGAGCAGAAACACCGTCTTTTAGGGAAATGGTAAGAGAACCGGTCTTGTAGATGCTCATTTCATCTTTCTTGGCATAGCCTAATGATGAGGTGAGACTGATGTCAGTAAGTGAAATCTCTAAGTCACCTCCAGTGCTACTAGTTCCTGCTTTGACAACCTCGTAGCCTTTGTCTTCATTATTGAAGTTGGCAAGGTCAACTACGGCAGTATGTTCGTCGCCTGCAGCACGGAATGTGGCATAAATGCCTCCTCCAAACAGCATAACGAGCATGCTGAGAAGTGATAAACGTAAAAGTCTGTACTTCATTTTGGCAGAAGGGCCTATAACTCTGCAAAGATACACATTATTTATTAATATGGTACTTTTCCCATCATCTTTTTTAACTTAAAACTGACGTAAACGATTACGTCAGGCTGTTGTGGCTGTCGATGACGTAAGCCTGACGGATATCCATTTCAAGGTTATACACGTCGATGTTCCAGTTCGGACATCAGCACGTTAGGTGTGACGGTAATCCTTCTGCGGTTTGTCCATCCGTTTGCCGTCGATGGTAAATATCATGGCACCGCCAGCTTCGTTTCAACAGGAAATATTGGGAAAGGGGGATGCGTGGAGTTAGTATTGTTTACAAATCATCTGGGCCATGTCGTTCAGTGAGAGACATTGTTGGCGGCTGATGGTGGTTTGTTCATTGTGATGCTGCCATGGGGCCAGTAAGAGGAGTTGACCACGGGCGCAAGCCTCCATGCGCTGACCGCCAGGCTTGGCGAGGTCTGTGAAGCCGTTTTCTTGTAGGATAATGAGGGGCAGGCCTTCCTCGAATGCTGCTCGCATGATATGTTTCTCGCCAGGTGAAATGCTGGGAGACACCAAGACTGCTCCTTTGCGGGCTAATGTCAACAAACGAGTTGTTTCTTTCTCTATCTGCTCAATGGTCAGACGGCGTGAGCACTGTACTTGTATCTTTACCGGGCGGTTCAGCAGAAAGCGGTTGCCAATGGCTGAGAACTGCTGCGTGCCTATAGTCAGGCCTCGCTGTACACGAAAGAGGTCAGGATGTTCGCGCTTCATCAACAATCGGCGGGGATTGTCGTGAAGATAGTTGATCCAACGGTTCAACTGGCCTTCGCGTAGCAGAATGCGGTCGTTGAATCCAGGGGCAAAGAGGAAACCGTGGTAGCGGTCTTTTTTCTCGCGTAGCATTGAGGGTTCTGTCTTTTGCGACTGAGTTGCAACATACGGGACGTTGCAGAGGATGAGCTCTCTATAGGCGCGGTTACAGCCAGTCTTGAAGCCTCGTATTACACGGCTAAGGTCTTTCTCCATCCGCTCCTTGATGAATATGATGCCATGAAGGTGGTCAGGCATCATCTGTAGCGCCAATATCTCGATTTGCGGATAATATCGTGGTATTCCCCACCATTCGTCTTGCACTCGCTGGCCAAGTTCTGTGAGGGCTATTCTCGGCGCATTGCTGTCGTTTGCCGGTGCCTCGCTGTGACCTAAAATCTGGCCAAATAGTGGCTGTCGCTCTTCAGTCACCATGGTCACCATATATATCTGACGTTGCGAATAGTCATGACCTACACAACGGCGCAGCATTGAGGGCTTCTTATCGCCTGCAAAAGCTTTCTGTCTTTCAAAGACTTCCTGTTTCACGGTGACAGTGACACGTTTTTTTCTGATGAAAACGGATTATCTTGTCATCTTCTTTCCTGATGATAAGTGATTATTGTATCATCTTCCGACCATTCTTGATGACGATACCACGGTAGTTGGCGTTGATGCGCTGGCCTGAGAGGTTGTAGACGGCACCATTGTCGCGTAGCGGAATAGCCACGGGTGTGCTGATACCCGTTTCTGAGTTAATGATGATACCTTTGACGATAACGTTGGCCAGTCCCATCTCCTTGTAGTTAATTGTTTTGTTACCGGCATCATCCGTACTCTCCGCATATCGGATGTTATACATATTGAGCACCAACGAGCAGGAACCGTCTGTCTCTTGAGCCTTACCAGTCAGGTCGAAGTTGTAAGTGGTGAAATAGTTGCTGCCCTCACTCTCCTGCTGTCTGTTTCTGCTGGGCGATGCATTGGTCACCAGTGTGGTGCTGCCGCCATCTATCCATTTTGCGTCGAAATTGCCGTTGCCTGTGCCAATCTTACAGGCCGAGAAGCTGATGGCCGTAGCCAGGAACTTGTTACCGCTCTTGGGCGTGAACGACAGGACGACCTTGTTGCTCTCCAGGGCTTCCGTCTCGATATTCTTGGCTTGGAACTTGCAGAAGCGCACGTTGCCGTATGTTCCATAGCCGCTGATGGTCAGATTGCTACCCGTTTCCAGGCTGTTGCCTCCCAAGTATTCGCCAATGCTTGCACTATAGGCGGCCTGCTGTGTCTCGTCACTGCTCAGCTCCCACGTCACGGCACCCTCCAGACCGTCAGTCTGTGGATAGCCACCTTCAGCCGTTACGCTTTCGTCATAGTAGGCGACGCCAGCAGCCTTGGCCGTTGTGGGATAATACTCGTCGATGGCAGTCTCTGCGTCAGCGTTCTGTTTCTTGATTAAGTCTTCCACCAGACTGTTAGCATACACCTCTATATTCGTATAGTAGCCCTTGCTGTCCAGTGTCATGGTGCTGGCGTCAGCATCACTGTTGGGATTCAGTCCGTTAGCCGTTTCCCAGACGTCAGGCATACCGTCGTTGTCAGTGTCGGTCAGGCGTGTGGCCGATTTATATTCAGGCCAGCCGCCCACGTCACCCTGCGTGTCGATGAGTCCGCCGGTAGAGCCGTTGCTACCATAGTAGGTAAAGTTGCCTGCTGCCGTCTCGCGGGCTATGCGCTGGTCTATAACATCCTTTTTGTAGGATGCGCCCGCATAGCTGAGCACCTTGTCGAAAGCCACCTCCGCAGAGTGCTGCGTCATGAGTGTCTGGTTCTCGTAGCCTTCCGGCACGAAGCGGCTGTCCGACTTAATGCTGCTCTTCGAGCCACTCTGCAAGGTGATGCCGTTCCAGTTGTCGGCCGTCACACTGCTGCTGCCGTACATGTAGTTGCCAGCGGCATAGACATGAGCCGGGACGATGGTGCTGGTGCCCATGGCTTTCTTACAGTTGTCGCACGACGTCCAGAAGTAGGCCAGACGGCTCTTGACACTGTTGCTGGTAGCTTTGCCAGGCTTATAGTAGTTGTTGACCATGTTAATCTTCTTGTACTCATTATTGTCGTTGGCCGACTCACCGCCATAGGTGGAGTTGCCTCCCCAGTTATAGACCACGTTGTTAACCATGTCAATGGGACCCTTCAGTGTGCTCACATAGTCATGGTCAAAGCGCGGATTGCGCGAGTCGTGGTCGGCTATCAGGTTGTGGTGGTAGAAGGCGTTCTTGCCTCCCCAGATACCACCGTAGCCGTGGGCCCCCTTGTCGTGTACAGAGTTGCGCAGGCTTTCCGACAGTACGCACCATTGAAGCGAGAAGTTGGTGATGCCGTAGAAGGAGCCGCACTCGTCGGTACACCAGCTCAGCGTGCAGTGGTCGACGATGATGTTGCTAAAGTTGTTGCTATGCGTATAGCTGTTCATGGCGTCGTCCTCTGTTTTCTTCTCGTCGCCCATGCGACAGCGAATAAAGCGTACGATGACGTTGCTGGTATTAATATTAAAGGTGTAGTTCTTCAGGCAGATGCCATCGCCGGGCGCCGTCTGTCCCAGGATGGTGATGTTGCCATTGTTGATTTTCAGCGTACTTTTCAACTCAATGATGCCCGACACGTCGAATACGACGATGCGTGCACCACTGGCTTGGCAGGCTGCACGCAGCGAGCCGGTGCCGGAGTCGTTGAGGTTGGTCACATGAATGACCTTGCCACCTCGACCGCCGGTTGTAGTCCAACGCGCCGTACCTTCCGCTCCAGGGAAAGCCGGCGCTGTGGTCTGTGCGGCAGCCAGCAGAGGCATGATGGTAACTGCTAAGAGTGAGAGTAAAAATTGCTTCATATTGCTTTGTTTTAGATAGTTTGCGGCAAAGGTACGAAAAAGGAATTGAAACCCACGGGGTTCTGCGAGTTAATTTGCACTAAAACGTTTACGTAACGTCCATTTACTGCATGCGGTGCAGTCCCTCCCAACGCACATCCCACTGGCCGTCCTTGGGGAAACCGGGGTTCAGCGGCTCCTCGCAGCCGTCCCAGCCGGCACACATCATGGCCACGGCAGTCAGCAGGTTACGAAAAAGAACAGCCTCGCGTTGAATCGAGGCTGTTATGTTGTCGGTGGTATATCCTAACATTTCCATTTCCAGCGAGGCCCATATGAATGGCCCCACGCCCTTGGCATCGTTGTCGCGGATGGGCTCTGAGAGATAGTATTGGTACGAGCCGTCGCGCTTGCGATTCTCCTTGACTTCGCCCTTCGGGTTGATCATCTTCAGCGCCGCCTGTACGTCGGGCGTGGCTGCCGGTCCCAGTCCCGCCACCGAACAGCAGTTGGTGAGCGAGATGGTGCGGTCGGGGTGCACCTTGATGAAGTTGTCGATGATGCCCTTGTAGGCCCGTATGCCTGCGTCGCGGTATTTCTCGCCGACATAGCCCATGCGGTAGGCTTTCAGCAGGGCGTAGGCAAACATCGATGAGCACGTAGACTCCAGATAGTTGCCCTGGCGCTCCGGTGCGTCCATCACCTGATACCACGTACCCGTCTTCTTGTCCTGCCACTTGATGATGGCGTCCAGGTCTTTCCGCAGCAGTTCAATGACCTCCTGGCGGCGGGCATAGTCCTTGGGCAGTGCGTCGAGCACCTCGATAAGTGCCATGGTGTACCAGCCCTGGGCGCGTCCCCAGCAGTGCTGCGACAGTCCTGTCTCCTTGTCGGCCCAGAAGGTGTTGCGCGTCTCGTCATAAGCGTGGCGGTTCAGTCCAGTCTTGGCGTCCAGCGTACGCTCGTAGGTTGTCTTCAGCTGGTCTACGGCATCGTCGTAGATGGCCGTGCGTTCCTTGGCGCTCTTGCAGGTAACAGGTGCCGTCAGACAGCGGTAGGGCAGTCCCATGAAGATGCCGTCGAGCCATACCTGGTAGGCATAGATAGCCTTGTGCCAGAAGACACGGTCGGCCTTGGTGCGCGGCTGGTCCTTCATCTGCGTCATCAGCAGTTGCATGGCCTTCAGGTTCTTGGCTTCCGGCCATTGCTGGTACATGCGGGTGACGAAGTGCCCCGTACGGATGTTGTCCAGGTTATATTCCTTGATGTCGTAGTTGCGAATGCTGCCGTCGCGACGTATCATGGTGTCGGTATACTCCTGACAGTAAAGGCGGATGTCCTCGCCGCCATATTTAAGATAGGTGTCCAGCATGCCCTCCAGTTCTATGCCCATCACGTAGCTCCAACGCGGCTTCTTGGCGAAGTCCAGCATGTAGGAGCGCGGCGTGCGCTGCATCTCCGAGTAGGTCATCCATTCTGAGTAGTGCTTATAGGGTTTCTCCTGCAGCACCAGGTTGCCGTTGATGACGAGTCCCTCATACTTCACGTCCTGTGCCAGTCCCAGCTGGTGAACGGGTTTGGAGGTAACGCCGTCGAAACGGCAGTTGCGCACGGTGATGTTGTTGACGGTATAGGCCAGCTTGGGGTCATTGTAGCCCACTATCATGACGCCATACTTCGACTTCTTGCAGGTCACGTTCTCCATGGTCACGTTGCGCACCGTGGGGTAGAAGCCGCGGCAGCACACCTCCTTGGGCTCATAGTCGGTATTGATTTTCAGCACCGCCTCCTTGCACTGGCCGACGGTGATGTTGCGCATGTTGATATTCTCAATGACGCCGCCGCGACAGGAGTTGGTCTTGATGCGCAAGACGCGGTCCAGATTGGGCGAGTCCATCTCGCAGTCGTGGGCATAGACGTTCTGGCAACCGCCACTAATCTCCGAACCGATGACGACACCGCCATGGCCGTTGTTCATCTTACAGTGGCGGATGATGATGTTCTTCGACGGACGTCCGGCAAAGGCTCCCTGTCCACCCTCGCGGCCGTCGTTGTTGCGGGCCGACTTGATGGCTATGCAGTCGTCGCCGGTGTTGAAGTAGCAATTTTCTATCAGCACCCTGTCACACGACTCCGGGTCGCAGCCGTCACCGTTAGGGCCGTCGTTGTTAATATGTACGCCACGCACGGTGACGTCGGTAGACAACAGCGGATGGATGACCCAGAAGGGGGAGCGCAGCAGTGTGACATTCTCTATCAGGATGCGCTCACACTGGTTGGTGTTGATGAGTTGCGGGCGCAGTCCGTCCTCCTTGGTGAAGCGGCGCTCGTCCATGGGTACGCCGTCCTCGGCAGCCTTCAACAGGCGGGCTCTCGACCCGTTGAGCTGGTGGCTCTTGATGCTTTCGTTCCAGCCAAACTTCTCGCGGCCCACCCATGGCCACCATGTCTGGCGCGAGCCACCACCGTCAATGGTGCCCTTACCGGTAATGGCTATGTCGGTCTGCTGATAAGCATAGATGCAAGGCGACAGGTTCCAGCAGTCCAGCCCTTCCCAGCGGGTGCGCACCAGCGGGTAGAGGTCGGGCTCAAAGGCAAACTCCAGCACGGCACCTTCCTCCACCACCAGGTTGACGTGGCTCTTCAGCGCTATGGCACCGGTCAGGAAGTGCTGGCCGGCAGGCACCACAACCCTACCCCCACCCTTCTTGGCACAAGTGTCAATGGCTTTCTGGATGGCCTTCTGGTTCTTGGCTGCCGTGTTGCTGACCTTTGCCCCGTACTTGGTGATGGGAAAGTCTTGTGCCGCAAACGCTGGCACACGGATGCTCTGTTCAATCTCACGGTATTGCCCCTCGTCCCAGCCGTAGGCTTGGACCGCCAACACAGCCGCGAGGCACAGGGCGAGTGTCCGGAATCGTTGTTTCATTGTTGTTCTGTGATAGTTTTCAGTAGTTTTCTGCCTGCAAAGATAACCATTTTTTTAAAGAATAGCAAGAAATGTTTGCTTATTTATGTTGAATTTCTTATCTTTGCACCATTATTTCTTTCACAAACACACCATGGGGGGTCAGCCCCCTTGTGGGAGGTGGGGAGGTTTTTCTTGATATTTCATCTCTTCATAGACCACTTGGCTATACTTTCAAAGAAAACAGCAAGTTTAAAGAGCCGTCCCCGATTTCCAATGTTTCGAAAATAAATTGGGAAGAGCCATTGTGCCCTTGCAGGTATTCGTAAGGCCTGTCCGCCATTGCACCCGCACCGGCACGCGGCACTTCCCAAAGCAAAAACTGCCACCGACTTGTCACAAGCCAGCGGCAGCAAAAAAATGTTTTCTCAATTTTAATTCACGTCGTTGACCAACCTACCCTCACGGGCCAGCGGCCAACTTATTAACTAAACTTTAAAACTATATTGAGAAATATAGTTGTCGCAAGGCGAGCATCCGATGCTCCTGCCCCAACGCTTTGGGCAACCCGCGTATGTATGTACAGCTGATACAGCTCCGGCTCAGCCTGTCCCGGCCATGAGTCAGCTGTAGCGGCAAAAAAGTGGTACGGCTTTTTCCCGTATCAGCTGTAGCGGCAGAAAAGTGGTACGACTTTTTGAAAAGTGGTACGACTTTTTCGCGTATCAGCTGTAGCCGCCGCCGACTACAGCTGTCTCGTTGCTGGATACAGCTGTCTCGCTGGCAAAACAGCCATTGTCGCAGGCGGGAAGGGCCGCCTCGCGCGCATGCGCGCCCGTGCGTCGCGTGCAGGAGCCGTTTTTCAAAAAAAACGTTTCACTTTCACACTCCCCCACAGACAGGGCGTTTGCGCCCATTCCTGCCCCGAATCGCTTTCACACTGCTTTCACACATGCGAGGACTGAGTGATTGTGAAAGCGACGTGAAACGTCTGCGCCGCCCCTCACGCGGGGCAACACCCGCGAACCGCCTATATACAGGCACTTTCAGCACTCACTGTGAAAGTGAAAGCATTTTTTTGAAAAATACTTTTTCGGCTCTTTTCTTTGCTGTTCCGAAGATAAATGGTATCTTTGCACCTAGTAACCAAAAGCAAGATGGACCAAATATCCAATACGGCTGATAATCAAGCAGATGACTATTGGATATCGCAAATTGCGACATCCAATTTCATTGCCCAATACTGCTGCTGATGTCGCTCAGCTACGCAAGGACATTGAAGATTTAAAGCTGGATATCGAAGACATTCTTCATGACCAGAATGACTCGATGCCATCAGCACCGCCCTGGCTGAACTGCAGTCCAAGGAGCCAAGACAGAAGCCACGGCGCAGAATCGGATTTATCCAAGACGATAGCGAACCTCAATCGTCAGAAGAATAGACCATTATTTTTATTTCATCTTTTCAAAGAGCGCTTGGCCATTCGGCCTATCAAGTTCAGCCTCCCGGCTTTGTCTTTGCAGATACTAGTGGCGATGTATGTCGCCCAGTACCGTAGCTTCGCCGTCACCGGCGCCAAGGGCTTCGTCCATAGCAGGTCCGCAGGGTGATGTCTCACGTCTACCGTTATCTGCTTGCGGAAAACGTAGGAGGCGTAATTTCTCTTTTCGCTTCTGCTATATCCCACGATGCGATATCCGTTCTTCAAGTGCCACTGCACTGACCATGTGGCGGGTATTGCCGTATTCTCTACGATGTACCTGTAGCCGTTCTTGCGCAGTCGCTGCGCTTCTGTCTGTAGCATACGGCTCGCTATTCCTTCGTGCTGTACCTTTGGACTTACTGCCAGGTTCGCACCGTCTGCCCTGCCCTTCCGCTTGTTCAGCTTCAGGGTATGCATGCCGAGGAACTCATTGGTGTTGGCATCTAAAGCAACGAATGTCACCATACGGCTGACGTCCTGTGTAAATTGTTCCAACGTTTTATCTCTGGCTGGTGTATAGATACCACAATCAGTCCAGTTCTGATAAGCTGCCTTGAACAGTCGATAGAGTTCTTCGACAGACACTTCTGCCTCTTTACTTGTCTTGATGACAATATCTCTTTGCATATCATTTATGCTTTAGTCGCAAAGCAAAGTTTCGCTCTTCCTATGCGCTATCTTATAGCGGCTATGCGTTTTATAAATTCTGGGGCGCAAGGCTCTTGAGTACCCTACGCCCCAGAATATTTATTTATCCTTGAATCTTGAGCGAACAAGATCAATCGTCGTCAACTCCTGGAGTCTCAGGTTCTGTATAGCTGGTAGCCTGGAGGACTGCTCTCTGTACGCTCAGCATGATTACCTCCATTTCTGGAGCCATGTATTCTTTCATATCCATTTTTCTTTTCCTTATTATTTGTTATCGAATAGAGAAGAGTTTGCCCACGCCCATTTGTGGAGTGAGCAAACTCTTTAGATATAGCATTGTTTACTTAATAACAACCTTCTTGCCGTTATTGATGTAAACGCCCTTCTCAGTAGGAGCACCCTGCAGCTTAACACCATTCAGAGTGTACCAGCCATCAACACTGTATGCCTTATTTGTAGCGTCTACGCCAAGTTCCTTGATAGCGGTTGTACCGTTATCGTCGAGATCCTCAACGAAGACACGTGCACCAGTTGCATTAGAATCCAGAACGAGGTAAGCCTCCATTGGAGTCAGAGTATGAGCGGTGTTCTTAGGATTCTTCCAGTTGTTGTCGCCCTTGTACTCCTTGTGAGCCAGCCAACGGTAAGCAGCACCTTCCTTATCGGTGGTACCATCCAGGTCCTTACCCCACAGAAGTGACTGGCCAGTTGCATAAGTACCAGTGAAGGTTGCATTATCAGTTTCCTTAGCTGTTATGTTCTTAACAATCAGCTTGTTTACGAAGTTATTTGTATTCCAGTTAGTATTCTGAGCAGGTTTGATGAGGAATGGCTCACCAGCAGGAATCTCATCCCACTCCATCTCGAAATTAACGGTAACAACACCAGCAGCGTTGATTGTAGAGTTCTTAATCTTATCAACTACAACATATGTGTTCAGATGAGCAACAAGCTCAGCAGGAGTTGTTTTGAATGGCAGTACAACTGCATACCACTCCTTAGCATTCAGAGGCTGATTAGGCGTTGTTACGTTTGCATTTTCAGCTTCCAATGTAGCGATATTATTGGCAACAGCGTTTGCAGTGGTCAAATCGGTCAAATCAAGAGCACTACCTGAACCTGTACCAACAATCACCTTACCATTGATAGCGGCATCCAAAGTAGCACCAAAACCATAGTTCTTAGCGAAATCAGACTTCAGTGTCAGAATGTAACCATTAGCCTTAGATTGATTATCCAGCTTATCTGCTGTTGTAGTAAGAACAGTGCTATTAAGAGTGAGGTCATAAGTGTTAGCAACGGTCTCATTCTTCTTGAAACCAGTAATTGTGATACCTTGCTTTTTCAGTTGAGTAGTAGCATCAGCAATAGACTGATTAGCATCAACGTTCTGGATAGTCATAGTAGCGGTCAGAGGAGCCTTCTTAATCTTGAAGTTACCAGGAACAATGGTGAATGAAGCATAGTGATCAGCACCTGTGTAGGTTACTTCAGCATCCAGAATGTAGTTACCTGCATCTGAATCATCAGCCCAAGACTTCACTAAGTTAAGAGAAGTAATCTGATCATCCTTAACCAAACCAGTAACGATATAGTTCTTGTTGTTCTCAGGAGCAGCAATAGTGGCAGGATCTGCGTCACCATAGAACTTATCCTGATCAAGAATAGTAATAACCAGATCAGCCTTCTTAATAGTCAGCTTACCCTTTGTTGTACTAATTTTGATTTCGTAGTTTGAAATAACAGGAGTACTACCATCCTTTATCGCAGCATTAGTAGTAACGGGAGTAATTTCATAGCTTTCGCCTATAGTCTCACCCTTCACACGATCGAAAGTAACGCCAGTAAGCTTATGGCTAGTTTTAGCCAAAGTATAAGTGTCGAGTTCAAATGTAGGATCTGTTGCACCAGGAGCTTTTTCTGCATCTTTAGCCTTCAGCACAAGTTCATACTTCTTGATGTGCAGCTTACCGTTGGTTAAATGATTCTTAATCTCATAGTTGCTTCCTGTAACTGTTTCACCACCAGAGATAGCGAGTTCATAGTCACCGAAATCCTTAGCAGTAACACCAGATTTAACAGCAACAGTGGGAGCTGTTTTAAGGATACCTTGTGGGGCTGTAGTGCTGTTGTAAACTTGGGCAAGTTGATCCTTGATAGCAGCATCCTTACCAACGAAACCGTAGTAGTTGAACTTTGGAGTTGTTGTGCCAAAGTTGTTTGTGTACGCATCACCCTTATATGTAACAGTAATGTCATCTACACCTACAGACAGAGGAGCTTGCTTAATCTTGAATGTACCAAAGTTAGCAAGTGTTCCTGCATAGTTGCGCTTGAAATTAACGGTGTAATTGTATGTACCTACATTAAGGAAATCTTCAGTTACGGTTACCCAAATATTAGAAGCTGTTGTGAATTCATTTCCTGAGCCATCACCCATCAGCTGTACAGCTGTAGTGCCATTTGCTCCAGTAACCTTATATATTTTACCTACAAAAGCAGGAAAACTTGGGTTAGAGATAACCTTAACAATAGCGGCATCGCCTTCTTGACTTACAACCTCAACAACACCATTAGAATAGGGTGTGGTCATAGCCTGCTCACCATATGAAGAGAAGCTATATCTCAAAGCAACGTCGAAGTCAGTACCTTGAGTCAATTCAACTTTTGTTGTAGTACCAGTAGCAGTGTATTCCAGTACCAGACCTGTCAGGTCTGCAGCGGTAAATGCAGCTCCTTTATAGGTCTTTTCTGCAAAAGCAGTACCCTCCTTTATAGAAATCTCACTTGACAAAACATTAATACCATTAATCGTGAACTTCTGTGTAGGATAATTAAAGGTATAGTAATCAGAAGATAAGCCAGAGAAGGTAATGTCATACTGACCACCATTCTGCTGAGCATTGCCCTTACCGTCGTAGGTGTAATCCAAAGTGCCCGTTACCTTGGCTTTCTCAGTCGTTTCATTGAAACCAGTTCCAGTAGCATAACCTGTGATGGTCACTTCAGAAGTTTGAATTTCAGGCTCAATTTCCGACTGATAATTTCTTTGGAAAGAGGTAGCAACAGTAACAGTCAGTGCCTTCTTTTTAACAGTGAAGTAAACAGACTTTTCCTGACCGACATAAGCGCCCTTACCAGTAATCTTAAGGTAATAATTCTGGTCGCCTTTCATGTCAGGCACTGCAACTTCGGTTTCGCAAGTAGCTTCTTTGTAAGCTTTGGTACTAACATCGTAATGATCGGTCGGATTCAGAATTGCACCTTCGGAGTCCTTAACCACAGGAATTGGTAAAGCAGCTGTACCATAGGTATATTCACCTACAGCCACTTCACCAAGTGTGGCAGTCTGTGCCCAACCTGCCAGAGGCAAGAGAGCCATCAGCATCAAAATAAGAAAATGTTTTCTCATAATTTGAATGTTTTAATTAATAATGTGAATAATAATGTAAGTTTATAAATGTTTA
>CACWFV010000060.1 GCA_902760315.1 uncultured Bacteroidales bacterium | reverse complement strand
TCTGGACGGTCCTCAGCGCAAGGGTGATGTTCAGCGCGCTCGTGCCGGTGCTCAGAACATCGTTCCTAACTCAACTGGTGCTGCTAAGGCTATCGGTCTCGTTATTCCTGAGCTGAACGGTAAGCTCATCGGTGCTGCTCAGCGCGTTCCGACTCCTACAGGTTCTACCACTATCCTGCACGCTGTTGTTAAGGGTGAGGTTACTGTTGAGGGTATCAACGCTGCTATGAAGGCTGCTGCTAACGAGAGCTTCGGCTACACTGAGGAGAAGCTGGTTTCTAGCGACATCATCGGTATGAAGTTCGGTTCACTCTTCGATGCTAACCAGACCATGGTCAGCAAGATTGGTGATGGCAACTCTCTGGTACAGGTTGTTGCTTGGTACGACAATGAGAACTCTTACACTTCTCAGATGGTTCGCACCATTAAGTACCTCGCTGAGCTGAAATAATCTTAGCTAAGATACAAATAAATGCCGTCCGATTTTGTCGGACGGCTTTTTTTATGTACTTTTGCAACATGCACAAAATGATTACCATCCTTGGCCCCACAGCCAGTGGCAAGACTCCACTGGCCACTGCGTTGGCCAGTACACTGCCCTTTGTAGACGGTTCGGTAGGCGCAGAGATTATTTCCGCCGACTCCCGGCAGGTCTACCGCCGCATGGACATTGGCACAGGCAAAGACCTCGACGATTATAGTCTGGTGGTTGACGGCAATGTCGTCAATATCCCTTACCACTTGATTGACATCTGTGAGCCAGGCACGAAGTATAACCTGTTCCAGTATCAGCAGGACTTCTTCGATGCCTATCAAGATATAATAGGTAAGGGGCGCATACCCATTCTTTGTGGCGGTACGGGTCTCTATATCGAGGCCGTACTGAAGGGCTACCAGCTGTCGCCCGTTCCCCAGAACCCAGAACTGCGACAGCGTTTGGAGGGTAAGACCCTCGCTGAGCTGACCGAGATGCTGACGCAGCTGAAGGCGCAGACAGGTACCACCATGCACAACACCACTGATGTAGACTCCTGCCAACGGGCTATCCGTGCCATCGAAATTGAGGAGTATAATCTGCACACCCCCACACCCAACCGTGAATTGCCGCCCATAGACTCGCTGATTATCGGTGTCAGTATTGACCGCGACGCCCGTCGCGAGAAAATTACCCGCCGGCTGAAGGCACGGTTGGAGGAAGGTATGATAGAGGAGGTCAGAGAATTGCTGAATGAAGGCATTGCTGCCGACGACCTTATCTATTATGGTTTGGAGTATAAGTATGTAACGGAGTATATAACGGGACAGACTACTTACGACGAGATGTTCCGCAGGCTGGAGATAGCCATCCACCAGTTTGCCAAGCGGCAGATGACATGGTTTCGTGGCATGGAGCGCCGCGGATTTACCATCCACTGGATTGACGCACTGCAACCTATGGACGTTAAAGTGCACCAGATATTGTCGCTGTACCAGTAACACTAAAACAGAAAGGCTGCAACCGGAGTTGGTCGCAGCCTTTCTTCTGTTGAAAATAATTCCGTATTCCGTATGTTAGCCTACCTGACTGCCAGGCTTCACATCCTTCGTGGTAGTCACTACGCTGAGGCTCTCGTCGGCGTCAACAGCCGAGAGTATCATGCCCTGGCTCTCAATGCCCATCATCGTGCGCGGCGCAAAATTGGCCACGAAGAGGATGCGTTTGCCGATGAGTTCTTCGGGATGCTCGTAGAAGGCGGCAATGCCTGAACAGATGGTGCGGTCCTGGCCTGAACCGTCGTCAATGGTGAACTGCAACAGTTTCTTGGATTTCTTCACCTTCTGGCAGTCCTTGACCAGTCCTACGCGGATGTCCAGCTTCTCAAAGGTCTCAAAGTCAACGTTCTCCTTCACGGGGGCAGCTTTGTACTGTGCAGCCTCGTTAGCCTTCTTGGTGGCGGCCAACTTGTCCAACTGCTTCTGGATGACGTCGTCCTCAATCTTCTCGAACAACAGGGCGGGCTCTCCCAGTTGGTGACCGGCCTTCAGCAAGTCGGTAGAGCCTAGTTCGTCCCATTCAAAGGTGTCCAGGTTCAGCATCTGGCGCAACTTCTTGCTGCTGAAGGGCAGGAATGGTTCGAAGGCGATGGCTAGGTTAGCCGTCAGCTGCAGACAGATGTTCAGAATGGTTTCACAGCGCTTGGGGTCAGTCTTCCATACCTTCCATGGCTCGCACTCCGTGATGTAGCGGTTGCCGATGCGTGCCAAGTTCATGGCCTCGAACTGGGCGTCGCGGAACTTGAACTGGTCGAGCAGCGTCTCTACTTTCTGCTTCACGTCCTTGAACTCTGCCAGGGCAACCTTGTCCACCTCTTGCAGTTCGCCGCAGGCAGGTACTATGCCGTTCCAGTATTTCTTGGTCAGCTGGAGTGCACGGTTGACGAAATTGCCATAGACGGCCACCAACTCGTTGTTGTTGCGGTCTTGGAAGTCCTTCCAGGTAAAGTTGTTGTCCTTGGTCTCCGGGGCGTTAGCCGTCAGCACATAGCGCAGCACGTCCTGCTTGCCGGGCATGTCCTCCAGATATTCATGCAGCCAGACGGCCCAGTTGCGTGAGGTACTGATTTTGTCGTTCTCCAGGTTCAAGAACTCGTTGCTTGGTACGTTGTCAGGCATGATATAACCGCCGTGAGCCTTCATCATGACGGGGAAGATGATGCAGTGGAACACAATGTTGTCCTTGCCGATGAAGTGCACCAGACGGGTGTCCTCGTCCTGCCACCACTTCTGCCAGGGGCCCCACTTCTCAGGCTCTTTCTCGCAGAGCTCGACGGTGTTGCTGACGTAGCCGATGGGAGCATCGAACCATACGTAGAGCACCTTGCCCTCGGCACCCTCCACGGGTACGGGTATACCCCAGTTCAGGTCGCGCGTCATGGCACGTGGCTGCAGGTCCATCTCCAGCCACGACTTGCATTGGCCGTAGACATTGGGGCGCCACTCCTTGTGTCCCTCCAGAATCCACTGCTTCAGCCAGTCCTGGTATTCGTTCAGTGGCAGATACCAGTTCTTGGTAGACTTCATGACGGGTGTCGAGCCGCTGATGGTCGACTTCGGGTTGATGAGCTCCGTAGGACTCAGGTCGCGGCCACACTTCTCGCACTGGTCGCCATAGGCACCCTGGCTGTGGCAGTAGGGGCACTCGCCCGTCACGTAACGGTCGGCCAGAAACTGCTTGGCCTCTTCGTCGTAGAGCTGTTCGGTGGTTTCCTCTACCAGTTTGCCCTCGTCGTAGAGCTTGCGGAACCAGTCAGCAGCAAACTTGTGGTGTATCTCTGACGTAGTGCGGCTGTATATGTCGAAAGAGATGCCAAACTCCTGGAACGAGTCCTTAATCATCTTGTGGTAACGGTCAACGACATCCTGCGGGGTGATGCCCTCTTTTCGTGCACGTACCGTGATGGGCACGCCGTGCTCGTCAGAGCCTCCGATAAACATGACATCCTCCTTTTTCAGTCGCAGGTAGCGCACATAGATATCAGCAGGAATATAAACACCTGCCAGGTGACCGATGTGTACACCACCATTGGCGTACGGCAGTGCCGAGGTCACTGTTGTTCTCTTGAATTTCTTTTCTGCCATTTTAGTATGTTTTTATTATTTTGGCTGCAAAATTACAAAAAAATAGGTAATAATACGATAGCACTAGCAAATTTTTCACTTTTCACTTTTCACTTTTCACTTTTTTTCGTACCTTTGCACCCGCTTTTAATATAAGGGGTACTTGTGTACTTCGTCCACGAGTACCTGGGCGTCTCGGCCATTCAAACAAGTTTGATGGCTCTCAACTTATGGGGTACTTGCTTAGGCTTTGCGTAGCCGACCCCCTTTAACAAAACAAGAACGTATGGAACAAGAAAAAAGTAAAGTCAGCGTGCTGTTTATGCTTTTCGGCACCCTGTTCTGCGTTTGCCTGATAACGGCAAACGTCCTTGAGACAAAGCAACTCTCGTTTGGACCTGTCAACCTGACAGCGGGCATCATCGTATTCCCCGTCAGCTACATCATCAACGATGTAGTGTGCGAAGTGTGGGGCTATAAGCGTACGCGTATGCTGATATGGATGGGGTTTGCCATGAACTTCTTCTTCGTCATCATGGGTGCTCTGGCCGACTGGATTCCCGGTGCAGACTACTGGCATGGTGACGAGGGCTTTCACCAGATTTTCGGTCTGGCACCACGCATTGCTGTGTCCTCCTTCATTGCCTTCATCTGTGGTTCGTTTACCAATGCCTACGTCATGTCGCGCATGAAGCTGGCATCTGAAGGTCGTAACTTCTCGGCGCGTGCCATCCTGAGCACTGTCTTTGGCGAGAGTGTCGACTCCATCATCTTTTTCCCCCTGGCGCTGGGTGGCTACGTGCCCTGGGAAGAGATGCCGTCGCTGATGATTTGTCAGGTTGCTTTGAAGACACTCTACGAAATCCTGGTGCTGCCCATTACCATCCGTGTGGTAGCGTTTACCAAGAATCACGACCACGAGGATGTCTTCGACCACGACATCAACTACAACATATTTAATATTCTGAAGATATGAGCAGAGAACAAGAAGGCCTGCAGCAGTTGGGCCGAAAGACCGAATACAAGATGACCTATGCACCGGAAGTGCTGGAGACCTTTGAGAATAAGCATAAGGACAACGACTACTGGGTACAGTTCAATTGTCCGGAGTTCACGTCGCTGTGTCCCATTACTGGCCAGCCCGACTTTGCGGAAATCAAGATCATGTATATCCCCGGCGAGCGCATGGTAGAGTCGAAGAGTCTGAAACTCTACCTTTTCTCCTTCCGCAACCATGGCGACTTCCATGAGGACTGCGTGAACATCATTATGAAGGACCTGGTGCGACTGATGCAACCTAAATATATAGAGGTGGTGGGACTGTTTACGCCCCGCGGTGGCATCAGCATCTATCCCTATGCTAACTACGGACAGCCGGGCACAAAATACGCTGCCCTTGCCGAGCAGCGTATGATGAATTATTCTTTAAAATAAGTAGAGACTCCAACTATATGATGGTATAGTGACGCCAACGGCGTCACTACTTTTTTTTATTGGCTAACCAGTTTGACCGTTGAGTTCAGTCCACTGGCTACAGGCGCCCAGCTAGCGTAGGTGGTGCGCTTGTAGTTGATATCCACCACGTTGATCTCCTTCATTTTACGCCACTCCACGCCCTTGCGGTCCAGGTCGGCAATGCGGTTGGCGGGCAGGTTGGTCACCTCGATGCGCAGTGTGTTCTTGCCGGCCTTCAGCGCGTCTTGGCAGTCCAGCACGAAAGGCACTGCCCAGGCACAGCCCACATACTTATTGTTGATGTACACGCGAGCTGACTCACGGACGTCGCCCAGGTCGATAGTCCATTGCTGCTTGGCCTGCTGGCTTGTGAGTTGGAACGAGGTGGTGTAGACACCCGTGCCCATGGTTACGCCGGCCTCGGCCGACAGCGTTTCCCACGTCTGTAGCTTGTCGAGGTTGAATGTCTGTTTGACGCGTGGTGCCTCTTCAGTGAATGCCAGCGTCCAGTGGCAGTTGGTCAGGTCGATGACGTCGCTCTTAGCCTTGGCTTGACGGACGGGAATCTCAGCCTTATCTGCTTTCTTATTGCATACCACGATGATGCTCTCGCCGGAGCGCAGCTGCAGCTGCATCTTGCCGTTGTCCACCACGGCCTGGCGGATGTCGCCCGTCATGGGATTATAGAGCGTAGCCTGGCTGAAGGGTACGGCCAGTGCCACCATCTCGTCGACGTCACGCGGTGTCAGGTTGGCAATGAAGTAATGGTGGCCATCGCTGTTCTGGCGGCGTATGCAGCGCAGTCCCTGTTGGGTGCGCATGGGTTCAGCCTTGGCGAAGTGCGCCATGACTGGAGCCGACTCGCCAATGATGACGTAGGGGCGAAGCCGCTCCACCTCATTCTTCAGACCGGCCTCGATGGTCGTGCCCGACGGAATGATGAGCGCCTTATAGCGTGTGCCACCCTCGGTGACGAGCATGCCGTTCTCTATGCGTACCTTGGCCAACTGGCGGTCGCTGATGTAGTCGCAGTCGTAGCCTAAGCTGTCGATGGTCAGGATGCTGCTGATGAATTCCGGCGCCTTCTCGTCCATAGAATGGATATCAAACTGCATCAGCAGTTCCTCGCCCAGCGTGCCTTTGCCGTTCTTGACCGGCAGGCGCTTGCGCCACATGTCACGGACGGGCAGGTAGACCAGGAAATCGTTGTCGGGCTTGCCCATCTGCAAGAAACTCTGGCAGCGCTCAATATACTTCATCAGGTAGGGGGCGTCGCGCCAGATGCTGTTGGTGGGACTCATGTCCACCGAGGCATAGAATTTCCATCCTGGCCATGCGTCATTCTTCGGCGTGTAGCACGAGCCGTGGAAGTAGACGTGGTTGACACCACAGGTGAACATCAGGTCCAGGTCGGGTTTCATCTGCGACAGCGAGGTGCGGAAGTGCTCGGTCAGCCACGTGAAGGTCTCGCTCGACGTGAACGGCTTGCCCATGACGTGGGCTGCCGATGGCGCATACTTCAGCATCGACACGTCGCTGAAGTTCTTCTTCGTCATGCCGGGGTCGGTGCGCAGTCCTTTGATGCCAAATTCTGACAGTCCGAAACCCTCAATCTCCGGGATGTCCACCGCGGCATACAGATCCAGCAGGTTGGCGGGCGAGCCGTGAGCCTGGTTGCGCACCAGCACACCGTGGCTGTGGGCCCAGTCCACCCATTGCTGGGTGAAGTTCTCGTAGAGCAGGTCGGAGAGCGTCTCACGATAGTCGGCCAGCACCTTGTTGCCGTCGTCCACGTCGCCCAGCAGTTCGGGCAGATGCTCCTGCAGGTCATAGCCGCGGCGCTTCTTGAACTCGTCAAACAGGGTAGGGGTCCAGTTGGCACCATATACCTCATAAGAGTCGTTGAAGAAGGTGTGCGGCCATGCCACCCCCGACTCCTTGAAAGCCTTGTCGAAACGGTCCAGATAGTGGCGCACGGCCTGACGGTCGAAGTGGTCTATCACCCAACCCTCGCCACCTGGCGCGGCGCGCTTCACCTTCTGCTTGGTACGTCCTATCTCGGTGCCGTAGACGGTTTTCCCGTCTACCTCCTTTTTCGTGAACACGGCTTTACAGGCTGCCTCGTCCAGTGGCACCAGTGGACCGCCAAAGGGCCATCCCGTGCCACAGTTCATGTCGACCTCGATGCCGTTCTTGCCGGCAATCTCCTCGACATCCCTCAGCGCCTGCATCCATTCGGCTGAGAGAAATGAGCGCTCGTTCTTCTCATTGCCCTTGACGCCATAGAGCGGCGTAATCTCCACGGCGCCGATGCCGGCCTTGGCATATTCTGACAGGTTCCACTCCAGGTTGTCTCTGTCCACGGCAGAGCCCATCCACCACCAGCGGGTGCCTGGCTTGGCCTCCGGCCATGTCAGCGGCCATGTGGCTACAGTGCTGTTATCTTTTTTTTTTAGCTTGTAGTATTCTGTCATTCCCAGCAGGTAGCAGCCTGTGCCGTAGTCCTCGAAGTCGGGGACGCTGGTGAAGGTCACCGGCTGACCGGCCGACGGGTCTTTGCCTGTGCCTTGGTTCCAACCCAGGAAACCGTCGGTGTGCAGACAGCTCTTCAGTGCCTGCCACGCCTTGTCGCAGGCCGGGGCATAGTCTTTCTCGGCCAGTAGTCCCTGCTGGATGCCCCATGCCATACCATAGAGAAACAGTGCCGTACCCGTCATCTCCGGTCCGGGATAGTCCACGTCGCTCACCAGACTGGCGTGCCAGAAACCGTCGGCATGCTGGCAGTCCTTTAGCGCCTTGCTCATGGCCAGGAAGTCCTTCTTCAGTTCTTTATACTCCTTGCTCTTCGTGTCCAGGAGCGTCATCGAGCGCACCAGGGCGGCATACACCCAACCATTGCCGCGGCTCCAGTAGCAGTTCTTGCCGTCCTTCTCCTTGTAGGGAGCCACGTAGTCCTTGTCGCGCCACCACAGTCCCTCCTGGGTATTGAAGCAGCCGCCGCCACACTCGTTGCGGCTCCAGCGATAGCTCTTCATGGCGAAGTCCAGGTAGCGCTGGTCCTTGGTAATGGCATACATCTTTACATATACCGGCATGGCCATCTGGATGGCGTCAATCCACGTCCAGTAGTCTACACGCCCGCTGGCCATCTGCTTCTCCAGGTTTTCCTTGGTAGGCTCCAGTGTACCCTTGCCCGTCAGCAGGTAGTACTCAATATACGTCTGCTCGCAGCACTGGTCGTCGGCGTCCGTCGTCTTCGTACCATTGCGTGGCGTCCATTTGTGGAAGTCGGCCCAGCGGTGCACGTAGTCCAGGTAGCGCTGCTGCGGGTCAATCTCGTTCAGCGCCATCAGTCCCTCGTAGTAGACAGCCCGTGTCCAAAGGTGGCTGGGGCGTATCTTCTTGACGTTGGTGGGTACCGTGGGGTCGCTGTACTTCTGCATGAAGTAGTCGTTGGTCAGGCGTGCGGCCTGCAATACGTCGTTGACTTGTGCGTAGGCGGCCATGCAGACACATGCCAGACAGAGCAGTAGTAGTCGTTTCATTGTCTTAGTAATATGAGTTTGTCGTTTGTTTTATCTTTTGCAAAGATACGCATTATTTCTCAATAATCATATATCGATAAGCAAAAAAAATGGTAAATCTTCTGTAAACTACTATGGTAGATATTGGTCAAACAGGTTTTTCAGGTAACCTTCGAACGAACGCTTGCCGCCACTCAACTTACTGAGAATGAAGGTCAGTTTAGCGACAAAGAAGGGTTCCAGCCTGTGCGCTTCGGCCTCCAGCGTTTCCGCTGAGTCGGTGGCATAGTAAGCCCGTGCGAAGATGTCCCAGTGGGCCTTCAGCGTGGCGTTGTTCAAGTGGAAGATGTTGTCGGCCCGCGCCTCGTCCAGGAAATGACTGGCATAGTACATCATGCAGAGGTCCCACTCAGGCACGCCGTAGGCAAAGTCGCCCACGTCAATCCACAGGTTGCGCCGCCCGTCGGTGATGATGTTGCCGATGTGCAGGTCGCCATGCAGACAGGTGGGCTGCGATGGCACGCTGTCAAGGAAACGGTGCAGTCGT
The DNA here is from genome assembly GCA_902760315.1 of uncultured Bacteroidales bacterium. GTDB lineage: Bacteria > Bacteroidota > Bacteroidia > Bacteroidales > Bacteroidaceae > Prevotella. The sequence continues at coordinate 8,798 of CACWFV010000060.1, read as the reverse complement.
TCTTTGTACTCTGCCGGCATGTCCTGATAGTCGTCAATCTTCGACGCCACCAGTTCCTTCATGTCGGGCAGCCGCTGGGTGTCGGCGGGCGTCTGGTGCAACTGCTTGGCCAGTTGCGCAAAACTCACGGACAGCGGTTCCAGCTGGTCGGGCTCTTGTGAGATGATGCGGGTGAACGAGCGCTTGGGACTGATCAGTTCGTATTCGGCACCATAGCGTGTGCCGTCAGTAATCAGTCGGATGGGTTTCGGTGTTGGCAGTCCGCTGTCATATACTACCTCGTTGATGTGAAACTCGCGCACGGCAGTCTCTGCCGCCACACGCAGTGTAAAGAGTTTGGCCAGCGTCTTGCCGTCTTTGTGGTTGTAGGTGAGTGCCGTTCCGCCTTCACCGGTCTGGACGTATTCGTCCAAATTGATGGTTTGAAAGTTATCGTTCATATTACAGGGCTATTATTGTGCTTTGGTACTTTTTCACCATGCAAATGTACAAACAACTTCTCAAACCGCCAAATTTTTCCGTGGAAAACAGCAGTCAGGGCGTGGCAGCCTCTGAAGTTATAATTAGCGATGGAGTCCTAGCTTGCCGGCAAAGACATGGAGGTGAGCCTATCGCACCCCTCAATGGCATATTCATCTATGAATTTTAACGTTTATTCCTTTGCAGTCTTAACCAATCCTGTCTTTATAGGATTTTGATGGATATATCGGAAGAGTGTTATAAAATACTCGGAGTCGTTGCTATCCTGGCGATTGATACCACGTAACATTACATGGTATATACCTGTCCCGCTTTGCTCTCTTCCAACCCTTGGCATACATTGATTGTTTAATCCAATAAAGTTATAGCCTTATTGCTTATTGTGCGAAATCTGATTTTTCAATCAAAAACCTTTGATTGTGATCCCTCGATATTGTTTTTCATTTAATCAAAAGTCAGCCCTTTATTTACTCTTTCATTTCTGAGCCTTTTTCCATTCCTTGTATTCTTGTTTAGTGCATAGGAAGGATTCCTCAAAATAAATATTAGATATTTTGTTTTTTATCAAAGCATTCTTTAATTCTTCTGTTACAACAAAGCAACGTGTATCAGTAATACCAAAAAGAGGTGCTGTAATTTCTTTACCACTATAAAAGGATGGTTCCTCATCAAATGAAGCTTTGTTTTTGTTCAAATATGGATATTTCTTTAAATTGTATATCACATAATATTGTTGTTCTGCCCCTTCAACTTTGATAGGATAACATTTATCTGACATATCCATAAATTGTAAAAATACGTCAATAAACTTTTGGGAGAAGAAAAATTCTCCACTTTGATAAAGTCGGATGAGGTCATAATTTTTCTTTCCTGCTGCAATTTTAAACACTACGCTTTCTGGAAGTCTTTCTCTCTTGTAGGGTACAAGATAATCCCATATCAACTTATTCGGAATATTAGATATAATCTCTAATTGACTTCTTTTAAAATCATTGTGAAAATTATATACTGTATTCATCTCTAATTATAATTGTGTTAATAAATACGATTATTAGTAAAGTTTAATTTGTTCAACTTCATTTATTTGGATTATCTCCTTTATTTCCAAAATATTTCTTTTCAAGTTCATCTCTTTTTTTCAGCACTTGTTTCTTGGTATGGTTTCTACTTATATATACGCAACAACTGCCAAATTATTAAGTCAGAACAGCAATTTTTTTTGAAAAAGTTGTGCATATTCTGTTCCTGCATATTTATGACGTTTTTGTAAAACAAGGTCGTAAAAAATGAAAAGAAGACTGTCAGACTGACAGTCTTGAACTCATTTTTTTACTCATATAATAGTCGGATAGTCATTCACAGAGCTCCAGTGCCATCAAGTTCATCTGTGTACATTGTGCTGCCGTCAGTTGCAGTTTCTCGTTATGGTGCTCCCAGGGCGAAAGCATCAGCAATGTCCCCTGCCCGCAAGCATAGAATTGCTCGCCGTGGGGCTTTGACAAGGGTGTAAAACCGTTTTCCATAATCACAATAGTAGGCAGACCCGCATCGAAGGCAGCACGCATGACACGCTTTTCGCCAGGTGAGATGGCAGGCGAAACGAGCACAGCGCCCTGACGGGCTTCTTCCAGATACCGCTCTACTTCCCTGGCTATCTCCTGCTCAGTCAGACGTCGCGAAACGCGCACAGCTTTGCGCTTAGCGGCTGTCAGTAGCGCACGGTTGCCAATGCCGCTAAAACAGTGTTGCCCTATCTGCAAGCCAAAGAACGGGCGAAGCCACTCTGGTCGCGCCCGCTTCATCAGAAGCCGTCGCGGATTGTCGCGCAAGTAGTTCTGCCAAGCAGACAGCTCGCCGTAAGAGCGAAGGATCAAGTTGTTGTAGCCCTTGGCAAAGAGCGGACGGTAGGCCAGGGAGGACAACTGCGCCCGCGCCCCTTGCAACGGCCCCTGCGCTCTTTGTAGCGGCAAAGCCGCTACCTGCTGAGAACTGAGCGCTCTTTGTAGCGGCAAAGCCGCTGCCTGCTGAGGACTGGGCGCCTGCTTTCCCGGCGCCTGCGCGGTGTTCTCTGTAGGGTGCGGCTCTGCCGCAGCCATCAGGGCTTTCTCCGCCTTCCTGCAGCCCGTCTTGAACCCCGAAATGACCTGCCCTAAATGCACGGGCAGTTGCTCGCGCACAAAGAGAATGCCATGCATGTGGTCGGGCATCATCTGTACGGCCATCACCTCAATCTGCGGGTAATAGTCGTGAATGCCCATCCACTCGCTCTGTACGGCTTGCCCCAACGCTGTCAACTCAATGCGAGGTTCATCTATGCTTCCTTTAGGTGCAAAGGCATTGCCGACGAGCCTGCCGAACACTGGTCGGCGCCCTTCTACTTCCAGTGTTATCATATACATGCGTCGCTCCGAATAGTCGTGATGGTCGTCGCGTCGTTTCATCGAGGCCTTCTTCTCGCCTGCATGCTCTTTCTTTGCTGCAATTTGCTCGTCAGTCATATTGTCTGCAAAGATAGGGCAAATCCACGATATCTGAAAGCAAACATCACGGAATTTTTGTTCAGAATGATGTAAAAATGCGACTTTCATGTTTTTCGTTCCGCGCAGCACGCGACCTGTGCAGAATAGTCCATGTCTTTACAGCATAATGTCCATATCGAGAATGCAGGAAAAACTGTAAATTTGCAGCCGGAAGTGACAGAAAAACAATGAACAATATGCAAGAGTTTAACAAAGGATTTATCTATTTCATTTGCCTGGTGTCAGCGATGGGTGGTCTGCTCTTCGGCTACGACTGGGTAGTGATTGGCGGTGCAAAACCGTTCTATGAGTTGTATTTCGGCATTACGGATTCTGTGAGTGACCAAGGACTTGCCATGACGATTGCCCTGATTGGCTGCATGGTGGGTGCCTGTACTTGTGGCTGGCTGGCAGACAAGATTGGACGTAAACGGCTGCTGATTGTATCGGCGCTGGTATTTCTGCTGACAAGCATTGCAACAGGAGCATTTTCTACATTCAGCCAGTTTCTCGTAGCCCGTTTCTTTGGAGGCATTGGCATAGGAATAGCATCCGGTCTTTCGCCCATGTATATTGCCGAGGTTGCCCCGATGCACATTCGTGGCAAGCTGGTCAGTCTGAACCAAATGACCATCGTAATCGGTATATTGGCTGCCCAGATTGTGAACTGGCAGATTGCCGAACCCATTCCTGCAGCGTTTACGCCAGCAGACATCGCCGCATCGTGGAACGGACAGATGGCTTGGCGCTGGATGTTCTGGGCTGCTGCAGTGCCTTCGGTGGCTTTCCTGCTGTTGGCATTCTTCATTCCTGAGAGTCCGCGCTGGCAGGCCCTTCATGGCGAAGGTCATTCGGCTCGTGCTACCCTTGAAAGGATTGGCGGCACAGCTTATGCTGAAGAGGAGATGCAGTCTATTGCCGCCGCCAATGCTGCTGCCAAGGAGCAGGCAGGTCTGGCCACGCTCTTCTCTAAGCCCTTCCAGAGAGTATTGCTGCTTGGTATCTTTATCGCTGTGTTCCAGCAGTGGTGCGGCACGAATGTCATCTTCAACTATGCTCAGGAGATATTCCAGTCGGCAGGCTATTCTGTTGGCGATGTGCTCTTCAATATTGTGATTACCGGTGTAGCTAACGTGCTGTTCACCTTGGTAGCTATTTTCACGGTTGACAAACTGGGACGCAGAAAGCTAATGTTCATCGGTGCTGGTGGACTATGCCTGATTTATGCGTTGCTGGGCTTCTGCTACTTCCTGCACATCACGGGATTCTTTATGATTGTCCTCGTTGTGGCAGCCATTGCTTGTTACGCGATGACTCTCGGTCCTTGTACGTGGGTGCTCATCTCCGAACTGTTCCCCAACCGTGTGCGTGCCATCGCTGTGGCTGCCTGCACCTTTGCCCTGTGGGTTGGTTCGTCAACCCTCACCTACACCTTTCCGATGCTGAACAAGGGACTAGGCAGCTACGGTACTTTCTGGATTTACAGTCTCGTATGTCTCACTGGCCTTCTGTTCTTCCTGCGTCGCCTGCCTGAGACTAAGGAGAAGAGTCTGGAACAATTAGAGAATGAGTTGATAGACAGATAAGAATTAAAGAAAAATAGCATGATGTCAGTAAAAGCATGGAGAGAACTGGTTACGATTCCCACTTATGAGGTCGGTAAACCAGAGAAAAACCCGATGTTCTTGGAAAAGAGAGTTTATCAGGGTTCGAGTGGCGTGGTATATCCATACCCCGTCATTGAGACGATGAGCGACGAGAAGGTTGACAAGGACTATCTGGCCATATGGATTGAGAATGAGTATATCAAGGTGATGATACTGCCAGAATTGGGCGGTCGTGTGCAGATGGCCTATGACAAGATTGCCAAGCGCCATTTCGTGTACTTTAACCATGTCATCAAGCCTGCCCTTGTAGGTCTGGCAGGGCCATGGATTAGTGGCGGAATCGAGTTCAACTGGCCGCAGCACCACCGTCCTACGACCTATATGCCCGTTGACACCTGCATCGAGGAGAATGCCGATGGCTCGGTCAGCGTATGGGTGAGCGAGATGGAAAAGATGTTCCACCAGAAGGGTATGGCAGGTTTTACGCTACGTCCCGGCTGTGCCTATCTGGAAATCAAGGGCCGTCTCTATAACCGAACTGATGTGCCGCAAACCTTCTTGTGGTGGGCTAACCCTGCAGTGTATGTAAACGATGCCTATCAGAGCGTTTTCCCACCAGACATCAATGCCGTATTCGATCATGGCAAACGTGCCGTATCGTCGTTCCCCATAGCTACGGGAACCTATTACAAGATGGACTACTCGGCAGGTGTAGACATTTCGAACTACAAGAATATCTTCGTACCAACCAGTTACATGGGCGTCAACTCGCGCTTCAACTTCGAGGGTGGATACGAAAACGACACCCGTGCCGGTATGCTGCATGTAGCCTCACACCATTTCTCGCCAGGCAAGAAGCAGTGGACGTGGGGCAACGGTGACTTCGGACGTGCCTGGGACCGAAACCTCACGGATGACTCTACCGAGGAAGAGCGCCAGAAATGGGGATTCACGGAAAAGGGCTTCCGTCCCTACATAGAACTGATGGCAGGTGTCTATACCGAGAATCAGCCCGACTTCACGTGGCTGATGCCTTACGAGGAAAAGATGTTTACGCAGTACTTCATGCCCTACCGCGAGCTGGGCGTAGTGAAGGAAGCCAGCAAAGACCTCATCTTCAACATCAACAGCCTCTCCCCTGCCCACTCTCCCAAGGGCGATGATAACAGATCCCTTGTTGAGTTCAAGGTTTTTGCAACTAACAAGCAGGATGTTTGCGTCATTCTGAGAAATGATAGCGGTGAAGTATATTACAAGAAAGATCTTACCCTCACGCCTGAGAAGGTGTTGGTAGAGAAGGTCGATGTGCGGGGTGCCAAGTTCAATGAGCTTAGCTTTGAAATAGTCAAAACCTTTGTCTACGGACAGCGTACCGTACTTCAGTGGCACGCTGAAGCAGACGAGATACGCCCCATACCCGATAGTGCCGAAGCTGCTTTGCTGCCTGAGCAGATTAAGACCAACGAACAGCTGTATCTTACGGGTATGCACCTGGAGCAATATCGTCATGCGACCTGGATGGCCACCGACTACTACGAAGAGGCCCTGCGCCGCGACCCCAACGACATCCGCTGTCTCAATGCTATGGGACTGTGGTACATTCGCAAAGCTCGTTTTGCTAAGGCCGAGGAGTATCTGCGCAAGGCTGTCAAGCTGTCGATGAAGCGCAATCCGAACCCATACGATAGCGAGTCTATCTATAACCTCGCCCTGGCGTTGAAGTACCAAGGAAAAACGAACGAGGCTTACGAACTCTTCTGGAAAGCCACATGGAGCAAGGCTTGGGCTGATGCCGGCTACTTCGAAGCTGCGAAAATCAGTACCATGCAGGGACGCTACGAGGATGCCCTCGACGAGATTGAACGCTGTCTGAACAACAACTGGCACAACCACAAGGCTCGTGCCCTGAAAACCACCATTCTGCGCAAACTGGGACGAACCAGCGAGGCGCTGATTCTCATCGATGAGTCACTGAGGTATGACCTCTTCAACTATGGTTGCCGTTATGAGAAATATCTGTTGAAACAGGACGACGCCGTACTGGCAGATCTGAAAACGATGCTGCGCAAGTGTGCCCAGAACTACGATGAAGTGGCTCTCGACTATTGGGCTGCCGGTCTTGCTGACGAGGCTCGTGCTATTTGGCAGATAGCCATTGACGAAGGTGCCACCACGCCAATGACATGGTATTATATGGGTGTTTCCCCAACCGTGCGGAGGATGTCATCGCCCTCGAAGTCGCCAAGAAGCACCATCCACGTGGAGCCAAGGCTCCTTACTATCTGGGGTGTCTCTACTATGCAGCCCGCCAGTATGACCTCGCCATCGAGAACTGGGAACTGTCGGCCAAGCTCGACCCCAGCTTTCCTACTGTCTGGCGCAACCTCGCTCTGGCTCGCTTTAACAAGCAGGACCGTCAGCAGGAAGCTCTTGAATACATGGAACGCGCCTTCCACCTCGACGAAAACGACGAGCGCGTGCTGATGGAACTCGACCAACTCTATAAGCGTCTGCACAAGCCGCACGCCGAGCGCCTGGCTTTCCTACAGAAATACCCAGCACTTATCCTGCGCCGCGACGACCTCGTGCTCGAAGAAGCCACCCTGCTCAACATGCTGGGACGCTACGAGGAGGCCAAGCAGCTGATAGACAACCACACCTTCCATCCGTGGGAGGGTGGCGAAGGTAAGGTGAGCGGACAGTATCAGATGTGTCGCCTGGAGATTGCGAAGCAGTTGTTAAAGAAAAATCCTGCCGACAAGCGTGCCAAGCAACTCTTGGAAGAGTGCCTCGAATTCCCGCCTCATCTGGGTGAGGGAAAACTCTTCGGCGCACAGGACAACGACTTTCTCTACTTCCTCGGACGTTACGAGGAGGGTAAAGAAGGACCTACCGAACCGGCAGCAGCGATGTACTATAACGATGCGAAGCCCGACAAGATTTTCTACGCTGCTCTATGCTACCGCAAAATCGGCCAGGAGGACAAGGCTCGCAGTCTTTTCAACAAGCTCATCAATTACGGCAAGCAGCACATCTTTGAACACCAGGTAATGGATTACTTTGCCGTCTCGCTGCCAGACATGCTCATCTGGGAAGACTCTCTTGACCAGAAGAACATCATCCACTGCAAGTACATGCTCGCCCTCGGCTACTATGGCATGGGCGACAAGGAGAAAGCACTCCGTTATCTTGCTGAGGTCGAAGCCCTCGACAACAACCACCAGGGCATCCACCAGTTCCGCACATTCATTGACGCAGCGTCATAAGAGAGAAAGCCTCACTCCTATTCGGATGTGAGGCTTTCTTTATATTTTGTCGGGCTCATGCCCATAACTTTCGAGAACAGACGCGAGAAATATAGCGGATCTTCTATGCCTACTTTATAGCATATCTGGTTTACTTTCAGGTCGGTGGTTTTCAAGAGATAGCTGGCATGCTCCATTTTCAGATGATTGATATAGCTGAGCGGACTCATGCCCGTTCTGTTTTTGAACAGCGTGGAGAAATGGCTCTGCGAATAACCTACGTAGTGCAGAACCTCTTTGATGGAAATGCTATTCTCTATGTTTTCACGCATATAATGTATAGCCTGCTCCACGACATCAATATCAGTACTTGCTGAGAACGGCTGCTGACCAGCTTTGGCTCTACGGAACTGGCCTATATAGCGCATGGAGGCCAGAAAGCGAATCAGCAGACTGCTGGCATAGCGCAAATCGTCAATGCCCTCGCCGAAGTGTAGCGTTGTCAGTATCTCCTCGAAGATATTGATGCGGTCGCTGATACGTGAGTTCATCGTCACATTGATGGTCTGTGGCGTGTTGGCACCTTCAGCAAAGACGGGAGCCGCGATGCCTCGGAAGTGTACCCAGTAGATTGTCCACCCCTTGCCTTTGTCTGCTCCATACTCATGTGGCTTATAAGCCGGGAGCACGAAATACTGGTTTTTCTTCACCTCATATCGCTTGCCATCAACGACATAGAATCCACTGCCGTCCACGCAATAGATGAGTACATATTGATCTACCCCCTGGTCACGAACACGGTAGTGATGTTCGGCCTTAGGGTAGTAGCCGATGTCTGTAATAAACAGTCCTTTACACATCAAGTCCTGCTCTTCCTTCTCTACCAGCATCGGAGGTAGCACTACTGCCCGTTCGCCCTGAAATCCGTCTTTCTTCTTAATCATTAT
>CACWFV010000059.1 GCA_902760315.1 uncultured Bacteroidales bacterium | reverse complement strand
TGACCCGAGGCACCCCCTACGTTGTCGATCTCTGGTGATCTTCAAGGGGGTCATTTTTCAATTAGCGCAAGGGGGTCATTTTTAGGCTAGCGTGAGCACCAAAACATGAAAGTATTTATTGGATACCCTCTCATAATGCTGTCAAAGAGTCTTTCTATCTGCTCACTCGACCATACAAACTTTCGTTGTATGGCTGGTAAGAGATATTCCCTCCTCTCTATATGTAATATAGCATCGCTAATTGTAATCGGTGCTTTAAATCCACTTTTAAACATATTGGGTTGTATTATGTATAATGCTTTAAAGATAACTTTTTGCTTTTGTGGCCGTCATGGAGGGACGGATACAATCTGAGGTGTTCTCTGTTTCTGTTCGCAATTCCCTTTGCACCGTTTGAGGCGACTTATTAGTTAGGCCTGCTATTTTTGAAACTGCTATCTGTTCTTCTTGATAATAAGCTATAACCTGTTTAGCCAAATCTCTTATCTTCTCATCTTTCTTCTGAGTAGCATATACCCATACGGAGAAGACAAGGCTGCCTCCTGATATGACAGCTGTTAATATAGCATTAAGTGTTTCCATAATTCTCATCCAATGAGTATATTTGGCACTTATGAGCGCCAAATATACCTATATGAAATAGTTATTTTCCTTTGACTGCATTCTCGTAGTAGTCTAACTGACGCTGGAAATCAGGGTCGCCTTGGAGGCTGCGGCCTTTCATGAGAACTTGCTCAAACTTAGCACGCCAGACTGATGCGTTCTTGTTCCACTTTAATGTGTCTTTGTCTAATCCCGTTGCGACTCCAAATACAACCCACGGAAGACAAAGAACACAGCACATAGCAACACTACCTATATCATCGTCATCTGCTGAAAATAAAAGCATTAAGGCAATAACAATTACGGTAAAGGCCACTGATAATGAAGCCAATATTTTTACCCTATCCACGACAGTTCCAAATCGACCTCCTTTGTGCATGGAATTAGGAGCCGCCAAGGCAAGGAATTCTATGATATCTTCCTTTGTATTGGGAACTGGGAACATTTTGATGACATTGCGCATTTTTTCATCACGTTTCTCTTCATTTCCAGATCCTTTAGCCATTACTTCGTCAATCTTCTTTGATAAAATTGAAACTGACGAAGCACTCTTCTGGTCTGTAAACTCATACCCGCACACGCACTTTAGCGTCAAGGGTGGTACCTGTCGACCGCAGTTAGGGCATACTTTACCTTTGGCAGCGATACGCTCACGCTCAATGATCATATCCTCACGGTCCTTCTTTGCCTTCTTCTCCTGTGCTCGCTTCTGAAGAATCGAGTTGATGTAGATCTGAAGCTCGTTCGGATCCACACCTTCAGCTTTGGCTGCCTTGAGAAGGGCTTCCTTTTCATAGTCCTCCAATATCCCATCTTGCAATGTAGCTTGGATGAGATCTTCAAGATGTTTTGAAAACATAATTGTTATGGTTTATAAAGTGAATATTCAATTGTTTACATCCCCGGCATCTGCGGTGGCATTCCCGGCATCTGTGGAGCGGCACTGGCAAAGAGCGGCTGCAGCTCCTGCACCTGACCGGCAAACTGCCACTGGGGCATGCCCTGCTTCCACACATAGGTCTGCTGGGTGAGCTGTCCCTGTGCAACGAGCTGCTGGAGCTGCTGCCAGTTGAAGGGACCAGCCTGCTGACCGTTGACGCCTACGAAATACTGCACCTGGGGCACAGCCTTTGTGCCCGGCATCTGCGGCATGCCCATCTGCGGAACCGCAGACATGCCAGCGCCCATACCCTGCTGATGGAAGGCATTGATGCCATTGTCGACAGCGTTGTTCATCACACCAGCATCAAGGTTCGCTTTATGTGCGCCGAGGAACGTCTGCTCGGTCTGCAGGCGGCTGGCCCGCTGCATCTCCTCACGCTGTATGCGCATCGTCTCGCGCCGGTTCTCAAGGTCCATGTCCTGCAGCTCCTCCTGCTGTCCAAGCTGCATGTTGTGCTGCCGCTGCATGGTGTCCTGGTTGAGCGAGTTCTGAAGGTTGAAGTTGGAGATCTGCGCATTGTGCTGCGTCATCACGCGCTCCTTCTCCAAGTCAGCGGTAAGTTCTTTCAGCTCGCGGTAGCCACGGCTCATCTTATCGACGATGATATTGGTGATGTCGAGGCTACGGATAACGATACCAAACGTCTTCTCTACCTTTGGCGTGACATAGTTTTGCACCAGTTCACTGATATCCAGTATCTTCCGTTCCATCTGAATGAGCGGGATCTGATTGTCGATAGGCGCATTGGTCACCACGGCCTTGATATACTTTGTCAGTACACCGCGCAGTTTGTTTTGGAACGTCTCGTCACTGTAGCCCTCGTTCTTGTTGAGCTGATGAAAGAGGTCCATGTCGTCAATCTGATAGACCAGCGTGCCATGAACTGCCACTGGGACGCCATAGTCCTGCAGGCGTGGGTCGAAGACATCAAAGTAAGGGATGGCGAAGTTGATCTGACTGCCCTTGCTGAGGTTGCTCAGGTTGGTGTAGTTGTCCTGCACCACCTTGCGCCGTGTCTCCTGCTTGGCATTCTCCACAGCCTGCCGTTTCTCTTCCTCGGCTTCGCGGGAAGATTTAAATCCGAAGAAACTCATAGTATGTATTGTTTAATTTTTAGTATATTGAAAAATTATTTTCAGATGATTATTTCGTTGAATACACTCGCTTCACTTTGCCCGTATCATCCACCTCGACGAAGTGGTCGGCATCGAAGTGCGCGTCGGGATTATGATAGGCAAAGCAGTAGCTTGTGTCGACACCTGCGCCATGGGGACGGCTCACCTCGCTGACCTCCCTCAGCTGACGTGGCGGCAATCCCAGTTGCTGATAGAGATGCTCAGCCATCTGGTTGCAGATAAGCTGCAGATTATTGTCCACCGCTCCCCGTGCCTCCTCGAGCAGGCTCTTTGAGCCTTGCAGCTGTTCCTGTGTGAGGATCGTCTTCACCACGGCCTTTCGGATAGGTTGGTGGGCTGACTTGACCGTGGCAGCCGGAACAGCATTGTTGGTCAGCGCCGCCTCGATGACCGCTTCCTGCTTTTTGACATGGAGCATAGGATTGCCATAGAGCCCGAACATCAGCGCCGTGGAAAGGGAGAACGTATCGCTCTCCACATGGCGGCACATGTTGAAGTAGTCGCACTTGGCCTGAAGCAGTGCCTTTCCCGCTGTCATGCCACGGAACTGGTAGAGTGCATAGAGACGCATGAATACTTCGGAACCCGTGCCCGGATTGAGTAGCATCTGCCGCGCCAAGTCGTTATCTTCGTTTCGGTCAATATACATCGGTACGGAGACCAGCGAACCCGTATAGAGCAGGATGCCACCGCCATAGAGCGCCTGAAGAAGCATCGACTGATGGCGCTTGTATCCGCCTAAGTAGCGTGCACCGAAACAAGCCACCGTGTTGAGCACACGCGCCGAACTGTCGTAGAGTTCTGCGGGAGCGAACGCCTCACCTTCATCATTGAAAAACGACACGTCCTCAGGCTGATCGCCTCCATGGAGATTGAACATCAGCATGTCGGTCTTGGCTATGGACTGTCGGTAGATGTTCAACGATTGCTCATCCGATGTGGTCAGTTTCGGACTGATATACATGCGGTTCTGTATAAGCTCCGGATCTTCGTCGCTGTAGAGCAGCGGCAAGTGCTCCGTCATCGTCGTACTGGCAGGTATCCAACTGCTGTTGCTCTCCATGACAACGCTGGCCACGGGGATGCCGTCGGCATACATGCCCGAGATATTAAAGTAGGCCACGAGGTCGCTCTCAATATCCGTGTCGAGCCTGCCATCTTCCAAGGGCAGTCGTGCCACGTTGTTGCGGGCGTCTGCCGCCTGCAGGTCGGCGATCGTCCCTTCTATGAAAGCAGGGATGAAGTTACCTTCGAAGCAGTAAGGCATGTCGGTAGGTATCTCGCCCTCACCGTGTTCCCATGGATCCTTGACACGCGGAACGGGAATGACATCGTCGCCACCTATTATAAGAAGGTGAAGGTCGGAACCCGTGGGAAGACCGTCTATTTGAATCTGTTCCGACACTGCGTTGCTGTACTCCGTCCAATCCGCCGTGTCAGCCTCAACGCCACTTCCCAAAAGCTGTGCCATGTCGACAAGGTGCCACTCCATGTCCTGCTCCGCAGCCTGCTCGACAAACGAGGATAGGATTTGCATCACGTGTGCCTGTTCACAGCCGTATTTCCGGGCAAGAATGTCGGTGTTGGTGAGAATGATGCCATACTTAGTAGTGTTCAGCTCATTCTCTCCCTGCTCATCCTCATCCCACTCATCCTCGTCTTCTTCGTCGTCGATGAAGAATTCATCCTTTGCCTGACCTCCAGGCATAGCGGGAGACTGAACAGACTTTGAGGCAAATGGAGCCGACGGAGCGGATGAGGCCGTCGGCGCCTGCGGCATCGGGGGAGCTGTAGACTGCGACATTGCCGGTTGACCAGGCATCGGGGGCGGAGCCATAACGGGCTGTCCCGGCATCTGCGGAGGTGTCATAGCCTGATTGGGATTGTATTGCGGTATAGCACCCAGTCCCATACTGTTGGCAGCCTTCAAGGCATTGAAGCCACCCATCTGGTTGAGTTGGACATTCTGTGCGTTGAACTTGGGCAGCGGTGGAGGTGGAGCCGCCATGCCCTTGCCCATCTTGGGCATCTCCGGTGCCCTGACTGGTCCGAGTTCTTTCAGCGTCACTTCGCAGTAGAACTGGTACCAGTCCTCGGGTTGCGGCTTGTCCTTGACCATCTCACCGGCGGCATACCACAAGGGCGACAAGGCATCGCTGAGCCCGCCGTCTGCCGCCTGCTGCAAATAGCGCTTGGCATCGTCGAGATAGTAGTCCTGCCGTTTCTTTCGCCATTCGGCTATATTGCTGATGGCCATGAGCAGGAACACGTCGCCCTGCGGACAACCGAAGGCACCGAGACGGGGCAGAAGCACCGTAGCGCTGTCGATATTGCCTAATTTCACGTAGGCTACATACACCCAGAAGAGTTGCCAGTAGTTGTCGGTGCGACTGTTGATAAACGCAACAGTGCTATTCTCCGGGAAGAATGACGCTTGAAGGAGATGGTAGTAAAACTGCGCATTGCTGTCTGCCGACGACCGTGCCAGTTGCTCAAAGACATGATACTTATGCCTCAGGATACCCTGACGGTTGGCCTGGATAGCATCGAAGATATCCTGCAACATCTGTCCGAGGATCTGCTCCGTGCCTTTGCCCGCCATGGCAATGGAATACTTGCGGCGCACAATGTCGATGATCTGCGTGGCACGCTGTGGTGCGATGCGCAGGCGCACAGCCAGCTGTGAGAGACTGGCATACTCCAGCTGGTCGAGCCGTCCATCGTTGCTGACATACTGCTCCACGGTCTGCATGAACTGGTTCTCGTTGTCGAGAAAGACCTCCTCACGCGACTTCGTCGCCTCGTGCACCGTCGTATTGTTCACGGTGTTGGTGGTGTTGTTAACCGTGTTGCTGTTAGTCGTATTCTGATAGGTGGTATGGGTGTCGTGAGAATCGGAGTGGACCCCGCCCACGACGGCCGCATCACCGTCTAACTTGATATCGTTCATAAGCCAAATAGGTTGTTATATAGTCAGTACAGGTCTTATTGCCACTGGAACGGCGCACCGCAATAAGGGCACTTCGGGGTGCCTACAGCGATGTGCAGCTGCTTCCCACAGTTGTAGCATTGGCAGTCGATCATCTCCGTCTGTGCATCCTGCGGTGTGGCAGGCTGAGCGGTCTGTGCCTTGGCTTGTGCCACCCCGCCATTGAAGGCACCGAGGTTGGCAGCTGCTGCCTCGCTCACCTTGCCGATGCCACCGAGGGCAGTATCCTGTGTGTGGTCGATGCGCTCCTGCTGATGGCGGGCGTCATCGCGATACTGATCGCGCTGCTGCTCCATGTCGGCATAGCGCTGTTGCTGTGCAGAGGCCTGCTGCTGACTTACGCCCATCATACCCTGCTGCATCATCTGCGCCATCTTCATCATCTGTTCCTGCTGGCTCTGGAGCATGCGGTCGTAGAGCTCTTTCTGTTCCTGCTGTTGCTGGGCACGGAGCGCGTTCTCCTTGTCGGAGCCGTAGGCGTTGGCCATGGCCACCTGAGCCTCACTGGAGAGTGACGACAGCTGGTCGGCACGTATCTGGTCGGCAGTCATATTGGCATGGGCATTGGTGCGGTTCATCTCCACGCCCGCCTGTATGTTGGCCATATTCTCCTCGTGCTGATGAGCCTGAGCGTCGCTCTGCGCCTGCATCTCGGCCATGGCTTTGAGCTTGTCGATCTGCCGCTGAGTGCGGTTGGCGTCTATCTGATCGTCGTCGAACTTTGTTTGGCGGTTCATCTGATAATCCATCTGGTGGTCCTCACGCTCCTCCTGTTTCTGTCGCTGGTGGTGCTGCCAGTCAGCGTCGAGGTCACGTTGCCGACGCTGGAAGTCGTGCTCGTCGCGCTCGTCACTGTAAGCATCGCGCTGCCGCTGCTGGTCCATCGTGCGCTGGAACTGTTCATCCTCCGTCTTCCATTTCCGCTCACGCTCCTCATCTTCGATGCCCCAGTTGCGGCGTCGCTCCAGGTCCTGACGCTCCCATTCGTGATCGGTAATCTTATCTGATAGCGCCCATTCAGCCGTCGTTCGCGTATCGTCGATGTGCTGCTGGCTGTTGATGCGCATGATCTCTGTCACCTCGTTGCGGGGAATCTTCGCGTGCTGCAGTTCGTCTTCGAGCGCCTCCATCTCGTCTTCCTTGACAAGGCGGTTCTTGCGCAGGTCTTGCAGCGCCTCAAACTCCTGCTCCTCGGTCTTGGCTTCGCGGATTCGTTTCTGACTCTGCAGCAAGTTGACAAACTCCTCCAGCTCGTCATCGTGGACAAGCTGGTCACGGTTGATCTGTTGCAGCGCATAGCGCAGCTGTTCCTCGTTCTGTGCGCTCTGCACCTGCTGGTGGTTGTTCTCATTCTCCAGTCGGTTGCGGAACTCGCCCGTGCGCTGCAAGAATCCCAACTCTTTCTCGGTGTTGAAGAGCTGGCGCTCCACCTGGCGGAACCGCTCAAAGTCGGCATCCTTGTCGGTGATGCTGAGCACACTGGTGCAGGCGATGCCGTAGACCTGGTGGTTGATGGCGTCCGTGATCTGAACCTTCAGCGCGTTGACGGTGTCTGGTGGCAGTCCTTCCAGCTGGTAGTCGGTGTTGCGGAGTGTCTGGCGGAGAACGTTCTCGACTACAGGACTGACCCTTTGCTGCATATCAACGGCAGTAACCCTGTTGCGGTCTGCCAGATAATTGGTGGCAAAGACATGGATGTCGTTGATCTGCATCTGCAACGACACACCGATCTGCACATCGTGGATGCCCATGGGGATGGTATAAGGCTGATAGTCGAGCGCTCCGTCAGCGTTGAGTGCACCGCCAAAGGTCAGCGTGACATAGCGGTTGCTGATGAGGTAGACTGAGAGCACGGGCGCCTGGGTCAGTCGGGCCAGCAGCCGGGCGTAGTCCAAGCGGCGCTTCTTCACCTTGTCCTTATTCTCGTTCTTCTTCTCTCCGAAGATGATGCGTCCAAGGAAGTTGAATCCACGACCGATCTCGCCCACGATACCCAACTGGCGGAAGGATGGCGCCTCCTGCCGACGTTGCTGTTGTTGCCGCTTCTCTGCCTCTGTGAGTTGTTTCTCAGCCTCTTCCACAGCTTTCTTGATAGCCGCCTGCTCTTCCTGTACAGACTTGTAAAAGAGGTAGGCACCGGAAGACAGTGTGGTGACAAGTTCGCCATTGGCAAAGATGAGGGCGGTGCAGCCTTCCTGAACGATGATACCCTTGAGTTTCTCCACCTCTTCGAGCTCGCGCTCGCTGATGCGCCGTGCTATCTCTCCACTCTGGATATTCCAGATGGCGCGTCCCCGCACCACGTCGAGACCGTCGACAGCATCCATAGCGCGCTGGTCGCGTGCCCGCTCGGCTTCTCGCTCAGCCCTCACTTGTGCCTGCTCGGCAATCAGCTGGGCTTGCTGTGCGTCACGGATATCGCCACGATCGGCCTGGGACTGAGCTCTTGCCGCCTCGTCGCGTTGCCGCTGGATGTCACGGTTCAGTGCGCCACCGGAAACGAAGTTGCCCACAGCACGACCCAAGTTGGCCATGAAGCCTTTCTGAGCGTCGCTGCCCGGCTGTTGCGGGCGCACCGGTTGTACCGGGCGACCAGGCTGCATAGGCCTGGCGGCTTTCGTTCCGTCAGGGGGAACGGGAGTCCCCGCTGCCATAGGCCGTTGCGGCTGCACCGGCCTGGACGGTCGTTGTGGCATCTTAGGAGCAGAGGGGCGGGACGGCATGGGCTGTGCGCCCTTTGACGGGTTTGCACCTTGACCGAGTGGCTGTCCGCATTTAGGACAGAAAGTAGCACTCGGTAATATATTCTTATATCCGCATCTTGGACATTCCATATAGTTTATATTTTGTATTCAACAAGTAAAGATTAGAACACCTTTTAGTTGGGTAAAGGGAGCGATACATTTCGTTACGTGACACATTTGGTTATTTTCAATCTTATTGTGTTCTACATATGTGACTCATCATCATTTTCTTCCTCTTCCTCATTTTCCTCTTCCTCATCATCCTCATCATCGAAGTACGGTATGTTGCTCTCGACATAGTCGATATAGCCAGTACTATCATTTGTATGAATGATTCCAAAGCCAAATTCGATTGACTCTGAACTATCCTCGTTACCCTCGTCAAGAGCAACAGGCATGTTACCATACATGATGGTTGACCATACAACTCTTTCTCCACAATCAGAGAAGAACTCTGAGTCGTCGATTGCAAATTTCACTTTGGAGATGTCGAACTCCTCATCGTCAGGGATCTCGAACTCATAATAGTAACATGCTCTTATGCCCAAATTCTCTTGTACAGCCACAGGGGATCCATCTTTCACTCCAAATGCCTGTAAAGTCTTCTTAAAGCCGAATACATTGCGGAAAACATCATTACTGTCTTCTTCTTCCCAGTTTCCGCCCAAAGCAGCAATCTCCTCTGCCAGCGCCTTCTGTTGATCCTCTGAACACCCACTCACATCCCAATCCTTGGGATTAGTGTTTACGATATGGGGACAATCCTCATCTTCGATGTCAAAGCTATCTGAATACACCTCTTGTCCATCGACATTTACGTCAAGGGATTCAATCTCGTTCCATCCGCCAAGAAAAAGACCTAAGTCGCAATCTTTGGGGGAGATTCTGTGCTCCTTACAGTCTTCGAACTCCTTTTGTGTAAGTTCTCCGATGCTTAGTTCGTCAACCAGACCGTAGAAGGTCAGCAAAACTTTCTTCACAAATTGTTGTTTTTGTTAATAATAGTATTGTCATGCGGTAGTTAGCCGCTTAGCTAAATCTCATTTTTACAATATAGTTACTTCATTGAAAATTTCAAGAATTTCGCAAGAAATATCTATATTTCAAGATTTACATGTAGTCAGTTGTCATGCGGTTAAGTTCAAAGTCTTCCTCGTCAAACTCATCCGGCTCAATATCACAGTTCTCCATATAGTCCTCTTTCGAAGCCAACTCTGCACTGACTACGCTGAATTCCTTACCATCACCATCAGATAAAGAGTAATCGGTATCAACCCGTTCATCATCATACCAAAGGAGATTCAAAGGAGTCGTATCTGGAATTACGTCAGAGTTGCCGGTGTACACGGTCTTCAGCTTGTTGAAATCGAAGCTGTCAGCTTCAAACTCACCTTCAAGTTCACCTCCGTTATAGCACTCATGTGCTACAAGGTAGCTGCCCTCATTGATTACATGCTGCATGGGAACTCCGGCGTTGAGTTCGTTTGAAGTCCACACTACATTCCCGTTTTCATCCTCAACGATGATGGTATAATCACCCTCAGTATAAAGGAACGAACATTGCGGTTCGCACTCGTCATAGATTTCCTCAAGTGCTTCCTGGTCATCGCCGGCATCATTAGCCTCGTCGACCATTTCTTCATCCAGAATCATCCATTCTGACTCTTGGATTTCCTTGTCAATCTCAAATTTAATTTTGTACTTCATACGATTGTTGTTCATTAGTCTTTAGTCGTTGTTTGTAATATAGTTACAGCTCTTTGGGTTTTCCAGTTTCCTGGTGAAGCCCAACTATCGGCACGCCCTTTGAATCCCGCACGATGAAGAGCATCCCTAATCTCGCTTACACCGGGTGCGCAGCCGGTTGTTGACGAAATCACTTGGAGCATGAATTCCTTTGGAATCCCCGCATCCACAAAGTCGCGTGGGGCTTGTAATAAAAACGTCTTCATAGCTTATCAGTTTTAAGTGGTGGCTCAAAGTCTCTCAAAAGAGCTTCACATCCACACACGTTAGACATTAGCAAGACGATTCTCTGATCCTGCGATTGTTCTCATAAGGTTGATTGGTATATTTACGAAAAAAGCGTGGAACCCTTACCGCTACCCGTCCCACAGCTGCAGAAGCCCACGCCTGTATGTATATCGCACCTTTGGCATACCTTATATACAATAAGGTATACCGCCGGCTGGTGATTACACACCCATGGACATCTACCGCTGCTATGCTCTTTGACTACATGTGAAGTTGCGAAGTTCCAAGCTGTCAAGAACAAAGCGCTTAGTAAACGCCTAATCCATAAATCGATCCCCACAGTCAAGCCGCTCCTCATGAGCAACTTTTCCCCCCACCTGGTACGGGCTTCTGCATTGGTGGACGGCCACAAGGGACGCACCCTGCATCAGCCGATAAGGTTTCGGACGTGGTTAACATTGGCAAATTTATGAAGAAATATTGAAAATGCAAAAATAATGAGAAAGTTTTTTTGAAGATGATGAGAAAAAGATGTTTTGCTTTGCTGCGTGTCTCAAAGCTCTCTCAAATCGATGAATTCCCCTCAGACCACTTACAGACCACACAGAGGTCTTAACAGACCATATAGAAATTCTAAAATATCCTAATAGATAAGAAGTTATCTGTACGCTATAGTGTCAAACCAAAAGTAAATGCTTATTTTTGTAGACAATATCGTTGAAGCCGACCCTGCAAAGAGCCGACTTTTTTAGTATGAAGCAATTGATTGGACATGGATAAAA
>CACWFV010000058.1 GCA_902760315.1 uncultured Bacteroidales bacterium | reverse complement strand
TGCTGCCAGGAAACTGGACAGGAAGTTACGCAGCCAAGTGGTGGTTTCTTTCTTCATATCTCTGAAAATTGTTCTGTCGTGTTCTGAATTTAATCAAATCAGTGGGCAAAGTTACTGATTATTGGTGGATTTCCGAAACTCTTGCTTCGACATTTATGATAGTTTATGTATTTCAGTAAACCAGAATTAGATAGAATTGATATGTTCACCCCCCCGACAGCGTGTTCCCTACGTGTTCCGTAAGAAAAGAAAAAGGAGTCAGATTTTCATCTAACTCCTTGATTTTTAATGCGCTTCAGGATGGGCTTGAACCAACGACCCCCTGATTAACAGTCAGGTGCTCTAACCAACTGAGCTACTGAAGCAGGTTTGCATTTCATTGGATAGGCGAGGCTATCATTTCTGATTTGCGGGTGCAAAGGTAAGGAGTTTTTTTGAATTGTGCAAACTTTTTTGGGAAAAATTTCATGGAGAGCGTATTTTTTTGTAATTTTGCCCCGCAGAAACCGTTGAATACGAAGAAAACGAGAATATGAAGAAAATCATGACGATGCTTTTGCTAAGCGTATTGACGCCGGCAGTAGCAATGGCACAGGAGAACAGTGGCACTTCTCACCCGGAGCAAGAAGTGAAGAACCACAATTTAGAGGTGGCCAAGAATCTGGACATTTTCAATGCCCTCTACAAGAATCTAGACTTGATGTATGTGGACACCCTTGACGCCAACAAGGTGATTGGTACCGGCATTAATGCCATGCTCCAGTCGCTGGACCCCTATACGGAGTACTATCCTGAGGAGAAGCAGAAGGAGCTGAAGCAGATGTTGACTGGTAAGTACGCCGGTATCGGTGCTCTTGTCAGATACCACCAGAAGCTGAAGCGCGTGGTCATCGAGGAGCCTTACGAGAACATGCCCTCGTCTGAGGTTGGTTTGAAGAAGGGCGACATCATCCTGCAGATTGACGACACGCTGATGACCGACAAGAACGTCAATTACGTCAGCAGCCATCTGCGTGGCGAGCCCGGCACCACCTTCATGCTGAAGATTCTGCGTCCGACGACGGGCAAGAAGATGAACTTCAAGATTACACGTCGCTCCATCAAGATGCCGGAGATAACCTATTATGGTATGCGCCCGCACAATATTGGCTACATCTGTCTGAGCACGTTTACCGGCGAGCCAGCCAAGGCCATGCGCCGCGCCTATCTAGACCTGAAGAAGCAGGGAGCACAGAAACTGGTGCTCGACCTGCGCGGCAATGGCGGCGGTTCCTTGGCCGAGTGTGTTGACATCCTGAACATGTGGATTCCCAAAGGTGTGAAAATCGTTGAGACCAAGGGCAAGCTGAAGCGTGCCGGCTCAGAATACAAGACCCGCCTGGAGCCTATTGATACCGTAATGCCTATGGTGGTTATGGTCAATGGCGAGACAGCCTCCGCCTCCGAGATTACCAGTGGAGCCCTGCAGGATCTGAAGCGAGGCGTCATCATCGGCACCAGGACCTATGGCAAGGGACTGGTTCAGATACCCAATGTTGAGTTGCCCTACAACGCCAACCTCAAGCTGACCACCTCGCGCTACTACTTGCCCAGCGGCCGCGGTATCAAGATGAAGGAAGGCATCACCCCCGACCTGGAGGTCAAGCCCGACACCATGGCCAATATCACGCTCTACCTAGACCGTCTGGACTCTACGGAGGTCATGTTCGACTATGTTGTTGACTACATCAGCAAGCACCCGACCATTGCACCGGCAGCCGACTTCCATTTAACCGACGCAGACTATGCCGACTTCAAGCAGCGTGTCATTGCCGCCGGCTTCACCTACGACCAGGTCAGCAAGAAACAGTTTGAAGAACTCGTCAGGACCGCCAAGTTCGAAGGCTACTACGACGAAGCCAGTGCCGAGTTCGAGGCCCTCAAGCAAAAGATAGACCATCACGACCTGAACCGCGACCTCGACGCCCACCGCGACGAGATTCAGCAGATGCTTGAGCAAGACATCGTGTCGGCCTACTATTACCAGGGTGGCCAGATGCAGATAGGGCTGCGCACCGACAAGACGCTGCTCGAAGCCGAACGCATTCTGACCATCGAAGGAGCATACGAAAAGTTGCTAAACAAGTCCGACGAATCGTCAAAAGAGCAATTTGTCGATAAAAACAGCGCCGTTAGCGTTAAATAATACAAAACACATGATTTTTTCGTACAAACATTCTTGCAGGTTTCGAAATTATTCGTACCTTTGCAGTGCACACAACTAGTAATTTTAATCTATATTTATCATTTTCCTCGGAGGGAAGCTGTCTGTGAAGATTGTTTCCCTTTTTCTTTTGTTCATTTTCTGTTGGGCCACACCCCTACCCTTTCTTCATCAGCAGTTCGCTCAACTCGCGCATGCCGGCCGACGCTCCCTTCTGTATCTGGGTAATGTTACGGCCGCCAGCGCTGATGGGGTTCGGGTCGATGATGTAGACTGGTACGTTTGGACGCACATAGTGGATGAGTCCCGCAGCAGGATAGACAGCCAGCGACGTACCGATGATGACGAAGATGTCAGCCTGCTGACACTCCTCAGCCGCCACGGTAATCATGGGTACAGCCTCGCCAAAGAACACGATGAACGGACGCAGCAGCGAGCCGTCGCCAGCCTTAGTGCCCGGCTCCACCTCACAATTCTCCGGCGTCAGCAGCTGCTGGTAGCGCGGGTCGTCAGGGTCTTTGCTTGAACACACCTTCATCAGTTCACCATGCAGATGTATCACCTTCGTAGATCCCGCCTGTTCGTGCAGGTTGTCCACATTCTGCGTCACCACCGTCACCTCATACTGCTTTTCCAGTTCCGCCACCAGCCGATGGCCCTCGTTGGGCTTCACGCCCCAGCACTTTTTTCGTAGCATGTTGTAGAAGTTAGTCACCAGCGTAGGGTCGCTCAGCCAGCCCTCGTGCGTAGCCACTTGTTGTACAGGATACTCTTCCCACAGTCCGTCGGCATCGCGGAACGTCTTCAGTCCGCTCTCTACTGACATGCCGGCACCGGTTAATACGACAATCTTTTTCATAAGCTCTCAGTTGTTAATCTGTTGCAAATATACAGATTTCGCAGCAAAAGGAAATACGCTTTAACTCCTTTTAACTCCTTTAACTCCCATATCTCCATCAAAATGTTGTACCTTTGCAGCCGATTTATAAATAAATAAGGTATAAACATGGATAAAGTAAGTTACGCATTAGGTATTGGTATCGGCCACCAGTTGGCAAACATGGGTGGTCAGGAACTGAATATCGACGATTTTGCTCAGGCCGTCAAGGACGTCTTGTCCGGTGCCGAGTTGAAGATAAAGAGCAGCGATGCCCAGCAGATTGTTCAGCAGTTCTTTGCCGAGCAGGAGCAGAAGATTCAGCAGCAGCGTCAGGAAGCAGGCAAGGCTCACAAGGAGGCCGGCGAGAAATATCTGGCCGAAAATGCCAAGAAGGACGGCGTCATCACCCTGCCCAGCGGTCTGCAGTACCAGGTGCTGCAGGAAGGCAACGGCAAGAAGCCCACAGCCAAGGACTCCGTGAAGTGCCACTACGAGGGTTTCCTCATCGACGGTACCGTGTTTGACAGCAGCGTACAGCGTGGCGAGCCCGCCGTCTTCGGCCTGCAGCAGGTCATTGCCGGCTGGACCGAGGGTCTGCAATTGATGCAGGAGGGTGCCAAGTACCGTTTCTTCATTCCCTACCGTCTGGCTTATGGCGAGGGCGGTGCCGGAGCCTCCATTCCTCCCTACGCCGCACTCATCTTCGACGTGGAGCTGATTCAGGTCATGTAAGCCGTCGAAGTAACGCAATAACGATATAACGTAATAACGAAAAATAATAAACACAGAAATGAAAAAGTTTACTTTTGCTGCTATTGCAGCAGTTGCAGCCGTCATGGTTTCCTCATGCGGCAACGGCACTCCGAAGGCCAACCTGAAGAGTGACATCGACACCGTCAGCTATGCCATTGGTATGGCTCAGACACAAGGTTTGAAAGACTACCTCGTAGGTCGTCTGGGCGTTGACACCGCCTACATCGACGAGTTCATCAAGGGTCTGAACGAAGGCGCCAATGCCGGCGACGACAAGAAGAAGGCCGCCTACTATGCCGGTATCCAGATTGGCCAGCAGATTTCCGGCCAGATGGTTAAGGGCATCAACCACGAACTCTTTGGCGACGACTCCACCAAGACCATCTCGCTGAAGAACTTCATGGCCGGTTTCGTGGCCGGCACCACTGGCAAGGGCGGACTGATGTCCGTCGACTCTGCCTCTATGAAGGCTCAGGAGATGATGCGTAGCATCAAGGCCAAGGTGCTGGAGAAAGAGTTTGGCGCCAACAAGAAGGCCGGCGAGGACTTCCTGGCCAAGAATGCTAAAGCAGAAGGCGTCGTCACGCTGCCCAGCGGTGTTCAGTACAAAGTGCTGAAGGAGGGTAACGGTGCCATACCTAAGGACACCTCCCGCGTAAAAGTCCACTACGAGGGCCGCACCCTCGACGGCAAGGTCTTCGACAGCAGCTACAAGCGCAACCAGCCCACCGACTTCCGTGCCAACCAGGTCATCAAGGGTTGGACCGACGCCCTCACCCACATGCCTGCTGGTTCTGTCTGGGAGGTTTACATTCCTCAGGAGTTGGCTTATGGCGAGCGCCAGCAGGGTGCCGAAATCAAGCCCTTCTCTATGCTCATCTTCAAGATTGAACTGTTGGAAGTAGATCCTAAGAAGTAATGAAACACCTACTCATAGTGGCACTCGCTCTTGTGGCGGGTGCCTCTTTGTCTACCATTCAGGCAGGCAAGAAGAACAAGAAAGCCCCCAAAGCCACCGTCCAGCTCCTTACCGGCAGCGACTCGCTGAGCTATACCGCCGGCTACGTGCTGGCCGACATCGTCCGCGACCGCTTCCTGGCCGGACTGGGCAAGGAGGTCAGCGGTTCCAGCGACTCCCTGCAGATGCAGTTGGCCTACCAGGGTCTCTTCGACGCTCTGCGTGGCGACACCACCCTCTTCAAGTCGCAGCCCGCCGAGCAGTTTCTCAACAACCGTGTGGCCGCCATCCACAAGGCTAAAGAGGAGAAGCAGAAGAAGGCCGGCCAGGACTTCCTCGCCAACAACGCCCTCCAGCCCGGTGTCACCGTGTTGCCCAGCGGCCTGCAGTACAAGGTGCTCAAGCAAGGCGACGGCCCCATAGCCAAGCCCACCGACAAGGTCAAGGTGCTCTACGAGGGTCGCCTCATCGACGGCACCGTCTTCGACTCCACCGCCAAGCATGGCGGCCAGCCCGTCAGCTTCTCGCCCAACCAGGTCATCAAGGGTTGGACCGAAGCTCTCTGTCTGATGCCCGTCGGTTCCAAGTGGCAGCTCTACATTCCCCAGGAGTTAGCCTATGGTGCTCGTGGTGCCGGCGACATCCCAGCCTACAGCACGCTCGTGTTCGACGTCGAGGTCGTGGGCATTGAGGAGCAGCAGGACGTTAAACATTAAATATAAAACAATAAACCACTAAGCATAAAAACATTCAGCCTATGCAAGAGACACGACAAAACAAGATAGCCCGTCTGCTGCAGAAGGAGCTCTCGCTCATCTTCCAGGAGCAGACCCGCGCTATGCACGGCGTAATGGTCAGCGTGACGCGCACCAAGATTTCGCCCGACCTCAGCATCTGTACCGCCTATCTCAGCATCTTCCCCTCCGAGCGTGGCGACGAACTGTTGCAGAACATCACCCGCAACGAGAAACAGATACGCTATGAGCTGGGCACCCGCATCCGCCACCAGATGCGCATCGTCCCTGAGTTGCGCTTCTTCATCGACGACTCGCTCGACTACATCGAGCGCATTGATAAGCTCTTAAAACCCACCCCCAACCCCTCCCATACAGGAGGGGAGTCTGAGTAGTTCTTCCGAATTTTTCGATATGGGGTTGTTGAGTGTGTTGACTATTTTTATCCCCCTCCCGTTTGGGAGGGGAAAGGAGTGGGTGTCATTTTACATCGCGCGTCGCTACCTCTTCTCTAAGAAGTCTACCCACGCCATCAACATCATCAGCGGCATCTCCGTAGTAGGTGTCGCTGTCGCTGCCATGGCGCTGGTCGTCACGCTCTCCGTCTTCAACGGCTTCCACGACCTGGTGGCCTCCTTCTTCACCCAGATGGACCCCCAGCTCAAGGTGACGCCCGTCCGGGGCAAGACGGTCTCCGCCGCTGACCCCGTCCTGCTCCAGATCAGGCAGCTGCCCGAAGTCGAGGTGGCCACCGAGTGCCTGGAAGACCAGGCGCTGGCCGTCTATGGCAACCGCCAGATGATGGTCCGGCTCAAGGGCGTGCAAGACAATTTCGACTCGCTGACCCACATCCGCGAGGTCATCGAGGGCGACGGCACCTTCGAACTCCATGCTGCCGACATGCACTACGGCATTCCCGGTCTGGGCATCGCCTACCAGCTGGCCCTGGGCTACACCTACCAGCAGCCGCTGAAGATCTACGCCCCACGGCGCGAGGGCCAGCTCAACATGGCCAACCCCACCGACGGTTTCGTCGAGGACGAGCTCTACTCTCCCGGTGTCATCTTCAGCATCAAGCAGCCCAAGTACGACAAGCAGTACATACTCACCTCCCTCGACTTCACGCGCCGTCTCTTCGACCAGCCCGGCCGTCTTTCCTCGCTGGAGCTGCGCCTCAAGTCCGGCAGCGATTTCGAGGCCGTCAAAGCCCGCATGGTCCGCCTGGCCGACGGCCGCTTCTACGTCCACGACCGCTACGAGCAGCAGGACGACACCTTCCGCATCATGAAGGTCGAGAAACTCATGGCCTACATCTTCCTCACCTTCATCCTCGTCATAGCCTGTTTCAACATCATCGGCTCCCTCTCCATGCTCATCATCGACAAGCGCCACGACGTCGTCACGCTGCGCAACCTCGGCGCCACCGACCGCCAGATAACGCGCATCTTCCTCTTCGAGGGTCGCCTCATCTCGCTTCTGGGCGCTGTCATTGGCATTCTCTTGGGTCTCCTGCTCTGCTGGCTGCAACAGCAGTACGGCCTCGTACGCCTCGGCGACAGCGAGGGCTCTTTCGTCATCAATGCCTACCCCGTCAGCGTCCATCCCTCCGACGTTATCCTCATCTTCTTGACAGTCCTTGCCGTCGGTTTCCTCAGCGTCTGGTATCCCGTGCGCTATTTCTCCCGCCGCCTGCTCCGCTAACTCCGCAGTCGGTTTCTAAGAAAACTCCGCAATTATTTGGCCGTTTCCCCATTTGTTCGTATCTTTGCATCGTTACTCTCATTTAACAACAATTACTATGAACTCAATAGCACTTAACAATCTGTGGACTTACCTACAAGGGCTTTCGCTCACAGCAAATAACCAACGATGGCTTGGCGAAAGACTAATTGAGGCCTCGTCAGCAACAGAAAACAAATCGTCCATAACGCACAGTAGAAAACATAGCAGAGGGTTAACCGACGAAGAACTCGCAAAACATCTTGCGCAATACGCACCACTCACGGACTCCGATTTCCCAGAGATTACCAAAGAGGGGTATGCAAACTACGTAAAAAAACAAAATGGGAAATTAACAAAAGGATTAGAGAAATGGCTGTAAACAACGTCCATCAACGTGAAATCATTGAAGTACCATTTACGCTTCCTGATGGTCAGATACTTCCACATCCTGCTTTGGTCCTTTCATGTGATGAACTACAAGACATAGAGCCTGGCATGTTTTATGCTGTCCTTATTTCATCGAAAAACCACTTCCCACAACTCACCATCCCC
The DNA here is from genome assembly GCA_902760315.1 of uncultured Bacteroidales bacterium. Taxonomy (GTDB): domain Bacteria; phylum Bacteroidota; class Bacteroidia; order Bacteroidales; family Bacteroidaceae; genus Prevotella. The sequence continues at coordinate 3,108 of CACWFV010000058.1, read as the reverse complement.
ATTCAAAACGAATGGCTCTCGTCACCATTAACAAAGAAATCCTATTTCGTCACCCACATTGTTGGAATGTTCAATGTTGACGAAGTAATCTCCCATCATAATTGTTTCATTCGCCAACCATTCTTTGACAAAGTAATAGACCAGATTATCAGAAACGTTGTGGATGCCGACTGGGAAGATTAAGCATTCTTCAGTCTCATTTTTAGCGCAGCAAATTGTTTCCAAATAAACAAACTGGGAAGCACCGCTGTGCCCTTGCTGGTACTCAAAAGGCCTGTCCGCCATTGCACCCGCGCCGACACGCGGCACTTCCCAAAGCATATTGTCTGCCCAGGCTCCACTCCCTAAACAGGGAGGGGCTGGGGGGAGGGTCTAAAAACTGCCGCCTATTCTCGCGAACGGGTGGCAGCACAAAAATGTTTTCAATTTTAATTCACGTCGTTGACCAACCATTGCAACGCCACACTTTGCACCTTTAGGTCAAGAACCGTCCCCGATTTCTTCTTAAAACAGTTTTTATTGTACCAGAATTAGTTGCATAATTACTAAAAATGTCCAAAAACTTCACATAAAAGTGAAATTATCAGAATATAATGCTTATATTTGCATCGTGAAAACAGAAGGTGGATTTAGATGAGCCTATGTAGTGCAGATTGCCCGTTAACGAAGACATTTACAAAACATTGATATTATGACATTATTCGATCAGATTAGTGAAGACATCAAGTCCGCGATGAAAGCTCGCGACAAGGTGCGTTTAGAGACGCTCCGCAACATCAAGAAAGTATTCCTGGAGGCAAAGACCGCTCCTGGAGCCAACGACACATTGGCAGATGCCGATGCGCTGAAGATTATCTCCAAACTGGCCAAGCAGGGCAAGGAGACTGCCGCAACCTACACACAGGCAGGACGTCAGGACTTGGCTGATGCTGAATTGGCACAGGTAGAAGTATTGGAGGGTTATCTGCCGAAACAACTTTCCCAAGAGGAGATTGAGGCAGAGGTGAAGAAGATTATTGCTGAAGTGGGAGCCACAAGCATGAAGGAGATGGGAAAGGTAATGGGCACAGCCAGCAAGCAGTTGGCGGGAAAGGCTGATGGACGAGTCATCTCTGAGATTGTAAAGAAACTCCTGGCATAAGCTTTGATCTTATGTCTAGAATTCGTGGCACAATAATGGTACAGAGCACTGTAACTCGTTGGTACTCAGTATGTGCTTTAAACTTCAACGAGGATGAGTATTAGTAGGCTTTATTTAGTCTAAATCATTTAACACCAGCGAGATAAGCAATAACGATTTGTTTGTCTCGCTGGTATTTTATTGCTGCTTTAACCAATAGTATAAGAAATAATCGTAGATAAAGTATTGTCCATTATTGCTTGTTATGATGTCTTTTTCCTGTAAGGCGGACAAACTCCGTTGAACGGCACTGGCAGAGGTGAGGTGATACTTCCTGATAAACTGTCCACCCGTGGGTTGTACACCCTTTTCCGAGTGCGCCAAGGCCAATAACAAGTTTTTTTGCTTGGCTGTAAGCCGGGTCATCAAATCCTGAAAAGTATCATTCTTCTCTTCTACAGCATAGCTGATAGCCATATCAACCTCTTTGATCCTGCACGTACTGCCCTGTTCGGTCATCGCAAAGAGCTCATTACAAATCTTTTGAATGTACCACGTAGTTCCTTCAAAAAACTCATAAGTGTATTGTATGGCTTCCGCCTCAATTTGCTTCCCTGCTTGCTGAAAGTGATGACTTATAAATTCCTGGTAAGCGTCGAAAGGAATCGCTTTCAACGACATGGTGGATGCGCTTTGATAGAACGGTCTGGCTGGTGACGAGAACATCTCACCCATCATGGGGCGTTTTGAACCGGAAAAGACAAACCACGCGTTATTACAATCTTGAATATAGGTCCTGAGGAGCGCTTCTACGTTTTGTTCGGGATAATCCATGATGGTCTGAAATTCGTCAATGGCCACAAGACATGGTTTGTCGGCTGAGTTCAGATAACGGAAAATCTCGTCAAGTGAAACTTTAGGTGACAGGACATCTCCGATTTCAAGATTCCAGCTTGGTTGTCCTAATGCATCCAGTGTGATACCTGTGCGAAGCGAACCGACTATCTGTATGAATCGCTCCCAGGCTTTTCTTTCCTTCGACTTTAGCGCAGAGAGAATAGTACGTCCAAGTGAGTAGGTAAATTCTGCCAGTGACTTGGTGGCATAGATGTCCACGATAAACAAATAATAATGCTCTTGCAGTTCTTCCTGAGCGAAGCAGTGACGTATCAGTCCTGTCTTGCCCATCCTTCTCGGTGATATCAAAGCTACATGGTTTCCATTAACTAACAGGGATGTCAGACGTTTGGTTTCCATCACTCTGTCGCAGAAATACTCCGGGCCATTATAGCCGTATGTCAGGAAAGGATTCTTTATCATACTCCCATCGATTATCTGTTTTCTGGTGCAAAGATAGCCAAAATTTTCTGATTATACAAATTTGCGTTACGCTTTTTTGTATAATTCTGTAATTGATAAGATATGTCCCGTAGTTTCACCTACCGCCTGAGGCCGAGAGCCGCATGTATGAAGATGAAGGCTGATGGCATGCCATCAAATCTAATCGCAAAATACACAGGACTGACAGAAGAAGAGATTGACCTACTTTGAAGTAGGTCTTTTTTATTAGAGCAGCAAATTGTTTCCAAATAAACAAACTGGGAAGCACCGCTGTGCCCTTGCTGGTACTCAAAAGGCCTGTCCGCCATTGCACCCACGCCGGCACGCGGCACCTCCCAAAGCATATTGTCTACCCAGACTCCCTCCCTTGCTACCGCCTCTGTTCTATCTAACCTCCCCTCCCTTTGGGAGGGGTCGGGGGTGGGTGTTAGGGTGGGTTCCAATTCAAAAACTGCCACCGACTTGTCACAAGCCAGTGGCAGCACAAAAATGTTTTCAATTTTAATTCACGTCGTTGACCAACCTACCCTCACGGGCCGGCGGCCAACTTATTAACTAAACTTTAAAACTATATTGAGAAATATAGTTGTCGCAAAGCGAGGAGTCGCACCTCTAATCGCACCTAACACCGTGCTACTTGCGGTTTG
>CACWFV010000057.1 GCA_902760315.1 uncultured Bacteroidales bacterium | reverse complement strand
CTCCTCCACAGGCTTGATGCCCTTGATTTGGAAAGCGCCCTGTCCGTCGCCCTCGATAAAGTCGAATGATTTAGTTCCCTTAGGCAGCGGTGGGAAATGAAACGCTATGTCGCGCTTGCCGTCCTTGTTCGTCTGAAGGTGCTTGTTGAGTTCAATACCGTCGGCAGAAACGACGGTGTAGCGTTGCTCACCCACTTCCAGGTAGGTGTCGCCCGCAAACTGGAACCAGTAGTCTGGATAGTCCGACCGCTGCTGTGCGGTGATATACACCACGGTCTCGTTGTCCTTCAGTTCTACCTTCGTCACGTCAAGGCACAGGTTAAAGAACCCGTCGCCATAACTGTTTCCAAACTCCGTGGTGGGCTGTTCCCACACAATCGCTTTCCCTTTTGCCTGCCCCACCATTGCGACGAGGGCGAACAGGATGGTGATGATGGTTTTCTTCATATTCATTTTTATTTTTAAATCACATGTTCGGCCTCGATAAATGCCTTTAATCTGTGGTAACGCTCAAGTTTGAAATCCCATTCTCTATCGTCGTCACCTTCCGTGGTAGCCTTCTTCATACAATCAGCAATGAACTCTTGGCCTAGCGGTTGGCTCGGCTCGTTGACATCCGTGAACTGAAGACTGATGCTGTCGCCGACATTCATTCTTCCTCCGTTCCAAGAGAGGCTTTTGCCTTCAGGCATCGTCATTGCAGCTATTCCCCAGGTAACCTCGTCATTGCATGATATTGTCAGCGCTCATATCAGACCCTTGTGTTTTAGTTCCTGTTGGAGTTTTCCATATTTCTCTTTTAAGTGTTCCAGACTCTCTTTTGTTGTCTTTAATGGAACTGATACTTTTTCCTTGTCAACATCGACCACACGGATATGGACCTCATCATTATGATGTATTTCCTCGTCAAGCCAAACATATCTGTGGAAGTCGTCAAATCCTGCGATTACGACGCTGTTGGGGTTAACTGCCCCAACGCCGTATATAAAATCTGCAATCACATGATTATCCGCAGCTACTATCATAGGCGCGGCATTGTTTATTCTTATCTCAAATGCTAACATACATATTAATTGTTTTTATTATATATACGACCTTTTCGCGGAAATATTGCGTTCGGGGCATTCATTTCATGCTGTAACCGCCTCCGAGAGCCATTCCGAGCCACAAAGTTACAGAAAGTCCCACGAAAAAGCCCCCGACATGACCGAAAAGCGGTCGTCGGGGGTTCAGGTCTTAAACTAGTTAAAGTGCTTTTCCCTATTTTTTTGCTTTCGAACGTGATTGACTTTCGAATCGTGCTCAGATAGTTTGGAGCATATAACTCTTTGTCGTCAGCAAAACAAATCGTCCAGGGTAATTTCTCGTTGGATGCATTCAGAATGCTCATTTCTGTAAATTCCCTTGGTCGTTATCATGGTTACAATGACATTTTTGTCGGTGTTTGTTGTCTCGATGAATGTTGAGACCTTGCGTTCAATGTCATCTTCGTCCTTGGCGGTCATTGTGTATGCTTTGTTCCAGAACTTCATTTCACAGATATTGATAGTCCTATCTGCACGGTCAATAAGCATATCTATCTGTGCAGAACGCTGTTCTCCTTTGCCAAACCACGAAAAGACATTGGCTGTTATGCCAGAGATTCCCAGTGCCTTCTTGATTTGATCTACATGGTTCAAACATAGCATCTCGAATGACAGACCGCTCCAGATACTGTAAATATGGGAGTTTTGGCTGTTTGACCAATAATTTCCATCGTGGGCATTTGCTTTCTTCACGACCTGAAAGTAGAATAGGGTGAAGGAATCGACAAGCTGGTATAGTGTATCTGTGCTTTTTCTTTCATTGGAGTTCTGGTTCGTCTTGTTCCCGTTTGACTGAATGAAAGGTTCATAACTACGGATAAACCCACAACTCTCTAACTCTTCAAGCATCATGGAGAACTTACCATTATCGGCGAGTTTCGTTTTCTCAAGTACTTCTTGGCGGGTCAGTCCTTTTCCCTTGGTTGCCAATGCCGTAACAATCTTTATGTGATTGGCGGCATTCTTATACAGCGAGTTGTACAAACTTTGGAACTCGTCATGCAGTTCGCCATCCTCAGCAAAAACAAGCCTGTCAATGTTTTGGGCTATTCCTTCGCCCTTGTTCATTTTTGACAGATAGAAAGGCACACCACCAAGTACCATATAGCACTCGGCAATTTGCTTTGTTGACAGACGGAATCCACGTGCATCAAAATACATCTGGCACTCTCTTAGTGTAAAGGGCTTCAGCGGAATCTTGTGGGTTACACGGTTGTGAAGGCCGCCTCTATTCTTAATCAGGTTGTTGATAATCCATGACGTTGCACTGCCACATACAATCAGTTTGATGTCATCGCGCCATGATGCCCATGAATTCCAGAAATGTTCCAAACCACTGACAAAATTTGAGCGGGGTGTATCCATCCAAGGCATTTCGTCGATAAAGACAATCTTTTTCCCCTTTGGCAGGGTTCCCAAATAACTCTCCAGTGCCATGAATGCATCAAGCCATGTTTTGGCAAGTGGCACTTCTGGACAGTTTCTCCTGATGCCCTGCATAAAGTTCTTCAACTGAATGCGCATCGAAACCTTATTCATGCCAGCTACGTAAAAAGCATAGTCACACCCGATGACTTTCTGTATGAGGAATGTCTTGCCAACGCGCCTACGTCCATACACAGCAATGAATTCAGACTGTTCAGAATTGATGTATTCCTTCAACTGCTGTTGCTCTTTCTCGCGTCCAATGAAAAGCTTATTCATACCATCTTGATTATTTGTTGAACTATGCCGCAAAGGTACTTCTTTTTCTTCAATTAGCCAAAAAGAATTGCATGAAAACGGTCGTAGACATATCATATTTGACATATTAGCGACCCGTTTCGTGCATTTTTTACAAAAGAAATCAACTTTTGTGCATTTCACCTTTGCTTTATGTGACATTCTTTCAGCACCTTATTAAAAAAGCCGTCCTCGGACGGCCATGTCCATTCAAGAAAGAATGGCGGAGCCCCCCGACATGACCGAAAAACGGATGCCGAGGGTGCTGGTCTTAAACTAGTTAAAGTGCTTTTCCCTATTTTTTGCTTTCGAACGTGATTGACTTGCGAATCGTGCTCAGATAGTTAGGGGTGATGCAAAGGAACGAAGCGAGGTCTTGCAAGGCAAGATGCTCAACAATACCAGGACAGCGTTGCAGCAACATCTCGTAGCGTTCACGGGGCGTAGTACAATGGAGGTCAAGATAGCGCGAACGGAATTGGCTGTTCCAGTTGCTGGCCCGTAACCCTCAGTACACGGCTGGGTACCATTGCTTCAATTGTGGCCTGTGACGGACGGCCATAGAGAAATGTGGGGTAGTCGCACACGAACTCGCCCTCAAACGAGAACCACGTAATATGTGCCTTGTCGTCGCTCATGCCATATTTTACATATTTGAAACATCCTTCAGTGACAAAAGCGAACCACCGTGCAGGGTCACCCTCGCGCTCCAGTTGGTCACCCTTGCGGTAAGCAATCTTCTCACCCTCTCGTTCGCAGAACTCCCGCAGTATCTGCAAATCCAAGCGATTATTGTTGAATTTCTGTTCCATTGTCGTCGAATTTGTTGGCAAAGGTAATGAATTTTACCAAGAAATCGTTTCTTTTTGTTATAAGTAGGGCTTACTTTAGACAAAATTTGCTTAAATTACGCGCGAAAAAGTAGTACCAAAATGTGTCACCGTCACGCCTAACACGTTTGTTCATAGTGCGTTAGGCGTGGCACTTGTTTTCCGGCTCGTGATGTCAGACGTCGAGTCCAAGTTCGTGAGCCAACTTTAAACTTTCAAACGAATGAAACTATGAATATCTTAGTGGCTGTGTTGATGCCGGAGAGTATACGCGGAGGGTGTTTCAACCATCCAGCTCAGGCTGATATGTTTCGTGCGACGGCCGTCGAAGATATTTGCGACGGCCGTCAAAAATATGTGCGACGGCCGTCGCACGAAGCGGGTGTGACTGATAGGGAGATGGGTTAGGCTGGCTGGGACGGTGAGAGAGTCTGTTTTGCAACGTATTGATTATGAGTGTGTTTCCATGATGGCTGATTTTTTTGCGGCGGGCTGTTGCCTGATTGTACCGAGTTAAAAAGATACGAAACACAGGCGGATTAACATTTATTTTGATTCATTTTGTTTTGTTTTAATTTACTCCTGGTTTGCTATGCTTTGCTCCTGGCTTGTTGTGATTTATGGAATAGAATTGCGACCACCGGATGTTTTGCTGGGGTTGCGAGGGATGGCAAAAGCAAGTGTCACGCTTAACGCTTTGTGCTGCAATTGGTTAGGCGTGACGGTGACGCTTGAAAAAAGCGATGATTCTGATAAGCATAAGGAATAATTTTGTGATATCAGGAAATTGTTGTACCTTTGCACGCCGTTATTATGTTGAAGCATCAGTTAAAGGTACTAACGATACCCGTATTCATTGAGATGGCCCTGGTGATGATGCTGGGAGCCGTCGATACCGTCATGCTGAGTCGCTATAGCGACAATAGCGTGGCGGCTGTGGGCTTGGACAACCAGCTGATGTCGCTGGTGTTTCTGGTCTACCAGTTTTTCTCGATGGGTGCTGCCATTATCTGCGCCCAGTATATTGGTGCCGGACTGCGCCAGCGGCTGGTACAGGTAGTGGGCATGGCGCTGGTGGTCAATCTGCTGTTGGGACTGACGGTCAGCGCCCTGCTGTATGTCTTTGCCGAGGAGCTGCTCCACCTGATGGGTGTACGCCCCGAACTGATGGGCGACGCCCTCGTCTATCTGCGACTGACGGGAGCGTTGTCGTTTTTCCAGGCTCTTTCGCTGACGTTCTCTGCTTCGCTGCGCAGCGCCGGCAAGGTGAGCTATCCGATGGTGGTGACGGGCATTGTCAACGTTGTCAACATCATCGGCAACTACGCCCTCATCTTCGGCCGGCTGGGTTGTCCGCAACTCGGTGTCGAGGGAGCAGCCATCGCCACCGCCGCCAGTCGCGCCATAGCCGCCCTGCTGTTGGGCATCATCCACTTCCGCAAGCACATACCCCGGTTTCCGCTCAGCTACTTCCGTCCGATGCCCTGGCTGGAGCTGCGCAATCTGCTGTTCATCGGCATACCGGCCATGAGCGAGAACATCAGCTACAACCTGTCGCAGGTGGTGGTGACCTATTTCATCAACCAGATTAGCAACGAGGCCCTGGCCGCCCGCACCTATTGTGCCAACATCATCATGTTTGTCTACCTCTTCTGCCTCAGCATCACGCAGGGCGGCGACATTCTGGTGGGGCACCTCGTAGGCCAGCGCCACCATCAGGCCGCCTACGTGCTGGGCAACTACTTCTTCCGCTGGTCGCTGATCATCACACTGACCGGTTCAGCCCTGCTTGCCGTCTTTGGGCGCAGCATCTTGGGTGCCTTCACCGACAATCCAGAAATCATAGCCATGGGCGTCTGGGTATTCGTTGTAGACTGGTTCCTGGAGATAGGCCGTACGTCCAACATCTTTGCCACCAGCACGTTGCGTGCCACGGGCGACGCCTACTATCCGCTGATGATAGCCATCATCTTCAACTGGACCATTGCCGTCGGGCTGAGCTACGTAGTCGGACTGCCCCTGGGCTATGGGCTCATCGGCATGTGGGTCTGCTTTGCGCTGGACGAGAACATCCGCGGCGTCATCCTCATGCGGCGTTGGCGGTCGGGCAAGTGGCGCACGAAGGGGCTGACATAACACAATAGTCAAACAAACATAGAAATAGCAACACATGCATACGATGCAGATATTCAGAAGCAGATGGGCGGTTCTGGCGACCGCACTATTGTGGCCGTTGCTGCTGACGGCACAGACGCCGATGGCCGGCGACAGCATAGCTGACGTCACCAAAGGCAGCGTAAGAGTAAAGATAGAGACCCGGCTGGGCGACATCGTGGTGAGACTGTATGATGCCACACCCCGGCACCGTGACAACTTCGTGAAACTGGTGAAGGAAGGCTACTACGACGGTACCTTGTTTCATCGCGTCATCAAGGGATTCATGATACAAGGCGGCGACCCCAACTCCAAGGGTGCCGCGGCCGACCAGGAACTGGGCACGGGTGGCCCGGGCTATACGCTGGAGGCCGAGATAGTGGACGGGCTGTACCATAAGCGCGGTGCACTGGCTGCTGCCAGAGAGGGCGACGAGGTGAACCCTGAGCGGCGTAGCGGTGGCTCGCAGTTCTACATTGTATGGGGCCGCAAGTACAGTCCGCGCCAGATGGAGTACCTGATAGACAAGATGCGGATGGAACACCCGGAGACCGGTGGAATGACCGAGGCACAAGAACACGCCTACGCCACCTATGGCGGTACGCCCCACCTGGACGGACAATACACCGTTTTCGGTGAGGTGGAAGAAGGCCTGGACGTGGTGGAGCAGATTCAGAACTGCGAGACGACAGCCGCCGACCGACCCGTGGAGGACGTGGCAGTAAAGATGACTATCATAAAATAAACGATAACGATGAACAAAACAGTATTGATTACAGGCGCCACGAGCGGTATCGGACTCGGTTGCGCCAGAAAGTTTGCCGCTAACGGCGACAGGCTGATTCTGACCGGACGCAACGAACAGCGGCTGGCCGAGATCAGCAAGGAACTGACAGAGCAGGGTACGCAGGTGTTGACGCTGGCCTTCGACGTGAGAGACCGCGAAAAGGCTAAGAAATACGTCGAGGGACTGCCCGCCGAGTGGCAGACCATCGACGTGTTGGTGAACAACGCAGGTCTGGCGCTGGGACTGGAACCTGAATACGAGGGCAGCCTGGACGACTGGGAGACGATGATAGACACCAACATCAAGGGACTGCTGACCATGACACGACTGGTGGTGCCGGGCATGGTGGCGCGCAACAGCGGCCACATCATCAACATTGGCTCCGTGGCCGGCGACGCCGCCTATGCCGGCGGCAACGTCTATTGTGCTACGAAGGCTGCGGTGAAGGCACTGACGGACGGGTTGCGCATTGACGTGGCAGATACGGCCATCCGCGTGACCAACCTGAAGCCCGGACTGGTGGAAACCAACTTCAGCAACATTCGCTTCAAGGGCGACGAGGAGCGCGCCAAGAAACTGTATACCGGCATCAAGCCGCTGACGGGCGACGACATTGCCGACGTAGCCGTCTATGCAGCCAACGCACCGGAGCATGTACAGATAGCGGAAGTGCTGATACTGGCCACCCACCAAGCCAATGGCAGCGTAATAGTGAGAAAGTAATCTTGCTGACTATTACGCTGCCACAGGGGAAAGGGCTTCCCGGCTCCGACTATTTTTTCGGCTTCGGGAAGGCCTTTCCCTCACGCATAACGCGAAGTGTCTCCAGAACGGCGGGGTCGTCGCTGTTCAGGTATTCTATCCAGGCGTCTTCCTTCATCATGTTATAGATGATGCGGCTGATGATGTAGCGCTCCAGCAGTTTGTGTGAGCGCTGTATCATGAGATTGCGCCGGCGCAGTCCGTTCTTCTCGGCATAGCTGGCAAAGCGCTCCACGATGTTCTGCCGCTTCAGGTAGGCAGCCATCTCGGTGATGCTATTCAACTGGCTGAGCTTCTGGCGGTTTTCGTCGGTGTAGCTGTAGGCGAACATGATGATTTGGCCGCTCATGGAGGCCTGCTTATAATAAGATGTTACGTCGGTAGTGTCCTCGGCCACGAAGATGTCGGGCGTGATGCCGCCACCGCCGTAGACTGGTCGTCCGTTTAGCGTGTGATACTCCTTGCCCTCGTGCTTGATGCTGTCTTGCGAGAAGAACTCCCCGTGCTCATAGCGTGTCAGGATGTCATCCTCGTAATCCTTATTGCTGCCGGCCACGTAGGGTTTCTGGATGCAGCGTCCGGAGGGCGAATAGTAGCGGGCTATGGTGAGGCGTATCATGGACTGGTCGCCAAAGGCAATGGGCTGCTGTACAAGACCCTTGCCAAAGGAGCGGCGGCCGATGATGGTGCCACGGTCATTGTCCTGAATGGCACCAGCCAGAATCTCGGAAGCCGACGCCGAAATCTCGTCGATAAGCACAATGAGCGGCAAGTGCTGGTAGCTGCCGCGGCCGTCGCTGCGATACTCTTGGCGAGGCGACTTGCGTCCCTGCGTGTAGACGATGAGCCGGTTCTTGGGCAAGAACTCGTTGGCTATCTGTACTGCGGACTGCAGGTAGCCGCCGGTGTTGCCGCGCAGGTCGATGCAGAGTCCTTGGAAGCCCTGCTGTGCCAGTTTTGCCAGTCCTATCAGCAATTCAGGATACGTGTTCTCGCCGAAGTTCTTGATGCGTATGTAGCCCGTCTTGTCGTCCAGCATGTAGGTGGCCGTGATGCTGCGCGTAGGTATCTCGCCGCGCGTGACGGTGATGTGGCGCAGCTTCTGCTCACCATAGCGCAGAATGCCCAGCTTGACCTGCGTATCCTTAGGACCCTTCAGGCGGTGCATGGCCTCTTCGTTGGTCAGTGTCTTGCCGGTAAAAGGCTTGTCGTCGACCGTCACTATCTTGTCGCCGGCAATGATGCCGGCACGCTCGGCAGGTCCGTTGCTGATGACTTGCTGCACGTGGAGCGTGTCTTGACGTATGGTGAACTCAATGCCTACACCGGAGAACGAGCCGCGCAGGTCGTCGTTGGCCTGCTGGACATCCTTGGCAGAGATATAGACCGAGTGAGGGTCCAACTCGGCCAGTATTTGTGGCATGGCCTTCTCGACGAGGTCATTGACATTGACCGTGTCAACATACTGGTCGTCGATGATGTGCAGCAGGTTGTTCAACTTGTTACTGCTGCTGTTGATGATGCTCAAGCGGTTGCCTGAAAAGTGGTTGGCGTAGAAGGTGCCAATCAGGATACCGATGACCACACATATCGCCATCATCAGAGGCGTGAAACGACTTTTTCTCTTGTTAGGCATTGTTGCTATTTTTTTGTTGTTCTTTGTCTGTTTATCGGTGTTCCGGTGTTCCGTCATTCCCCCAGATACACCACCTCGATGCCGGCCCGCTGCAGGAGTTCGATGCCGTCGGTGAGTCGGTATTTCTCGCCGTATACCACGCGCTTGATACCGGCCTGGATGATGAGTTTGGCACACTCGATGCAGGGAGATGCCGTGATATAGATGGTGGCACCGTCGCTGTTGTTCGACGAGCGTGCCAACTTGGTAATGGCATTGGCCTCAGCGTGCAGTACGTAGGGCTTGGTGATGCCGTTGTCGTCCTCGCAGACGTTTTCGAAACCGCTGGGCGTGCCGTTGTAGCCGTCGCTGATAATCATGTTGTTCTTGACCACCAGTGCTCCTACCTGTCGGCGGGTACAGTAGGAGTTTTTGGCCCAGATGCGCGCCATCTCCAGATAGCGCAGGTCGAAGTTGTGTTGTTTGCTGTTGCTCATGAGTCTAATGGGACTTGCGGGTTATGCCGTTACGCTTTAGAAGGGCGTCGATGGTGGGCTCGCCGCCGCGGAAGCGCTTGTAGAGCGTCATGGGGTGCTCGGTGCCACCCTTCGACAGTACCTCGTCGCGGAAGCGCTGGGCGGTCTTGGGGTTGAAGATGCCTTGGCGCTTGAAGACGCTGAAGGCGTCGGCATCGAGCACTTCGGCCCACTTGTACGAGTAGTAGCCGGCAGCATAGCCTCCGGCCATGATGTGAGAGAACTGTACCGTCATGCAGGTGTCGGGCAACTGAGTGCCGAGAATAGCCTTCTGCCAGGCTCGCTTCTCAAAGGGGATGATATCGTCGGTGAAGGCATCTTTCTTGGTGTAGTACGCCATGTCGAGCAAGCCGAAGGACACCTGGCGCAGACAGGCCGTAGCCACCATGAAGTTGCGGCTCTTGACAATGCGGCTGATGAGTTCGTCGGGTAGGGGCTCGCCCGTCTGGTAGTGGAAGGCAAAGGTGCGCAGGAAGTCTTTCTCGACAGCGTAGTTCTCCATGAACTGTGAGGGCAGCTCCACAAAGTCCCACCACACGTTGGTGCCTGAGAGCGACTCGAAGCGCGTGTTGGCAAACATGCCGTGCAGCGAGTGGCCAAACTCGTGGAGGAACGTTTCGACCTCGCCCAGTGTCAGCAGCGCTGGCTTCTCAGCAGTGGGCTTCGTCAGGTTCATCACTACGGAGACGTGGGGGCGGACGTTTTCTCCTTTCTTGTCAATGTATTGTCCTTGATATTCGGTCATCCAGGCACCGCCCTGCTTGCCTTTGCGTGGGTGGAAGTCGGCATAGAAGACGGCCAGATAGGACCCGTCCTTGTCGAACACCTCGTAAGCTTTGACGTCAGGATGATAGACCGGGATGTCTTTGTTTTCCTTGAAGGTGATGCCATACAGTTTGTTGGCCAGCCCGAAGACGCCACTGATGACTCTTGACAGCTCGAAGTAGGGGCGCAGCATCTCCTGGTCCAGGTTGTACTTCTTCATCTGTAGCTGGTGCGAGTAGAAGGCCGTGTCCCAAGGCATCAGTTTGTCAACGTCCTTCTTGGCCTGTTGGCGCAGGTGGTCGAGCTCCTTGATGGCTGTAGGCTTGTAGGCATCGATGAGGTCGTCGAGTAGTCGGTATACATTGCGTGTATTGCTGGCCATGCGGCGCTTCAGCACGTAGTCGGCATAGGTCTTGTAACCCAGCAACTGAGCTATCTCGCGGCGCAGGTTGACGATGCGCTTGCAGATTTCCAGATTGTTCTCGCTGTTGTTGTGAGTACACACCGTGTTGCGAGCCATATACAGTTGCTTGCGTAGTTCGCGCTGCGTGCTGTAGGTCATAAACGGCGAGTAGCTGGGCATGTCGAGTGTGAAGACCCATCCCTGCTTCTGCTGCTCCTTGGCAGTGAGCGCAGCGGCTTCACGGGCCGTATCGGGCAGTCCGTCGAGTTGTGTTTCGTCGGTGATGTCAAGGGTGAACGCCTTGTTCTCCTTCAGCAGGTTCTGCGAGAACTGCAGACTGAGCATGGACGCTTCTTCTGTCAGTTGGCGCAGGCGCTCCTTACCCTCGTCATCCAGCAAGGCACCGCTGCGCACGAAACCGTCGTAGCAGTTGTCGAGCAGCATTTTCTCTTCCGGAGTCAGCTTGCGGTGGTGCAGGTGGACCTGGCGGATGCGGGCAAAGAGGCGGGGATTCAGCCTGACGTCGTTGGCATGCTGGGTCAAGATGGGTTGCATCTTCTGGGCCAGCGCGTCCATCTCGTCGTTGGTCTCTGCACTGAGCAGGTTGAAAAAGACCGTCGACACGCGTGACAGCAGGTCGTAGTAGCCTTCGTCCTCTTCCGTGTTGATGATGGTGTTGTCGAAGGTGGGCTTTTCCGGGTTGTTGATGGTCTTCTCTATTTGTTCATTGTCGCGACGGATTCCCTCCATGAAGGCTTCCTCGTAGTCTTCCAGGCGGATGCGGTCAAAGGGTACCGTGTCGTGTGGGGTGTCGTAAGGTAGGAAAAAGGGGTTGACACGCTTCTGAGTGGTCAAATTCTGTGTTTCTTGCTCGTTCATACTAACGTTTTCTCTTTTGACATGCAAAGATAGTGTAAATAGGCCGAACCACAAAATAAATTAGTATTTTTTACACTTACATCAGCTACATCAGCAGCCGCTCCAGCAGTGGTATCTCGATGCGTCCCCGGTGGAGCGTCAACTGTTGGTCGCGCTGCATGTCGTTGAGCGCACGACTGACGTCGAGACGACTGTCGTTGAGGTCGTTGGCAATCTGTTTCATCAGCACGTAGAAGGTCTTGGCGCCGGCAGGGTAGTTGCAACGGGAAAAGAAATAACGCACCAGCCGCTCGCGCAGGTTAGCCGGGGCTGACCGCCAGGCACGCCGGTGCAGGCGCTGGCTCTCGGTGGCCATGATGTTGAGCAGGTTGAGGCGGAACACCAGTTGGGTCTCTAACAACAGCAGCACCTCCTGCTTGTCGATGGTGATGAAGTTGCAGTGGCTGTGGGCCTTGAAGGTAGAGGTGTAGCGCTGTGATAGTCCGAACAGTCGGTCGGGCTGGACGATGTAGGGCGCCTTGATGTACTCCACCACTTTGCAAGCACCGTCGTCGCTGACCGTCTCGCAGAGCAGACTGCCATGGGTGAGGAATGACAGATGAGTACAGCTGTCGCCCTCCTTGACGAGGTACTTGCCTGTAGAGAGTTTGAGAAATCCCAGTTTCGTGTGGGTCACCACCTCCATCAGGTCTGCGTGACTCATGCCCTGAAACAGGGAGAAGCGCAACAACTGGTCGTAGATCTCCATGGATATGCTGTGTTATAGTGTGCTGTGGGACTTGGGCGTTACTTGGCAATCTTGTCTTGCAGGCTGGGAGAATACCACACCTTGGTCTCGCCCTTGTCGTCGTAGATGATGTAGGCCATGAGGTCGGGGTTTCGCTCCAGCACCTGGCGGGCGCCCTCGAATCCCATGACCATAAAGGCGGTGGCGTAGGCATCGGCACGTACACACCGGTTGGTGAGTACGGTGGCAGAGAGAATGTTGTGCTGGACGGGATAGCCGGTCTTGGGATTGATGGTGTGGGCGTATTTTCGGTTTCCCTTATAATAGAAGTTGCGGTAATTGCCGCTGGTGGCCATAGCCTTGTCCGTGAGGTTGAGCACGGTCTGCAACTCATTGCCAGCACCCAGCGGGTCGTCGGTGGGTTTGGTGACGCCAATCTTCCAGGGGACGCGTTTCTCGCTGATGCCGTGGGTCACCACCTCGCCACCAATCTCTACCATGTAGTTGGTGATGCCGCGGTCGGCCAACAGGCGTGCCACCACGTCAGTGCCGTAGCCCTTGGCAATGGCAGAGCAGTCGAGCATCATGCGAGGGTCGCTTTTCTTGATGCGCCGGCCATCTAGCTGTACTTTCTTGTAGCCAATGATGGCCTTCAGAGAGTCTACGGCGTGAGCGTCGGGCATCTGCTCGTTTTTGAAACCGAAACCCCAGGCATTGACAAGCGGGGCGACGGTGATGTCGAAGGCACCGTCAGTGTCGTCGCTAACCTGCTGGGCCAGCTGGAAGACCTCCACAAACATGTCGTTGAGCTGGACGGGCTGGTTGTTGTTGACCAATGAGATGAGGCTCTTCTTGTTGAACATGGAGAGGGCGTTGTCCACCTCCAGCATCTTGGCTTCAATCTCCGGCTGAAGGTCATGGTCGTACTGGTAAGTGATATGATAGGTGGTGCCAAAGATGGTGCCGGAGCATTTCTGATAGGGCATGCTGTGTTGCTGGCGTATAATCAGGACGGTACCAATAATCAGCAGCGTCAGGAAGGGCAGTTGCCAGAGTAGGCGCTTATTGTGGGTAGTAGTCATAGGGAGTAGTTTTGGAAAATGTTGTTATGACGGTCAGATATCAAGGATGATGTTGAAGTTCAGAGAGAGATTGTCGGAATCGTTGATGCCGAACCCTGGGACATACCAGGTGTTGCCGATATCGCCCTCCTTATGGAAGAGACGTCGCTTGTAACGTACCGTCCAGCCCAAATGGAAAGGTCCTGCAATGGAGGCATCGATGCCGAAGACTCCTTCCAGCCAGTGTTGGTAGCAACTCATGTCCTGAACACCGAATTCGCTCTTGGTGTTCCATACGGGGTCGGCAAGGTCGTCGTTGATGATGTCACACTTATAGTTGGTGAAGGCGTAGCGGAAACCGGCAAAGATGCGGTAGGGGTCGTGCTTCTGCTTCTTGATGTTCCAGTCCATGCCCAGTCGGAAGTAGGGAGCGGTGGTCTTGTAGCTCAGCCCGGTTACTTCGTCCTTCTTGTGGTTGGCATGGCCTAAGCCTAATTCAAAGATGGGGAACCACTGGTCGTGAAGATTGATGCGCAGCGCACCCTCGTACTCGCCGCAGTCGCTGAGCAGCAGCTTGGCAGGGCCTACAAGGTCGAAGGATACCGCAAAGCCTCGGAAGAAGGGGATGGAGTCCTGCTCCAGTCGGAACAACGTCTGGCTCTGAGCATGCGGCACTGCCGTCAGCAATAGCAGTAGGCTAACGGTCAGCTTTGAGATATAGGTAAAAATGCTCTTGGCTGTCATAGTTTACTTCGCGGGAATGAATGGATAAAGAGTCGATGCCGTGGTGTGTGCTGCTGACCTCAGTGATACGGTGGAAATAGGTAGCGTGGCAGTCGACGGATTCGAAATGCGGGGAGTCTTCTTTGCGGATGCAGATGGTGTCGAACCACTGGTGGCCTAACGTGTCCTTTAACAGCGTAAAGATCGAGTCCTCGGACAGGGTGTGACTCACGGGGATGCTGAAAGTAGTGCCCTTGTCGCCACACAGACGGTTAATCAACAGAGTGTCGCGTTCGTTGTCTTTATAGGTGATGCGGTGCGACCATACACTCAGCGTGTCGGTCTTCAACGTGTCGGTGCTGCCATCAGGCTTTTTCAGAACATAGGTGGTCTCGACCTTGTTCTGTACCGGACAGTCGACACTGACGCACGACATCACGGTCAATAAAACCAATATGGGAACGACTATTCTCCGCATCTGATAGTTGTTTCAACCTGATAATCGTTTCGGCCGGCACTGTTGCGACTGATGAGGTCACCCAGGAATCCGGCAAGGAACAGCTGGGTGCCTATCATCATCATGGTCAGGGAAATATAGAAATAAGGTGAGTCGGTGACCAAGCGCATGGGGACGTGCTGATAGAGTGCCCATGCCTTGTCGATGCCTAACCAAAGGGCAGAGAAGAAGCCGATGATGAACATGATGGTGCCTAAGAAGCCAAAGACGTGCATGGGCTTCTTGCCAAATGTGCCGAGGAACCAGAGCGTCATCAGGTCCAGGTAGCCATTGACAAAACGGTTCCAGCCCATGAACTTCGACTTGCCGTATTGGCGCTTCTGGTGGTGTACGGGCTTCTCGCCAATCTTGTCGAAACCAGCATTCTTGGCCAGATAGGGGATGAAGCGGTGCATCTCGCCGAACACCTCGATATTCTTGACGACCTCACGGCGATAGGCTTTCAAGCCACAGTTGAAGTCGTGCAGGTTCTTGATGCCGCTGACCTTGCGCGTAGTGGCGTTGAAGAGCTTGGTGGGGATGGTCTTCGACAGTGGGTCGCCTTGGCTGCGGTTCTGCTTGTAACCACTGACCAGGTCGTAGCCGTCTTCTTTAATCATTCGGTACAGTTCGGGAATCTCGTCGGGAGAGTCCTGAAGGTCTGCGTCCATCGTGATGACCACGTCGCCCTGGGCTTCCTTGAATCCGCAATAAAGTGCAGGACTCTTGCCGTAGTTGCGGCGAAACTTGATGCCCTTCACGTGGTCAGACTGTTGCGACAACTGGGTGATGACGTCCCAAGAACGGTCGGTGCTGCCGTCGTTGACAAAAATGACTTCAAAGGAGAATCGGTTCTCTTTCATCACACGCTCTATCCAAGCATATAGTTCGGGAATCGACTCGTCTTCATTATAAAGAGGTATTACTACTGATATATCCATAGTCAGAATTTTGGTGCAAAGGTACTAATAAGTGAGCAAAATGCAAAATTTTTAGCCAAACATTTGCTGTTTCTCAAAAAAATGATTACCTTTGCACCCGCTTTTGACACGGCGATGGTAAAGCGTCACGTGTCAAACAGTAAAACAGACATGGGCAGTCCTGTACGGCCAGCTCCCTCGGCGATGCAGACCGCTGCCCACCCGCCTCTTTAGCTCAGTTGGCCAGAGCACGTGATTTGTAATCTCGGGGTCGTTGGTTCGAATCCGACAAGAGGCTCAGAAAAGAAGAACAGCGCTATCGGCGCTGTTTTCTTTTTTGTCATTAGTCTAAGTCTACTACTGTAATGCCAGCACCGCCAAACTGTACGTGCTCATCCTTTGCTCTTTTGACGTTTGGTACCGTGTTCAGATATTGCCGAATCAGTTGACGCAGTATGCCGGTTCCCGTACCATGCAGAATGCGTACCCTACTCAGCCCTATCAGTATAGCATCGTCAATGAAGTGCATAACAGTGTCGATGGCTTCGTCGCCTCGCATGCCCCTGACGTCTAAGTCCTGATGGAAATTCTGGCGGCGGTCCTCCATGGTGGCACGTGTCATGTGGGAGGTCTGAATAGCCAGATGAGCATGCTTCTGGGAGGCCGTGGCGCCTTGGGCTGGGGTGGGAGATGAGGTCCGTTCCAGTTGTTCCAGTTTTACTTTAGAGCGCAAATCGCCAAAGATGACGGTGGCCTGTTTGCCATGAATATTTTCTATGGTGCCAATGCTGCTGGTTCCCTTGATGCGCACGTTGTCGCCTTGTTGCAGTGGACGGTTTTCTGAGTTGAGGTTCTCTTTGGCCCTGGCTGCCAACTTCTCACTGGCCGAACGCTCCACCTCGCTCTTCTTCTCCTTGCGCTGGGCTTTGCGAGCCTTGCGTTCTTCCATTTGGCGCAACTTCTTGGCAAAGTCTTCTTCGCTCATCAGACCACGGGTGTCGTCGTTCTGTACTTGCTCGCGGAACTCCTGCAGTTCCTCGCGAATCTCGCGGGTACGTTCTTTCTCGGCCTGTGCCTCTTTAATCTCGCGGATGACGTTCTCTATCTTGCGGTTGGCTTCGGCCAGTAGCTCTTCGGCCTGTTGCTTGGCTCGGCTCAGTATCTGTTTGCGCTCTCGTTCAATCTCTTCCAAGTTGCTCTCATATCGCTGAATGTGACCTTCCAGTGACTTCTCGTGCTGGTGGATGGTCTGGCGCTTACCTTCCCAATAGCGTTTGTCGCGCACAATGTCCTGCAGGTATTTGTCGCTCTGGATGTAGTCTGAGCCTACTATTTCCGATGCGTCATGGATGACCTCCTCAGGAATGCCGGTCTTGCGGGCTATCTCAATGGCAAACGAACTGCCCGGCTGGCCTATCGACAGTTGGAACAGAGCCTGCATCTGATGACGGTCATAGAGCATAGCTCCATTCACTACTCCAGGATGGTCCTCGGCAAAGTGTTTCAGATTTTGGTAGTGAGTGGTGATAACGCCATAGGCTTCTTTTTTCCAGAATTGCTTCAGTACAGCCTCGGCTATGGCACCGCCAATAGCCGGTTCCGTGCCACCGCCAAACTCGTCAATTAATAATAAGGTGTGGGCGTTAGACTGCTTCATCATGTTCTTCATGTTGAGCAGATGACTGGAATAGGTCGACAAATCGTCGGCTATGGACTGCTCGTCACCGATGTCTATCATGATGTTTTCAAAGATTCCTACTGTTGAACGGTCGCCAATGGGTATCGATAGCCCACACTGAACCATGTATTGCAATAGTCCGACAGTTTTTAGACATACCGATTTTCCACCGGCATTAGGGCCGGAGATAATCAGTAGACGTCCTAAATTCTTTTGGCTCTTCGTGTCCTTGTTTTGCAACGGATCTTCTAACCTGATGTCTAAAGGAACCACAGATTTCTCTTGTTTCTGCAGCGATTGGCGCAACAAGGGGTGAATGGCTCTGATCCAGTCGATTACTGGTCTTGCTTGCACCTCAGGCTCGAAGGCTTGCATTTCCTCGGCAATCTTTGCCTTGGCATGCACTAAGTCAAACTCGGCCAGGAAACGATAAGAGTCAAGCACCTCTTGTATGTGAGGGCGCAATTCATCAGAGAATACGGTGAGGATTCGAATGATTTCACGGCGTTCATGGGCCTCCAACTCACGAATTTTGTTGTTTGCCTCCACCACCTCAGCAGGTTCTATGAATACAGTCTTACCTGTTGACGACTCGTCATGGACAATGCCTTTAATACGACGTTTCAGCCCAGGGGCTACGGGAATCATCAGACGGCCATCGCGCAGAGTGGGAGCTACGTCTTGCGCCACCAGGCCTTCGCGCTGGGCTGAGTGTAGTATAGTATATAAGGTACGCGAAATAGAGCCTGCCGTCTGCTCCATGTCGTGGCGGATACCAGCCAGCGTCATTGAGGCCGAATCTTTGATTTTTCCAAACTTGTCAAGAATAGAGTCAATGCGCCTAATGATAGCGGGAAAGGTGACAACATCAGATGCCATGCGGTGCAGGGCAGGGTAGGAGAACTCTGGCCTGTCCTCGTCACCATTATTGCGGTTAAGGAATGTTACAATGATGCCAATCGTTTCTAGAGAACGGCGTAAGTCCCACAATTCGTCTTCTTCCAAGTGTGTATTCTCAAGTCTGATTCTGGCAACAGATGGACGCACGTCGAAAAAATAGTTCATTTCGGGTCTTTCAACAGCAAGCATCAAACGACGCATCTCACGCACTTGAGCCATTTGTTCGTTTATGGTCTCAGCTTGGTCGGAAAAGACAATCTCGTCAACCTTCTCCTGACCTAAGGAACATTGGCAGTGCTCCTTTAATTGGCGGCGTATTTCTCCGAATCCAATTTTGAATTCATAGTTGTTTGGATAAATCATGCTGCAAAATTACTCATTTATTACCGAACATGCAAAAAAGTTGCCTTAAAATTTGGATATTCCAATTAAATGCCGTACCTTTGCACCCGCTTTCAAGAGAAGAATAGCATTGGAGAGATGGTAGAGTGGTCGATTACAACGGTCTTGAAAACCGTCGTGCTGAGAGGCACCGGGGGTTCGAATCCCTCTCTCTCCGCAGTAAACGCTGATAATCAGCAACTTACAAATTTTACGCACGTAAATACGCACACTTTTCGCGGATTACGTGCGTATTTCTTTTCCCAATATCTATAATATCCGCTTTCAAGAGACAAAGGTACAATATTTCTTTGAATTTACCAATCGTTTCTCATCTTTTTTCTGGGAACGGTTGCTTCACACCCTCTGGATAATGGACAGGGCGATGACCGGCCAGAGCCAGACATGTTCATTATCCGGCATCGGTACACATACCGCTGCTGTTCCCTTTCTATTACGAGAACTACGACCTGACAGTCAACCGTTTTTAATAACGTCAAAACCTTCCAAATAACCGTTATATGGTAGGTTTTCGGTTTTACGTATGCCTTTCAGCAAACTTGTGTTCACTTTCTCTATCTGACTGTGAGAGGGTTCTACCATCCTGAATAGTCAAGCAGTCTCCTCTCACCCTGTGTTATCTGTAACATGTTCTGGACGTAGCCCTTCTCTCCACCGGCATTACCGTTGATAGAGACTGTTTCTTCACCATTCGTCGTTTGACATATTATGTCGTTTTCCACCACACTTCGTTTCAAAAACATTTCCTTTTCCATGTTTCACCAACAGTCAAATTGATACATTATGTTCCGGAGGCTAAAGCACCGGCACTGAGAATGACGCCATTTCAAACCATCAAATTCGGAGCACTATGAGCGAACGACTGAATATATGTCTGCTGTGGATTACCAGTGCAGCTCTGATGGCCGACCTTACATTTATCGTCTACCTCATGCTGAACTTCTAAACGTCAGCATGAACAGGTGCGAGCCTGGGAGCACTTATGCGGTCGGGCAGCTCCCTAAACGTCGCTGCCAGTATTGGTAGTGTCCTAATGATTATTCACTGCCTCGCGCATTATTGAAAATGCTGCTGTCACGTATCGACTCTCATCAAGGTTTTTTTGAAGATTGATAAACCGTTCTTCAAAATCTGGAAGTTTGCTGAATTTCATTAAGAGGGCATCGTTTTGATCAATTGCATTACAACCAGTTGCATCGGTGCCAGCCTTTTTTCTCAATAGTTCTAATAGCTTGTCGTAGTTTGTGGCAGCAGGCTTGGTGTCTGCGGCCTTCCGTTGCTGCTGAACAAATGGCGGCTCTTGACTGAGTGACGCTAACGCACTCTCTGGTATTGTCTGGAACTCACGACAGAATTCTGCATATTTGTCTCGGTATTCTTGTGTAATGGACTTCCCTGTAAACTTCTCAGTCCACTCATCGTACTCATTCATCCGCTGGTTGTCATGGTCAAGCTGGGCACTGAAGTTACTGGTATCGGCAGAACCGATGCCGTAAGGAAAGAGCATCAGGGCTTCAGCATGTTCAACTTGTGTTGGTTGCTTGCGCTTCCTCTTTGATGTCTCTGTTTTGGCATCACCTTCCTTAGACTTGATCGTCTTGGGTACCGATGCCATTTTGACACTGACCTCCAGCATGGTCTGCTTCAAATTAAAACATTCCCAGAACGACGCGGGTGCCTCTTTCAGTGATTTAGCCACCACTTCAGGTTTTAGCTGGTCATAATACTCCTGGAGTATGCCCATACGCTGTTGACGGTACTGCTCGAATTGGGCTGCAAGATTTTGCAACTTTTTCTCCAGCTCCTTGACCTCTCCCTGTAACTTATTTCGTTCATCTTCAGGAGCATCGTTACGGAGGTTTCTCAACTGAGCTTTCACGTCGTTAAGTTTTGGGTTGGTCGTATGCTGGTCATTAAGACAGTCGTTGCGCATCTTAACCAGGTTGTCAAGTTCCCTTCTTTTTTCCTCTGACATGTCATCGATGGCTTCATGGAGCATCGATGTCAGAATAACATTGGTACAACGTGGCAGCTCACGGAGCTTTTGTCGCTGTTCGTCTATCTTCTGATTGACCTCTTCAATTTTTTGCTGCTGGTCCTCGGTCAGTTCCATACCTTCTTTCACCATGGCCAGCTCGGAAACAATACTGCTTCGCAAACGAGCTATCTCATCATTATATGGTTTTGCCAATATATGGTTTACGGCATCGGTAAGATAGATAACTTTACCGCTCCGTAGTAATGCCGTTCGGACATTGACGAGCTTTCGTCGCCATCGAGCAATAAGCGTCCGACACTGGGTACTATATATATTCCCATCTTCACAGTCGAGACGCACTCGGGGAACAAACCGGTCCACTCTCGGAAGGAACTCCTGCAGCTGATTGAGTACAACGTCATCAGCCTTATCGATTATTCCCTTTCCAGACGAAAGACAATATACAGCACTTTCAGGAGTTTGTCCTGCTAACTCTTCCCACATGATACTGCTATATTCATAGACAGCAGCATCTACTTTTAACTTAATCATATTTGCCATAGTTCTACCTTTTTTGTCACAAAGGTACTTCGTTTGTCACTATCTGCCAAGTTTCCTACTTTCAATCTCTTGATTTAACCATTTTACGACGGTTGCGGTCTTAAAATAGTTAATTCAAGACTTTCAAACTATAGTTTTCTTCTTTACTGCTTTTTTCTTACTAAATTTGCAAAGCAGAAGGTCGAAAACCAACGGGCAGTCTTCTTCACGCCCGCGCATACAAGACTTGGTTTGGCATATCTCCAAACGTCTTGATTCCTTATTCCGTAAGCGGAATTAGAGGAATGGAAAGTACTCGCAGGCTCGTACCTTTCATATGATGACTATTAAATAAAAGAAATATGGATAATAAGGATGAGAACAAAAAGTATGGTCAACGCCATAGACAGAAGAATGATGACAAGGCTAACAAGAGAAGACGGGGTCATCAAATCTACTTTTCTCCTGATGAGTGGCAACGTGTCCTCACAAAGGCAGACTGGGTTAAACGCGCACCAGCCGTTTATGTCCGTGAGGTATCACTCGGTTATAAACCTGTCGTTCCTGACCCGGAATTTCGTCATGAACTGATGCGCTGCCGTGACGACATTAAGAAGTTGTTTAGCTTCTTGAAAAGAAAAGAACTTGCACAGGAAGAAAGGCTCAATTTTATCAGCCAACTGCCATTCTTAAGACGATGGGTTACTGCTGTTGAAAAGATATTAGATTTCCTTGACATGTGGATTAAAAGAGTATGAGTTATGATAGCTGTAGCAAGAAGTATTTCTCATGGAGAAGCATATTCGGAATATGCTGAACGCAAAGATAAAGCAATCTTTGTGGGTGCTGACAACATGATTACGAACACCGATCTTATCTTCAATGACAAAGACCAAATTGAGGAACTTTGGGAAGAATTTGAGGATGCGAAACTCGATTATGTTCGTAAAGGTAAGGATGTGGATCGTGACGCCATTGCAATCGAGTTTTCCCCTACGACAAATGAGTCTGAGGGATGGACTCGTGAACAATGGTTTGCGAAAGCAAAGGAGCTGCTTGAAGAAATGGATAAGCGCCAGTTGGAACATCCCAAATGGGATAATAAGAAGAAAGATTGGGTACATGATGCCAATGGTAAAAGGAAGATGTTTCCTATTCCACAGACAAAGCTTTCACAGAGTCGGTGGATGACAATGCTTCATAGGGATTCAAAGTCTGGCATCTGGCATTTGCACATTCTGATATCACGTTTCAACAATGATAACGAACTAAACTGTGACACAGATATCGCCAAGCGTGCTGCACAGGCTGCAGAGGAAATGAACAGGAAGTATGGCTACCCAAGTGCAATGGAAATACATGATAAACATGTACAGGAAATCCAGAATCTTCTTAACGATATTCTGTTCGATATGGATGATGACAACATAGATGTTGATGAGGTACAGAGAAGAGTGAAAGAAGCTACCTATACAGACTATAAAGGTAATATTCAACACTATGACATGAAGTACCAAAAAGATGACAACGATAATGTCAAAGGGTACATTATTATGCGAGGAAATAGCAAGTTTACCGGCAAGGAACTTGGATTCCGTCTGGCCAATATTGAGGATGAGCAGAAGACCATCATTAAGGATGCTATCTATGACTCCCTGCGAGAAATGAAGACCAGTGTATTCTCCTGGAGCGAATTTGGGGAAGTCATGGAATTTAATCATAACTGTCTTGTAACGCCAAAATTTGATAGTAATGGAAATGTCGTTAACTATACGATTACTCGCGGCAAGAAAAAGTATAACCCATCAGAGATAGGTGCCCATGTGACTGCGAAAAAGCTGCCAGAAGAGTGGAAGAAGGAAAAAACTAAGCAGAGGGAACGGAGCAAACAATCTATTTCTAATGATAAGCCATCTGCCACAAGGCCAAGCCGATGGTCAAAGGAGGGTAAGGCTCTTCGGGAAAGGGAAGCGGCTCAGAGGGTTCAGAAGGAACGCTCCTTTGTTCCCAAGGCAGAACCGACGCAGGGACAAAAAGATCGACAAGAGACTATCACCTTTGCTAAGGATTCTATAAGAAGTTGGTTACACACACCATCTCAGAATATTGACAACAGAATAAAAGAGGTCGTCGGCAATGGTGCTGCTGCACACTGTATAGAGCACGGCAATTCACCATTTATCGCGGTTAATCTTGGAGCAGCTGTTCAGGAGCTTACTGAAGAATTAAATCTTAATTCTCATCAGGTATCTCAACTTATGGATGCTGCTGCAGGTGCTTTGGTTGACATGGTAATTCCGCCTAATGTACCAGTCAGTGGCGGTGGCGGAGGAAATAATGATCTACCAAAGCAAAAAGACGATTGGTGGGATAAATGGAAGAATGCCTTCGCTAATAAACTGGCATCTTCGAGAAAGAAAAACAATAAACCACATAGATAATACAATATGGGAAAAAACAGCAAATATGGTCCTCAGAGTTTTGAGGGACTCGGACTATCACCAAGGGACAATAACCCCATGGTGCCGGAAGACAACAACTTCAAGGATCTTGAGTTAACCTTGGAAAACAGTATCCTACTGCGTAAGGCTACGGATGAGATAAAAACTGTCCTGCAGGAAACAGGACGGCTGACAAAAGAGCAACAGCAGATAACAGAATTACTGCAGAAAGTGGCTGATAATTTTGAACGAATGGGTGACTTGGTCGATGACATGCTGGAAGAGTCAAAGCAGTACAGAGATAAGGGAATTAGTCTTGCACCTGACGCTGAAGCTTCAATCGTAAAACTTACCGAGGAACTAAAGGCGCGTCTGGACGAGATACTTGACGGAAAATTATCTGCCTTTAATGTCAGTATACAGGCTTTTAAGGTACAACATGACAGTATTATTTCTGAGCTGAAAAAGAAATATGAAGAAGAGTTGGGTAAACTGACGGAAACACATAGAAGCCTGACAACAGGAATAGCTGCTGTCAAGGATAAAGTTGTCGTTCCTCGCACAGTGTTCTGGGTATTGGCAGGAGTGTTGTTTGCTATCCTCTCATTTGGCGGATGGGGCTTTACAAAATTTCAGCATATTCAAGATAATGACAATGCACTGTCATATCTTGGCCTGGCCGTCATCCTTAATATTATATTCTACTTTATTAAATTTGCAAACCGGAAATGGTTCAATAAAGAAGAACTCACAGACAAGCAACACAAGATCGAGCCACTGAAGCTATCGATAGGACAATGCGTATACTGGCTCTTACTTGGAATGGTATCGATGGTATATGGAACATGGGCACTCTTAGGACAATCTGTTGAAGCGACGTTCCTGATGTTCCTGCTTCCAGGGACAATCGTTCTTAATCTGGCGTGGTTCCTTATCAGAACAGTAATCTATCGTCTAAATCAGGACTGAAAGGCAGTACCGAAACGTCAGCATGAAAAGGTGCGAGCTTGGGAGCACTCATGCGGTCGGGCAGCTTCCGACAATAGTAACAGTCATTATCTGCATCGGTAACAGTGGACGACGTCCAGCGTTACGATATTACTGATATTTCTACATAAAAACACGCCAAAAATTTGGTGGTTTCAGAATTTTTTCGTACCTTTGCAACAGATAAAGGTAGAAGTGTAAAAGGTGGCGATAGTCACGTAATGTGAGGCACCTACCTGCTGTCGGTGCTTGGACATGAGCGTGGTAACTGGCTCACTCCCTTGCGAGATAAAGTCCAACCAACTCCTGAAGAACAGGACGGAAAGGCCACAGGATCCCTACGGGGGTTCTGTGGTCTTTTTGCGTATATATGCCTGTGATGTGTAACGGCTCACAGCAGAAAGAAACAAAGAATTATAAAAGCCATTCCGGCCACCGAGGTTCCGTTACGCCTCGCCCGGGGTGGCACTTTTAATAGATAACATTTATGGACAGAAATGAAATTGAGAAGAAAGTAAATGACGTTTTAGAGCGCAAACTTGGTGGAAACGCCGAGAAGATTGAGCCGACTGCCGACCTATTGGTCGATTTAGATCTTGACTCTCTCGATTGCGTGGAGATCATCATGGAACTGGAGAAAGAATTTGGTATCTCTATCTCAGACGAGAAGACAGATAAGTGTTATACCGTTGGCGATATCTACACCATCGTTGAAGAGTTGGTATGATTATTATTTATCCATTTATTAATAACAACTTAAATACAAACAATTATGAAAAAGAACATTTTAATGAGAGTGATGATGGTGGCCATGGTAGCTACAATGTGTATGACATTCACAGCCTGTGGCGGTGACAGTGATGATGACGACCTGAATAACGGCATGTCCGGCAGCACCACGACTTGGGTAGAGCCATACCTTCGTTGGGATGCTACCCTCGACCAGATCAAGGCTGACATGGCCACTCAGGGCTGGACGGCACAGGTCAGTGAAGGGAACATCCTGCAGTATTCTAACAGCAAATATCCTGGTGTGACAATGAATATGGGTGTGCTGAGCAGTAGAACCAATACGCTGAGCACGACACAGGTAGCCTATATGAATGTCCCATCAGACTTCTTTTATAAGATCCTGAACGAGGTGGTGACCCGCTATAATGTTACCTGGGAGAATACTGGTAGGATATATTCAGGCAAGGGTGTTGCCAATGATAAGGATGTGTCAATCACCGTCACCAATGCCGTCAGTACTGTCCTCGTACAGTTCGTGAGACGCTAACCGCCGTCCGCTATGAATACGAACAATGAACAGGAGTTGCTGCAGCAGCTCTACGATGGAAAATTAACACATCTGGAGTACGTCCAGAGGTCAGCAGAGTATCAGGAACCCTTCAAGCAGTTCTGCCAGGATCATCAGCTGCAGGAAAGCGACCGTGCTGCCCAGCAGTTCTTGGATAGCCTGCTTCGTGAAGAGGAGTCCGCTCATACCGACGGGTTGGATTGACATAATGTCAATTTCTTTGTATCTTTGCAGCAGAAACCGGAGATTTAATGGTTTCTCGGACCTCATTCGCCGGGTGGAACAGTTCGACATCTCCTCGTTCCTCCACTGAAGACAACTCAGACGAAGTGAGGCTTTTTAGGTCTTGTTGGCGATTTCCTGCCGATCCGGTTGAGAGGCCGAGGAGCATCCGTTACGAACGTAAGTGTTGGGGACTTCTTCAAGTCATCAATACGCTGTGAGATAGTCCTTTTTGTTTTATAATATGACTTAGCAGTCAAATTGCCCCGGCGATTAGTGTCGAGTGGTAGGACAGGAGGCAGTTCTTTTTTGCTAAATCTTTGGCGGTTTCGAAATTTTGTTGTAATTTTGCAACAGAAATAAACTCTTGATTGTCCCGTGCCTCCGCAATTGGAGCGGAAATGCTGAGATAGTCAAGTGTTTTTTCTCCTTATCTCTTTGCAACAGAATTGAGAACATTGGCCGCTCTTGCCGTTAATTCGGTGTCGCCCGAAAGGGCCTGTGGAGCTTTAAAATCCCTTTGTTTCTCAATTTTGTTGTATCTTTGCACCATCAGCGAAGGAAATGACGGCATGTTGATGTTCCTCATCATGAGAAACGGAGGCGGTTTCCATCGCTCTTTTTGGGCTGCTGCTGTTGGCTCGCGCGATTAAGTTCTTTGACAAGCAAAGCGTCATGGACGAAGCGTGTTCTGCGACTCGACGGTGGCAGTGTTTTTTTTGACTCTGTGCTTGTTGGACAGGACGTTGGCGAATCTGCAAGGGGTGCTGCTCGATGGGCGGCACCCCTTCATTGAAATATAACAGATAACCTTACCCGTTTAGGACAGATTATCTTACCCATGGGCGCAGTCCGCTCTTACCGATGCCGACAAGGAATAGGCCCAATGATAGACTCTATATAAAAGTGGTGCTACAGGATTTTAATTGATTTAACCAAACGTGTTTTGTAATTCTCGAAGATATTTTGTGGGGAAATATACAATATATATATGATATATACAAACTTTAATGCAACTATTTTAAGTTGAAAAGAAAATTCCCCTCCAACTCGTGAAGGGGAACCGCCGGTTCCATGCTACTATTGGTCGGCTTCTCCGAACAACGAGAACAATAGTGAAAACCTGAACTTCAATTCGAGCAACTGGAACTGGAACAACAACAAAAGCTTTATCTATTTAAACGGTGTCGCATGGCTGAATCGACGCGTTCAACGGCAACAGCTTTGGAGTCTGTGCGGACATTATACGCACGAACCATACGAAAAACGTTCAGGGCAAAAATGGATATCGCAACACCAAAAACCAAGGTAAGGAAGGCAACCTTATGGGCTGTGGCATGACGATGAATAAATTCTCCAAGGGTAGCCAACCCCATGATACGGGCAAATTTCTCACCCGCTGTTTTGCAACGTTCGTGGAGATCCTTGTACCGAGGGTCATTCTTGTCAGGAATAGGTTCACCTATGATCAACTTTTTCCAACTCATAACTGTATAGAATTTAATTCAATTACTAAATTTTAAGCTTTCTTCCCATGCCTTCGGCAACACCCTCACCGAAACTACGGGCAGAATAGGCTGTGTCACCTTCAGGAATCATCCATGCTGCCAAGTCAGGAACAAGGTTCAGACACTTCAGGGAAACAACGCTGGCTGCTAACAGGTAGCCGCCGGTAATAAAAGCGGTATGCAGATAACCGGTGAAAGTCTCTGGACTGGCCAACAGAGCAGAAAGCTCTTCATACTGGATGCTGATGACGATATCAAACAGCAACAATACATAGAAGCCGACGAAATATAACATAGCGCCATAGAAATGCACTGTCAGATAACGGGTAATCCATTTCGCCCAGGCTCCTTCCCACTTTGGCAGCAAGGAGAAGGCCCACATAATGGGACCGAAAATAGTTAGCATACCCAACATAATCTGCTGGATATAGATGGTCGCCCACCAGCCGACACGGAAGGTTACAAGGGCAATGAACATCACGAGTTTGTCAATCATAATGGTGATACCGGCAAAGGTGCTGATGTCATTGAGTTTGGCTGACTGCTTGGACTCCTTCGATACTTCCTCGGCATTGACGGCATCGCCGACAGTGGTCTGCGTTCCTTCACTGGTGATATTCTTGAAAGCAGCCTTCAAATCACCATTGGCATCAAAGAAGGTGGTGTCACGTTTGGCAATCAACGGCTTCAAGTCCTCGAATTTCTCCTGGACCTGCATGGCCTCGGCTTCATACAAATCATGGGTATAGCTACCGATGCAGTTAGGAATATATGCCAGGCAGTCGAGAACACCACCGTCGGCATACCAGAAGAACATCACAAAGGCAACGCCAAGGACTCTCAGAATCTTCAAGGGGTCGAAAGACTCTCCCTTGACCATCATCTTATAGGCCTGACCAGCGGCCATGATGATAGCAAACAGAGCACCCAAGGCCATACACATCTGGAGAATCCACCAGTAACCACCAATTATCCCAAGCGGGTCTAACCATCGGAAATGAAAGGATAGTAAGGTGATGTAATATCACTGATTTACAG
>CACWFV010000056.1 GCA_902760315.1 uncultured Bacteroidales bacterium | reverse complement strand
ACAGAATGCAAACGAGATAAAACTCGGGCACCATATTTAAAAATTGACTATATCCCATAATCTTTATCTCCTTTATTTAATAATGTTTTCGAGAATTGGCCCAACGGCATCGTTGATGACGTTGCTTGCCCACAAGGGGAACAGGCCGAGACCTGCCACGCAAGCAATGAGACAGATGACGGCGAAGCGCTCGTCCCAGGTAGCATCGGTGAGCTCCAGATAGTGCGGATTCTTGACCTCGCCATAGAGTATCTTGCCGACAACACGCAGGATGTAGACTGCCGTGACGACAATCGACGTACAAGCGATGATGGTGGCGACACGATGGAAGGTGTCAGGATTCTCAAAGGAGCCTACAAAGATGGTCATCTCGGCAATGAAGCCTGAGAAGCCGGGCAGACCGAGGTTGGCAAGACCGGCAATGACGTAGCCGACAGCCAGGAAAGGCATGATCTTCATCAGGCCGTCCAGATAGCGGATGTCACGGGTGTGGGTGCGGCCGTAAATCATACCGATGAGGGCAAAGAAGAGGGCCGTCATCAGACCGTGCGACAGCATCTGCAGGATGGCACCGGTGCAGGAGGTCTTGGTCATCATCAGCAGGGCAAAGAGCACCAGACCGCAGTGGCTGACTGACGAGTAGGCGTTGATGTACTTCAGGTCGGTCTGCACACAGGCAGAGAGTGCGCCGTAGACTACCGAGATGGTAGTGAGAATCAGGAATATCCACGCCAGCTCATTGGCAGCGTCGGGCAACAGGTACATGGCTACACGGAAGCAGCCGTAGCCTCCCAACTTCATCAGCACGCCGGCATGAAGCATGGACACGGCGGTAGGCGCCGAGGCATGACCGTCGGGTGACCATGTGTGGAAGGGGAACAGGGCGCCCAGCACGCCAAAGCCGATGAAGATGAAGGGGAAGAACACCTTCTGGATGTCGACGGGAATGTTGTGCATGGCGGCAATCTCGTTGACATTCATCGTGGTGGCTCCACTGAAATAGTAGATGCCCAGGATGCCCAAAATCAGGAGGGCCGAGCCACCCATCAGCATCAGCGTCAGCTTCATGGCGGCGTACTCCTTGTTGCCGGAGCCCCAGACACCAATGAGCAGGTACATGGGGATGAGGGCTACCTCGTAGAACATGAACATGGTGAACATGTCGGTGCAGATGAAGAAGCCATAGACACCCGTTGAGAGCAGGGTGAACCAGAGGAAGTACTCCTTGGTCATGGGCTTCAGCTGCCAGGAGGCAAAGGTGCCGGTGAAGACGATGACGCTGGACAGGAGCAGCATGACGACAGAGATGCCGTCGACGCCGACACTGTAGGCAATATTAAGAGGCTTGAACCAGGGGGTGCTATAGGTCAACAGCATGACATCGGTATTGCCTGCTGCACGCTGCTGAACGAAATAGATGGTCAGCCAAACAGACAGGGCCAGCAAGCACGAGGCACCGGCCACCATCACGCCACGCACTTGATTGAGGCTCTTGGCCAGCCAGAGGCCGAGGAGCATCAGTGCGGGGATTACTACGAATAATGTTAATATACTCATTGTTTCGATGTTTCGATATTACGATGTTTCGGTATAACGGTATTACGGGATTCCATTAAACCGTTCTTACTACTAAATGGCCAACAGCAGCAGCGTCAGTGCCACCGTACCGGTCAGGAACCAGACGGCATACTGGCGAACATCGCCACTCTGCCAGGGACGCAGTGACTCGCCAGCCTCGTTAGCGCCCCATGCCAGGAAGTTGAACGTGCCGTCAACGACGTGGCGGTCGAACCAGGCAATGGGTGTAGAAACGCAGCGGAAGATGATGCGGTGCGTGACATACTGCCAAATTTCGTCCTGATAGAAACGCTTATAGGCTGCGCGGTGCAGCTTGGGGAACGTCTTGTACAGGCGGTCGGCAATGGGCTGGCTCTCACCCTTATAGATATAGGTAGCCAGACAGATGCTGAGAATGGCAATAATCGTCGAGGTAGCAGCTATCTGCGTGTCGAAGTGAATGGTGTAGTCGGTGCCTGAGGCAGTGACGAAGTGGCCAAAACTGCCACCCCACCCTGCAAAACCGGCAATGGTGGTATAAATACCTACACCAACGGTAATAACGCAAAGCACAATGAGAGGAATGGTCATGGTCAGCGGAGCTTCATGGGGTGTATGGTGCTCGTGGGCCTCACGATTCTCTGTTCCCCAGAAGATGCCATAGTACAGGCGGAACATGTAGAAGGCGGTCATGGCGGCAATGCCGGTCATGATCCAACCCACGACGGGACTGTACTGGAAGCATGCCGAGATAATCTCGTCCTTTGAGCTGAAACCTGAGAAGAACGGAATACCGGCAATGGCCAGACAGGAGATGAGGAACGTGATATGGGTGATGGGCATATACTTGCGCAGGCCACCCATCAGTGCCATTTCGTTAGAGTGGACGGCATGGATGATGCAACCGGCACCCAGGAACAGGCAGGCCTTGAACATGGCGTGGGTGAACAGGTGGAACATGGAGGCCATGTAGCCCAGTGAGCCATGATTGTCGATGACGGCCTCGTGACCGGGAATGCAGACACCGAGGGCCACCATCATAAAGGCTATCTGCGAGATGGTAGAGAAGGCCAGCACACGCTTGATGTCGCTCTGGGCACAAGCCACGGCAGCGGCATAGAAGGCGGTGAAGACGCCCACCCAGACCACGATGCTGAGCGACTCTGGGGCATAGTTAATCCACAGGGGGAACATGCGGGCTATCTGGAACACACCGGCCACCACCATGGTAGCGGCGTGGATGAGTGCAGAGACAGGCGTAGGACCCTCCATGGCATCGGGCAGCCAGATGTGCAGTGGGAACATGGCCGACTTACCGGCACCACCGATGAACATCAGCACCAGGGCGGTAGGCAGGATGAACCCTGCGGCGGCAACAGCCTTGGCAGCATTGCCGGCAATGAACGGTGTGGCACCGTCGCCCATCACGATATGGCCGGCAAACGAGAAGCTGAACGAATCGGTGTAGTAGCCAAACAGCAGGATACCGATAAGGAAGAACATATCGGCGAAGCGCGTCACGATGAAGGCCTTCTTAGAGGCGGCGATGGCGGGCTTCAATGGATAGTAGAATCCAATGAGCAGGTAGGAGCTGACGCCCACCAGTTCCCAGAAGGTGTACATCTGGAAGATGTTGGTGGCCAGCACCAGTCCGAGCATGGACATGGTGAACAGGCTCAGGAAGGCGTAGTAACGCTGGAAGCCCTTCTCACCGTGCATGTAGCCGAAGGAATAGATGTGTACCATCAGCGAGACGGTAGAGATGACGATGAGCATCATGACCGAGATGGGGTCCAGCAGGATGCCCATGTCGAAATGCAGATTGCCCAGCGGCAGCCATGTGAAGTTATAAGGAACGATGGTGGCGTAGGTGCCATCGGCCAGACGGTCGGCACCAAAGTAGGTGAAGGCCGTCAGGTAAGAGAGCACGGTGATCAGTCCCAGGGATGTCGTGCCGATAAGACCGGCAGTCTTATGCGACATCTTCATGCCGGCCAGCGCAAGAATCACGAAGGAGAGCGCGGGCAGCAGAAGAATTAGAAAGGAATAACTATATATTGTTTCCATAACCATTTACCATTTCATGTTCTTGATACTGTCAACGCTATCGCTGCGGAAGTTGCGGTAGACATTGATGATGATAGCAATAGCCACAGCCGACTCAGCGGCAGCCACACCGATGACAAACAGGGTCATGAACATGCCCTCCATGCCATTGGGATAGAGCAGACGGTTGACGGCGGCGAAATTGAGGTCAACGGCGTTGAGCACCAACTCGACAGAGATGAGCATGGCTATAAGGTTGCGACGCGTCACAAAGCCATAGACGCCAATGAAGAACAACAGTGCACTGAGTGCGAAATAACATTCTACAGGTATCATAGCTTACTTCTCCTCCTTTTCTTTACGTGCGACAACCAGGCCACCGATGATGCAAGCCAGCAGGAACAGCGAGATGAACTCGAAGGCGAGCACATACTGATACTTGCCGGCACCGACGAGGGCCGTACCAATCTCTTTCATAGGAACCTCCACATTGGCGGGGGCAATGGTGTAGAAGCCGGTCTTCAGCAGAATCAGGCTGACCACCACCAGTCCGGCAAAGGCTGCCAGACCACCGGCAATCATCTTGCTGGACTTGACGCGCTCCTCCAGACCCTGCAGGGTGCGCTTGCTGACCAGCTGGATGGCGAAGACATAGATCATCGTAACGCCACCGGCATATACTGAAATCTGAGCAGCGCCCAGGAAGGTGTAGTCGAGCAGGAAATAGATGCCGGCTACGCCGAAGAGCACGAACAACATGAATGTTGCGGCTCGCATGATTCTCGTAGTGGTGACACACATCAGCGCTGAGCCGACGATGAGCACCGCGAGAATGACAAACATTACTGTATTACCCATAATGCGTTACTTCGTTTTAGTGTTAAACTTACCGACTTCCCACGCTGCGCCGCCGTCCTGCAGATTGGGCAGCGAACCGCCCTGGTAGACCTCCTTGTCCAAGTGCAGCACCAGGCGAGAGCGGTCGAACACGGCGTTCTCGAAATCGTTTGTAAACTCGATGGCGTCGAAGTTGCAGGCGTTGGTACAGAGCTGGCAGAACATGCAGTCGCCCAGGTCGTACTGATAGTCGTCGAGCACCTTCTTCTTCTTACCGGTCTCAGGGTCCTCAGCCATGTGGCTCAGAATCTTGATGGTTCCGTTGGGGCAAGACTTCTCACACAGCGTACAGGCGGTGCACTTGTAGTTGCCGTTCTCGTCGCGCTTGAAGACGAGACGTCCGCGGTGACGCTTAGCCACGTGCAGTGTGGTCTTGCGGTTTTCAGGATACTGCTCGGTAGACTTGTTGGTGAAGAAGTCCTTGAAGTATTCCTTCCAGGAGGTCTTCATACCAGTCGCCAAAGTCTTCAGGCCGTGTCCTATTTCTCCGAAATATGATTGTTCTTTTTCCATATCTTTCTAGTATTTCTAGTCTAACTAGTACGTCTAGTATTTCTAGTACACCTTATTTAATATATAGGCCCAGGGCCACTACAACAGTCATGATAACCAGGTTGACAATGGCCAGCGGCATCAGATACTTCCACTCCAGCTTCAGAATCTGGTCGATACGCAGACGGGGGAAGGTCCACTTGACCCACATCAGAATCCATACCAGGAAGAACGTCTTGCCCATGAACCAGACAATGCCGGGAATGTAGTTCATCAGGTTGTCGAAAGCCTCGATGCCAATGTTCACCGGAGCCCAACCACCGAGGAATACAGTAGCGGCAATACCGGCAATGATGAACAGGTTGAGGAACTCGGCGAGATAGAAGAAACCGAAGCCCATACCAGAGTATTCGGTATGGTGGCCGGCCGTCAGCTCACTCTCGGCCTCAGCCATGTCGAACGGACCACGGTTGGCCTCGGCATTACCGGCAATGAGGAACACGAAGAAGGCAATGATGGCAGGGATGTGTCCCTGGAAGATAAGCCACTTCCAAGGGCCTGTCTGTGCCTCTACGATACCGCTCATCTGCATGGTACCGGTCAGGATGACGGCGGTAATCAGACAGAGGCAGAGCGACATCTCGTAAGAAATTATCTGCACGGCACCACGCATGGCGGAAACCACGGAATACTTGTTGTTGGAACTCCAGCCGGCCAAGAAGATGCCTACCACGCCGATAGAGGAAATGGCGGTGAGCAGGAACACGCCGACATTGAAGTCGAGCACCGTAGCGCCGTTGTTCCAAGGCAGGAACGAGAAGGCTCCCACGGAACCTATTATTACTAGCATAGGAGCGACGGCATAGAGCAACTTGTCGGCACGATCGACGAAGAAGATCTCCTTGATGAGCATCTTCAGCACGTCGGCAAAGACTTGCAGCAAGCCCCAATAGCCTACGCGCATCGGGCCAAGACGACACTGGAAGTAGGCGCACACCTTACGCTCCATGAATATCAGTACGATGGCTATTAGGGCATATCCTACCAGGATACCTGCACCCACCAGTATGCACTCAATCAATATCGCTAACCAGTCGGGACAACCTATTGTCACCCGGAGCAACTGGTCGAACCATTGTGTAAATATACTAAAATCAAACATAATTATCTGTCAATATCAGGAATTACAACGTCAATAGCAGCACACGTAGCTATCAGGTCGGCTATCTTCTGACCACGCAGCATGGGGTCGAAGGCACCAACCAGCGAGAGTCCCATGGGGCGCATCTTCATGCGGTAGGGGCTCTTGTCGCCACGAGAGTCGAGATAAACACCAAACTCGCCGGCCACACCCTCTACCGAGTAGTACCACTGTCCCTCCGGGCACTTGATGATGGGCTTCTGCTTCACATAGAAGTCACCCTCAGGAATGTTGTCGATGAGCTGTTCGATGATGTTCAGACTCTGGTACATCTCGTTGATGTGGACTAGATAGCGATCCATAGAGTCGCAACCGGTCAGGGTGCACTGCTCCCACTCCACCTTGTCGTACATGTCGTAGGGGTGGTTCTTGCGCACATCGTTCTTCCAGCCTGAAGCACGGCCGGCAGGACCTGTCACAGCATAGTTGATGCAGTCCTCCAGCGACATCGGTCCGCACTTCTCCAGACGGTTGTGGGTGATGATGTTGTCGCCGAAGATGTCCATGTATTCCTGAATGGTGGGACGCAGATACTTCACCAGGTCCTTACAGTTCTTGACGAAGTTAGGATCGATGTCGTCCTGCAGACCGCCTATTCTGTAATAGTTCTGAATCAGTCGGCCACCGGTGGTTTCCTCCATGACGTTCAACACGTGCTCACGGTCGCGCATGCCATAGAGCATACCGGTCAGTGCGCCCAGGTCCTGTGCTACACAAGAAGTGTAGAGCAGGTGTGAGTCCAGACGCTGCAACTCGTCCATGATGGTACGGATGTACTTGATGCGGTCGGTCAGCTCAACGTCCATGGCCTCCTCTATGACGCCTACCAAGGCGTGGCGATGCTGCATAGCGCCCAGATAGTTCAGGCGGTCGGTCAGCGCCAGGGTCTGAGGATAGGTCATGCCCTCCCACATCTTCTCGATGGCACGGTGGATATAGCCCAGGTGCGGATAGACGCGCTTCACGGTCTCGCCGTCCAGCACGGTCTGCAAGCGCAGCACGCCATGGGTGGCAGGGTGCTGAGGACCGATGTTGATGACGTAGTCGTCGGCACCGAAGAGACGGTTTTGCTTAGACTGCAGCACACCGTCCTTGTCCAGATAGAACTCAAGACCGTAGTCGGGCTCGCGGTCGTCCTCCAGCGTGTACTTATCGCTGAACTTCCAGTCCTTACGGAAGGGGTAGCCGTTGAAGTCGTTGCGCAGGAACAGGCGGCGCATGTCGGGATGTCCCAGGAACACGATGCCGTAGAAGTCGTAGACCTCGCGCTCCAGCAGGTCGGCTACACGCCAGATATTGCTGACGGTGGGCAGGTAGGCCAATTGCTGACCTTCCATGTCGCTGACGCCATTGCTCTGCATGCCGTCGCCGCACACCTGCGACTTGGCTATCTGCTTGACTGAGCAACGCTCGTGGGTCTTGCTGTTCTCTAAAATATAGACGCAGCCCAGACCCTCTTCGGCTCCGAAGTCCTCGCCGACGATGGTGACCAGATAGTCAAAGCCTTTCTTGACCTTCAAGTTCTGCATCTCTGAGGCGAACTTGTCAAAATCGAATGTTATGAAGTCTAATTTCATGCTTTCTCCTCCTCTTTATTAGCGGTTGACTGCTGGCTGTTGGCCTTCAGCTCTTCTGTGAACTCCTGGGGGACGTCAGTCACGACAATAGGCTCACGACGGTGGTCGCCCAACTTGTTGCGGAACGTCAGCTCCTCATTCGATACACCCAGAGCAGCTTCCTCTTTGGTCTGCTTGTGGTTGGCACCGCCAAAGAATTTCTCAATCTTCACCTTGCGCTGCAACTGCATCATGCCATACATGATTGCCTCAGGGCGCGGAGGACAGCCTGGGATGAACACGTCGACGGGCACGATTTCCTCGATGCCCTTCACTACGTGGTAGCTGGACTTGAACGGACCGCCGCTGATGGCACAGCCACCAACGGCTATCACGTACTTGGGCTCAGCCATCTCGTCGTACAGACGCTTCAGTGCCGGAGCCATCTTGTGAGTGATAGTACCAGCACACATAATCAGGTCTGCCTGGCGAGGAGAGTTACGGGTCACCTCAAAACCAAAACGGGCAAAGTCGTAACGGGCACAACCACAGGCCATGAACTCAATGCCACAGCACGAGGTGGCGAAGGTCAGCGACCAGAGCGAGTTGGAGCGTCCCCAGTTGATCAGCTGGTCCAGCGTACCTGTCACCACGTTGACGCCTCCCTCATGGAGTTCGTCGACAATCTTCTCTAACGACGAGTTGTCTTTCCACTCGTCATAAGGTACTGACTTGATGTATGGCTTCTTTACTTCCATTCCAAGTCTCCTTTCCGCCAGGCGTAGGCCAGGCCTAAAACCAACACTACCAAGAAGAAGCCGATGCTCAGCAGAGCCATTGCGCCGAACTCCTTGACTACTACCGCCCATGGATACAGAAACACGGTCTCTATATCAAACATGAGGAAAAGAATGGCAAAGAGATAGAAACCCACCGACACAGGCAGCCACGAACTGCCGCGCGTGGGTATACCACTCTCATAGGGCTCACCTTTCAGCTTCGCGTAGGAACGGGGTCCTATCAGCTTGGCAACCACGTAAGCCGCTACCACCAATGTCAAAGCCGTCACCAGGACGGTGATTAACAAAGTAAAATTCATAAAATCTATATATTACAATATTGTATGCTTTGTAAGCGTCTGCAAAGGTACAACAAAAAATGTAGAAAGAAGAATGAACAAGGAATAATTTGAATAAAAAACGAAAAAAATAAAGCCGCTACCTTTTGCTGGTAGCGGCGTCTATCTTATTTCTTCACGGGAAAAGCTTCTTCAGAAAGTTCCTTGAAGAAGTCGTATTCCAGTATAACACTAATTCTCATCAGCAACCGAACATCCAAACTCTTGCGCTTAAAGATGTTGTAGACGTTTGTACGTTCACAGGGTATCTGAGTTGCCAACCATGCAGCCGACCGTCCCTGCTTTCTGAGAATCTCTTCGATGTGCTTGCCAATGTTCATATATGCAGTCTTGATTAGTTCGTATCTTACGATTATTATCTCGGCTGCAAAGGTATGAAATAAATCTCAATACATCAGCACATTATTGTAGAATTCTTTTTCTCAAAAGTACTAAAATTGCAAACTTTCTCCAATACAGGCGTTAGGCTGTTGAATATGTAACAACGAACAGACCGTTGGGGCGATATCAGTAATGTGTACTTCGCGCGATGAAGCCCCATGAGGAACCTTCCATCCGTAAAACAGAAGGGGGATGTGGGCGTCGTACGGATTCCACTCGCCATGGGTGGTACCAACGGGCGATGACCAGCCTCCATATTCGTAATAGCCGGGCTCCACACAGACAATGATGTCACCTGAGCGACGGTAGTTGTAACCGCGCAATATCCGCTCACGCAGAAAGTCGGGAATGGGGGCTGAACCCACTTTCTCGTAGTCGGCTACGAAGGATACGTTGGGAGCCTTGCGTAGGAACTCAATAGTCACGTCTTTCACCCGCTGCAGGTCAAGTCCCTGCTCAGAGATAGCCTGGTGGTCCAGGAAGAAGCGGTAGTCCAGAACGTGCTGTACCACGGGCTTCGTATTGCCAAGCTTGGCGGCAATGTATTTCTCCAAATCTTTCCGAATCTGGCCAGACTGCCACTTGCCGCCGTTGAGTCCGTGGTCTTCCATGAACTTCCAGTTGTGGGCTGCACCATGGTCAGCGGTCAGGAACAACAGGTAGTTGCCACGTCCCACCTTTTCGTCCAAGGCTTTCAGCAACTTGGCGATGTCTTTGTCCAGCTCCATATAGGCCTCGTCGGTATGTTCGCCACGGGTGCTCCACTTGTGGCCTATCACGTCGGTCTGTGAAAAACTGACACACAGCATGTCGGTCTCCCCACCCTGTCCCAGCTGCTCACCGTCCAAAGCTGCTATGGCCATATCAACGATGATGTGGCCTGTCTCAGGCGATAGGCCTATATCCTTACCCATCTTCTTGAACACTGCGTTCTGTTCAACGGTCTCATTCTGTTTCTTTACCCATACGGGCAGTTCATTCATATAATAGGTACTGGTAATAAACCGGCGGTTCTTCTTGTCCAGCCAGTAGGCGGCATTGGCCGAACGGCCTGCGGGCAGTATGGCGGCACGGTCTTTGTACGACACGCCTATCACCTTCGACTTGAAGTCGGTGTGCAGACGCAACTGATCGCCAATGGTCGTGGCTAACAGGTTACGGGGCGACATCTGGCCTTCCTTTCGGTTGTCAGAACCTACGGGTTCTACCTTGTCATCGTCCGTGCAGTACACATATCTGCCGTCAATAGTAAAGTTATTGCCGCAGATGCCGTGGAAGGCAGGCGTCGTGCCGGTATAGGCCGACGTATGGCCAATAGCAGTCACGGTGGGCAGGTAGTTGATGAGACAGTTGTCAAACGAGTAGCCCTGGTCCAGCAGACGACGGAAACCGTCCGCGCCAAACTTGTCATAATAACGCGACAAGTAGTCCCAGCGCATCTGGTCGACCACGACGCCTACCACCAATTTCGGTTTCTCTCCAAACTGCGGCTGTGCCTGCAGCTGAACCACCGTACACGCCATCAAAAGCAACAGTGAAAATATCTTCTTCATATCTCTACATTATTAATATTGAATAACAATTTGGCAAAGTTACGAAATATTATCCACACTGCCAAATGAATTAATACAATTTTTAGGCCATTTTGTAACACAAGTAATTAATCGGGTATGCATTTCGCTAAAAATGCACTTTTTCAAACTATTGCTTGGTGTGTTAAAAAATTCTTAGTAACTTTGCCCACGATTCTTGATAGTCCTTATGGAGAACATGGGGGAACGTATGACACTAAACAATATCATTACTAAATGGAGCCAGCAGAGTCTGGTGCTCCGTATTCTCACAGGTCTCGTCATTGGCGTCATCCTGGGACTTGCCGTACCCGAATGGACGGGCATCAGCATTCTGGGCGTTATTTTCGTAAGCGCACTGAAAGCCATCGCCCCCATTCTAGTGGCCGTATTGGTGGCCGCCAGCATCGCCAAAGCCGGTAGCGGACTGGGGTCCCGATTTCGCGTAGTCATCTCACAATACATGCTCAGCACATTTATTGCTGCCATGTGTGCCGTAGTGGGCAGCATGCTGTTTCCAGTCACTATGCGCTTGGACCATGTAGCAGACAACGCCGCACCAGGAGCACTCACAGAAGTATTCACCAACCTGATTACCAATATGGTGACCAACCCAATAGCCTCCCTGTCGCAGGCCAACTATACAGGCATCCTGTTCTGGGCAATACTGATAGGT
This sequence comes from uncultured Bacteroidales bacterium, assembly GCA_902760315.1. Classification (GTDB taxonomy): domain Bacteria; phylum Bacteroidota; class Bacteroidia; order Bacteroidales; family Bacteroidaceae; genus Prevotella. The sequence continues at coordinate 940 of CACWFV010000056.1, read as the reverse complement.
CTGGCTCTGAAGATAAAAGCCAGCGAACAGACTATCAACGTGGTACACGAATTCTCGGAGGTTATCACGCTGACCGTCAAGTGGGTCATACAGTTTGCCCCACTCGGAATTCTGGGCTTGGTGTTCACATCAGTATCCGAGAGCGGTCTGGAGGTGTTCACTACCTATGGTCACCTGATACTGTTACTCGTAGGATGCATGATGGCTAACACGCTGATATTCAATCCCCTCATCTCGTATATCCTGCTGCGGCGCAATCCCTATCCGCTACTGTTCACATGCCTAAAAGAAAGCGGCCTGCAGGCATTCTTCACGCGCTCGTCGGCAGCCAACATACCCATTAACATGAATCTGTGCAAGAAGCTGGGACTCGACGAGGACTTCTACGCTGTCAGCATACCCCTCGGTGCAACCATCAACATGAACGGCGCTGCCGTGACCATCACAGTGATGACGCTGGCAGTAACCCATACCATGGGTGTAGAGGTGTCCTTCGGCGCAGCTATATTCCTGAGCATCATTGCGTCCTTGGGGGCTTGCGGCACATCAGGAGTAGCCGGTGGTTCGCTGCTGCTTGTACCCATGGCCTGTTCGTTCTTCAACATCGGTAACGACGTTGCCATGCAAGCCGTAGCCGTAGGATTCATTATCGGAGTCATACAAGATAGTGTCGAGACAGCCCTGAACTCCAGCGGCGACGTATTCTTCACCGCCACGGCAGAATACTATGACAGAATGAAAAAAGGGCATTTGGAGAGGGGCAATTATCACCAAAAGGGCATCAGCATAAACTTTTTCGCAAAAAAACGTCTAAAAGTTTGGCAGTTTGGAAGAAAATAACTACCTTTGCACCCGCAAAACCAACATGGTGCCCGTAGTTCAGTTGGTTAGAGCGTCAGATTGTGGTTCTGAATGTCGACGGTTCGAGTCCGTCCGGGCA
>CACWFV010000055.1 GCA_902760315.1 uncultured Bacteroidales bacterium | reverse complement strand
GAATACCACTTGATACGCAGAATCGGTCTCTTTGCCCATCTGCACATACATGATGTCGGGATTGTCCTTTGCTACGCTCCAGTCATATTCCTTATGGCAATAGTTGTTCACGCCCTCAAAAGCCATTTCTTTCGTAATAGTTCTTAGCGTATCTTCCGTTTGCACATCTGTGGACTGTGTATCATTCACCTTGTTATTATTGCATGAGCATAAAAGCAAGGCTACAAAAACGAATGTAAAGGCTATATACTTCATTGGATTTCTTCTAAAGTTCCTGTTTCTGAATCAATGATAAACCCACGAACCACGATATTCTTCGGCACCAACGGATGGGTCTTGATGGTCTCAACAGTCATACGGACGGAGGTCGGTTGCACCTATCGGGAATAGGTGCATAGAGTTTTAATGCTGGCGCTGGCGGACGGCCTCGAAGAGGAGAATGGCGGCAGAAACGGAAACGTTGAGCGAATCGCCAATGCCGAGCATGGGTATCTTGATGTGAGCGTCGGCAGCCAGACGCCATTGGTCAGTCAGTCCGGTAGCCTCGGTACCCATGACGATGGCCGTGGGCTGGCGCATATCGGTGTCATAGTAGTAGTGGGAGTCTTGCAGCTGAGCGGTGAGTATGCGGATGCCCTTAGCCTTGAGCCAGCGGATGCACGCTTCTGAGGTGCAGGCCACGGTGGGCACGCTGAAGAAGGCACCTACGGAGGCCCGGATGATATTGGGGTTAAGGAGGTCACACTGCGGGTCGCAGACGATGACGGCATCGGCACGCGCGGCATCGGCGGAACGCAGAATGGCTCCGACATTGCCGGGCTTCTCGACACTCTCCATGACGACGACAAGCGGCGAGGGAGACAACTGGAGGTCGTCGAGCGTAAAGTGGCGACTACGGACTTCGGCTATGATGCCCTCGGTGCCGCCACGATAGGCCACCTTATTATATACATCGGGCGACAGTTGGAAGCAACGAACACGGTTATCTAAATGGGGAACGTCGGTATCCAGGATGTCGGGACAGATGAAGACGCTGTCCAACTGATAACCACTCTGGACACAGCGCTCCACTTCTCGCCTGCCCTCGACGACAAACAGCCCGTGCTTGCGTCGTACTGCCGACTTCTGCTGCAACTCTAGCAGCAGCTTAACCTTGGGATTCTGAGCACTGGTTATCGATTCCATCACTAATCACTAATCTAGATACACTAACGAGGCGCCTACAGTTCCTCACACTCCTTGAGCCAGAGGGCTGACGAGGCGTCGCTGGCCATGCGCCAGTCGCCACGCGGCGAGAGCGAGATGCTGCCCACCTTGGGGCCGTCGGGCAGACAGGAACGCTTGAACTGCTGCGAGAAGAAACGGCGGCAGAAGGTGGTCAGCCACTTCTTGATGACGTCGTCGGTGTATGTGCCCTGGAATGCTTTCTGTGCCAGCATGAAAATCTTGGCGGGGCGGAAGCCGTAGCGCAACAGGTAGTAGAGAAAGAAGTCGTGCAACTCGTAGGGGCCCACCAGGTCTTCGGTCTTCTGCTTGATGTTGCCCTCTTCGTCAGCGGGTGTCAGTTCGGGGGATATGGGTGTTTCGACAATGTCGATGAGAGTATCCTTGACAGCGGCAAACTGGGGCTGGCGGGCTATGTAGCGCACCAGGTACTGGATGAGCGTCTTGGGAATGCCGGCATTGACGCCATACATCGACATGTGGTCGCCATTGTAGGTGGCCCAGCCCAGTGCCAGTTCAGAGAGGTCGCCGGTGCCAACAACCAGGGCGTTACACTTGTTGGCCAGGTCCATCAGTATCTGCGTACGCTCGCGGGCTTGCGAGTTTTCGTAGGTGGCATCGTGGACGTTGGCGTCGTGACCAATGTCCTGGAAGTGCTGGTTGACGGCCTTGGCAATGCTAATTTCCATTTGTGAGATGCCGAGCGACTGCATGAGCGAGGCCGCATTGTCGTGGGTGCGGTCGGTAGTGCCGAAACCGGGCATGGTGACGCCGACGATGCCCTTGCGGTCGAGTCCGAGCTTGTCAAAGGTGCGTACACAGACCAGCAGGGCCAGCGTAGAGTCGAGTCCGCCGCTGATGCCGACGACAACGTGTTCCATGCGGATATGGAGAAGCCGCTTGGCCAGACCAGCCGTCTGAATGTTCAGGATGTCCTCGCAGGTCTCGCCCATCGCCTCGTCAGCGGGAATGAAGGGATGCGGGTCAACGGGACGGGTCAAGGAGAAGTCATTGTCGATGATGGTCTTAGCGTGAATAACCACGGCATGAGCATGGCGCTGGGCATTGATGAAGGTAGAGTTGGTATGGCGCTCGGCACGAAGGCGCTCCACGTCAATCTGGGCACTCTGCAACTGAGGCTGGAACAGGAAACGCTCGCCTTCAGCCAAGAGATGGCCGTTTTCGAAAATCATGGCGTTGCCACCATAGACTACGTCCTGTGTGGACTCGCCAAAGCCGCTGGAGGCATAGACGTAGCCACTCATGGTGCGAGCACTCTGCTGGGCTACCAGCGAGCGCAGGTAGCGGTGCTTGCCAATGAGTTCGTCGCTGGCAGAGAGGTTCAAGATGATATCGGCCCCGGCCATGGTGAGATTGTTGCTGGGCGGCAGTGGTGCCCAGACGTCTTCACAGATTTCAACGCCAAACTTGACGTCGCCCAACTGGAACAGCTTGGGCTGGGCAGACATCAGTATGGGCGAGCCGGCAAGGTATATCTCCGTATCGTTCAAGTCTTGCGAGGAGGCAAACCAGCGTTTCTCGTAGAACTCGCCGTAGTTGGGCAGGTAGTTTTTGGGAACCACCCCTAACAGCGAACCGCTCTGGATGACGGCGGCACAGTTGAGCAATAGTCCGCCGGCCAGCACAGGCAGTCCCACCACGCAGACGATGTCCAGTTGTCGCGTAAAATCGAGCAGGCGGAGCAGCCCTTCCTCAGCCTTGTCCAAGAGCAATTTCTCCTTGAACAGGTCCTGACAGGTGTAGCCCGTCAGCGACAGTTCCGGGAAACATAACAACTCAACGCCGTCGCCACTGGCCAGAGCGATGAGTTTCTCCATCTCCTGTACGTTATACTCCACGTCGGCAACGCGTACGGCGGGTACGGCAGCTGCAACCTTGATAAATCCGTATTTCATAGTCTTTTAAATATTTTCTTTCTACCTGATGCCATCAGTACGTCGTGCACGCTATTAGGGCATGAGCAACGACGAGTCGCCATAACTGAGGAAGCGGAAGTCGTGGCTGAGGGCATAATCGTAAATCTGGCGCCAATCGCCCTTGACAAAGGCGCTCACCAGCAGCAGCAGCGTAGACTGCGGCTGGTGGAAATTGGTGATGAGCCGCTTGACAATCTTGTACGTATAGCCAGGGGCAATGATAATCTGCGTGGAGGAGTGGAGCACGCTGAGCTCGTGGCGCACCATCCAGTCATAAAGCGCTTGTATTGCCTCGACACTTCCTACATCTTCCTTCTTACATCCGACATCGTACGGCTCCCACTGGTTGACGTGCAGTTGGTCTTCAGCCAAGTCGGGATGAGCCATCACCTTCAGCCCCATATAATAGAGACTCTCCAGGGTACGCACGCTGGTAGTGCCAACGGCTATGGCCTCGCAATGGTGAGCAAGCAGCCGCTCCAGCGTGTGACGGCGCACGGCAATATATTCGGTGTGCATGTCGTGTTCGCCAATGGTGTCGCTCTTGACAGGACGGAACGTGCCGGCACCCACATGCAGGGTAACCTCCTCGCGCTCAATGCCACGGGCATCGACAGCCTGTAGCACACGCTCCGTAAAGTGCAGTCCGGCCGTGGGTGCCGCCACGCTGCCCTTTATCTTGGAGTACACGGTCTGGTAGGTGGTTTTGTCGCTCTCCTGCGTCTCTCGGTTCAGGTAGGGCGGAATGGGCAGTTCGCCCATCACGTCGAGGATCTCGGCAAAACTCACTCCCCCACTCCACTGGAAGTCTATCCACTGGCTGGTGCCGTGTTCGCCGCGGCGAGTGGCACGAAACTCTACGGCCGTCCCTTTGACGTCGATGGTTCTGGACAGTGTGCCTTCCTTCCACTTCTTCTGGTTGCCTACCAAGCAGAGCCACGAACAGCGGTCTGTCTGCTGGAACATCTGTTCGTAGTCGGCAGGCTGAGCGGGCTCCAGCAGGAAAATCTCGATAAGCGCGCCCAGGGGCTCGCCATTGGCATTGGCCTTGCGGAAGTGCAGGCGAGCCTGGATGACCTTTGTGTTGTTCATCACCATCAGGGCACCCTGCGGCAGATAGGCGGGCAGGTTATAAAAAATGTCCTCGCTGACCTGCCCATGGTTGTAGACCAGCAGTTTGGAGTGGTCGCGCTCAGCCATCGGAAACTTGGCTATGCGCTCGTCAGGCAGGTCGTAATTGTATTCGCTAATATGTATTTCTTTCGTATTCACGATGCAAAGGTACAAAATTAAGTGAAAAGTGAATAGTGAAAAGTGAAAAAAATGATGGTGCTTGGGTGTTTTTCACTTATTATTCGTACCTTTGCAAACGAATATGGAAAATAACACTATCTTACAGAAACTTGACGGACTGGAGGCCCGCTTCGAGGAGGTGTCGACGCTGATAACGGACCCGGAGGTGATAGCCGACCAGCAGCGTTTCGTGAAACTGACCAAGGAATACAAGGACCTGGGTGACATCATGGATGCCCGCAAGCGCTACATAGCCTGCCTGAACAGCATCAGCGAGGCTAAGGACATACTGGCCAACGAGTCGGACCCGGAGATGAAGGAGATGGCTCGCGAGGAGCTTAGTGAGAACGAAGCCCTGCAGCCTAAGCTGGAGGAGGAAATCAAAATAGCGCTCATACCGAAAGACCCGGAGGACGCCAAGAACGTGCAGATGGAAATCCGTGCCGGCACGGGTGGCGACGAGGCCGCATTGTTTGCTGGCGACCTGTTCAAAATGTACAAGAACTACTGCGAGTCCAAGGGCTGGCAGGTCTCTATCACAAGTGTATCTGAGGGTGCCGTGGGCGGTTTCAAGGAGATTGACTTTGCCGTCTCTGGTGCTGACGTCTATGGCACGCTGAAATACGAGTCGGGTGTACACCGCGTACAGCGCGTGCCGGCTACGGAGACACAGGGCCGCATGCACACCTCGGCAGCAACGGTGGCCGTACTGCCGGAGGCTGACAAGTTTGAGGTGCACGTCAACGAGGGCGAAATCAAGTGGGACACCTTCCGCTCCAGCGGTGCCGGCGGCCAGAACGTGAACAAGGTGGAATCGGGTGTACGTCTGCGCTACATGTGGAAGAACCCCAACACGGGCGAGACAGAGGAGATACTCATTGAGTGTACGGAGACGCGCGACCAACCCAAGAACAAGGAGCGTGCGCTCTCGCGCCTATATACCTTTATATATGACAAGGAGCACCAGAAGTACATGGACGACATAGCCTCGCGCCGCAAGAGTCTGGTGTCTACGGGTGACCGCTCGGCCAAGATTCGTACCTACAACTTCCCGCAAGGCCGCGTGACGGATCACCGCATCGGCTACACCACCCACGACCTGCAGGGATTCCTGGGTGGTGACATCCAACCCATGATTGACGCACTGACGGTGGCAGAGAATGCCGAGCGCATGAAGGAAACCGAACTTTAATATTAGAAAAATGGAAAGAAAAGAACTCATAGAACAGATTCGCGAGAAGCAGTCGTTTCTCTGCGTGGGCTTGGACCCCGACATCAAGAAAATTCCACAGTGCGTCATTGACGAGTGCAAGGAAGACCTGGAAGAGGCCGAAGAGTACGACGACTCACTGGCCATCATGCTCTTCAACCAGTATATCATCGATGCCACAGCACCCTATTGCGTGGCCTACAAGCCCAATCTTGCCTTCTACGAGGCGCTGGGTGCCAACGGACTGGTAGCCTATGAGGAGACTGTAGCCTACATCCGCGAGAACTACCCCAAGCACTTCATCATAGCCGATGCCAAGCGCGGAGACATTGGCAACACGTCGAAGATGTACGCCCGCTCATTCTTTGAGGGCGACACGCAGGTGGACGCCGTAACAGTGGCACCGTATATGGGCGAAGACTCGGTGTGCCCATTCTTGGAATACGACGGTAAGTGGGTCGTCTTGTTGGCGCTGACAAGCAACAAGGGCAGCCACGACTTCCAGCTGATGGAGGACGCTCAGGGCGAGCGCCTCTTTGAGAAGGTGCTGAAGACCTCGCAGCAATGGGGCACGAAGGACAACATGATGTATGTCGTTGGCGCCACGCAGGGCCAGATGTTTGAGGACATCCGCAAGGTGGTTCCCGACCACTTCCTACTGGTGCCTGGCGTAGGAGCACAGGGCGGCTCGCTGCAGGAGGTCTGCAAATATGGCATGACAAAAGACTGTGGACTGCTGGTGAACTCGTCGCGCGGCATCATATTCGCCTCTAACGGCAAGGACTTTGCGGAAGTAGCAGCACAGAAAGCAAAGGAGCTCCAACAGCAGATGGCCGTGGAACTGCAGAAAATCTAAGCTGATTGATATCCCATAAAAAAAGGCAGACTGTTCGAAATATGAATAGTCTGCCTGTTTTTGTTGGTTCAGATGTTTTATTCAAAATACTCAATGGTGCGGGTCTGTTCGATTTCCTGCCCCATCATCGAGGTCTTGCGGCTTACCCAGTTGCCCTTAGCGTCATATTTATAATCGGTGTATTCCATCTTCATCTCCTGACCACCCATATTGATGGACTGGGCTGCAACGGCACCCTTGTCGTTGTAGCTGAAGCTGACAACCATGGGGTTGCCCATCATCTCCATAGACTGGCTAGCCAGCTTGCCGTCTTTCCACGTGAGTTTGACGTCGATGCTTTGTCCCTGAACGGACATGGTGAAAGACTGCAGATAGCCATTGGCGTCGTAAGAGGCATTGCTGAGCTCCTCGCGCTGCATCTTGCCATCCTGGGTAAACGTGGTTACCTGCATGTGGCCCATCACGTCCTGACTGATTTTCTTGACGGCTCCCTGGGCCTCGTTAGCCTCTGCGTCGTGGAACACGGTTTGCGACTGCATGGCAAAGGGGACAGCCAGCAACATAAGCATCAAAAATACTTTTTTCATCATCGTTGTTTGAGTTTTAAATTGGTTAATGTTTTTGTTAGTATACGTTTGTTAGACGATTGTCAACAAGAAAGGATTAACGAATATTGGTGTTTTTGGCAAAAAAAATAGGGGTTGGTGCCGATGTTCGACCATCTATGCACGCAACCCCTAATGTATTATTCCTTATCCTCTGTGCGCCATCATCGCAGCCTGTCAGCGGCACGCACTAACTTTTCGTCAGCCTGGATGCCACGACGCGCCAGCAGGCAGAGTATGGCTGCCACAATGGGCAAAGCGGCTGTCAACGGCAATGCCTCGGCCTGTGAACCTTGCTGTATCAGTACGGCAAGGACAACATACCACGCAAGGTTGACCAATATAGCCACCAGACAAAGTGTAGCCTGCAGCGGTCTGCGCTTATACAGGAATATGGCTATCAGACTGATGGCCGATGCCAGTATCTGGACGGCAAAGAGCGACCATGCCTGGAAATGAACCATACCCAAAATGACTGCTATGAGTAGGAATATGGTTTGCTTACGCTGAATCATAGTCAGAAGTATTACTCGTTAGCATTCTGCTGCTCGCGGACAGGGTCGCGCCAGTAAATCTTGCCTTCCACAAACTCCTGGGTAGCCAGCAAAGAAGGTTTCGGCAGCTTCTCGTAGTAGCGCGAAATCTCAATCTGCTCACGGTTTTCGAAGACTTCCTCCAGAGAGTCGTTGTATGAAGCAAATTCTGCCAACTTCTTTGACAGGTCCTCCTTGATCTGGACGCTAATCTGGTTGGCACGCTTAGAGATGATAGCTACGCTCTCATAGATGTTACCTGTCTCTTCACAGAGATCCATAATGTTACGTGTGACGGTATTAACCGGTGCTTTTGACTTCTTGTAATCCATATTATTATATTAATCTTTTGTTATTTTCTTGCATTTTTCAATAAAATCCTGCGCAGTAGCAGCCTCTTTGGACTCAGGGAACTCGTTAAGGAAAGCGTAACACTCGTCCTCTGCGTCGCGGTAGCGCTCAATTTTCTTTTGCTCGGTACTGTTCTTGGCCAGATAGTACTTGCTCTTCATGATTAAGATGGAGAAATCCTCGCGCTTGCTGGTGAAGGGATAAGCCTTCAACGCATTCTGAGCCGTAATGATGCAAGCTTCGTAATTAGACTCGGTACCTGCATTGATGTTGCCGAAATAGCCACCCAAGTTGTAGTAGAGCTTGGCAGAGAGGTACTCTTTCTGAACCAGATTGTCCTGCAACTTGAACAAACGGTTCTGGGCAGTCTCGCGAAGGTTGCTGTCTGGAAAATAATCGAGGAAATTCTGATAGGCTGTAATAGCACCCACCGTGGGGGTCTGGTCCAGACGGGGTTCGGGAACACTTTCATACAAGGACTGACCAATATAGAAGGCCGCCTGTTCAGCATATTCTCCCTTCGGATAGCTGGAGAAATACTTCTTGAAGGTCTGGCTGGCAGCCTCGTAATCACGGTTGTTGTACTCTGCCATGCCCAGCATATAGAGACTTTCCTGAGCCGTGCTGCGACCTTTCTGTACAGTCACCACGTCTTGCAGCAACAAAGCGGCCTGGTTGAACTTGCCCATGGCAAAATACTGCTTAGCACATTCGTACTTATATGCTGTGTCGCGCGACTTGTAGATATTGTTGAATTCGTTAGCACATCCTGTAAAAAGGAGGGCTGTCAAAAGTGTGAGAAATACGTACTTCTTCATGCTTTGCTCATAAATGACGTGCAAAATTACGTATTTCCGCTGAGAAAAACAAAGTTTTTTGATAAAAATTAGGATTCCGGCCAATTAATTAGGAATTATTTTGTAATTTTGGATAAAATCACAAACCTTTTGTAAATTCTGCCGTGATTTGCTTATCAAAGTCATCGCCTTTGGCGCTTGCTACCGAAGGGACGCAAGAACTCCCGACGCTGAGCCACCAGCCTGTTTCAATGGCTCATTGTCGGGGGCAAAGGTACATAGAATAATTGAATTGACGAAATAAAGAGCAAACTTATTCTCCCATCTCCATCATATCGAAGAACATCAGGCGTGTATGCTCATCCTCGTCTTTCTTTGTAAGGTGTACGAATCCGTTCTTCCCATAGAACTCTACAGCAGAGAGATAAGCATCAACAGTGATGTAACGGAAGGCAGATTGGCCTTGCCTTTCATAAAGCATCAGTTTCAGTTTCTCCATAAGATAAGTGCCGATATGCAAACCGCGATAATCTTGAGATACGGCAAAGCGACCAATCTTAATAGTAGGATAACTACGGAATTGTTTCCCCTTTGGGAATTCTGCACGGATTTTCTTCCAGCGGCTGCCTATAACTTCATCCTTGCTTATCTTGTCATTTAGTAAGCAAAAATAGGCAACTATACGACCATTATCTTCAAGAATAAACGTATTTGCAATACGAAACTCAAGTGATGGCTTTGCATCCTCATACAGAAAATTATTCAACTGCTCATCTCCGCAGTTGAATTCTGTCAATTCATAGTCAAGAGTAAGGGGAACAAGTCGCATACTTTTACCAACACCATTCAATCTGAACCTTAGCGTTGGCTACATCATCTCTCAGTTTCCTGAGATTTTCTGCACGCTGCTCCTTACTCATGTTTTCAACCTTCAGTCTTCTCATCTCGAAGTTGAAAGCATCCTCACCTTTCAGTATTGGAGTTTCTCTAATCGGTCTTGCCATAACTGTAATCTCTCTTTGGTTTGCGCTGCAAAAATAGTCATAATTCTCCAAAGTTGCAAGGAATTGGCAAAATTTCAGCCGAAAAGAAAGAAAATTGGGGTTGTTTTAGCAGAAATTTGTTCAAATTGCAATCAGATTCGAGAAAAATCACTATCTTTGTGGCGGCTTGGGGGAGAAATCCTGAGTCGCAGATGCATTAGCTTTTATTTCGCACTAAACCGAAGAAGCCTAGGAAACTTAATTTGGAATGGTCGAAAGATGAAGCAAGGGAAACGCCAAAGAAAGGCATCCCAGAACTATCTGTATAATGCTATGCACACGCTTTTGGCGTGGAGCATTCTTATTAGATAGTAGGGGTTCCATATTTCCTAGGCTCGCCCCTTAGGTTTAGTGCATAAGAATGGCCACGCCATTCTATGTGCCCCTGTTTCTGCACAAAACATTGATGGTTATGGAAACAAAAGAAGTACAAAAAGAGAATACCTTTATGGTAGCTATGTATTCGTTTATTCCTTTGGATGGGATTAAATGTAAATACAAGCAAGCCTTTGTGGGCTTAGAGCAAATAAAACCATCTAATCTTATCAAATACACCAAGGCTCGATATTCCATAATTGAACTGATAGAAGCCAAATCTCTGATTCATTCTGACAAAGATTGTAAATGGAAGAAGGTGGAAATGAAAAATGTGGATATACCCGAATTCCATTTTGATTACAGATACAAACAGAAGGATTATGAGCGCTTTGTAACTTTGAAATTTTGGATTATCAATTTCAAATCTTCCTTGAATAAAAAAGGACGATATTACCTTGTTGCAAGTACATGCATTAATAAGGCATTTACTCATCAACCTCCAGAATTCCCTCTAAATCAAGAAGATATATGTTCACTTCAAGACGTGGTACATTTAAAACAGTCTTTTTATGGTGGAGACGAAAAAAGAGAATTATACTATCTGAATGAAAAAGGAAAGCACGTCTCTATATTAAGAAAACTTGATGAGGTCATTAAGGAAATTACGGGGAAAGATTCTGGCAGGAAATATGGAAGGCATTATATTTTAGATGTATATGGGGTTGACATCAAATCCCAAACATTTGCTGGTAGTTTTGACGACTTAGAAAAGCTATTTAGCAAAGCCTATTACAGTAAAGAAACACCATCATATAAAGAAGTCATCGTCGATTATGACAAACTGACCTATGGCCTAATTTATGGTAATGAGAACTGTGGTGTTCTTCCCTCCGACACTACAACAGACGCATTAGCTGGCGGTTTTTCCAACAATAAGTCAGAAAGGTTGTTTGCAGGTCATAAAACCATGGTCTATTTGCATACACACCATCCCTATGAATGGGAACCAGAGAAAGAAAATTGGACGAAATCTATCAAAAACAATTTTGACAACATAAGTGGTAATTTCCTTTTCTATGATCTCTGCTTAGTGATGGAGGCTAAATTCAAGTTGAAGTCAATCCAAGAGAATCTAAGCAAAGAACATCCTTCAGATTTAAAAGGAGCCTTATCAGCAATGTCTGGTTACCTAAATGTAAATCCCTATCACTTAGGAGAATATGGGAAGAGAACCAAGTACATTTACCGAACTATGGGTGTAAAAGACTTGTGGGAGACTGTTATGACTCAGGGAAATTTGAGCTCAAGTGCGAGGGAAATTGAGCTAAATGAGCATCTTAGCCATAGAGTCTATGCATTAACGGCAATTACTGTTGTAATTGGTGCTTTGAGCCTCTTGGTAAGTATTCTATGTTGCAATAATTCTAATATTTCTTCAGATATGAGTAATTGTTTATATGGAAGCGCAGAGTTTCAAGGAGGCTGCTGTGCAGTTGTTGGTTCCCTACTATTCATAGTGCTGGCAGCAAGTGTTATCACTATGGCCGTCTATCAGGTCAAGTCGTTCTATAAGCTCAAGGATATTGAGGGAGAAGTAAAGAAACTGAATAAATGATTTAACTAGAAAGTTATGAATCACAGATTACTTATTCTTTTACTTTTATCCTTTTTATGTAATATGAACTTTGCAGGTGAATATGATAAAGAAGGGTATTATGAAGGAAAACATTGGATACTATATGGTCCAATTGGTGATTTAGTTGTTGATGGAAAAACAATTTTGTCATCCAAAGAGTACCTCACTATAAATGAAAAGAAATATGGCAATGGTCTCCTCTATTTTCGTACTACGGATAGAGATTTTAAAAGTCATGATGATAATGAAACACTCTTCAATATCAATGGAGAAAGAGTAATTCCATATAAATTCATTTCAGTAGGATTGCAGGAGTTACAAATTGGCAACGGCTATTTCTTTGTAGTTCGTAGATACTCAATTACTGGTTCCCGAGACTTGTTCACTATTAATGGGAAACTTGTTGTTTCAAATTATCAAGAAGAGGTGGTATCTAGGGACATCAAACGTATAACAGATAGCAAATATGGCGAGATGTTTCTTGTTAAAGCTAAAGATGAGAATAACAGAATAAAACAAGGACTATTTACCACATCAGGCAACTGCATTATCCCCGTAAAATACAAAAGTTTGAATTGGACTACTGATGATAATGACAATATCGCCACATTTGAGGTCACAAATGACAATGATTACATTGGTATTATGGACAGGGACAAGAACTGGATTGTTCCACTGAGCAAACAGTTTACGAAAGTTACACCATCTGAAATATCTGGGAAGAAATACTTTCTTTGTATGAAGAAAGGCTATTGGGGTTTATATGATGCCCAATTCAATGAAGTAATAGCACCCGATTATGAGGGATTGGAAGTGCTTGATGAAACTAACTTCATCAAATTCCGTTTTAATGGATTCTGGGGCGTAATGACTCTTCAAGCAAATACAAATACTACCAAGACCATTATTCCAACGACTCGTGGTTACACAAGTATAGGCAGATACATCAAGAGCCAAAAACGATTTACCTATACAATGAATGGCTATAGGGGAGAGTGTAACCATTTAGGCCAACAAATTTCCAAGATAAAGGTTGCTACTCCTAAACCTTCAACAACAGTTGCTTCCTCATCCAGTTCGTCATCTTCCTCATCTCGCGCTTCTTCCTCCAGTTCTTCAACATCTTCTACGGCATCGTCCAGCAGCAGTTCAAGTAAGAGCAATTCTGGAAACAACACGACAACGATTCATGTAGAGCACATGTGGAGGAATGGGAACAATGGGATGTGACAATTGCGGTGGCTCTGGTACTAAATACATAGGAGACAATCTGCGTATATGCTCTCGTTGTAATGGTCAAGGGATAATACCATGTAATGTTTGTTATGGTAACAAAGGGCAATATATAACGGTTTACAGATAAGTATTAATCATTACAGGCATGACAGAACCTCCACTTAACGAGAATAGCTGCATAACAAATGAAAATCCAGGTAATCCAATCAGTGACACATTATATAAAAGGAAACGGGATCTTATTAACTCATACAAAATTATAAATGCATATAAGCATCAATTAGATAGCGGTAGGGCATCTATTATTATAAGCAGAATTTTGACACCGAGCTTAAATAATTGGCAATACATTGAGAATGCCTTAGATGGAAATCAGGGAACAAATCCAGTTAAAGCGGTTTTTGTTATCTTATTGGGGGCGTTAGTTGTGGGATATATACTATTTAGATTTGTTGTTATTAGATTTTTTAAATTATGAGACATTTATTTTTGACATTGATACTTTGCTTAATAACACCAGTTTCTCTTGAAGCAAAGAAGAAACCATTAGGAAATGGTTTGTACTGGGAATTAAGTGATAATGGTATATTAACAATATCTGGAGTAGGAGAAATGCCTAATTATAAGTGGAGTGAAGATAGTCCTTTCTATAAATTGATAGAAAAAGGTAAGATTCATAAAATTATTATTTGTGAGGGAATAACATCTATTGGAGACCAAGCTTTCATATATCCTCGTAATTCAAAGCATCCTAATAATATTAGAGAAGTACTACTCCCAAGTAGTTTAGTGCGTATTGGAGTGGAAGCTTTTGGGAATGCTATTAATTTGAGACAGATTAATTTTAGAAATACTCTTCAAGTAATAGAAGAGTATGCTTTTCATGATTCGGGAATTAGTAATGTAGATTTTCCTGCCTCTCTTCGTACAATTGGAGCTCAGGCTTTCGCAAATTGTATGATACGAACACTTACTCTTCCACAAAATATTGTTAGTATAGGTAATAAAGCTTTTGCTGGCAATCAGTTAGTATCAATAACAATCCCAAGTCGAATACAAGAGATAGGCAAAAACGCATTCGCATCAAGATTAGGCCATAATGCTGATGTTGTAAAAATGTTTGAGGGAAAGATAATATCACTACCGCAATTCATAAATTCCACTAATTATGCCAACTTTGGTTTATCAAAACAATCCTTTTCGGAATACGATAATAGTGTTAAAAACAAGGATGGTAAAGTTGTACTGGCTGCGAATGAAAGACGTACAATTAAAAAGCATTTGACTACAAAGGGAAAAAGCGTTTACTTTGTCGTAGAAAGAGATAAAAACGGAATAATAAATAGCGAAGGAGAATGGATAATTCCATTAAGTGAATATTATAGTGAAATAGAATTGTTCGGCAATGAGTTTGTTAAAGTGAAAAGAAAGAATTTTTTTGGTATAATTACACTTGATGGTATAGAGATAATACCCACAAGTCGTGGTTACACATCCATTAACAACTACAATAATGTAAAGGGTACTTTTGCATTTACAAAACGGGGAATGAAAGGCATCTGTGATATCCAAGGAAAGGAAATTTCTACGACCAGACTTGCTACCACAGCAGAAGACGTCAAAGCAAATGGAGGCTATGCTAGTGTTGTTGCTATGAATAATGGAAGCACAAAATATTATAAGGTGAGCAAGGGCGGACGCTACGGTCTGACAAATGCTGAAGGTAAGGTGCTTGTGCCTGTAGAAATGGATGCCTTAGAGTCGGCTGGTGCTGGCTATCTGAGATACAAACTGAATGGTTTCTGGGGTTTGATAAACTATCAGGGGAAAGTGCTCATTGATACAGACCGAGGCTATACGTCTATTGGTGATTTCAAATCCTTCAACAAACGCTTTGCTTATACAATGGTGGGTTATAAGGGAGAATGCGATGCTAATGGACGACAAATTTCGAAGATAAAAGTTGATACACCAATACAAAGCACTTCAGTTGCTTCTTCCTCAAGTTCGTCTTCAACCTCCAGTAGCAGTTCAAACAATAGCAACTCTGGCAATAACACAACAACAATACATGTAGAGCACCACCATGACCCCGTCATGTGGAGGAATGGGAACAATGGGATGTGACAATTGCGGTGGCTCTGGTACTAAATACATAGGAGACAATCTGCGTATATGCTCTCGTTGTAATGGTCGTGGGATAATCCCATGTAATATTTGTTATGGTAACAAAGGACAATATATAACAGTGTACAGATAAAACTATTGAGTATCGTTTGTGGTAACTGCTACAGGAAAAGGAGTCTCAGAAGGAATGAGTACACTCTCTTCTGAGACTCCTTTAACTTACATTCTAATGTCTCTCCGTCGCACTTGTCCAATCCGAATTGCTCCTTAAACCATAGGACAATGGGTGTCTCGTTAATATGCAGGTACAAGTTCCGCTTCTCGTCCCTTGTCACCTGTGCTGTTACGTTATTGGCAAGGGCATTCCGTCTGTACTTAATTTTGCTTAGTGCCAACTTTCAAACTTTCCTCGTTTTTCCCTGAATTGCCTATATTTATGGGGCTAACTACGTTAATCATCCAAAAATGCTTTTCTATTTCAGCTTTATTTTGTAATTTTGCACTCCTATGGACTATATTTTGACCTCAAATTACAAACCTACTGGTGACCAGCCGGAAGCCATCCGGCAACTCACGGAGGGTATTGTGCATGGCGACAAGGCCCAGGTGCTGCTGGGTGTGACAGGCTCCGGCAAGACGTTTACCATTGCCAACGTCATAGCCAACGTGGGGAAACCGGTGCTGATTTTATCGCACAACAAGACACTGGCTGCCCAGCTGTACGAGGAGATGCGCGGCTTCTTTCCCGAAAATGCCGTAGAGTATTATGTCAGTTATTATGACTACTACCAACCGGAAGCATATCTGCCCACCACTGACACCTACATAGAAAAGGACCTGGCCATCAACGAGGAGATAGACCGGCTCAGACTAAGCGCCGTAAGTGCCTTGATGTCTGGTAGAAAAGACGTAATCGTTGTATCTTCGGTTTCATGCATTTACGGCATGGGAAGCCCGATGGCACTCAATGAGAATATCATCGAAGTGCACAGAGGACAGATCATGGACCGCAACGTTTTGTTAAGAAAATTAGTTGCTGCCCTGTACACCCGCAACGACATCGAGCTGAAGCGTGGCTGTTTCCGCGTCAAGGGCGACACCGTCGATATTGCCATGGCCTATAGCGAGTCGATACTACGCATCACTTTCTGGGACGACGAAATAGACAGCATCGAGGAGTTGGACAACGTGGACATGCAGCTGCTGCAACGGTTTGATGCCTACAAGCTCTACCCCGCCAACCTCTTTATGACCACGCAGGAACAGACCAACATCGCTATCCGCCAGATACAAGACGACCTGGTGAAGCAGGTGGCATTCTTTGAAGAGCAGGGCGACGGCATCAAGGCACAGCGCATCAAAGAGCGCGTGGAGTACGACATGGAGATGATCAAAGAGCTGGGACACTGTTCAGGCATCGAGAACTATTCGCGCTACTTTGACGGCAGGCAGGCTGGCGAACGTCCTTATTGTCTGTTGGACTTCTTCCCCGACGACTTCCTGCTGGTCATCGACGAGAGCCACGTGACAGTACCGCAGATAGGAGCCATGTATGGCGGTGATCGTGCCCGAAAAACGAATCTCGTAGAGTATGGGTTCCGCCTGCCGGCTGCCTTCGACAATCGCCCGCTGACTTTCGACGAGTTTAAGGAAATGACCCATCAGGTCATCTATGTCTCCGCAACGCCCGCAGACTACGAATTGCAGGAATCAGAGGGCATCGTAGTAGAACAGGTTATCAGACCCACCGGATTGCTGGACCCAGAGATAGAGGTACGTCCGACAGAGAACCAAATAGACGACCTGATGGACGAAATCCAACAGCGCATAGAGCGCAAGGAACGTGTCCTGGTGACCACCCTGACGAAACGCATGGCTGAAGAGTTGTCGGAATATCTGCTGAACCACGACATTCAGACAGCCTATATCCATAGCGAAGTTACAACACTGGACCGTGTAAAGATTCTGGAGAATCTGCGTAACGGGACGTACGACGTGCTGGTAGGTGTCAACCTGCTGCGTGAAGGACTGGACCTGCCTGAGGTGTCCTTGGTGGCCATACTGGATGCCGACAAAGAGGGCTTCCTGCGTTCCCATCGTTCGCTGACGCAGACCGCCGGCCGTGCCGCCCGCAATGTCAACGGCAAGGTCATCATGTATGCCGACACGATTACAGCGTCCATGCAAATGACTATTGACGAGACACTGCGCAGGAGGAGTAAGCAAATGAAATACAACGAGGAGCACGACATCACGCCCACTCAGATTAAGAAGGCTCTTAACATTTCGCTTGTAGAACTGGAGAAAGAAGCCAACGGCCATCAGACCAAGGCCAGTGGCAAGCAATCTGTAGCAGCCTTTGCCGCCGACCCCATCATCGAGCAGATGACGCGTCCGCAGCTGGAAAAGAGCATTGCCGAGACGACACGCCTGATGAAGGAAGCCGCCAAGAAGCTCGACTTCCTACAAGCCGCCCAGTATCGCGACGAGATTATCCGACTGCAAAAGGAGTTGGAGCTGAAATAGAAAAAATAATTATTTAGTTGCCTACATTGCCTACACTAGCACTTAACCAGCTGTTAGCCAGTCTGTTATCTAGTGTAAGATGTAGTGTAAGATGTGTAAGATGACGTATTTATAGCCCCTAAAAGTAGGTTTCACAATTACTTTGCAGCTTATTGGCAACATTATTGCAGATTATTGGCAACATTATCCCTAATTATGGGAGTTTACTCCCAAACTGTGGGAAAAAAGTTCCAAACTGTGGGAAAAAAGTCCCAGGCCGTGGGAAAAAAAATCCCACCGTTTGGGATTTCTGTGGGACAACGTTGCTGTTGCTGATTTAGTTGACTATTATTGTGGGACGACGGTGCTGTTTACGTATAGATGCCCCACCCTTTTACCTACTATTTCAGCGTTCAGAGGGTCAAAACAGGCCGTTTTTACCCTCATCCTACATATCCTACATCGCATCCTACACTACGTTAGTCGTTGACTTACAGCAAGTTAATTGCCAGTGTAGGCAATGTAGGCAACTAAAAAAATTTTTTCTTTTTATTAGAGATGTATACAATTTGTTTCCAATATATACCTTTTCGTTTTATGTTATACCTTTTTATTTATATCGAGCAGGTATTTCTGCTTGCAGGCTCCATCTTCGGCCTCGACTATTATATAGATAAGGTGATACAGATCATGAAAGATTAAAGATTATTCTCTTTTTCCTTGGTCGTTTGAAATGTTTGTTGTACCTTTGCGGAATATACCTACAATACTAACCATTATTACAACAATGATTGATAATCAAACAAACCTAATAAACTACGTAATATGAGAAAAATTACGCTCTCTATTCTCGTCCTGCTGCTTACGATGGTGACGCAGGGGGCACGTGCAGACTTTAAACCATGGAGCGGTAGCGGCACACCTGGCGACCCGTATCTGATTCAGTCGGAGACTGATTGGGATGCGCTCGCGCTTACTGTCAGCACGCAATCAGATTTCCACGATAAGTACTACAGGCTGACCAATGACATCACCGTGACGAAGATGGTGGGCATGGTGTTAGTGGCTCCCAATCAGACGCCGAACCCTTTTAGGGGTACATTTGACGGAGATGGCCACACGCTTACCGTTAACATTACTGTGGAGAGCGACAATGCCGACACACCTGCCGCTCCTTTCGCCCAACTCAGCGGTGCCACGATCAAGAACCTGAACGTAGCGGGCAGCATCACCACAAACGGCAGGCGTCCCGCCAGCATCACCAGTTTCGTGACTGGCAGCAGCACCATCACCAATTGTACGAGCAGCGTAGCCGTCACTTCAAGCAAGGAGTATGCTGTTGATGCCGGCGGCTTCGTTGGCCAAGTGAATACAGGCAGTACCCTCACCTTGAGCAACTGTCTCTTTACGGGAAGCATCGCCTACACCAATGCCACCGCATATGGAGGCGGCGGATTGGTGGGCTTTTTGCAGACCAATGCAACAGCCAATCTCACCAACTGCGTCTTCGCCCCGACGAGCGTCAGCTTCGCGCATCCTTATGCTTATTTCAATATGTTTGCAAATGGCGAGAAGAATGGTAACCTGGCTCCTTGCTATATCAATATCACCAACTGCTTCTACGACGTATCCGACGGAGACCATTGGAAAATCACCGGCCAAGGCACGCATATTCCTGCTACCATCGAAAACAACACCGATTGGCAAAACTTCGGCACGGTTGTCACCATCGGCTACGACTACAGCGGCAAGACCGTGACGCTGGGTAACAACGTCAGTGTGAGCAAGGTGGTGGGCACGGTCGACCGTCCCTTCGCCGGCACATTCGACGGACAGGGCAACAAGCTTACCGTTAACATTAACGTGTCGAGTGACAATGAGCACACGCCTGCCGCTCCCTTCGCTGCAATCAGCGGTGCCACGATCAAGAACCTGCACGTAGCGGGCAGTATCAGCAGTAACTGCTATCGCCCCGCCGGCATCGCCAGTTTCGTGACTGATGACAGCGAAATCACCAACTGTAAGAGCAGCGTGAACATCACTGCAAGCAGAAGTGCTGATATTGATGCTGGCGGCTTCGTGGGCAGGGTGAATGAAAACAAGACCATCACCATGACCGGCTGCACCTTCACGGGCAGCATCAACTTCAGCCATACTTACGGATATGAAGGCGGCGGAATGGTGGGCTGGACGCAGACCGGCGCATCGGCCAATCTCACCAACTGCTTGTTCGCCCCGACGAGCGTCAGTTTCGCGAATAGCAAGTCCATGGCAGAGAATAATTTCCATATGATTGTAGGCGGCATTGGGAGTAGCACACTCACCCGCTGCTACTACAACGACGTGGCCGCAAACAACACGAAAATCACCCAAGAGGGCAAGCAGGCCTACACCATCAGCAGAGGCAACGGTGTAGCCGCCCTCGCCATCAGCGGCGTAGGCACCACGTATAGCGTCAGCGGTATCGTTGTTTTCAGCGGAGGCATCGAGTTCAATGAGGTGTTCTACGCCGGCGGCGATGAAGTAGTAAACCTCCTGCTCGCTCCCGGTGCCGATCCCGAACTAAATTATCACTTCTATCGGTACAAGGTAGAAAGTGGCGGCGGCTCAATCGTCACGAATCTCAGGAACTCTGCCACGCTCACAATGGCCGATAATAACCAGATTATCTCGGCTGAGTGGAAATATGGATTAGCTTACTTCAACGTAACCTTTGCCGAGGGCAATGACAACGAAGGCTGGACTATCGACCCGACCTTTGCTCAAACGCTCACAGATGTTACCGTCAGCTACGCTGGTGTGCACAAGGTGAAGAGCGTAACTAATAACGTGCTGCCGAAAGTGATCCGGGTGGATGCCACACACTATACATTCAGGATGCCAGACTCTGACACGGAAGTGAGCACCCAACTGTGGTATAAGCTTGACGAGGCTGCCGACAACAGCGCACTCGCCGGCAAGACTAACGTATTCCTAAAGCGCACCCTGCAGCCTAGCGGCTGGAACACCTTCTGCGCACCGTTCGCTATCGCTGATCCCGCCAGCGTCTTCGGTGCAGGGGTGAAGGTGAAGCAGTTGATTGGCGCTTCTGTCACCGGTAACACGCTGACGCTCACCTTCGGCAACGCTGCCAGCATCGCGGCAGGCACACCGTACCTCATCAAACTCAATGGCGAAGACCCCGTTGACCTCGCTGCCGACGGCAAGGAGTTCGAGGGTGTCACCCAGAACTACACCGCCCATCCGACAACCTTCAGCGGCGTCGTCAGCTTCGTGCCCGTGATTAATCCCACGGCTATGACCGCCGACGACAAGACGGTGCTCTTCGTTACTGGCGGCAACAAGCTGACCTATCCTACCGCCGACGGCAACATCAACGGCTTCCGCGCCTACTTCCAGCTGGACGGCTCCCTTAGCAGCGCGCGCTCCTTTGTACTCGACTTCGGCGATGGAGAGACGACGGGCCTGAACCTCACCCCAACCCTCTCCCAAGGAGAGGGGGTCTGGTACACTCTCGACGGTCGAAAGCTCCAGAGCACGCCAACTGCCAAGGGTGTGTATATTGTGAACGGCAAAAAGACCATCATCAAATAATTAAGGAGGACTGAACCATGACAAAGAAAACATATATCCACCCCGTGATGACCGTCGTGCGGCTGCAGCAGCCCCATATCCTGCTCACCATATCAAACACCGAAGTCCAAGGTCTTGACGATCCAAACGATCTCATCCTTGACGATAACGGCGAAATCCCGGGCAACGCCTGGTAAGGAGTACGCAAAAAGAACCCCTTTACGTATAGTTAAAGCGGAGCAACCTTTTCGGTCGCCCCGCTTTTTTTTCTCTTTTTCCTTGGTTGTTTAAAATGTTTGTTGTACCTTTATTAGAGTCCCCTGACCCACCCTTCATGTTATTTTATGCGAATTCTTTGATTGTCATCGAGTAGTCGCCACCTCTTACAAATACCAATCCTATACTGGTGTCGCCTACAGTGAGGACTAATGCTGGGCGATTGCTTATCTTACGCCATGTGAAGGTGGTCTTGAATCGGGTGCCGTCCTCGCGTTCGCGCAGAGCCGACCACTTCATCACGTCGCCCTTAATCTCGTCGATGTCCCAACATTCGAAGTTCGTATTGCCGTTTTCATCCTTCCAACTCGTAGCAAGCCAGTCGCCGTCAACAATATATTTACGGTCACTCTCCTTGAAATTCATATACCATTGACCTTCACCATTCTTTCTTAAATAATAAAACTTGCCGTTAGCCTCATAAACAATACGGGCTTCAGCGTTGCCGTAGGTCTCGTCGCCCGTCATCTCCACGCCTTCCCAAACGCCGACAATCTCAGCGGCATAGTCGGTTGTTACGCGATTGTAGTCAAACTTGCGACCTGGACGAAAGTTCTCCATCGTCATTGCCATCTCGTTGCTGCCTATGGCGTCAATATTGTAAGTCACCACTTCATACAAATCTGCTTCGTCCAGATAGCTTTTCAGCTGACTACCCTCAATGGTGTATGTGCCAGTTTGCTTGTTGCGTAAAATGTAGGATTTAGTATCTGTGTCATAATATGATTTTGATACCGTTCTCGTTCCGTCGGCATTAAATGTCAGCACCGTTCTGTCGTTTGTAGTCAGTTCTGAACCATCCTGAGTGATGCCTTTCCACTTGCCAATGATATTCTCCTTGATGACCGACTCCGAGGGGCCGTTGGGCATCACGGGATTATCGTCGTTACTGGTGCAGGCCGTCATGAGTCCTGCTGTTGCTGCCAGCATCACCGATGCCAGGAGCGTATAAAATACGTCTTTCTTCATCATGTTCTGATTCTTATTGATTAACTAACGTGCCGGGATACTCCTTACCACCAGCATAGACTGTCCAGCCTTTAGCGTTGGCAGCGGCTATCTGTGACTCAGTGATCTCGTTTTGCTCATAATCACCCATAGCATTGTTCAAAACACTAAGAGTTCCCAGCAGTTCCTTCTTTAACGGAAGGTTGGCGATGACAGCATCCAGGGCTTCACCTTTTAACTGATTAAGAGAGATGTCTAAAAAATTGAACGACGTGCAACCTGACACGTTCAGCGCACTCATCTGATTCGACGTACAAGTCAGTGTCTCTAGCTTTGACAGATTGGAAACATCCAGTGTCGACAGCTTATTATCTGAGCAACTTAAAGTCATAAGACCTGTGCATTTTGACACATCCAGTGTAGTTAGCGCACATGACTCACATTCCAGATATTCCAACTTCGTGTTTTTCGACAAGTCAATCGATTCCAATGAATTAGAATATTTACAAAGCAAAACTTTTAATTCTGGACATCCAGACATGTCTATTTTTGTCATTTTCGAATCTGAACAATCCAGTGTCACCAGTTTCGGGAGTTTTAAGTCGAAAGTCTTGATGGACGTTTGGGGGCAGGTCAGTTGAGTCAACTCTGTAAAGAGCTCGATACCTTCATAGTTCTCAATATCACTATATCCGATAGACAGCCTGACAACCTTCTCCAACTCTTCGGTTGTTATCACTCCGTCGTCGCCATAGTTGTAGGTACGGTTTATATCTCCTTTGATGCCATAAACTGACGTCGTAAGTTTTTCCCGCAGAGTGGCATCAGGGAAGTTCTCCTCGTTGATGAGGAAGGCTATGTCGCTTACCTTTTTCCACGTGAAAGTAGTCGTGAAACGAGTGCCGTCCTCACGTTCGCGCAGGGCCGACCACTTCATCGTGCCGTCCTTGATTTCGTCGATGTCCCACCATTCGTAGTTCATCTCGCCGCCTTTTTCCTGCCAGCGTGTAGCCACGAAGTCGCCATCAACGAAATATTCCTCAACATCGCGAGTGCTCACCAGTTGCCATTCGCCGGCTTCGCTCTTCCTATAGTATTTATAGGTGCCATCTGTCAGGAACGTCAGTCGGGCGTTATCGTCGTTGTAGGTCTGCTCACCCGTCATTTCCGTTGCTTCCCACAGGCCAATGATGTCTTCAGAGTAGTCGGCGGTAACGTGTTTGTACTTATTTGTCTGTTTAATGGGGTAGTTTTGACCGTCCAACACATAGCCTGTTAGAGCCATCTCCATTTCACTATTGCCGATGGAATTCACCTCATAGAAAGTCTTTCTCATCTGACCGTTTTCTTCCAGTCCTTCTCGTGTCACTAAGTTCTCGCTAACAGTATAAGTATAAGGAGCCCTATTGGCCCAAATTTGTATTCCCCAATAGTCAGAATAATAAGAACGCGTATAGGTCATAGTACCATCAGCAAAGAATGTCATGATGGCATGTCTATTGGTAACCCGTTCCTTACCATCTTGCATTACGGCTTTCCACTTACCCACAATCTTCTCCTTGATAACCTGCTCAGACGGGCCGCTGGGTGTGGGGTTGTCGTCATTTGACGTGCAGGCCGTCATAAGTCCTGCTGTTGCTGCCAGCATCACCGATGCCAGGAGCGTGTGAAAGTTCTGTCTTGTTTTCATTGTTTTATTATCTTTAAAATGTTTATAGCCAAAAAATCAATGGGGGTATTGCACGGGACGGACAGGATATGCCATGTTGCGGCGCAGGTCGCAGTCTGGATATACCATTTTTTCCCAGAACGTCAAGAGCTGGGCGCTCCACGGATAATCTTGCCAGAGCGAGGCAGAGTGGTAATGGCCGTAACGTGTCAGACCATATAAATACACACCATCAATGTAGCCCGTGACTGGCAGGAAGATGGAGTTGCCGTTAGCACCTGTAAACCTTCGTCCGTCTACGCCGTTTTGCATTGTCCACTCTGATGTTGTGTTATTGAGAAGTTCCATGATATCCTCAACCTTGGGCATACGCCACTCGGTTCCCCAGTTCACGTAGGCAGCATCGTCCTCTGGATCGAGCTCGGTCTTGTTGTCCACCGTGCCAAAATAATCGTGGCCATCATAGCTATAATGTATGCCTTCGGTGCAATACTTGGTCATAGTAGTGGAAGAGCCGTTGCTCCACTTGTAACTGTCCCAGTCGAATACTCGTTCTTCTTCTGATTCGATGTCGATTCCCACGGTCTCTCCCCATGCAAAATACAGTCCGTGGTCTTCGGGCGCCTCAGCCCCAAGGTTCATGTTGGCCCACTTGATGCCGCTGGGCAACCCCAGGTCAACGGCCTCCACACCAGCAGGGGCCTCAACCTTGCGCCAAGTGAAGGTTGTTGTGAAGCGGGTGCCGTCCTCACGCTCGCGCAGGGCCGACCACTTCATCTGACCGTCCTTGATCTCGTCGATGTCCCACCATTCGTAGTTCATCTCACCGCCCGTTTCCTGCCAACGGGTAGCCAGCCAGTCGCCGTCAACAAAATATTCCTCAACATCGCGGGTGCTCACCAATTGCCAGTCGCCAGTGTCATCCTTCCGGTAATATCTATAGGTGCCATCAGCCAGAAACGCCAGACGGGCATTATCGTCGTTATAGGTCTCCTCGCCAGTCATTTCCGTCACTTCCCACATGCCGATGATGTCCTCGGAGTAGTCGGCAGTAACGCGCTCATAGCCAATCTTCATATCTCGGGAGAAGGTTTGGCCATCCAAAATGTAGCTGGTAAAAACCATCTGCATTTCCTGGTCATTGATATCAGTTACTTCATAAAAAGCTTTTCTTAATTCACCGTCTTCCTGTCCTTCACGCGTCAGAACATTACCGCTAATAGAGTAAGTGAATGGAGCTTTGTTTCGCCAAGTGAATTTGTTCAGATTTTGAAAGAAGGTTGAAGAAGAGTATGTCATAGTACCATCGGCATTGAAGGTCATGACATACAATTTGTCGGTAACCCGTTCTGTTCCATCTTGCGTAACAGCTTTCCACTTGCCCACAATCTTCTCTTTGACAACCGACTCGGATGGGTCGCTGGGTGTGGGGTTGTCGTCATTTGACGTGCAGGCTGTCATAAGTCCTGCCATTGCTGCCAGCATCACCGATGCCAGGAGCGCATAGAAATTGTTTTTCTTCATTGTTGTATGGATTTTGTATTTTCGTTTTCTTTAGGTTTCTCTGCTGGTGCTGCATGCTCGGCATTCTGTTTGGCCAAGTCGCGCACAATCTCAGCCATAACAAGAGCGGTCTGGTTGCGCCGGGTGACGGTCTTGTAGAGCAGAATGCCCAGACCGGCAATAATTGCCAGAAGTGCGATGATAACGATTGTAATAATGTCCATAATTCTCGTTTTGAGTTTTCAGTTTGGGCGCAAAGATAAGAAAAATCCGCCGAAGGCACGAGGCTCATCGGCGGGTAGTATGGACAAATCTTATAAAAGTACTGGACAATTTTTATAATTGCCTGTATTTAGGGCGTTTCCAGACTATCGAGATATTGTGAAGGTGTTATCTCACGAATGGATTTGAAAACACGGTTGAAGGTTCGAATGCTCAGGAAACCGCAGTCCTGGGCAATGGTCTCGACCGTATAGTTGGGGTGTTGCTGCATCAACAGGCAGGCATAATCAATACGTTTGCGGTTCAGATAGTCGTTGAGATTCTGACAGCCGGACTGCTCGCGGATGATGCGTGAGAAAGTGTTGCTGTCCACACCCATCAGCTCTACGAGTACGTCACGGGTTACGTCAGGTTTGGCATAGAGGTGACCTTGGTTTACGACGGCATCGAAGGCTGAGAAACGAGTCTGTTCCGATGCAGGTGTTGCAGCGTCAGGGGTTTCACTTTTCTCTTTTTCCTCTTTATGTTCGACCATATCTCTGACTACAGCGGCAATCGTTTTGTCTTTCCGCTTCCTTACAATTCGGATGCGATAACTAAGTAATACAGCCACTATAATGGCAAGGATGAAGGCCAGTATTGCTACCCATAGTCTAAGGTGACTAATCTTTTCTGTCTTGGCTTGATTCTGATAGACGGCCTCCAGCTCTTGTGCATTCGACACTGCCAACAGCACCTGCATAGAATCGTTGATAGCGTATGCCTCCTTAGTCAATCGCAGTGCCTGTGCCGAGTCGCCTATGCGGGCATAGATGTCGGCAATATTCAGTTTGGCCTCTTCCTCGTCCATGCTCCAGTAGCCCTTCTCCTTCAAGGTGTAGGCCTCGTAGCGACGGTAGATGTCGAGGGCTTCCTGATAGCGACCCCGCTCGGTGAGATAGTAGTTGATGTGATATTCTTCGACGATGCTGCACGGCAGATGCTGCTGCCACTGGCGGTAAGTCTCGTCGGCCTTCACCGTGCTGTCAGTCTTCAGGTAGAAGTAGGCGCGCAGAGCCAGTGCCGGGCGCAATAACCGTTCGGCTCTTGCAGTATCACTAAGCGTGCGCCACACTTGTTCCGTCAGCTTGCTCTCGGCAATGGCGCAGGGCCAGTCCTCGTCCTCGGCGGCACGTTTCATCAGTCGGTAATGGTAGAATGTCAACGTGTAAGGCGCATCGCTGTCCTTACAACTGCTCATCAGTCTGACCGCCTCGTGCATATAGGGATAGCCCGTTGCCTTGTCGCCAGCCTGACAGAGTTGCTCTCCAAGTGCGAATTTCGTTTCCGCCTCCACGTAGCGGTTGCCCTGACTGGCGGCATCTTGCATCAGCGAGAACATCATTTGCCGGGCTTCATGATCGTGACCCACAGCCAGATGGCAGTCGATGATGTCCTGACGAAGTTTCAGCCTTCCGTCGGCATCGGCTTTCTCCAAAGCCTGCTCGTATATCGTCAATGCCTCGTCGAACTTCTGTTCGTTGTATAGGTTGTTAGCCTGCTCCCGGTGTTCCTCCCATCCTGCAGATTCTTTCACCGTACATCCTATAATGGCCAGCACGGATAGAAACGTGATGATAACAAAGTTTGGGATTCTTTTCATAGGAATGGCGATGGGGTGTGTTGCTGCTACTCGTTGTTATAGTTGATGAGATCAAAGAACATCAGACGAGTTTCGAGTTTGACGGGTGGTTCACCCTCGCGGTCGTTGATGTTGCGATACTTTTTTTCCTGTTCCTCGGTGGAAAAGAAGAGTTTCAGGCCACAATGCTCGTAGAACTGGATAAGACCTGGCTCGTTGTAGGCATCGACAATGAGGAAACGGCAACCAGACTTGTTACTCTCGCTGCTGAACCAAGCCTTTACGTAATCAATAATCTGACGGCCAAGGTGCAGATGCTGATAGCGGTGGTCAACGCCGAGGCGACCAAGCAAGACAGCAGGATAATTCTGGCCGGACTTCTCTGTATCAACCTCTGCGCCAATCACATCGCGTCACCGCCAAGAGATGTGGCGGGTAAAGATACAGGCGTTGGCAACGGTAATGGCTCCGACAATACGCTCTGGCGTACCATCGCAGAAGAAATAGGTTTTACCAAACATCTGCCGTTGATTACGCTCCACGTCGTGGTGGAAGAAATTATTAATGTCCTCGCGTCCGCAATCGAAACGTTCGATGCATTCTGCGGGGACATCACCTAAAGGAAGACGTAGGCAGTCGTAGATGTTCATACTGCTTACTTCTTCAGACTTTCGTAATACTTGCGGGTGTTCTCTTCTACACGGCGTACCATCTCGAATGCCTCGGGATTGTACTGCGACCCGCGCATGTACTTCTCGTTGTATTCGGCTTCACGCTCAAAACGCTCTGCCACTTCACCCGTCAGAACGGGTACATGTGAAATTGCCAATGCCATAATCCTTGTCTCCTTCTTACTTTTTACGGGTGCAAAGGTACAAAAACTTTTGGAATAATAGCCGCTTGGGGCAAAAAAAGTGCAAAAAGTGAGTGTAATTCATTACAAGGGTTCTTCTTACAGTCTCGGCCCACGCTTCTTTTTCTTCTTTTGCATCCGTCGGCGGAACTCTTCCTCGGCTGGGTCATGGGTCAGGACGGTTCTCTGACCCACTTTTCCATTGATGCGTTGGATGATTTCATGGGTCGGAGTCCCCTGACCCACCCTATTTATCGTTATAGTGTTCCTCAGCTTGAACAATCAGCACCGTCACTCGACTATCGTAGATGTCGTAGATTATTCGGTCGTGAGCTGTAATATGGCGAGAATATGTCACATCGTTGCCCCCGATTAAAGCTTCCGGATGCCCCAATCCAGTACGTGGATGCTGCATGATGTCCATCAGTATCTTCGTTGCTTTCTTGAAGAGATTCGGATTAGATTTCTTCCACTTGCGTAGAGTTTTGTCAGCCTCCTTGGAATACTCAATGGTGTAAATCATAGACTATCGAAATAACGTTGCATCTCTTCTGGTGTGCTACATGAAATGGTCTCGCCATTAGCATACTCGCGACGTGCCTTATTAATAGAGCGGCGCATGGCGGGTGTGATAGTCTTATCGTCATTGAGGGTGGCCACCCGTACTGAGGCTATCCCACGTATCAACTTCAGAGCCTTCTTGATGTCGGCTATGAGCGCATTGTCTTCCAGCGTTATAATCATCTGTGCTGGTTTAGATATTGATGATGCTGACTCCATATTGCTATCGTTTTATTGTTTAACGCTGCAAATTTACAACTTTTCCGCGAATGATACTCTATTTATCCTACCTTTTTATATTTATTTGGCGAAAACGGCATTGAATTAAGCAGGCAGCGTCGGCACTGAGGCCGACGCTTGCTTGTCTGAGGGCATCTCCAGTTCCCGATGTGTACTTCAAGACATAGCGGACATGTACACTTTCCGTTATCTGCTGGTTGTTTCCTATAATCTGTACGCTTAACACCGCAGGTTCCTTCGAATACTGAAACGCAGGCAGATGCTTATGCGCCAGTCCCGCCATTGCAGCGAGTGCGAACAGGATGGTGATGATGGCTTGCTTGTTCATATTTATTTCGATTTCTCTGTTAATTTTTGGATTGCATCGCGGACCCTGGATGCTTCGCTGGGGCGAGGCGCATTGCTGTTGACGATGGTACCGTCAGGAGCCACAAGTACATAGGTAGGATAGCCTTTAAGGCCAAGATATTCCTCGATGGCTTGCTGCTGGCTATTCGGCAGACGAAGATTCACGCAGTCGGTGCAGTCGAGACCA
>CACWFV010000054.1 GCA_902760315.1 uncultured Bacteroidales bacterium | reverse complement strand
CCAGCCCGAAACCAAGACCGACGCCACGGGACAGCGCTCGAAGGTGTTCCTGGACGGTCTGAAACTGGAGGAGCTGCCTGAGAACCGCATCGTGAAGGAACCGTAAGCGCCACCCGTCTTTGTTTTCCGTATCTTAATAAGAAGTTCCACCGGCTCGCGAGGAGTCGGTGGAATTTTTTGTTTTTGCTGTCTCGCTCGAAATTGTCAAATTGTCAAATTGTCAAAATGTCAATAAGGGCCATTTTCAGCGTATATTTCAATTTTCACGCTCTGAGGAATCCGAAGAGTTTGCCGATTCCGTAGAGCAGGATGTCGGCCGTGGTGCCGCCATAGATGTCGGCAAACTCGCGGCGGATGGGGAGGTCGGCGGCGGTAGACTCCTTGCGGAAGCGCTTGGTCCAGCGCCCGCGCAGGCAGTGGCGCTGGAGGGTGGTGAGGTGGAACAGGTGGACGTAGCGGCGCATGATGCCACCCAGGTCGCGCCACATGCCACCATTCATCTTGGAGTGGGCCGTCACCTTGTTCTGGTGCTGGCGGTAGAGGTTCAGTGGTCGGCAGACCTCCACGACCTGGCCGTGGAGACAGACGTAGGTCCAGAAGAGCCAGTCGCCGCAGTAGCGGTAGTGCTGGTAGTCGGTGGGCAACAGGGGGAAGACGGACTTGCGGAACACCACCATGCTGGCGTTGTAGATATGGTTCTTGACGAGCATTTTGCGACGAGCGAAGGCGGGGCCGTCGTAGGTCAGGGTGCGGCCGGAACTGCCGTGTGGGTGCCACGTCATGTCGAGGGGCTCACCGTCGGTGCCTATCATGCGCGAGTGGCAGTAGGCGACGACGGCCTGGGAGTTGGTCAGCAGTTCGGCCATGAGGGTCTGCAGCAGTTGGGGCTCGGCCACGTCGTCGCTCTCGGCAATCCAGATGTAGTCGCCCTGGGCCAGCGCGATGCCGCGCTGCCACTGGACGAAGGTGTTGCCGGTGTTCTGCTGGTTGAGGACGATGTGGCTGACGCGGGGGTCGTGGCGGTAGTCGTCGATGACGCGGCGGCTGTCGTCGGGCGAGCAGTCGTCGAGGATGATGACCTCGAAGTCGCGGTAGGTCTGGTGGAGTACGCTGTCGATGCGCTGGCGCAGGTAGGGTGCGTGGTTGTAGTTGGGAATGATGACGCTGACGGTGGGTTTCATGAGCGTGGGGTTGTGGGGTGAATGACTTCGTCGAACTGGCGGCCTACCTGCTGGAAGAGGAACCGGCTCTTGTGCTGGCAGGCGTGCGCCAGGATGCTGTCTTGCAGGGTGGTGTCGGTGAGCAGTCGGTGCATGGCTTCGGCCAGTGCGGGGGCGTCGCCTACAGGGGTGAGCAGTCCGGCGCGCCCTTGGTCGAGAATTTCGCGGGGACCCGTGGGACAGTCGGTGGCCACGATGAGCTTGCCCATGACGAGAGACTCTATCAGGACGGTGGGCAGTCCCTCGAACTTGGCGCTGTGGACCATGAGGCGGGCATGGGCTATCCAAGGGTAGGGGTTGGCCGTGAAACCCAGGAAGACGACGTCGTCGGCGACATGAAGCTCTTGTGCCAAGTGGCGCAGTCGCTGCTCGTCGCGCCCCTTGCCCAGCAGGTAGAGTTTCTCCTGGCGGTGGTACTGGGTGCGCAGCAGGCTGTAGGCACGGATGAGGGTGGAGAGGTCTTTCTGCGACTCCTCCAGACGCTCGACGGCCAGCAGATAGGGGGCCTGGATGCGGGCGTCGTCGACGGGCTGCTGGGCGCGGCTATGCAGCAGTTGCTCGTCCTTGGCATTATAGATGAGGCGCCAGCGGCCTTCGAGCCAGGGAAACAGTTCGCGGCCCTCGTCGAGCATGGCTTGCGAGATGGTGACGATGCGGTCGTAGCGGCTCAGGTGGTGGCCTATGCGCTGGGTGTGGCGACGGTGCTGCTGCATGAGTTGCTTGAAGCTGAAGTGAAACCAGGCCACCTTCCACGTGGTAACTTGTCGGAGGTAGGCATGGTGGCAGCAGTCGAAGTCGACGACAACGTCGTGCAGCGAGGCCAGGCGGCGCAGCTTGTGGCCGATGAGGTAGCGGCGGATGGGCGAGAGTGCCATCTCGTCGTACATCTTCTGATAGAAGGGCAGCCGGTGCCTGACCTTCTGGCGGCGCAGACGGGTGAGCCAGGGTTTGTCGACCAGGTAGACGACGCGTACCTGAGGGGGAATCTGTCGGCGGAAGACCTCCAGCGAGCCCATGCGCAGGCCTATGGCCAGCGTGATGCGGTAGTCGGGGCGCTGGGCCAGCTGGCGCAGGTAGTCGAGCAGTACGGCATCGATGCCTCCGTCGAGGAAACGGCTGAGCAGGAACAGTATTCGGGTCATGTTTTGCTGTTTTTGCGTGCAAAGATACAATATTTCTTTGACGTTTCAAAGAAAATGCGTATCTTTGCATCGACGATATGAAAAGAAGGTTCAATAAACTGCTGGCATACTGCTGCTTCGCCCTGCTCTGGGTGACGTCGCTGTTTCCTATGTGGGTGCACTACATCTTCTCGGACATCATCTATCTGCTGCTGTACCGCGTGGCGGGCTACCGCAAGGCGACGGTGCACCGGAACATCAGCACGGCATTCCCGGAGAAGAGCCTGGAGGAGTGGCGGCAGACGGAACGGCAGTTCTACCACTGGTTTTGCGACTACCTGGTGGAGAGCATCAAGCTGATGACCATCAGCGAGGCGGAAATGAGGCGCCGCATGGTGTTCAAGGGTACGGAGCAGATAGAGCGGCTGTGGCGCGAGGGCGTGTCGTGTGGCGTAATGCTGGGACACTACTGCAACTGGGAGTGGATTAGCACGCTGCCACTGGCCATGACGAAGCAGGGCGTCTGCGCAGAACTGTACCACCCGATAGAGAACCCCGACTTTGACCGGCTGTTTCTGTACATCCGCCAGCGCTTCGGCAGCGTGTGCATACCGATGGAGGAGACGCTGCGCCACATCGTGAAATACCAGCGCGAGGGCAAACCGCTGGTCATTGGCTACATAGCCGACCAGAAACCCAACTGGCGCAACATTCACCTGTGGGTGCCCTTCCTGAACCACCTGACGCCGGTGTTTACGGGTTCGGAGCGCATCATCAAGCGCACGCGCCAGGCTTTCTTCTATGGCGACGTGAGGCGCGTGAGGCGCGGCTACTACGAGTGCGAGTTCAAACTGATAGAGGAGCACTCGGAACAGATTGAGGACTACCAGCTGACGGAGCGCTACATGCAGGAGCTGGAGAAGACCATCCGCCGCGACCCGGCACTGTGGCTGTGGAGCCACGACCGCTGGTCGAGGACGAAGGAGGAGTTTGACACGCGCTGGTACGTGAAGGACGGCAAGGTGTATGAGAAGATGACGGAGGAAGAGTATGCCAAGATGATGGGGTGGCGCAGCTATTGGAAACATTGATAATTGACAAGTGACAATTGACAATTGATAATTGACAGGTGACAGGTGACAATTGACAATTGACAATTGACAAGTGAAAGGGGAAAGAGTTATGGAGCAGAAGATATCGGTTGTTATCAATACATATAATGCGGAACGGCACCTGGAAAGGGTGCTGCAGAGCGTCAAGGACTTTGACGAGGTGCTGGTGTGCGACATGGAGAGCACCGACCAGACACGGGAAATAGCCGAAAGGCACGGCTGCAGGGTGGTGACGTTTGAGCGCGGCAGGTACAACATCGTAGAGCCGGCACGCGAATATGCCATCCACGAGGCCCGATACCCGTGGGTGCTGGTGGTGGACGCCGACGAGCTGGTGAGCCCCGAACTGAGGGAGTATCTGTACCGCCACATCAGCCAGCGCGACTGCGCCGAGGGGCTGGCCATTCCACGAAAGAACTACTTCATGGGGCGCTGGATGCGCAGCCACTATCCGGACTACGTGCTGCGCTTCTTCCGTCAGGACAAGACCCACTGGCCGGCGGTGATACACTGTGCGCCGGAGGTGAACGGACGGGTGGAACGCGTGGACAAAAACCGACGGGAACTGGCCTTTGAGCACCTGGCCAACGACACGGTGAGCGACATACTGCGCAAGCACGACACCTACTCCACCAACGAGGTGGCACGGCGGCGGCAGAAGCGGTGGGGCGTGGGTGCCATGCTGCTGCGCCCGCTGTTCAGGTTTGTGAAGTCGTATATGATAAAAGGTGGTTTCCGGGACGGCCGGGCGGGACTGATACAGGCACTGCTGGACGCCCACTACCAGTTTGCGGTGGTGGCCAAACTGCTGGAAGAGCGCCAACAACAATAGCAACAAGAAAGGATGGAACACCACCGACAAAATCCACTACTGAATGATGATAGAAAGATGTAAAGAGATACTGGCGAAGCCCTTCCTGCGCGACTTCCGCACGCTGGCGGGGCTCTGGCTACTGCTGGGCGTGGTGGCGGCCGTGATGAAACTGCCGTCGCACAACAACTTCCTGGTGTTCAGAGGGTCGTTCTGGCATGCGTGGCACGGGCTGCCGCTGTATGCGGCATATCCGCAGGAGCACTGGGACATCAACCACTACGGACCGCTGTTCTCGCTGGTGATAGCACCCTTTGCCGTGGTGCCGGAGTGGTTGGGACTGGTGATGTGGTGCGTGGCGCTGTCGATGTTTCTGTATGTAGCCATCAGGCGCTCGCTGCTGACCACGAGGCAACAGCTGTTCGTGCTGTGGTTCTGTGCCCACGAACTGCTGACGGCCCTGTACATGCAACAGTTCAACGTAGCCATAGCCGCCATCATCGTACTGGCCTTCTTCCTAATAGAAAAGGAGCGCGACACCGAGGCGGCATTCTTCATTGTGCTGGGCACGCTGGTGAAGCTGTATGGCGTGGTGGGGCTGGCGTTCTTCTTCTTCTCCAAGCACAAGGTGCGCTTCGTGGCGGCGCTGGCCCTGTGGGGCGCGGTGATGTTTGTGGCGCCCATGGTGCTGAGCAGTCCGGAGTATGTGGTAGGCCAATATGAGGCCTGGATGACAGACCTGGTGACGAAAAACGGCGAGAACGCCGAGTCGCTGATGCAGAACATCTCGCTGCTGGGCATGGTGCACAGGGTGACAGGACTGCAGTTCTCGGACCTGTGGCTGATAGTGCCGGGGCTGGTGCTCTTCGCCCTACCCTACCTGCGGCTGTCGCAATATGATAACAAGGGTTTCCGCCAGACGCTGCTGGCGTCGGTGCTGATGTTTACCGTGCTGTTTTCTACGGGCAGCGAGTCGAGCGGATACATCATTGCCCTGGTGGGCGTGGTGATATGGTACACCGCCGCACCGTGGCAACGAGGCCGGTGGGACGTGGCGCTGATGGTCTTCGTCTTTGTGCTGACGAGCCTGTCGCCCAGCGACTTGTTTCCGGCCTACCTGCGCCGCGAGTGGGTGCAGCCCTACGCGCTGAAGGCGCTGCCGGTGAGCGTAGTGTGGCTGCGGCTGTGCTGGGAGATGCTGACAAAAGACTATGCGGCAGGAAACCATGCCGCAGAAAGCCGTGCGGCAGCAGAAAGCACGGCAGGAGATCAGAAACTGTAATTCAGTCCGAAGCTGAGGTTGCCCAGCAGTTCGAAGTTGAAGTTGTGGCTCTTGAGCTTGTCGTTGCGTATCTCGGTCCACAGATACTCGTAGCCTACTTTGCCCAGGTGGGCTGTGAGCGCCCAGTGGTGGTTCAGGCTATAAGACAGGGC
The DNA here is from genome assembly GCA_902760315.1 of uncultured Bacteroidales bacterium. Classification (GTDB taxonomy): domain Bacteria; phylum Bacteroidota; class Bacteroidia; order Bacteroidales; family Bacteroidaceae; genus Prevotella. Next base: position 9,728 of record CACWFV010000054.1, on the reverse strand, counting down.
GGGACTAATGGCGCAGCCAATGGTGTGGAACTGGTTGTAGCCGCTGACGTTGAGCAGGCTATAGCCCACACCCGCGTCGAGGAGGAAGGAGAAGCGGTCAGCCTGGTAGAGCGTGTAGCGCACGAAGGGCGTCACGCTGAACTGGTTGATGTTGCCGGTGAGCGTCTGGTTGGTCAGAGCCACGGAGCCGTCGTTGGAGTGGCTGAACCCGGCTCTGAGCGCCACGGCCCACTTGTCGGAGAGGCGGTAGCCCACCTCAGGCAAGATGCCAACGGACTTGTTGCTGCTGATTTCCAGGTCGGAGAGCGATGCGGTATGGCTCTTGAAAAAAGCTTCGCCGCCAACCCATATCTGCGCTGAAGCGCTGAGGGTGCAGATGGCGGAAAGCAGGGTGAGGAATAATAGTTTCTTCATATTTCTGATGGTGTTGGGTTGTCTTCTTATACTATTGGATTGTCTTCTTACGGTGTCGTATTGTCGCTAAAGATTATTGATGGCACCGTCCAGCCAGAGGTATTTCTGGGTGAAGGTCTGCTTGAGGCGCTGCACGGCATCGTGATAATTGAGCATATTGTCTTTGTTGATGTTGTCGGCACTGGTGACGGGCCACATGGGGGCGTTGAGCTCGTCGGAGGCCTCAAGGAGTTGCTCCTGCTGGTCAATATAGGTGAGGATGTGAGTCAGCAGGTCGGACTCCTTGACGAGTTGCCAGCGCTGCTGGACCAACTGGCAGAAGGCCTCATCCTCGAAGAGGCGGGGATAGTAGAGGTCGTACTTGGTGCCAAACTGGTAGACGCGCTCAGGCGTGAAGGTGCCGTAGTCGAAGTCCCAGACGGGACCGGCCTTCATCTTGGCGGGAGCGTCGGCGGTGTCGGCGTCTTTGTACATGAAACAGCTGTTGGGCTCGCGCGTCTCGTAGTTCATGGTGAGCTCGTAGACAAGCCACCAGTCGGCAAAGCTCTCCAGATCCATATACTTGGTGAAGTCGCGCCTGGCGAAGCGCTCCGGGTCGTAGAGGCTGAACTCCATCTCGCTGACATACTGCTGGATGTAGTTGAACTGCTGGGGGTTGACCTCGTCGGGGTCCTTGCACTGCCAGGGCAGTTCGGCATAGGGTGACATGAAGCGGAAGAGTTCGTCGAAGTGGGAGTCAATCTCCATGAGGAAACCACCCGTCACCCCTAAGTCCGTCGTAGCTTTTTCGTCCATTTCGGCAATGTTGACGCGGTTCTCGTCGACCTTGATCTGTTCGCAGAGGTAGTAGTTGCCGACATGGACACCGTTGAGGAAAAGCTCGACAAAGCGTCCGCGGGGCGTATAGTCCAGGGCCGACATGTGGCGGGCTATCTCGAAGGCCACGTCGTTGCGCATCATGGTGCGGTCCATGAAGTTGGCCAACAGGCACCAGCGCTTGTGCTTGGGCATGCCGAGAAGGGCGCTCTTCTTATCGAGTTTCAGCGCATAGGGCTTCTTGGGATATCCCCACGTGGAATTACCGCGGCCGCGGACCTGGGTGGTGCCCTGGTAGGTGACGGTGCCGTCGGCGTCGTAGATGGTAAGCGTGGCACCGGCCATCCACTCTTCCCTGGAGGTGATGGCTTGGCCAGCGGGGGTCTGGATGTTGACCTTGGGCAAACCCGTATTAACGGCATCCATGGGACTACCGGTGTTTCTGGGACCGATGTAGTACTTGTTGCTGTCACTACAGGCGGTGAGCAGTGTGGCGACAAGGAGGGCAGCTGTTATCCAGACGAGGGAAAATGTTCTCTTCATACCTTATCATAAGCGATTAGGGGGGCAAAGGTAAGCCTTTTTTTTGTCTTTTGAGAATAATTATGAAGAAAACTATTGAAATACAAAGAAAATCGCTACCTTTGCAAGGTAATATGGAGAGACGCAACATGAAAAAAGTGACAATACTGATACCTTGCTACAACGAAGAATCGTCGCTACCCGCTCTTTATCAGGCTCTGAAGGAACTGATGGAGGGACAGCAGGGGTATGAATGGGAGGTGCTGCTCGTGAACGACGGCAGCCGCGACAACACCATCAGCGAAATCAGGAAGTTGAGAGAGCAGGACAAGCGCATCTGCTACATAGACCTGTCGCGCAACTTCGGCAAGGAGAATGCGATGCTGGCGGGCTTTGACTACGCCACCGGCGACTGTATGGTCATCATGGATGCGGACCTGCAGCACCCGCCACACGTCATTCCGGAGATGCTGAAGTACTGGGAGGAGGGCTACGAGGATGTCTACGCCAAGCGCATCACTCGCGGCAAGGAGAGCTGGCTGCGCAAAAGGCTCACGTTGCTGTACTACCACCTGCTGCAGAAGACGACGCGGGTGGAGATACTGGAGAATGTGGGCGACTTCCGCCTGCTGGACCGCAAGTGCATTGACGCGCTGAAGCAACTGCGCGAGACGCAGCGCTACACAAAGGGCATGTACTGCTGGGTGGGCTTCAAGAAACACGAGGTGCTGTTTGAACAGGGAGACAGGGTGGCCGGCGAGTCGTCGTTTAACTTCACACGGCTGCTGGCACTGGCCATGGACGGCATCACGTCGTTTACGACAGCTCCGCTGCGCATAGCGACGGTGCTGGGACTGCTGGTATCGGTAGTGGCATTTGCCTTTATGTGCTATGTGCTAATTACTACCTTGATATGGGGAGACCCCGTGCAGGGCTATCCGACGCTGATGACGGTGGTGCTGTTTCTGGGTGGCGTGCAACTGCTGTCGCTGGGCATCATTGGCGAATACCTGGGGCGCATCTTCCACGAGACGAAGGGGCGTCCGGTCTATATCATCAGTGAGCGTGAAGGGGTTTAGGCGGACTGCTGACGGCTGCTAACGCTGACGGGGGCATAGTCGCGGGTGTACATTTCCCAGCACAACTTGAACCAGACTAGCGTGACGGGCAGTGCCTTCAGTGCGTAGGGCTGAATGAGGCCATGATAGATGGCTTTGGGAAAGAGGTCGCCGGGCGACAGACTGGAAATGATAAATACCAGAACCATGAGTGCAATGTCCCATTTCGTGCGTTGCCACGGCGCGCAGCAATACCACAGTGCCACACCGACAAAGGCAATGATATAGGTGCTGTTCTCGGAACCGGTGCTGAACAGCACGGTAAACATGAGGACGGAGGCCAGCAGCGTCTGACGGAAAGCTACGTTTTTATATTGGTTGATACGCAGATAGGGAATACAGAAGGCTAGGATGCCGGGAATGATGAGCCAGAGGTCGCTGTAGGTAACTATCTGGGTGGTGCGTCGCACCATGCCCAGCAAGGAGATGTTGGTGGAGAGGTCGGCCATATTGCCTGCCAAGACGTTGATGTTGTCGGCATTCTTTTCGACAAGGGCCACGTACCACTCGTAATATTGCTGCACGACGTACTCAGGACTGGAGATGGCCATGGGAGCGACAAACATCACCACGCCCCAGAAGAGACAGGAGAGCAGGAGGGTGGCTTTCTTTTTTGAGAAGAAAAAGAAAGCCAATCCCACAATGCCGTAGAGCTTGATCATGGTGCCGAGCATAATAAAGAAGGCTGCCCAGAAGTCTTGTCGGCGCTCAATGAGGGTAAAGGTGAGCAGTACACCGGCGGCAATGGCCACATTGTATTGCTGCAGGAAGAGGGCATTGAGCAGTTCGTGGGTACAAAACCAGTAGACGAAGAACTGCTGGTATCTCGTGAGGTCGGATTTGCGGACGGCCACGAAGAGGAACAAGCAGAGGAAGAGCATCCAGAAGAACATGCCGGCATAACGGTTCATCCAGGCGAAAGGCCCTATGACCAGGGCAAAGAAGGGACCGTAGTGGTTCATGTCGTCGTACTCCAGCGGATAGTGGTCGAACAGAGGGAGCTGCTCGATGGTGTGGTACCACACTCCTATGAAGATGCGGTAATTGCCGTCGCTGTCGTAGGACTTGGTGATGGCGAGTATGAGGCACATCAGCACCCACAAGACGAGGATGGTGCGGTAGTCGTGGAAGAGGGGGTGCTGCAGGACTTGCGCAATGTTGTTGCGTAAACGGGTGCTAATGGTATGGTCCATAGGGGGGATGTAAGTATTACTCCAATATTTCTTGAATATGGTACAGTGGACGACGCTTGACCTCTACATAAATGTTGCCGATATAGATGCCCAGAACACCCAAGGAGATGAGCACAAAACCGCCCACCAGCCAGATGCTGAGGATGAGTGACGACCAGCCGGGAACGGCAGTACCCACTACCCAGGCATGGGCCACATAGACGGCAATGCCAAGAGCTATGAGCAGGAAGACGATACCCAGATAGAAAATGGCATGCATGGGTTTGACACTGAAGGCGGTGATGCCATTTATGGCCAGCTTCAGCATCTTGCGGACCGTATACTTGGAGGAACCGGCATAGCGCTCGCTGATGACGTCGTCGACGGTAGTGCTACGCAACCCTATGAGGGGTATGAGTCCACGAAGGTAGAGGTTGTGTTCAGGATAGGTGGCAAGCATGTCGAGGGAGCGACGGCTCATCAGGCGGAAGTCAGCATGGTTGGCAATGCCTTCGACACCCATGGAACCCTGCAGCTTGTAGAAGGCCTCCGCCGTCAGGCGCTTCATAAAGGGGTCAGCCTGGCGAGACACTTTGACACCGTAGACAATGTCGTAGCCTTCATGAAAACGCTGCACCATCTGGGGAATACACTCAATGTCGTCCTGCAGGTCGGCGTCAATGGTAATGACGGCGTCGGCCCAGTCTCTGGCTGTCATCATGCCTGCCATGATAGCGTTCTGGTGGCCTACATTGCGGGCGAGATTGATACCGCGCACAAAGCGGTTCTCGCTATGCAGTTGGGTGATGATATCCCACGTGCGGTCGCGGCTGCCATCGTTGACAAAGACCATGAGGCTGTCCTCGGAAATGAGATTATCGGCTATCATGCGCTGGAAGAGTGCAGAGAGGCGCTCAACGGAGTGACGTAGCACTTCCTCCTCATTATAGCAGGGCGAGACAGTGGCAAGTGTAATCATACGTGCTGGCGGTTGACAAACTCGGTAAAGGTAACAAATTCATGGTGGCGGTCCTTCAGCATCCGAATGAGTGTGTCCAGGCGCTGCATCATCTGGCGCCCACTATGGTTTTTGATGATAAAAGGCATCCGGAACTCCGGGTGCTCCTTGAGGTCGTAGAATTCCCACGGGTGGAAATAGGTGACGAAGTAGCCGTCCTTGCGCAGCACGCGGCGCACCATCCAGTGATAGAGGCTCTGAGGCAGGTTATGCAATGCCAGCCAAAAGAGCGGGAAACGTATCAGTGGAGTGACGGAAGCGGGAATCTGCATCACCTTACCTTTCATAAACCAAGTACGAGGCGACGTGAGGTGCATGTAGCGTCCGGGGATGAAGGCAGGGTTAAGAGACGAGTTGTAGCGGTAGCCGGCCTTCTCTATCTCGGCATCGCTGACGGGAAACATGCGGGGCTGGCGGTAGCCATAGACCTGGCGGCCGGTGACGCGCTCTACGATTTGTTTGGACAGGGAGAAGTCGGTTTCCTTGGGCTGCCAGTGGTCTACGCCATGGCAGGCCACTTCGTGACCCTCGTCCATGATGCGTTGCATCACCTCCGGGGCATGCTCGGCAAAATTGCCCGTGCAGAAGAAGGTGGCCTTGACGCCATTCTCCTTTAGTACGTCAAGAATGCGGTTGGTACCCACAGTGCTAACCGCCATGCCCTGCTCCAGCGTGAAATCTACGCCATGCTCGCGGGGCACATCAAATTCTTCGGTATCGAAACTTAACAAAATCATGGCACTCCTTACTTAAAGACCATTGTTTCGTATTTCATCCGTCATCCTTCATCCGTCATGTTTGCTGCCGTAGGCTCAGCACATGGCGGCACTAATCTTGGCGGCAATGTCCTTGAACTCGTCTTCGGTGAGCTTCAGTTTCTCACGACGGAAGTCGGCATCGGCCTCGCTCTGCATAGGGATGAGGTGGATGTGGGCATGGGCAACCTCCAGACCGAGCACCACCTGAGCTACCTTTTTACAGGGGAAGGCCTTCTTGATGGCTGTGGCTACGCGCTTGGCAAACTGCTGATAGCGGGCCAGTTCAGCGTCGTCCATGTCGAAGAAGTAGTCTACCTCACGACGAGGAATGACCAGGGTGTGTCCCTTAACTAGCGGGTTGATGTCGAGGAAAGCATAGAACTCGTCGTTCTCTGCAACTTTGTAGCTGGGAATTTCGCCAGCAGCGATTTTGCTGAATATATCCATAGTTTCTTTTTGGGGCAGGATAACGGGTTAACGGGATATCGGGACGACGCTTACGCTATTGAAATGTTGTCAATGCGCAGCTTGATGGTGCCACGTGGAATCTGGATCTCCACCTCGTCGCCCACCTTCTTGCCCAACAAGCCCTGGGCAATGGGGGTTTTGATACTGATTTTGCCGGCACGCAGATCGGCCTCGTTCTCGCTGACAATGGTGTACGACATCTTGGCCTTGTTGGTAAGGTTAGTCATCTCTACCTTGGTCAGTATCTGAACGGAGTCGGTGCTCAGACGGGAGGTGTCCACCACCTTGGCTTCGGCAATGGTGGATTTCAGACGGTTAATCTTGTCTTCCAAATGTGCCTGGGCCTCTTTTGCAGCGTCGTATTCACTGTTCTCACTCAGGTCTCCCTTTTCTCTTGCCTCGGCAATGGCCGCAGAAGCCTTGGGGCGTTCTACCGCTTCCAAGCGGTGTAGTTCGGCTATGAGTTTGTCATAGCCTTCTTGTGACATGTATGCCATATCTTCTGATTTTTTACTGTTTACTATTTACAATTTTAGTCTGATGATGCAAAAAAGAAAGAATCCCGACGCGTGTCTCAATGTCGGAATCCCTGCATTTATCATTGTGCTTTCGGTTGCAAAGGTAGTAAATAATTTGCTACCGGCCAAATTTTCAGGGTAGAATTTTCTTCTCTCGCTTGATTTATGTCAAGAAAGTGTAGTAGATACACCATTTTATACCTTACTACTCTTGCGTAGCATAAAAATAATGGTATCTTTGCAGTGTGTTTTTCATAGTATTAGATTTAAGGTTAACAAAGGTTAGGGACTCAGCGGAGTCCCATTTTTTTATCAGTTCTCCTATTCTACAGTGAATTTTTCCGGTTCATACTCCTTTTCGTGCTTGGCTACATTCTTCTTTATCTTTTCTGCCGATGGAGAACTATTTTTATCAAGTTTCTCATATCTTATGTTTACATAGTTTCCTTTATCATAAAGACTTATAATACAGTAATCATTTGCAACAACGAGATTATGGTCTGTTTCAGCATATTTCTTGCCAAATGCCATAATTTTCTGCTTGAGCGCCTGGAATATCTTATTTCTATATCCTTCCAACCGGTTATAGCAAGGGATATTGATAAACAGATCCTTCATCTGTACATCCAAGAACTTCTCATCTTTACTTATTTCTCCATCATATACGGGCTCAATGTAGATATCTATACCGTCAATGGTTGTTGGAATCGATTTGCCCTCTTTATGGATTGCATCGTATATATCACAGAGCTCTACGATGTCTTTCCTGAGAACTTCATCGACTTGGGCAGGTTTAATATCGTTATCACCCGCAAAATCATAAAAGCGGTCTATAATGTCCTCTTTGTAAGCTTTGGCAAAACTCTCCGGCTTGGTATTAACAGTAAGCCCCAGGAAACCAGTGTTGGTGATTTTGAGTTTGCTGACGAAATCGTCGACATCTACATGCATCGATATGATCTCGTCGTCGGTACGAGAAAAATATTTGATAGCATAGATGGCTGGCTGGTCGGGATACAGGCGTTTTCCCTCTTTGTCTATGAAGACATAGCCATCTTCCATAGTCTCTATCAACATACGCTCTCCACCCAGACGCTCCGGTAAAAGGAAATTGCTTTTGAATTGTTCACTGCCTATTTCCTCTCCCTTTGTATTGATAAACTGATAAGCCCCTTCTTCTTCATCGTCATCGCCGACCGATGCCAACAGTAAATCAAAGCCCAAAATTGGATACAGATATTTGTAGGTGGGCTCAATCAGTATCTCGCCTTTCATATTCATGAGTCCCTCGTTTTCGCCATCACCGAACACGAAGTAGTCGCCAAAGACGTCGTCGTCAATTTCGCGAATGTCTGCCGAGGGCTTTATCACCACTTTACCCTCTTTGTCAACGAGACCATAGGCACGCTTGTCAGACTCATCTTCGTCTTTGCGATATTTATAGACTCTGACATAATCTCCACCTCTGCAGATGCCCGTAGAGATATATTGTTTGCCAGTTATCTTTCCCAGTTCTGTATCGTTGATGTCGCGCAGATAATCGTGCATCTTCCAAGGCAGTTTGCGGCGATAGTCGGCAGCCTCGTTCTTCGGACTCGTAAGCACCATCCCGTCCTTATACCACAGTACGCCGTGGTGTGGACGTATTAATTGTTCACCGGTAGCATCAAGCAGTCCCCAGCTGCCATCAGTAGTCTCCACGCTCATGCGGCCGTCATTGGCTACACGAACCTTGCGTACCTTCTTGCCGTCAACCTTGTCAAGTTCACGGAGTACCTCACCTTCACGATTGATGATTGATATATGCTCACCTGGTTTAACAACCACAGCGACACCATTGATGAAATTGTTGAAGTAGCGATAACCGCTGCTGATGAGACGTGGTGTTTCTTCGGCAGCATATAGTGCGTAAAGGCCGTTGGATTCTCGCACGAAGAAACGGTCATCATACGCAAATGTCACCAAAACGCTGTCGACAAAAGCATCCGTGAAGATAACATGACCATCAGGCGAAATCATACTCCACTTACCATCCTCTTCGCTTTGGTACGGGATACCAGTAATCTGCGGGACGTTAGAACCATTCTTTTCAAACAGACTGCAACTGGCCATAAGCAATAAGGCGACCACAGCATACAAGCAAAATCTCATCGTTTTCATAATATTTCTGTTTTAGGGGTTGTTTCTGCCTGCAAATATATTCAATTTTTCTGAGGATTCCAAATTATACTGCAAAAAACAGCGGTTCATCGACGATAGACAGCTTTCAGTGCAACATAAAGCAGAATTCCGGTCGCGAAGCCTGCAATGGCATCGATGGCATAGTGAGCATAGATGTAAACGGTAGAAAAGCACATCGCCACATAGAAGGGCAGGATGGTAAAGACAAGACCTTTGCTGCGGGTGCGCAGAGCAAGCATCATAACGACCGTTGTAACACCTACATGACTGCTGGGGAAGGCGGCAGTGGGACGTTCGCCAGCATCGTGCGTGATGTCGAGCAAGTGATAGCAGAAACCATCTGCCCAGCCAGGCGCTGCCATGCGTTCAGAATGTGTCAGGAACCAGTCACCAAGGTTTGGAAAGACGCCAGCAGCAATCTTCTCGGTGCCTACGGCGAGGTAGTAGAACTGTGGACCCGTAACGGGCACCAGTACGAAGACAACGTAGTAGGCAAAGAAGGAGCTGAGCATGACGAAGGCTGCCATCTGAAACTCCTTGTAGCGACGGAAGAAATAATAGAGATAGGTAATGAGCATCAGCGGGAAATAGCTGACATAGCCTAGGCACATCAGCTCAGAGAACCAGCCATAAGGTACCTTCTGCGAAAACAGCAGCGATGGCTGACAGCCAAAGATTGACTGTTCCCATGAGGCAAAGACGTGATCGAGGTTTGGCAGTGTACGGTTCAGTTCATAGGTATC
>CACWFV010000053.1 GCA_902760315.1 uncultured Bacteroidales bacterium | reverse complement strand
GAAACCTACACCAAACTCCAGTAATAGCATCCGCTTGTCGTGAGCCATGCTGACGAAATCGCTGTAACGCTGTGCCTGCTCATGCCAGTGGGCGTCCTCTACGAAAGTATCGTCACAGCGGAGATTCATGCTGACGGGCTGGCCGTCGGGGGTATGGGGAATCAGTTCCGTGGGAATGCGGCAGTCTTTGATGGCTGGCAAAGCCCGTTCCACCCATTCGCGGTTGTGATACAGTTCCTTGGGCGCACCTGATGCTGGCTGGAAGTAGCAATAGTCGCCCTGCGTAGCAAAAATGCGATGCGTATCAAATCCAGCCATTTCGAACTGACCGTCAACGTTTGTAGTGATAACGAAATAGTCCTTCCCGTCAACCATCTTCAGCAGTTTCTGGTATAGCGGCAATGCCCCTGTCCGATAGCGGCTGAACCAGATGTGCTTCGCCCACATAGCCCAGCGTTCCTCATCGGTCTCGAAGGGATAGAATCCGGCACTGTAGAGGTCGGTGATGCCGTAGCGGCCTGTCCACTCGCGGAACTCCCTACGGAAGTCCTCACCGGCATAGTCGATGCCGGCGGCAGTAGTCAGCCCTGCCCCTGCACCAATCAGGATATAGTCGGCTTTGGCAATCTGCTCTTTAAGCCATTCTTTACAAGTGAATGTCGGGGGTATGACTTGACAGTCTCAATGGCAATTTCTGCTGCTCGCTGGTTGGGGAAGTGGAATACGCCCGTGGAGATGCAGCAGAAGGCGATGCTCTCCAGTCCATTCTTCTCTGCAAGGTCAAGACAGCTGCGATAGCAAGCTGCCAACTGCTCTTCCTGTTCCTTGGTGGGAATGCCGTCGGGAATAATCGGGCCAACGGTGTGGATGACATGACGGGCAGGCAGGTTGTAGCCTTGCGTGATGAAGGCATCGCCAGTAGCCAGCAGCCGTCCCTGCATCTTGTCGGCACACTCCTTGCGCAGTTGAATTCCTGCAGCAGAGTGGATGCAGTTATCGATACAGTTGTGAAGCGGTGCCCAGCACCCTAAAGCCTGTGCATTGGCCGCATTGACGATGGCATCCACCTTCAGACGAGTGATGTCACCCTGCCACAATAGAAATGAAGAATGAAGAATGAAGAATGAAGAATTTGCTGCCGCCACTTCTTCCAATTCTACCACACCCTTGTCCTCTCGCTGCATCTGCAACTCGGCATCCTGCATTTTCAGAAAGTCTTCGCTGATAGGTCTTGGCTCCCACACGTTCATCAATGCCCGCATCATCCTTTGCCGCTCTTCGAGTGTAGAAGGTATCTGGTGACTGACATGCTCGTCAGCCATCAGATACATGATGATATTCTTTAGATTCTCCAGCCTGTCCATTGTTCTTACCTTTTTATTATTAATACTCGTTGCTTCTTGATTGCAAGTGCAAAGGTACGGCAAGTTTTTCAATCTCACAAGAAGGCACTTTTTGGTGTCATAGTTACCAATAAGTAGGAATTGTGATGTTATCGGACTTCTGAGAAAACGGCTTTAACTTAGATTAACTAAGTGTAATGCTGTTACTTGGTAACTTTTTGCTACCTTTGCTGAGTAAACTCAGCGAGAACAGGCTGCACCTCAGCAATTCGAGCAAGTTCGATTGCATTCTCTGACCTAAAGGTCTGAGTGTGGCGTTGCATTCGGTTTGCACTGTCCTTGCGACAAAATCTATAGTTATGGCAGATATCAAAGCAGAGTATTTGGCCTGTCCTATCAGGCAAGTAGTGAGTCGTTTCGGTGACAAGTGGTCAATGTTGGTACTCTATATGCTCCACACCAACGAGACAGGGGTATTGCGTTTTAATGAGATTCGTCATCTGATGACGGACTGCTCCCAGAAGATGCTCTCTCTGACGGAAACAGGCCGTTCACTGATGCCCGCCATCATAGCCCTCATTGACTGGGGGAAGGAGCATTTCGATGAAGTGGTAACCGATTGAAGGTATGGAACTTCCCGTAATTTCCCGGATTTTGATTGGAAAGGTAATTCATCGTGACGTTCCTCTATTAATATAAATTAGAGTGCTATACATGCTTCGTTCTATTGACATCTTCATCAGTCTCTTGCTTCTATCGGTCACGGTGTCAGCAGAAGATAGCCTGCCTATCATAGAGGTGCGGGCAGACAGGACCATCATTTACCCTCAGCGAATGGAGCTGACAGGAGAAGAAACGCTGATGGATGTCCTGCAGATGATGCCCAGTCTGATGATTGCTGGTTATGAGGACGTCATCTCCAACTATAATCTCCGCATAGGAAACTGTCCGCTTAATGCCGATACAAGGCTGGTTATCAGTCAGATGAAGGCCAAGGACATCGACAGGATACAAGTTTGTGACAATACAGGCGTATCGAAGGGTACCATCGGCATGAATAAGGTACTGGACATTTACATGAAGATGCCTGATGCGTGGCAGGGGTTCGTGGAAGGACAAGGAGCTGCGGGAAAACGATTCGAGGGTATTGCCACCGCCAATGCGCTATACGGCAGCAAGCACACCGACCTCTATGCCAACATGTCCTATCGCCACCGCGATGTGGACGAGCAGTATCTGACACTTCACATGACCAACCGATTTGACGACCGCAACAGGCTGTTGACCTTCTTCACCCAGCAATACCTTGACCGCCCTTATGGTAAGTCGCGCAAGGTCTTTGGTAGAGCCAGATATTTCCATACCTTCAACGACCAAGGCACAGAACTGCTTTTAGTGGGCGGCTATTACTATGCCAGCGACCCTTTCCTTTCCTACAAGCAGCCCATGTATATCGCTGAGCTGAACACGCCTTTGCTGTCCAAACGACTTTCCATGATGCTGGGTTTTGAAGGGGACTATTTCATGACTGGACAAAAGGGTACGGACAGAAGCTGGGATGCCTTTAACCACGATATCTATCTGCAATTCACCTATTCTCTTCCGCAGTGGAAGTTTACTGCCGGCAATCGTGTGATGTTCTATAACTACAAGCTGATGGATTCAGACAATAGACAGAAGCATCATGACACTCGTGTCAATGCGAATGCCAACATCATTTATGCCCCTAACAGCCGTCATCAGATACTCATGGGCTATTACCTCAAATACTACAATCCCGCCTATGAGGTTCTCGCGATGGAAGCCGACATTATTTCTGATGAGCAATGGGCCATTACCAAGGGACAACTGGATGAACGCTCCATTCATCAAACAAAGCTATCGTATGCCTATAGCTGTCAACGGCTGACCGTGCAGACGGAGGCGAGCTATTACCTCATTGAGGATGGCGAGAACTTCATGGAGTTGGGGGCATCAGCTTACTGGAAAACAAACTGGTTGAGTCTGACAGGCGGCTCCAACCTATATGCCATCAAGAGCGGAACCTATGCCTCATTCCGATTAGCACCCACCGCTTTCCTTCCTCAACAATGGCAGATAGGTGCTCAGGTAGTGTATTATACAAAGAAATCGCCCAGACGCGAGGCGACTGGCGTACCCGTATATGGCTGTCTGTCGGTGAACAAACAATTTGGCAGGAGATGGAATTTAGGTGTCGATTGGCATGATATGTTTGATACCTTCTGTAGCAATGCTGTAGAAAACCGGCATGCGGTCAACATGAAATTACAGTATAGATTCTAACGATAAAATCTGTCTCCCTACCCCTGTGACTTCAAAAACGGGGTCACCTGAATTTCACAAAGGACAAAGAAAAAGCGGCTACGTTTTTCGTAACCGCTTGATTTCCAGTGTGGACCAGCCAGGGCTTGAACCTGGGACCTCCAGATTATGAGTCTGTTGCTCTAACCAACTGAGCTACAAGTCCGGTGCAGTATTGCTTTTGCGGGTGCAAAGATACAAAAAAAAGTGAAAAGTGGAAAGTGAAAAGTGAAAAAATTGCTATCTATGGGCTTTTTTTTTTGAAAATTAGTACCTTTGTGGCCGTTATGAAAGATAGAAGACAGGGATTGACCATAACAGAGGTGGAACAGAGTCGCCTCGATCATGGTGAGAACGTATTAACGCCACCTCAGCGACAATCAATGTGGCGTCTGTATTTGGAGAAGTACCAAGACCCAATGATTCGCATACTATTGATTGCCGCAGCGGTGTCGCTTGCATTGGCATTTGTCAAGCAAGACTTTATAGAGACGTTGGGCATATTCTTTGCCATCATTCTGGCCACAACGGTGGGTTTCTATTTTGAGCGCGATGCCGCCCGTAAGTTTGATGTTCTGACCCAGCTGGGAGAGGAACAGCCCGTCAAGGTTGTGCGTGACGGCAAGGTCGTAGAGATACCTCGCCGCGAGGTGGTGGTAGGCGACGTTGTCATCATTGAGACTGGCGATGAGGTGCCTGCGGACGGTCGTCTCTTTGAGGCTACTGACCTCCAAGTAGACGAGTCCAGTCTGACTGGCGAACCGATAACGACAAAGAGTAGCCGCACCACTAATATAGAAGATGGTGTAGACAAGTCCCCTCAGCACGCAAAGGATAAAGGCAACGAAGAGGCTTATTCAAAGGACATGCTGCTACGCTCATCTATGGTGATGGGCGGTACAGGCCGTTATGTGGTAACAGCTGTTGGCGACGAGACTGAGATAGGTCATGTAGCCCGTCAAGCCACCGAGTTGACCGGTGTGAAGACCCCGCTGAACATCCAGTTGGAGCGTCTTGCCAAATTCATTAGTAAGGTAGGCATTACACTTTCCGTATCTGCTTTCTTTGCTTTCCTTATCCATGATGTCCTGACCAACGCCTTGTGGCATACCACTGATTACCTATCGATGACAGAGGTCGTGCTTCGCTATTTCATGATGTCTGTTACGCTGATTGTCATGGCTGTTCCCGAAGGGCTTCCCATGGCCGTCACCCTGGCTTTGGCACTAAATATGCGTCGCATGCTGAAGTCAAACAATCTGGTGCGTAAGTTGCAAGCTTCGGAGACCATGGGTGCCGTCACCGTCATCTGTACCGACAAAACCGGCACACTCACGGAAAACCGCATGACGGTGGCTGATGTCAAAAACATGGCCGACGAGAAGGGAAGTGATGTCTCATCCCTCTATAAGGCCATTGCCTTGAATACCACAGCGACGCACGATGTAGGCAATCCCACCGAGCAGGCCCTGCTGCGGTGGCTGATGCAGCAAGGCATTGACTACATGCAGTTACGCGACGAGAATCCTATCACAAGCCGCGAACCCTTCTCCACTGAGAAGAAGTATATGTCAACCACTGTTGGTGATACCTTATATATTAAAGGAGCCCCAGAAGTCATCATGGCACGTTGTAAACTCACCGACGACGAACAACGTACTCTGGAGCAGCAGCTACTGGAATGGCAGAACCACGCCATGCGCACCCTCGCCATAGCCCAGGATGCTCAGTTGCTGGCCCTCTTTGCTATCAGCGACCCCTTGCGCCAGGAAGTCCCCGGTGCCATCCGCCAGTGTAGAGATGCCGGCATCGATGTCAAGATAGTCACCGGCGATACCGTTGCTACAGCTCAGGAGATAGCCCGTCAGTGCGGTCTTGATGATGGCTTTACCATTACAGGCGCCGAGTTTGCCGCCCTCAGCGACGAGCAAGCCCTGGAGCGTATACAGGACCTGAAAGTCATGTCGCGGGCTCGACCTACCGACAAGCAGCGCCTGGTCAGTCTGTTGCAACAGCGTGGCGAGGTAGTAGCCGTCACGGGCGATGGCACCAATGACGCCCCCGCCCTGAATCGAGCCCATGTCGGTCTGTCGTTGGGTAGTGGCACCAGCGTGGCCAAGCAAGCCAGCGACATCACCCTGCTTGACGACTCGTTCAACAGCATTGTCCATGCCGTCATGTGGGGGCGCTCGCTCTATAAAAATATCCAGCGCTTTGTCTTCTTCCAGCTCATTGTCAACGTGGCCGCCCTGTTGCTGGTACTCTTCGGCGCTTTCATTGGTACTGAGATGCCGCTGACCATCACCCAGATATTGTGGGTCAACCTTATTATGGACACGCTGGCAGCCATGGCTCTGGCCTCTTTGCCCCCCTCACGCGAGGTCATGCAAGAGAAGCCCCGTTCCAGCGATGCCTTCATTATCACCCGTTCCATGGTTCGCGGCATACTTGTCATTGGCGGTTTGTTTTTCGCTTTTACCGCTGTTCTGCTGTGGTACTTCGAGCATCAGAGCAGCATGGACGATACAGAGCTGACCATCTTCTTCACCATCTTCGTTATGCTACAGTGGTGGAACCTCTTCAATGCCCGCATGCTCGGCTCCTGCCATTCTGCTTTCCGACGGCTGTGGGCCTGTGAAGGTTTCCTTCTGGTACTACTCATCGTCCTCGTTGGCCAGTGGTTCATCGTCACCTTTGGCGGCCGTATGTTCCGCACCGTTCCCTTGCCGTGGCAGACATGGGCCATGATTATTGCCGGCACCTCTGTCGTACTATGGGTAGGCGAGATATATCGATGGATAGAACGCTTATGCAAGAAGTAGGATATGTAGCCACTATTGGCATGTTCGACGGTGTTCACCGTGGTCACCAGTTCGTCTTACAACATGTTGTTGACGAAGCCCGCCGTCGTGGACTTCAGTCTATGGTTATCACTTTCGATAAGAGTGGATCGCAGACCTTGACTCCTCTTGACCAGAAGCGGCTGTTGCTCACCAAGACCGGCATAGACCGTATTGAGGCGCTCATCTTCAACGACGACCTTCGCCAACTGACTGCCCGTCAGTTCATGGAACGTGTGCTGTGTCATCAATATGGTGTAAAGGTGCTGCTGATTGGCTACGACAACCGGTTTGGCCACAACCGTGTAGAAGGATTCGACGACTATGTACGCTATGGTAAGGAGTTAGGCATTGACGTTGTGCATCTGCCTGCTGTCGGTGAAATCAGTTCCTCCCTCATTCGTCAACAGATATCCGCTGGCGAGGTAGCCAAAGCCCGTGAACTGCTGGGTTACCCTTACGTTCTCATCGGTCATGTGACCTATGGCGAACACATTGGTACCCAGCTTGGTTTTCCTACTGCCAATATCATGCCAGACTCACCTTGCCAGCTCATTCCGGCCTCAGGCGTCTATGCCGTGAAAGCCAGACTACAGAACAGTGTAGAGTGGAAGCACGGCATGATGAATATAGGCATGCGCCCCACCTTCAATGGCCACCAGCAGACCCTGGAGGTACACCTCTTCCGACTACACGAAGACCTCTACGGCCAACAGTTAGAGGTCGCATTTGTCGAGCGGCTGCGCGGTGAGCAGCGCTTTGACAACATTGACGCCCTGAAAGAACAACTACAACAAGACGCCCTTGCGTCAGAAAACATATTAACATGAAGAAAGCATTCAGTTATCTTATTATCTTTATTGGTCTCCAACTCTTGTGCGGAGGCATCATTACCACCCTCTGGGCCCTTGTCACTGGCAACCACGACCAGACCGCTCCCATGCTCATCACCACCACGGGTATTACCGGTTTGCTGACCATCATCGTTTTCCTCTGGGCACGCTATGCCGAGGTGTCACCCACCTGGTTGCGTACCCGTCCCTGGACGGTGCTCTCGTGGAGTGTCATCGCTTCCTTGGGAGCTATCATTCCCTCCGCCTGGCTACAGGAGCAGATGCCCGAACTGCCCAACTTGGCCGAGTCCCAGTTCGATACCATTATGGGTACACCGTGGGGCTACTTTATCATCGGACTGCTAGCTCCTCTGAGCGAAGAAATTGTGCTGCGTGGTGCCATTCTCAAGGCGCTGCTGCAGTCAGAGCGTCTCTCCGTATGGGCTGCCGTTGCTCTCTCTGCCCTGTTCTTTGCCTTGGTCCACATGAATCCTGCCCAGATGCCCCACGCTTTCCTCATCGGACTTCTGTTGGGCTGGATGTACTACCGCACGGGTTCTATCCTGCCCGGCGTAGCCTACCATTGGGCTAACAACAGTGTTGCCTACGTCATCTACGCCCTCTATCCAGACCCCGACATGAAGCTCATCGACGTCTTCAAGGGTTCCCAGTTGCACGTCTATATGGCCCTGGGCTTCTCGCTACTCATACTTCTCCCCGCCCTCTACCAGCTTCACCTCTGGATGCGGCCCGCTAAACAATAAATCGTTATGTTAGCCAGTCATTATTATACCGGATTGGTAGAAGCCGGCTGCGACGAGGCCGGACGTGGCTGTCTGGCAGGTAGCGTCTATGCTGCCGCTGTCATCTTTCCTGAAGACTACCAGAATGCCGAGCTCAACGACTCCAAGCAGCTGACCGACCGTCGCCGCAAGTTGTTGCGCGACGTCATCCAGCGTGACGCCCTAGCTTGGGCTGTAGGCATCGTTACCCCTGAGGAGATAGACCATATCAACATCCTCAACGCCTCCATCCTGGCCATGCACCGCGCCCTTGACCAGTTGCAGGTGCGCCCTCAGGCCATCATTGTTGACGGCAACCGTTTTAAGCCCTACCGTGCCATAGTCAATGCTTCAGTCGTTGACATTCCTCATACCACCATCGTCAAGGGCGACGGTAAGTATCTCTCTATTGCCGCAGCCTCCATTCTGGCCAAGACCTACCGCGACGACTACATGGACCAGTTGGCTGAGGAATATCCACAATACGATTGGCAGTCCAACAAGGGTTATCCCACCAAGAAACATCGCGAGGCCATCCGGCAGTATGGTGTCACGCCCTACCACCGCAAGTCCTTTAACTTGCTGGGCGACGGCCAGCTGGAGTTACCTTTTGCTGAATAAACAAATAAAAAAAGTGCTCAGCGCATTGTGTCGCGCTGAGCACTTTTGTTTTTCTCTGTTTCCGAGGCTTAGAAGAAGTAAGCCAGCGACACCTGCCAAGCGTTGAACTTTGCGTCAGCCACTTCTTTCACGGTGCTTGACACGCTCTCAAACTCACCGGTCTTGCCCAGTGCCACGTTGTAGTTCACCTTAGCCTGCAATTTGTTCAGAATGGTAGCACCAATACCTATGTTGGCGCTAAAGTTAGACGACTTCAGCGTCCACTCTGCAGCATCGCCAGCCCAAGTCTTCTTTCCGCCCAGATTGAAGCCAAACTGAGGACCGGCAAAGGCAAATACCTCGGCGACGCCCAGTCCTATTCCGTAGCGCAGGTTGATGGGCACCTGTATTGACTGCGACTTGATTGTCTCGTCGCCAACCTTACCCTCGCGCTGGTCATAGAGAGCCGAGGCGTCGATTCCAAGACCAACTAAAGGAAGTGAGAACTTGACCGTTGGACCAGCGAAGAACCCGGTGCGGCTGTTTACGCTGGCGCCATCAGCCGTCACGTTACTCATGTTCAGACCAGCCTGTATACCCCAGCTAATCTGTGCTTTTGACGGCATTGCAAAGGCAACAGCCATCACCACTAGTGCGAAAATCTTTTTCATAATCCTTAGTTTTTAAAAATGGTTTAAGTGTTTCTGCCGACAAATGTAAGCAATAATTCTGACATTTGCAACAAAAAGCAGCACTTTTTTAGTGGCGTTGTCTGCGTACACTCATCCGGGCGCTGCCTGACGACGACGAGCTACTGCTCTTCGTGCGCTTCGACTGCTTTACCGTTGCACTGCTGTTTCTGCGGCTCGACTTCTTGCCCTTCATGGCAGCCTTCAGTTCCTTCGGGTCCATCCTGGCAATAGAGTCCAGTGAGTCTTTGCGCTGCTTGTCGCCAAAGATGTTTTCCTCAAAGGCCTTCAGTTCTGCCTCAATGCGTTTCTGCTCTGCTGAGAGTTTCGTGGTGTCGCCCTCACACATCTGTGCCAGTGTCTTGCCCAGCATATTGTTGGTCTTGTAGATGGTACCTTCGTAGCGGTTCAGTGTGAAGTAGTCGTCCATCGACATCGTGGCAGCATTATTCAGGTTGCTGGTCATCACCGTCTGTCGACTCAGGAAAGGCTCCAAGTCACTGTATTTCACCCAGAACAAGGGGTACTTCGATGCCTCGCCGCCAAAGTCATCCTCGCGCAGCATGACGGGGCAGAGACTCAGCACCTTGCGGTGGAACGATGAGTTGGCCTGGTCGTAGTAGGCACTCTCCTTCAGGTAGTACAGCTTCACCTCCGCCGACGGGATGTCGCTGTTCTCTACCCTCAGCTTGCCGTCTTTCTCCTGATAGTAGATGTGATAGTTGTCCAGCACGGTCTTCATCTGCACCCGTGCCGAGTCGGTGAACGACTCGTTGCCGTCCAGTCGGTATTCGTAGACGGGGATATAGCCGTTCAGTGCCAGTTTGAAGATGTAGGTAAACAGGTTCACCTGACGGTCCATGGGCTCTACGGGATAGTAGAGTCCACCATTGGCATCCTTGTTGAGGTCTATCTCGCGGTAGATGTCACGTCGCCACACCACGTCCTCTGGCATGTCGATAGCCGTTGGAAACATCAGTCGGGCACGCATCGACATACCCTGGTTCTGCGACTGTGCATTCTTCTGTTTGCCCTGTTGGGCCTGTTGCGTGCGGCTCTTCTTGGGCTGAGCCACAGCACTTCCTGCCACCAGCGCTATCAGCAATATGAACAATACTCTTTTCATACTCGTATATTCTTCTGTTTTCTTTTCTGTCTCTGTTTTCTCCTCCTCAGCGGGTGAGGGTAGGGTGCTATTTCACGATTACCTCCATCGAAGCGTTCAACTTACGCGGTATGCCGTCCGGTCCTATGGCATTGACACGCGATATGTAGAAGCGGCGGTTGCGCTGCAGTTTGCGGAATGTCTCCTTCTGGCGTGCCGAGAAGTGAGCGCCGTCGCTGACCATCGGCACGGCATTACCCATGTTGTCGAAGAACACCGTCTCAAACGACTGCACCTTGAAGGCTATGTCCAGTATGCCGTCGTCAATGGCTGCTCCGATGCCGTCGGTGCCCATCAGCTGGGCTTTCGACAGTCCGCCGCCCTTATATCTTATAGGCGAACCGCTCTCATCCTTCATGGCGATGTATGGCGTCGGATCCGGCAGTCTTCGCACGCGGAACGTAAACTGTCCCATCTGCTGCGCCCGTCCTGTATTGGTCGATGTCACGGTGATGGTGACGTTCTGGCCCACAGCCGTGGGGCGTGCTATGTAGCGGCCCGGTCCCACGGGTTGCAGGGTTCCACCGCTCATGGTGGCCTGCACCTTGTTCAGTGGCACGCCCGGTACGCTGACGCTCAGCGGGTTGCTATATCCCGCATAGAGCACGTTCATCAGGTCTGCCGACACCGTTGCCGACGGGTCTACCACCGTATATTTCTGTTCGAAGTCGCGTCTGATGATTTCTCCGTTGCCATTCACCATCTGTATGTGTCCACTCAGCGTGAAGTCGCCCGTCCTTCCGGTCACGGTCTCATAGAGTCCGCCTGGCAAGTTCATCTCCTTGCCGCCGATGAATATCTGCGGCACCTGCGTAGTATCTACTGCAGCCATGACGATGTGTGCCGAGAACTTGTCGCCACGCACAATGGTCTGCGAGTTAGGAATGACGAAGGCGTTCAGCGCGTTGACGCGTATATCCTTCACGTCGATGTTGCTGACCAGTGTGTGCAGCACCTCGCCCTCTGCATAGCGCACGTCGTTCTGCAGCTTTGACAGCAGTGTGACGGCAGCCGCTGCCGGCATCGACTCAAACAGGTACTCCTGCCAGTTCTTTCCCAACCCCTGTGCACTCTTCGGCACTTCCGTAGTCAGGTTCGACGCTATCATCTGTTTCTGGTGGTAGTCGCTGACCATGGTGAGCATCTTGGCGCGATAGTTGTTGATGGCGTCATACAGCTCCTTGCCACGGCCACGGCTGGGCGACAGCATCACCTGGCTGGCAGCCTCCAGGTCTTCCTTATTTCTAATGTTGCGCGGGTCACCGTCTTTGCCGTCAGCTTCAATGGCAATGGCCATCTTCAGTTCCTCAGCCAGTTTGTAGAGCTTGTTGCTCATCTCCTTCACCTGCTGAGACTTCTCGTACCACTGCTGAACCTTCTGCGGGTTCTTCTTCATCTGTTCGGCAAAGTCGTCATAGATAGCCTGGTTTTCCTTGGTGGCATTGAGTGTGGTGCGCTTCAGACTCTCCTCTACAATAGAGAATCCGTTGAGCACCTCGTTAGAGACGTTCAGTGCCAACATTGCCATCAGTACCACGTACATCAGGTTAATCATCTTCTGGCGCGGAGAAACCGGTCTTTTCTTGATTGCCATTGATTTCTTCTTTTTATCTTTTTTCGGTATTACGGAATAACGGTATTACGGAATAACGGTATTACGGTAAGTACCTATTAAATATTAGCCCTCACCTGCATGGCCTCAATCATGCGGGCGTAGATCTTGTTTAGCTCTACTATTTGTTCGGCCATGTGGCGTGTCTGTTCGTTGATCTCGTCGATGGTGCTGATTTGTGCCGAGGCGCTCTTCAACTGCATTTCGTAGACGCGGCTGATGCCTGTCAGCGTGCGGTTCAGGTTCTCCATCTCCTCCGAGTCGCGCGTCAGTCGCTGGCTCTGCTCCGACACCTTCTGCAGCATCTCCGTCAGACGGTTCAGTTCGTCCACGTAGTTGGTGGTAGCGTCCTTCAGTTCGTCGGCCATGTCTGCCGGTACCGTAGCGCCAGCACCGCCGCCGACAACGCCGCCACCAACGACACCTCCGGCCACGCCGCCACCAGCAAAGCTGATGGGCTCGCCCTCCCAGCGGGCAGCTTCCTCGCCGTTGCCTACGACGCCGCCGATGACTCCGCCACCGCCACCATTTATAATAACGGTGCCGCCACCGCCTTGTACGCCAGTGCCGGCCACTGCCACGCCGCCTTGCACGGCTGCTGTGCCTTCTGCACCTTCTGTGCCCTCGGCCGTTTCATCTTCCACGTGTGTAGGCAGATTCATGCCGTCAGCCGTCTTGTCGAACGGACGGTCAAAGGCTGCTATGAAGAATACGATAACCTCCGTACCCATACCCAGGAACAGCATGAAGTTGGCACCCGGCAGGTGGGTCAGTTTGAAGAGCGTACCCAGGATAACGATTGACGCACCCCACGAGTAGGCATAGTTCATGAATGTCTGTCCGGGGACACTGTCCAACCACTTCTGCAAGCGGTAGATGACATTGAATTTACTATATACAGTCATTGATATTTACAATTTCGCTATTGACAATGTTTGCTGTTTATTTCTTCTTGCCCTTTTTCACCTTGATTTTGTCGCTGGTGGTATTGGCCAGCGAGCGCACGCAGCGGAAACCGATGTACGAGCGTGGCTGGTTCTGGTATTCATACGAGCGCCATGCCGCACGGATGTAGCTCTCCGGGTCTTTCCACGAGCCGCCTCGCACCGATTTCTTCTTCAGTCTGTAGGGGTCTTCCTTGGCGGCGTTGTAGCTCAGCTGCGGGTTAATGTCGTTCATGGCCTCCACGCCAGCCTCGGTATAGATGGTCGAGCACCATTCTGCCACGTTGCCTGCCATGTCGTACAGTCCGTTGCTGTTGGCACTATAGATGCCCGTCCTGCTGGTTATCAGGTTACCGTCCTTGGTGTAGTTACCGTTGTCGGGCTTGAAGTTGGCAAAGAAGCAGCCGTTGCCGTTGGCCACGTCCTCGTTGTCCCAGGGAAACTCGTTCTGGTCCTTGCCGCGAGCCGCATACTCCCACTCAGCCTCTGTCGGCAGTCGGTAGCGCTGCACGAAGCGTGCCGCCTCGCCCAGTCCGCGCAGCAGGAACTCCGTGCGCCAGGCACAGAAGGCGTTAGCCTGCTCCCACGTCACGCCCACCACCGGATAGTCGTTGTACGCCGCGTTCGAGAAGTAGTAGCGCATGTAGCTCTCGTTCTCCGCATTCGGGAAGTCGTTCACCCAGCAGGTGGTGTCGGGGTATATGTTGACGATATACGTGTTCAGGAAGTCCCACGCGCCGGTGTATTCGCGGTTGATGGTCTCGCGTACTATCTGTCCCTCGTCGTTGATGTATGCCGTGTCCTTCGATATCCATATCTGTTCGTTCGGATTCGGGCGCACGTCAGTGTTCAGCACGCGTTCCTCGTGGTTGGGGCGATACTTGCGCTTGGCAGCCTCCGTGTAGTCGTAGATTTCGTAGCGATAGTTCATTTGGCGCCAGTCCAGCATCTTCTCGCCCGTCACGGGGTTCGTTGTGTACAGGCTCTCGATGGCTCGCTGCTCGTCCTCGTTGGGCTTGCGCGGCAGTTGTTTCTTCCAGTTCAGGTGGGGCTTCACGGGGTCACCGTTCTTGTCCTCCTCAATCTTGTACGTCTCGTCGCCGCCATAGGCAGGGTCGGCCAGTCGTTCACGCAGAATGGAGTCACGCACGTAGTTGACAAACTGTCTGTACATCGAGTTCGTCACCTCGCGCTCGTCCATCCAGAAGCCCTCCACCGAGATGTCTCTCACCGGTGTCTGCTTGCCCCACAGTGAGTCGTGCTTGTCGATGCCCATCTTCAGGTGACCGCGCTTTATCAGCGTCATGCCGTAGGGAGCCGGCTCACTGAAGGCTCTGCCGCTCACTCCCGTCACCTCTCCACCGGCCGACGATGCCATCTTGCCACCGAAACAGCCGGTCAGCAGCATGGCCCATGCCGAACAAAGAGTAATACCCAATAGCTTTTTCATATTCTGTCTCTTATCTCTTATCTCTTATTCTTATTTCCTTATATTATAGTATTCTCACGCTCTGATGACGGTTGCGTCCCTTCTTTTGGAAGTTCAGGTCCGTCTGGTACCCCACAAACAGCTCATGGCTGCCATTGCCTATCTTCAGCACGCTGGTGTACACCTCGTAGCTGTAGCCGATGGTGATGCCGTGAAAGAATCCGCCAATGAGTGCCGTCACCGAGTTGGACGGGCTGTAGCCCAGTCCGGCATACATCATTTTTTTCTCGTGCGTGTACTTCAGCCTTGTGGTGATGTTCACGCGGTGGCTGGTACCGTCGGTGTGTGCCAACACGGAGGGGTGTATTGATAATAACGGATTGCGCAGCTGAATATTGTATCCGGCGGTCAAATAATATGCGCCGCTTACGTCCAGTATGGAGCGCTCGCCCAGTTCCACTTCCGGTGCCGTCAGGTGCAGTGCCGACAGTCCCACGTACCACGGCCCCCGCATGTAGTACACTCCTGCCGACAGGTCCAGCGCCATGCCCGACGCGTCCGACTTGGTGAATGCCGGGTCGTTGTCGTTCTCCAGGTCCAGTTCGCTGCCACGGAATTTCTCGCTCAGCACGCCGCCCAGCACGCCTATGCTCAGTACGCCGCCCAGCAGTGGCTGCTTGTAGGCATACTGCACCGCCAGCCGCTGGTGCGAGAACAGTCCTATCTGGTCGTTCATCAGCTGCAGGCCCACGCCGTGCATCTTGCCAAACACCCTGACGGGCATGTCGCCGGCAAATATCATGGTGCGTGGTGCGTTCTCAAAGCCCGTCAGCGTCATGGCATAGGCTCCCGTCACGTTCAGCTTCTGCTGCTTGCCCACTGCGGCCGGGTTAAACCAAGGCTCCATCGCCCAGTAGTGGGCGAAGGACGGCTCCTGCTGGGCCCAGACGTCTGTGGCAGCCAGCACGAGTATGAGTATTGTTGCTATTTTCTGCTTAAGCACGTAGTTAATAACGGCCTTTTTCCTTATTTATTGTATCCGTTGTGCAACAAACCTTTCTCAACCCCTCTCCCAGACCCCCGCTTCGGGGCTTTTTGCCGAAATATTTGGCTGTTTGAAAAATATGTTGTATTTTTGCACCCATAAACCAAATACGACAGAACACGACCATGATGAAAAAACTTCTACTGATGGCATTGCTGGCCCTGACCGTCACCATGCCCATAGTGGCCCAGAGCGAGGCCGCCACCGTTTCTTCTATGCCCCAGACCGAGCTGGCCTTTGGCTACCTCAGCTACACTGCCGCTCTGCAGTCCATGCCTGAGTATGCCACCGTCCAGAACGACCTTGAGCTGCTGCGCCAGCAGTACGAGGCTGAGCAGAAGCGCGTCGAGAACGATTTCAACAGCAAGTACGAAGAGTTCCTCGACGGCCAGAAGAGTTTCCCGAAGACCATCCTGCAGAAGCGCCAGAGCGAACTTCAGGAAATGCTCGACAAGAACATTGCCTTCAAGAAGGAGAGCCAGCGCCTGCTGGCCGACGCTGAGACCCGTGCCATGGCGCCGCTGAAGTCGCGCCTTTCCGCAGCTCTTGCCACCATTGGCAGCGAGCGCGGCTACGCCTTCATTCTCGATACCGACCAGCAGTCCACCCTCTGGCTCAACCCCGCCATGGGCGAAGACATCACCGCCACCGTCCAACAGCTCCTGCAACAGTAGCATGCTCAGCCAGGCTCCCGGACCCATCGGCATCTTCGATAGCGGCTATGGCGGACTGACCATTCTGCACGGCATCCGCCAGCTGTTGCCCCAGTACGACTATCTCTACCTGGGCGACAATGCCCGTGCCCCCTACGGCACGCGCTCCTTCGACGTCGTCTATGAGTTCACGCGCCAGGCCGTCGTTAAACTCTTCGAGATGGGCTGTCACCTGGTCATCCTGGGCTGCAACACCGCGTCGGCCAAGGCCCTGCGCACCATCCAGCAGAACGACCTGCCCCGGCTCGACCCTCAGCGCCGCGTGCTGGGCGTCATCCGCCCCACGGCCGAGGTCATCGGCTCGCTGACCCGCAACCGTCATGTGGGCATCTTTGCCACCGAGGGCACCATCAAGAGCCAGTCCTACAATCTGGAAATCCACAAGCTCTACCCCGACATCCTGGTCAGCGGCGTGGCCTGTCCCTTCTGGGTACCGCTGGTAGAGTATAACGAGGCCGACTCGCCCGGTGCCGACTACTTCGTCAATAAGCGCATCGAACAGCTGCTCTCCCTCGACCCCGACATCGACACCGTCATTCTGGGCTGCACCCACTATCCGCTCCTGTTGCCCAAAATCCGGCAATACATGCCCCCCGGCATCCGCATCGTTGCCCAGGGCGAGTATGTAGCCACTTCGCTACACCAGTATTTCCTGCGCCATCCCGACATGGAACAGCGCTGCACCAAGGGCGGCCGCACCCGCTACCTCACCACCGAGAACCCGGAGCGCTTCAAGGAGCAGGCCCAAATCTTCCTCCACGAAACCGTTCAGGTAGAGAACGTCACCCTCTGACTTTCTGGATTTACAGGTTCGTGTTTGCTAACTTTGTGGCAATTCGTGTTCATTAGTTTTCACCAACTTTTTCTGTGCGAACAGCCGTGGGCAGGGTATTTTTTGTGTTAATTTAATAATTTTTTCAGCAAAACCTTTGTTGTTTCATAAAACCCGAAATAGGCCTGTCCGCGCGTGGGCGGGTAACAAAATTAATTTTGTGGAACGAGACCTCAGGCCAGTTGTACGGCCAGTCTCGAAGGACGTTTTCTAACGTTACTGTCTGTGCTTGTCAAATCTTGCAACTTTGAATCTAGAAACAGCGGTGATGCAACTGAGAGCGTCTACGTGGGTAGATTTTATATCTTCCTGCGGCTAACATTCCCTTTATATATATAATAAGGTGTACTCCCCCAATACGGGTGTACTATCTTTGCGTATATAGGTGGGTGGAGTGCGTGGATAGGCTATCCGCATCTCCGTCCCATTGTCAACGGGGGAAGCTACGTTGGCCGCG
>CACWFV010000052.1 GCA_902760315.1 uncultured Bacteroidales bacterium | reverse complement strand
TCCACTCACGTCCGTAGTCGTAAGCCACCTTCAGGTCGAGGTTCATCTGCTGTTCCAACATGGTTCGCTTGCTGCTGGTGATGCCTTCGTCGAACAGCAATTGCGCCTCTACCTCAGTCACCGTACTGCCCTCGATGGCTGTAGAATGCGTGATGATGGAGTAAAGATAGAACTTGTCGAAGTCTATCTGATCAATGATGCCCAGCGCCTTATACTGTTGGAGCAATTTCATCAATAAGTCTTTATTCTCTTTTGTCATATCTCGTCTTACTTTCCTATAGCGTTTTTATTCCGGCTTAATTTCCGTGAATCCGTAGATTCGTAAGTCCGTAATACTTTCAGCCATCTTCAGCGGATCAAAGAACCGTCTCGTGATTAGAATCTACGACTGCAAAGATACAAAGAAATGTGAATGCGGCAAAAATAATGAGAGCTTTTTTGTGAAACAGGTAGCTGGTGCCTGTTTCACGCTGGCAGCCACTTCAATTTGTTTCATATTTCTTCCTCTGCAGCTTTCAGGTAATTCTCGCTTTCCTCTTCCATTTGCCCAATTTGTGTAATTCGTGTAATCTGTGGTTGGGGAGATATTCCGTGGTCCTGCAGCCATATGTGGTTCAGCGTAAATGCTATCGACTCCAGCGTTTCTTCTCGTTTCTTTGGCGTCAGCTCACACTCCCACACAGTTATGCAGTGCCACCCCATCGCCGCCAGCTTCCGCTGTTCCTCTTTGTCGCGCTCCTTGTTCCTGCGAATCTTCGCCACCCAGAACTCCCTGTTCGTCTTCGGAATCTTGCAGCACTCCGAGCTCTCAATGACATCATCCTTCTTACCTCTTACATCAGACATCTGTGACTCCGTCACATTGTGTCCATGCCAGAAGCAACCATTCACGAAGATGCACGTCCTGTATTTCCTCAGCACCAAGTCCGGATGCCCAGGCAGGCGTTTATGGTTCAGTCTGTATCGGAATCCCCTACTCCACAACCCTTTGCGCACAATCATCTCTGGCTTCGTGTCCTTGCCACGAATTGCCGCCATGTTGGCGTGTCTTTGTTGTGCTGAGAGTTTATCCATTTTACTTCAATGCATCTATCAGTTCTTCTATTGAGCAACACACCTTGCTAAACAGCTTATACATCAGCTCTGGCTCTTGCTTTTCAGGAATATAGGCAATCGTCAACTTCCCACGTCCAGCAAACCATCCAGCCTCTGTGTGAGCGCTCCTGCCACAAGATGGAACTGTCGCACGGCTTTGGGATGCTGCAACATATCGCGATACTGCGCAGGTGACCACTCCATATAGTCCTCACTCACGCTACTCCACTTGAATCCAGGGTCACCCGATGGCGGATTGCGGAAATCATACACCTCGTGTCCTACCTCCCTCAACTTTGCTACCACCTCAGGGTAATACCCATTACGCCAGCTGCTTGCTACGTATATCTTTCGTTTCATGTGGGCAAAGATACATATTTTCTGCGAAACGACCAATTTTTGCACAACTATTCTTATGCCATGATGACTACCTTAGTGAGTAAAACAGGTAGCAGTCCCTGATTTTTAATTTTTCTTGAATTCTTAACAAAGCCGGTAAAAACTTAAAGAATGCCGGAATATTTTGCATTTTGTCATGGCCGGAGTATCTTTGCATGAAAAACAATGGAAACCAAAATAGATTTTAAAAAGATTACCCAAGAGATTAAGGATGAAATTCTTAGTCTAGGCTACGGTCATATTAAACTCAACAAAGATACCGAAAACCTTTGGATTGATGATTATGAGAATTATCTATCAACTTCAATCCACGTGGATGCCGTCAAAATAAACTACGACGTGATATCTTTATGTGAGGACGGCAAAGAGATTCTTACATTCGATCACATATATAGTATTGACAGGCAAATCCAGATTTACGAAACCATCTTCGCACATCAAGACCAGCTACGCTACTATCAACTAGATTGGAGCAATTATTTTAAGGCACTTGCTGTTGAAGATGAAAATGGAAGGTTCATCTGGCGCATTTTAACACCAGATGAAGCTCGCCACATTTGGTATAATGGGAAAGGAGAAATCTGTCGTCTCTACGATGACAATACAGAAGGGATGATTGATGATGAGAATACTCTTAATGACTGTATTAAAACTGGCACTCCTCTTGTTATTTCGGTGTATTAACAAATCCTGGCGATTCCTGGAAGTAGTTAAAACATTTGGACTATATTCTGCTATATATTACTTTTGCCCCAAAAACAAAAATGGAAACAGAACAGATACAGGCAATTCTCGACAATGCGAGCGAAGAGTTTCTCGAAAGATTCTACGAGACGATGCTTAACGAAATCAACTCGGACGACGAGCCTTACTACAAGAAGGCCCGCCAACTTCTATTTGCCTCACTAAACAACGAACACGCAGACGATTTCTTTATAGCCATCTGCGGTTGGAGTTTGGAGTCGTTGATAGAACGGTCACAATGTAATGAGTGAAGAAAGCTTCTGCTTAGTTTCTTCCAAATCCGATTTTTTCAAAGGGATGCCAACGAGATATGCTTTCGTAGAATAGCCATTGATGCCGCTAAGCACATCCAATTCTCGAGAGACGAAGTGGTCAGACGGATAAATAAGCATAACATGTTTTTGTCTGGTTCCACTAAAAGAAGAATATGCCAATACCTGATGGAAATCCTCACGGAATGTCTCTCTTAGTTGCTCGCTGTCACCATTTACTTGATAAATATGAGACTTGTATTTTGCATCAATAATATACTGGACGTCAGATTTGTCAATGATAATGTCAGGCTCAATATATTTCAACGTCCATGCTGGTCTATTACCATAAACGGGGAAATGAGGATTGCATGTAATCCTTGCACCCTTGGTTCTTGCTACTTCCTTTAACAAATATTGTACGTAACGTTCGAAGAATTCTGCAAAATCTAATCGCCATGCATTATGAGAACTAGATGCATTCTGAAGTACCCTATTTGCCACCTCCTTTAGTTTCTTTATGACAACAGGGTCGGACATATGAGTCTTCACTTCAGATACTGCATGAACAGAATTACGATCAAACGTATTTAACAAATTCGTTATTTTATCCGTGTAAGCCATCCGAGAGCGAATGGGGGTCCTGGTTGACATGATTTCATCTATACACAAGCCAAGTACATAGTTCAACTCTTCCCACTCACGATGTTTTTTGGACAGAACATTACAGCTATTAGGATATCTCAAAGTGTTACGAGGTTCATAACTTTTCAATGCATATTTATCCCACTTCGTTGAGTTCGTTGGTCTTCTTTCTATCTTCTCAACATTATCAAACTTACGCCATTTGTACCTCTTGGCTTCGATATATCTATCAATATAATTCTGACATTCAAAATACAATGGAGGCTTAACATAACTGCCTAAGGATAGTTTTATACTTTCGTTAAATTCAGGTTCCACAAATTCTCCTATAACAGACAGTAACTCTGAAACATCCTCACCAAACCGCCCTGTAACAATAAGATTCCCAGAAGGTAAGCCTGTACTAGGAGACAATAAAGGCACGCAACCAATATATTTTGAGGTGGTCAGTTCCAACACATACTTTCCGCTATCAGCATATTCACCAACGGCATTTATCTCCAAAAACTTAAACGTCTCAGCATTTCGTAGCAGAAATTTCTGAACGGCTGTTTCTGGATAACGTTTGTCTTCATCCCAAGCCTCATTAAGGGATGAGAAAGAGACTGTATTAGTCTGAAGAACTGGGAAAGTGAATGTTGAGAACTGCTTTTTACTCATACATCAACACACCAAGTTTATTGTAGAAATAATTGCTAAATTCATCCTTGGCTTTCAATAGATACCCTTCGTTAAAATATTCTTTCATCAATGGCATAATCTCAAATTCGAGACGTGTCTTCATTTCATTTTCATCTTTTGCAATAAAATACGACTGACCCGGCTGAAGATTCAGTTCATCGTCAGTAGCGTATTTCTGAAAGAGAGAATCAAAATCATTGAAAAAATCTTCTTGAAAGTCTAAATTTTGAATCTTATGAGGTTTAAGCGTTAGCCAAGTAAATCTTCTACGTAAAGCAAAATCAACAACAGCCAAACTTCTGTCTGCCGTATTCATTGTGGCAATTACAAACAGATTCTCTGGAAGAGCTTTCAGTTCTATATCACCTACTTTTATTGTATAATTATGGTTGGACTGATTCTTTTCAAACAGGTAGAAAACAGGGCCCAACACATTTGAAAGATTAGCTCGATTGATCTCGTCAATAATCAACAATACTTTCTTGTTTGAATCTTCTTGCGCTGACTTGATTGCACGATATAGAACGCCTTCATTTGCTTCATATAATAATTTATCTGTACCTAAAACAGGACGTATTCCATAAACAAAATCAGAGAATGTGGTCTCTGCATGGAACTGCTCGAAATGCACAATCTCATAATTCTTTGCCACCTCCAATGCAGAATGAGTTTTGCCTGTGCCTGGTGCACCTTGTAAAACAACAAATTTATTGTGTTGCAAGATATAATCAATCTGACGTGTTTCTAATGGTTTCCTATTATCCTGAGGCAAAAAATTTTTAACAGTTTTCATCTGCGTTTTATTTGCCCAATTGCGTATCAGCGCGTATATCGCTATCCATCGTTTTATTGTCAGAAGATTCTCTTCGTCTTTTGTATCATCTGAAAAATCCAATATCTGTGAGGCTGGCAGTACCTTTTTGTATGTGTCAATAACCTTCTTTAATAGAGGATAGTTCTCCTTTATCTCAGCCATTAAGTCTAAAGACGAGTTTTCTATATCACTAAAGTCGTTCTTAAAATATGCCTTACATCCTTCTTGACGTAGCATAGAAAACTGACGTCTTATCCAAGGTAATGTAGCGATATCATAATCGTTAGCGAAGCCAAGTGAGCCCACACCAAATGCTACGACACACGCTTTGTTATCTATCTGTGGGAAAAATACCAGCGAATAATCGTGGTAGCCTCCGCTGTATTCTTCTTCGTCACGTATAAACCCAAAATATGCACCTTTCAAGAAATCCTCTTGACTATTCTGTTTGCCAGTCGCATTGTCTCGAACAATGGTATTACCCTTAGGATTTCCACTTGTCTTTTGCTCCATACCACACTCTTGGGCAAAAGCGATAACTTGATCAAATAGGTTCTTTAGTTCCATATAACAAATGTATCAATAATCAAACAATTCACTTTTCGAAATTCCTAAAGCATTCGCTATTTTGACAATCGTATTTAGCGTAGGGCTTTTCTCACCACGCTCAATGGTGCCAATATAGGTTCTGTCAACGTCGCACTTGAATGCAAATTGTTCCTGAGAGTAACCTGCATCCTTGCGTAATTCTGCCACACGTTTGCCAAAGGCTATATTTTCTGCTGTTTTCATGGCTGCAAAGATAAGAAAATGCTACCTTTAGTACAACGGACTAAAGATAGCATTTTACACTAAAAACAGAATTATTGTAAACTATTTGAATGATCATAACTATCAAAAATGGATCTAAACAGATCTAAAATGTTTGTCCATTCTAGAAAGATCTCCTACATTTGCTGAAAAAACTATGGAAGAAAAGAAATGGATTAAGACAGAGCAGATGCTCGAAGATTTAATGAATGATCCGAATAATGAACAAGAGTATACTCATTTTTTAGGTGGAATCCTACGTACCACTCATTGGTTGATTTATGATTCAAAGAAATGCCAATTCGGAAATTCAACCGATTGGTATAATTATAGCTGGTACACTGAAACAGAGTTCTTAAATGCTTACGCAGGACATTGGTGGTGTCGAGATGTATAGACGAAATAGTTGAGAATGTAATCGTACTGTCCCTGTGTTACTTATTTATAAATCTATCGACTAATACGAAAAAAGTGGGGAAAAGATTTGGAAGAGTATTTCGTCAAATCTATTAACCTATTAACATGACATGCCTGAAACCCTTTGTGCATCGAGGTTTGAGGCATGTTAAATGATTCCTCAACTATTATCAATCATTTACTTGCTTAAAATAATCGCTAAATAAAATTGGAACCTTCAGAAATAATGCCTATCTTTGCAGCACGAAAGGAAACGATTTCCTCCTGCTGAAATGAAAGAGTAGCACCGTAATCGGGTTAGCAAATCAGTTCAGCGGTTTTTTATTTTCTCAGGTTTTGTATCTCAGCATCGAACATGTACAGCTGATTAGCGTCAGGATACAGCTAAGTAGTAATCTGGTACAGCTAGGTAGCAATCTGGTACAGCTAAGTAGCGTCAAGATACAGCTGTTTTCTGCATATTTTTAGCCATAATCTGATATTTTGGGGTTAAGAATGCGAAAAAACGTGTTTAATGCAGAAAAAAAATTCTTAGAAAAAAAGTCGAAAATAGGGTTAAACCTGCACAACTTCAATTAATTTACTGATATACAATGTGTTAAGCAGTGAAGGTTACTATATATTTAAATGCATAACCTTCACTATTTAATGGAAAATCAAATATTTTTGAGTAAATATCAGCATAATATACTGATTTACAATGTGTTTGAAATTTTGTTTGATAAGTCAAACAAAGTGTTTTAAGCTGAAAACAAAGTGTTTTGAGCTTAAAACACTTTGTTTAAAGAGTAAAACGATTCTTCAGACAAAGTGTTTTGGCTGTAGAAGTTGTTTGTAATATTCGGACTAAATGAAGAAAAAAGTGAAGGTTAGTATTGTCAGTATTCTTAAACATGCACCACTTTGCGCCCAGTGTATATCGGCATTACAGAAGATGAGTGTAAGTTTAAGCTGATTTTATAAAAATTTCTCTTGATTGAATTCTTCCTGTCTCACCAACTCCTGTACCGGCACTTCAAGCGCATTGGCTATTGCAATGAGAGCTTCAAGGCTTGGCTGGGTGGTGTTGGTGACCCACTTGGAAATAGTTGCCTGATCCTTTCCAAGCTTATCTGCCAACCACTTGTTGTTTAGGTCGTGTTCAGCTAGAACGATTCTTATCCGATTTAACTTTGCCATGATAGATTTCTGTTGTTTGACGACAAAGTTACAAAAAATAATCGTAACAAATGCTGATATGCTCAAAAAACTCCATAAATGTGCCAAAATTTGATTAAAAGACCAATCTTTTGATAAATACAGAACAGAAATCATGCGTATATGCATGACGCGATTGATAACAAGATTATTAACCGTGCCCCTGCGGTGGCTGCATAAAAAGTTTGCATCAACGAAGGGGCCATAACAAAGAAGTGATCACCGACGCTGTGATATAATCAAGCAAAACGTAAGTAAATAGAAACAGCATCAAAGGAAGCAACTGTAGCTATATGGCCATAGAGTCTCTGTATCCTCCAGGCGTCAGACCGGTGAGGCGGCGGAAGTATTTGGAGAAAAACGAGGGATTGGCGAAGTGCAACTCGTCGGCTATCTGCGCAACCGGTTTGTCGGTGTGGCGCAGTTCTATTTTTATGCGGGTGACGAGGGCGCGGTCTATCCAGTCTTTGGCTGTGGTGCCACTGGCCTGGCGGATGACGGTATTCAGGTAACGCTCGGTCAGACACATGCGCTCAGCATAGTAGCCTATCTGGTGATGCTCGCAACAATGTTGGGTGACGAGTTGGAGGAAACGGTCGAAGAGGGTCTGCTCGCGCGAAAGGCTACGAGCCTGTTGGTCAGCCTGTTGACGAAACAGCCGGTCGTAGTGGTGCATCTGGGCCGCAACGAGGGCAGCAACGGTGGGCCGGTGATAGTCATCGGCAGCATGCACCGTCTGCCAGATAGTTTCTAGAATCTGTCGGGCGATGGCGACATCCGCTTCGCTGACTGAGAACTGGAAGTCGCGCACCTGACCGTTGAAAGCCGACGGCAACTGCCCCTGCGCAAAAGGCATGGGGAAGTTAGAGAAGAGTCCCATTCCGAAGATGCGGAGGTCAGGCGACAGACGTTTGGGGTTGATGATGGTACCAGGTCCGATATACACCAGAGTGCCGCTGGTGAGGTGACGGTCCTGTAGGTTGAAGTAGATGTCAGCCTCGCCGCTAAGGATGATACCAAGACGATGGTCGTTGATGATGAAAGGTGGTTTCTGCCGCATCAGCAAACTGAACACGGTGTGGTCACCGCGAACCATTGCCAGTTCGCTGTTCAGAAAGACATGCTCGCGTATTTGCGAGAGGTGAGGCCTTAGGATGTCACGCATGCGCGATGCATCCATCAGTTGCGGTTGTTTGTTCATATTTTGTCGTAATTTGCAGACAAAGATAATCATTTTTCTTGAAACAATGCTCTTTTTCTGTACAAATCGAACAAAAAGAACATTTCTTTGTTCGTGGGGATAATGCGTAGAAAATGGAAAAACCGTACCTTTGCACTTGAAAAATCTATAACAGTTGAAGATGAAGAAGATATTATTTGTCATAACGATGTTGCCAGCATGGGCCTGGGGCCAAACGCTCGACGAATGTCAGCAGGCAGCGGAGCGGAACTACCCGCAGATACGGCAGTACGGACTCATCGAGCGGACCACCCAGCTGACGGTGGCCAACATCCGGAAGGGCTGGCTGCCGCAGGTGTCAGCACAGGCGCAGGCCACATACCAGAGCGACGTGACGGCGTGGCCCGGCGAGATGAAGGCGATGATGAACGGCATGGGCATCGACCTGAAGGGACTGACGAAAGACCAGTACCGCGTGGGCGTCGACGTGCAACAGACCATCTACGACGGGGGCGTCATCAGCAGTCAGCAGCGCATAGTCCGCGAACAAGGCAAGGTGCAGAAGGCGCAGACAGAGGTCAGCATCTACCAGGTGCGCAAGCGGGTAAACGAGATGTACTTCGGACTGCTCATGCTGGAAGAACAGATGTTGCTGAACAAGGACTTACAACAGCTGTTGGCCAGCAACGAGCGGAAACTGGAGTCGATGGCCCAGCAAGGTACGGCTGCCCAGAGCGACCTGCTCAGCGTGAGGGCGGAACGTCTGAAAGCGAAACAGAAGAGCACCGAGTTGGCATCGCAGAGGAGGATGCTACAGCGAATGTTGAGTGCGTTCTGTGGCATTGAAGTAAAGGACGTGAAGAAGCCGGAGAAAATTGCGATACTATCGCAGCACACTGGACAGAGGCCGGAGCTGAAGGCATTGGATGCACAGATAGGCGTGCTGAACGCTCAGGAGAAGGCGCTCAATACGGCGCTGATGCCCAAGGTGGGCGTGTTTGCGCAGGGCTTTTATGGCTATCCGGGGCTGAACATGTTTGAGGACATGATGCGGCGCAAATGGAGTCTGAACGGCATCATCGGAGCGAGGGTGACGTGGAACATCGGTGCCCTCTATACCCGCAAGAACGACAAGGCGAAACTACAGTTGCAGCGCGACATGACAGAGACCAGCCGCGAGGTGTTCCTCTTTAATAATAATCTGGAACAGATGCAGCAGCACGAGACCATAGAGCGCTATCGCAGGCTGATGGACAGCGACAGCGAAATCATTGCACTGCGCCAGGCCGTGAGAAAAGCAGCAGAGTCGAAACTCTCGCACGGCATCATCGACGTCAGCGACCTGTTGCGCGAAATCAACCAGGAGAATGCAGCCTGCATAGAGCGGTCTGTACACGAAATTGAGATGCTGAAAGAGATTTACGACAACCAATACACAACTAATAATTAACGATATGCAGAAGATATTTCTATTGGCAGGCACGGCGTTGCTGATGGTCGCCTGCGGGGGGAGTGAAAAGACATACGATGCAACGGGCACTTTTGAGGCTACGGAGACCACCGTCTATGCAGAGCAAAGCGGTGCCTTGCTGACATTCAACGTCAACGAGGGCGACAGTCTGCCGGCAGGTCTGGAGGTAGGACTGATAGACACCACGCAGACGTGGCTGAAGATGCAGCACACAGAGGCTACCAAAGTCGTGTATCAGAGTCAGAAACCCGACATGGAGCGCCAGATAGCGGCCACGCGCCAGCAGTTGGCCAAGGCCCGACAAGACGAGCAGCGCTACCGCGAGTTGGTGGCTGACGGGGCTGCACCGGCAAAGATGCTCGACGACGCAGAGAGTCAGGTAAAGGTGCTGCAGAAGCAGTTGGACGCACAAGTATCGTCGCTCAACACGCAACTCTCAACGCTCAACTCTCAACTCTCTGCTGCCGATGTGCAAAAGGCCCAGTTACAAGACATGCTGCTCAAGTGCCACATCGTGACACCCACCAGGGGTACGGTGCTTGAGAAATACGTGGAGCAGGGCGAGTTTGTAAGTGTGGGAAAACCGCTGCTGAAGATAGCCGACACAGAGGCGATGTACCTGCGGGCCTACGTCACTTCCGCCCAACTGCAACATATCAAGATAGGGCAGCAGGTCAAGGTGTTTGCCGACTACGGCGACGGTCAGCGCAAGGAGTATGCAGGTATCATCAGCTGGATTTCGTCGCGCTCGGAGTTCACCCCCAAAACCATCCTGACCGACGACGAGCGGGCAGACCTGGTGTATGCCGTCAAAGTGACTGTCAAGAACGACGGATACGTGAAGATAGGTATGTATGGCGAACTGAAACTATGAACGCAATAGAAGTAAACGGCATCAGTAAGCATTACGGACGGGTGCTGGCACTCAGCGATGTGTCGTTCTCTGTTTCCAAGGGCGAGGTCTTCGGACTCATCGGACCCGACGGGGCTGGCAAGACGTCAATGTTCCGCATGCTATGTTCGCTGTTGCTGCCCGACGCAGGTACGGCGACGGTAGATAGCTACGATGTTGTCCGCCAGATGCGCCAGGTGCGCAGCCGTGTGGGTTACATGCCGGGCAAGTTCTCGCTCTACCAAGACCTGACCATCGAGGAGAACCTCCACTTCTTTGCCACCCTGTTTGGCACCACCGTCGAGGAGGGCTACGACTCCATCAAGGCCATCTATAGCCAGATAGAACGCTTCCGTGACCGCAAGGCAGGAGCCCTCTCTGGCGGCATGAAACAGAAGTTGGCGCTGTCGTGTGCCTTGGTCCATCAGCCCAGCGTGCTCCTGCTTGACGAGCCCACCACGGGTGTCGACCCTGTGAGCCGTAAGGAACTGTGGGAGATGCTGCTGATGCTGAAGGAGCGCGGCATCACCATCGTGGCTTCTACGCCTTATCTCGACGAGATACGCTGTTGCGAGCGCGTAGCTTTTCTCAGTCAGGGGCGCGTGCAGGGCATTGATACGCCCGACGCTATTTTGGATAGATTCAAGGACGTCTTCAATCCACCGGGAATCGAGAAGGTCACGACAATGTCGCAACATACAGAGCCAGAGAATGTCATCGAGGTAGAACACCTGGTGAAGGCCTTTGGCACGTTTCATGCCGTTGACGACATCACATTCACGGTCAGGAAGGGCGAGATATTCGGTTTCCTGGGTGCCAACGGTGCCGGCAAGACGACAGCCATGCACATGCTGACAGGACTGAACCAGCCCACCAGCGGAACAGGCCGTGTGGTAGGCTACGACATCCGCACGGAGTATGAACAAATCAAGAAGCACATCGGTTACATGTCGCAGCGGTTCTCGCTCTACGAAGACCTGACCGTCAGCGAGAACATCCGCCTCTTTGCCGGCATCTA
The DNA here is from genome assembly GCA_902760315.1 of uncultured Bacteroidales bacterium. GTDB lineage: Bacteria > Bacteroidota > Bacteroidia > Bacteroidales > Bacteroidaceae > Prevotella. The sequence continues at coordinate 5,165 of CACWFV010000052.1, read as the reverse complement.
CGGCATGCAGCGTGAAGAGATAAGCAGAAAGACCGACGAGGTGCTACGACAGTTGAAATTCGAGGAGCACAAGGACGACTTAGTCGGTTCGCTGCCACTGGGCTGGAAACAGAAGTTGGCCTTCTCCGTCTCTATCTTCCACGAACCGGGTGTGGTGTTCCTCGACGAACCCACGGGCGGCGTCGATCCTGCCACGCGCCGCCAGTTCTGGGAACTCATCTACGAGGCTGCCCACAGAGGCATCACAGTCTTCGTCACTACCCACTACATGGACGAGGCAGAGTATTGCGACCGCATCTCCATCATGGTAGATGGCAAGATCAGCGCCCTCGGTACGCCCAGCGAACTGAAACAGCGGTTCCACCAGCCCGACATGGACCACGTGTTTACTTACTTGGCGCGCCAAGCCACCCGGTCGTCAGACTAAAGTTCAATGTTTTAAAATTAAAAGTTCAATGAAACAATTCTGGTCATTCGTCATCAAGGAAGCCAAGCACATCCTGCGCGACAAGCGTACGATGCTAATTCTCTTTGGCATGCCTGTGGTGATGATGCTGCTCTTCGGGTTTGCCATCACCACCGATGTGAAGAATGTACGCACGGTGGTTGTCACGTCAGAGATGTCGCCCCGCACACAACAGGCCGTCGAGCGGCTCTCGCAGTCGGAGTATTTCGTCGTCACGCAGACGGTGAGCACACCGCACGAGGCAGAGCGGCTCATCCGCCGTCAGCAAGCAGATATGGCCGTGGTGTTCACTCGTCATGGCGGTGCACAGTTCATCGTCGATGGCTCCGACCCCAATATGGCACAGCAATGGACCAACTATGCCCAGCAAACCATTGCGTCAGCCAACTCTCCACTCTCATTGCAACGCCACACTCTCAAAGCGAGAACTATCAACTCTCAACTACTCTACAACCCCCAGATGCGCTCCGCCTACAACTTCGTGCCGGCCATCATGGGTATGTTGCTGATGCTCATCTGTGCCATGATGACCTCAATATCTATTGTACGCGAGAAAGAGAAAGGCACGATGGAGGTACTGCTCGTATCGCCCGTGCGCCCGCTGATGGTCATCATCGCCAAGGCGGTGCCCTATCTGGTGCTGGCCTTTGTCATCCTCATCACCATCCTCTTGATGGCGCGCTTCGTGCTGGCCGTGCCACTCGCCGGTTCGCTGTTCTGGATACTGGCCGTGAGCACCCTCTACATCCTGTTAGCCCTCTCGCTGGGACTGCTCATTTCCAACGTTGCCCAGACGCAACTCGCTGCCCTGCTGCTATCGGCCATGGTATTGCTCATGCCCGTGGTGATGCTCTCCGGCATGTTGTTCCCCGTGGAGTCTATGCCGCAGGTGCTGCAGTGGGTAGCCGCCGTCGTGCCGCCACGCTACTACATCCAGGCCATGCGCAAACTGATGATTATGGGCGTGGGCGTCAGCGATGTCCTGACGGAAGTCCTCGTCCTTGCCGCCATGACTGCCCTCCTGCTCACCGTTGCGCTGAAGAAGTTCAAGACGCGCTTGGAATAACTGTCAACTGTCAACTCTCAACTATGCTTAGGTATCTCATACAAAAAGAATTTCTGCAGATTCGCCGCAACGCTTTCCTCCCGCGGCTCATCGTCTTGTTCCCCATCGTCATCATGTGCGTCATGCCGTGGGTAATGCAGATGGAGGTGAAAAACATCGTGGTAGATGTGGTTGACACAGACCATACCATGGAGTCGCAGCGGCTGGTCGGGCAGATTGCCGCCTCCCGCTATTTCATCTTTGGCGGACAGCGGGCCACCTACGCCGAGGCCATGAAGGACATTGAGCGTGGCCGTGCTGACGTCATCCTGGAGATTCGCGACGGCCGCTATCTCATCGCCGCCAATGCCGTCAACGGCACCAAGGGGTCGATGGGTTCTGCCTACCTGAGTCAGATTGTCGCACAGCAGACCATAAGCCCCGCTTCTGGTGACGTTTCCATGCCTCGTTCTGCCACATTGTCACAGTCTCCTGTGCAGCCTTCCACACTCATGCTCTATAACAAGTATCAGAACTATAAGCTCTACATGATTCCCGCGCTGCTGGCCATTGTGATGATGCTGATGACGGGCTTCCTGCCCACCCTCAACATCGTGGGCGAGAAGGAGGCCGGCACCATCGAGCAAATCAACGTCACACCCGTATCCAAGTGGTCGTTCATCCTTGCCAAACTCATCCCCTACTGGCTCATTGCCCTCTTCGTCATCACCGTCTGCCTGCTGCTGGCATGGCTCGTCTATGACATCACGCCTGCCGGTCCCGTGTGGCTCATCTACGTGCTGGCCATGCTGCTGGCGCTGTTCTTCTCCAGCTTCGGACTCATCGTGTCCAACTACTCCGACACCATGCAGCAGGCCATGTTCGTCATGTGGTTCTTCGTAGTCAGCATCATGCTGCTCAGCGGTCTCTTCACCCCTACGCGCTCCATGCCCCAATGGGCCTACCTGACCACCTACGTCAACCCCATGCACTATTTCATCGACGCCGTCCGCACCGTCTTCATTCGCGGCGGCGGCCTGCACGAAACGGGCCACCAGCTATGTGCTCTCAGCGCTATCGGAAGCCTCATGGCTTGCTGGGCGGTGGTCAGCTACAAAAAGAACAATTGACGGCATGGCCCCACGCCACATCATGGCCGTTGGCGGACAGTCGGAGACGCTGCAGCAGCGGTTTCGCGAGGCAGGCGTCACCGTGGAGTGGATACCGCTGGAAAGCCTCATCAGCGGCTATGGTGCCGCCCACTGCATGACGCAGGTGCTGCAGCGCCAGCCGATGGAGCCCGCCCCCCGTGCCGTTTATATGAAGGAGGGAGCGAAAGCGACAGCAACGAAGAGATAGAGCATCGCTTCTTGCAATTGTTAATTTTCACTTTTCCCATTGTCATGTCGCAGATATTTCGTATATTTGCGACATATTTTTATAGCCGCATCGTTTAACGCTTTAATTGTCAACACGAATATGAAAGTAGGAATTCCCAAGGAGATTAAGAACAACGAGAACCGCGTGGGCATGACACCGTCGGGTGTCGCTGAGTTAGTAAGACGTGGACATACCGTCTATGTGCAGCATACTGCTGGCGAGGGCAGCGGATTCAGCGACGCCGACTACGAGGCGGTGGGCGCACAACTGTTGGCCACCATCGAGGACGTCTACAGCAAGGCTGACATGATTGTTAAGGTCAAGGAACCCATCGCACCGGAATATCCATTAGTCAGGAAGGGGCAGGTTGTCTTCACCTACTTCCATTTTGCCTGCGAGGAGGAACTGACCCACGCCATGCTCCGGAGCGGTGCCACCTGCATAGCCTACGAGACCGTAGAGCGCGACGACCACTCGCTGCCGTTGCTCATACCCATGAGCGAGGTGGCCGGGCGCATGGCCACGCAAAACGGCGCCTACTATCTGCAGAAGACGCAGGGCGGCAAGGGCAAGCTGATGGCTGGTGTGCCGGGAGTAAAGCCAGCCCGTGTGCTAGTACTGGGAGGTGGCACGGTGGGCGAGGCTGCAGCCCGCATCGCCGCCGGCATGGGTGCCGACGTCACCATCACCGACGTCTCGCTGCCCCGCCTGAAGCAGTTGGCCGCCGAGATGCCCGCCAACGTCCACACACTCTACTCCTCTGAGCACAACATCCGCCGCGAGTTGCCCACCACCGACATCGTCATTGGCTCGGTGCTCATTCCGGGCGATGCTGCCCCCAAACTGATTACCCGCGACATGCTGGAGCTGATGGAGAAGGGCACCGTGCTCGTCGATGTCGCCATCGACCAGGGCGGCTGTTTCGAGACCTCGCACCCCACCACCCACAGCGACCCCGTCTATGCCGTCGACGGCATCATCCACTATGCCGTAGCCAACATTCCAGGCGCCGTGCCAAACACGTCAACCATTGCCCTCACCAACGCCACCCTACGCTACGTGCTGGCACTGGCCGACAAAGGGTGGCAACAGGCCTGCCGCGACGACCGCTCGCTGGCCCGCGGCGTCAACATGGTCGATGGCCGCTGCACCTACGAGGCCGTCGCCAAGGTTTGGCACTTGCCTTTCGAGCCCTGCCAATTTGGGTAGCAGGCAAGGTTCTTAGCGACGGCTGCGAAGCCGTCGCACCAAAAGGGCACTTTATCGCCTCAAAAGTTGTTACAACTCCAAGGTAAGTTGTAACAACTTGCGGCCAACCCGTAACAGCCCACCCACATATCAGCTGTACCTGCCGAAAAGACAGGCTGACACGGCGCCGGCTACAGCTAACCTGCCGACGGCTGAGCCTAATACGCCACCTCCGCCAGCCATACTCCGCCAACCCCGGGACAGGGAATCATAGATTTCAAGACAGAATTTGTGAAATATCGCTAACTTTTTGTAGCCTTTGGCTTTGGTTTCCAGAAATATTTGTACCTTTGTACTCGCATCTGCCTGCCAATGGCAGCTCCATGCGTAGAGAAACAATGGCTATACAAGTGACATACAGGCGGACAAGCAGGCTGTCGATGCGCATCGTCAGAAATGGCGATGTACACGTATCTGCTCCTATTGGAATGTCGAAAAAAGATGTTGAAAAATTTATCTACGAGCACCAGAACTGGATACTTGAAGCAAGGAAGAAAACGGCAGAACAACAGAAACAGAGAAGATATTTCTACGATAAACTTCCGCTCACCACTAAGGCTCAAAAGGTGGAGGCTGCAGAGAAAATAATGTTGCTGGTGGAACCTATGATAGAGCGACACTCGAAGACGATGGGTGTACGTCCGTCAACAGTTTCATACAAACCAATGATATCCCGTTGGGGGGTATGCAATGTTAAGACACATTGTATCAGCTTTTCTACCTACCTGCTGTTATTACCAGACTGGTGTGTAGAACATGTGGTAGTTCATGAACTCTGTCATCTGTTAGAGCCAAGTCATAATGTCCGTTTCCATGCACTGATGGACAAATACTATCCACGGTGGAGAGAAGCAAGAAAAGAGACTTGCAGAATAGCGAAGGGTATATTCAAACAAGAATCGAAGAATAGTTGAAGACACCATGAAACGGTTAGTTCTTCTCCGTCATGTAGCGCCAATAGCGGCGGGGCATGTCGTTGAGTTGTTTCCGGGGGTTGATGCGCTCGCGGATACAGATGGCCTTGAA
>CACWFV010000051.1 GCA_902760315.1 uncultured Bacteroidales bacterium | reverse complement strand
GTTGCGGTAGGTCATGTGGTATTTCTCGGCAACGAGATAGTGCCATGCCTCCGTAAAGGGACGTTTGTGGTTTTTCACATAGCTGTCGCCAATGACGTTCTGGAGCGGATGCCTTAGGGGAAAGATACGCCAAGGAATATAATTTGCAGATAGAGAGACATCCTGCTGAATGGGATAAATACGGTCGTTCGGCGGGCCCCATTAGAAATGCAGAGATGGCCGCTTGCGCCGATGCCTTGATAGCATTCCCTAAGGCAGGAGAGCCTAACAGAGGAACTAACAATATGATTTATGTTTCCCGGTTACTTCCGACGGTGTAACGCCGTATTCCCCTTTGAAGCTCTCACGGAAGTTGCCAAGATTGTTAAAGCCCGTAAGCGAGGCTATTTCCGTGACGGTGTATTCGCCGCCTTTTAGCAGAGTCATTGCCCTGCTAAGCTTTGCTTTCTTCACATACTCGTTGACATTCATTCCGGTCAGGGCCTTCACCTTGCGGTAAAGAGTTGAATGACTCATGTAGAGATGTTCGGTGAAGAAGGCTATGTCCAAAGTCTCAGTTGACATATTTTCTGCAATGAGATTGTCGAGCTTGTCCAGGAACTCACGGTCGAGGTTGCTGATAGAGTTGATCATCTTGCTGTCCTGCGGGGATGAGTCCACCTTCCCGACCATGTTATTATTGAAGGACCGAAGACTTTGTTGGGCGATGTATTCCGCAAGACGTCTACGCGAAGCCAGGATATTACGGATACGGCTCTGCAAAAGTCGCGCACTGAAAGGCTTCGTGAGGTAAGAGTCGGCACCACTGTCATAACCTTCCAGTTGGTTGTCATTGCCGGTCTTGGCAGTGAGCAATACTACAGGTATGTGACTTGTGCGCATGTCTGCTTTCAAGACTTTGGTCATCTCTATTCCGTCCATTTCGGGCATCATGATGTCGCTGACGATGAGATCTGGCGTCGTATCTATAGCCTTGTCACGTCCTTCCCGCCCATTGCAAGCCTGGACAATGCGGTAATCTTCCGACAGTGATTCGGCAATATATTGACGAATATCGGCATTGTCCTCAACAATGAGAAGGAGGGGCGTGGCATTGTTTTTATCCACTTCAGCCATTTCTACTTGTTGACCGCCCCCACAGCAACTGCCCGCATTCTCCACACCAACACCTTTGTTGATTGTCTCGTCCTTGTGAAGGGCGTCAGGATAGGTGTTGTCGGCATTGAGGATAAAAGCGAAGCGGCTGCCCCTGCCCTCCTCGCTCTCCACGGACAGACGGGCCTCATGAAGCTCAGCAAGAGACTTGACGAGTGCAAGCCCTATTCCGGTACCAGATGCCTGATGCATGTCACCTGCCTGATAATAGCGGTCATAGATGTGCGGCAGGGCCTTCTTGCTGATGCCATAGCCCGTATCAGTCACGGCAATTTCCACGGTAGAATGCTTAGAGTTTACCCTTCTTGTTTCATTCTGACATTGACCTTCGTCCGGGGACAGAGATTCATGGGGGGCTTCTTTTGGATCTACCGACAACGACAAGGTGACTGAACCTTCTGGCGTGTACTTTATGGCGTTTGACATGAAGTTGCTGATAACCGTCGTGATGACTTCCGAGTCGAAATACAAAGGCTTTACGTCGGGGTCTATCTCTACTCTTATCTCAACCTTGGAATTTGTGTTCAGGTCATGATAGCGCATACCAATCTCCTTGACCAGCTCGCCAAGGTCATCTTTAGCCACTGACAGACGGCGGTTTTGCGTCTCTGTCTTGCGAAACTCCAAGAGCTCGTTGATGAGTGCCAGCAGTCTTTCCGCACTCACCTTTATCCCTTCTATCCTCTTCTTGAGAGCTCCCGGCAGACGGTTGTCACCAATAATGTCCTCCAAAGGGCCCAGGATAAGCGAAAGAGGTGTACGCAGCTCATGAGTGATATTGGTATAAAATCGCAGCCTCTCGTCGTTTAGCCGTTGCTTTTGCTCGTTCTCCCATTCCTTCTGGGCCAAAGAGTTTCTTAATAGCAGTCTTTGCCTATATGACCGGAAGAGATACCAGACCAATGCCATGACAAGGAGCGCGTACAGCAGCTTTGCCCACCAGGTGAGCCAAAGAGGTGGGTTGACGACAACCTTCATTTCTGCCCTGCTTGCCTCGTTCCAGTCCTGATTGCGCAGCTTTGCACGTACAATAAAGGTGTAGTGACCAGGGGGCAGGTTGCGAAAGGTAACTTCATCATCGCCTTCGGTCTCATACCACTTGTCGTCAAGCCCCTTCATCATATAGGAATATTCCACGTCACCTGTCTGTGAGAAGTCCCGGACTGTAAAAGCTATTTTAAACGTGTTGTCATCGTGGTTAAGACGTACAGCACCCTTGTCAGTATATGGGATAATGGAACCTACACTTTGTTGTGAAGGACTGCCTGGGCGCTCACAGCCAATAATCTCCACCTGTGACACATTGCGTTGTTGAGACAAGAGTTGCGGATTGAAAAAACAGACTCCTCCCGGCGAGCCAAAGAAGAGCGTACCGTCAGGCGCTATCGCTGCCGCCCCTTCAACGAAGTTGCCTGTCGGGATGCCACTCTTATAGTCATAGTTGTAGAATCGTTGGTTGTGAACGTCAAAACAGGCTATCCCCGAGAACATACTTGTCCAAATATTGCCATTGCGGTCTTGCACGATTGCTCGCAAATGATTTTCCCTCAGTCCTTGCCTCTCATTATAAACTTTGAAATTGTATGGTCTCTGAGCATCCTGTATGTAAATCAGCCCTTGGGCTGTGGCTATCCACATGCCTCCGTCATTGTCAGCGAAGATGTGGTTTACAAGCTCTGAAGGGAAATGGGTCTTTCTGCTTAATCTTGCCACGGCCTTGCCTACTCGGTTGACGACAAATACACCCTTGCCGTTGCATCCCATCCACAATCGTCCATTCTTATCAGCAACTATGGAATAAATAGTGACGGGAGACTTTGATCCAAAATTGCGATTTATCTCTGTTTCCTGCTTGCTTACATCTTTATAGTAAGAATAAAGCCCATTCTCACTTCCCAACCATACTTTGCCTTGCTTGTCAACAAAGATAGCATGAAAGTCGAGTTGGCGCCCGTAAGGGAAACGCCAAAATGAATGAGTCTTGGGATTGAAACGAAGCACACCGTTGTCGTTTGTTCCTAACCAGATAGAGCCTTCATGGTCTTCGGCTATGACATAGACGGATCCGAAAGATGTAGAGAGCAAACCTGCGAAGTCCCAGGTACCCATGATTTTGCCATCTTTTATTTTACAGATTTTGTTGTCTTGCCCTATCCAGAGGTTTCCCTCGCGATCGAAAAAGGTGGCAAGTACGTTTTCCAAAGTTTTTCCGTTGATCGTCAGCGTATGGAAGACCGTCCCATTGCCTGGGATAAAGTCTATGCCCGTACTATAATTGCTTATCCAGATATTACCATATTGGTCTTGTATGATTCTCCGGGTGTTGTTTGAAGACAGCATACTATTCTCTTTCACCATTGACGAGAAAGCTACGGGGCCGAAAGCGGGCGTCGTAAATCTGTCCAAGTCAAGTATGCCGATACCCCCTACATCAGAGGCTATCCACAGTTGGTGGTTGCTCAGTTCTGTTATGCCATGAATATTGTCACTGACAAGTGATGTCGGGTCATTGGCATCGTGCTTGAACACCCGGAACGTACCATTAGTCTTGTCCATGAGAGCCAGTCCCATATTTGTGCCCAACCAAGTGTTTCCCATATGGTCTTGATAGACACAGCGCACGTTGTCGCCGGGAAGACTCGTAGGGTCTCCTTCACGATGCTTATAATATCTGACCCTGTGCGTGCGAAGGTTGTAAGTATACAGACCATTGATACGCAGACCGATGTACAGGTTGTCGTGGCCGTCATCATAGACACACCGCACCCCGAGGCTTGCCTTGGGAAAGATCTTATTGCTGATAGTTCTGAACGTCCGCGACTTTGTGTCATAGTGTTGTAAGGTGCCCTTATTATAGGCTATCCAGATGCCCCCGTCGGCAGCTCCGCTTATGTCCGAGACGCTACCCCGGTATCGCCCGGGCGTAAGGCCGAAAGGCACGAACTGCTGTGTCTTGCAGTCGAACACGTCGAGCCCGCCTTCCTTATAATGTATCCACAAGCTATTGGAACCTTTGTCATAGTAGAGTCCGGCACACTCATTGTTCGAAATATGGGAGTTGGCCGTGGTAAACATCGTGCACTTTTGTCCTGCTATTCGGTTGAGTCCAGCCTCGGTTGCAACCCAAAGGAAACCTTGACCATCCATGACCATATCGAGAACGAAGCCGTTGGACAAGCCTTGCCGCAGACCTATATTCTGAAATGCCATCGGTGTTGGCATGCCGCTTACTGAAAGCCATGCAAATACAAACAGTATCAACCACTTTTTCATAGTTCCTATTTTTACTACAAATATAACAAGAATTGTCGAATTATCTATTCTAAAATCCCTTTTTGACATATTTTCGTTGTTCATGTGACAGAAAACCGTCTCTCAAGATATCTTTGGCTGATTTCCGTCGAAAGGTGAAAGATAAAAAGCCATACAACCTATATTCTTTTAATATCTTTGCCCAAGATTAAGCCACGCGCCTGGCAGTTTAAGACAAACCAATAAAAACCTATAATAACTCCAAAATGAAAAAAAACAAATTACATCTTGTTGCCAGCCTGCTCATTGCCGGACTCACAATGACAGTACCCGCCTCCTCATACGGTAGGGAGGGAGCAAACGGCATCAGTCAGCAGAGTCAGAAGGTCACCGGCGTTGTAGTCGACAGTAAAGGCGAGCCCGTAATTGGCGCCACCGTCAAGCAATTAGGGGCCAGCACCGGAGCCATCACCGACCTGGACGGAAAGTTCTCGCTCAACCTGTCCGCCAAGAGTTCTCTTGAAATCTCATACGTTGGGTATGTCACACAGAAAGTAGAAGTCATTCCTGGTCAAAGCATCACCATCACCCTGCAAGAAGACAACAATCTTGTGGACGAAGTCGTCGTGGTGGGTTATGGCTCTGTAAAGCGCAGCGACCTCACCGGCTCAGTGTCATCTCTTGATGCCGCAAGTCTCACCTCAGCCTCTCAGACCAATGCCATTGACGCCATGCAAGGCCGTATCTCCGGTGTGAACATCACCCGTAACGCCGCACGTCCTGGTGGCAGTTATAATATTGTCATCCGTGGCAAGAGCTCTATCAACAACAGCAATGAGCCATTGTGGGTCATTGACGGCATCCCGACTTCCTCAAATGCCAACGACCTCAACCCCGACGACATTGAGAAGATAGACGTACTGAAGGACGCCTCTGCCACAGCAATCTATGGTTCCCGTGGCGCCAACGGTGTCATCATCGTTACCACCAAGCATGGCAAGGAAGGAAGGTTCTCTATCAGCTACGATGGCTATTATGGCGCACGCAAGGCTACCAACCTCCCTGACATGATGAATGGTGACGAGTATGTGAAATTTCGCACCGCGCTCTTTGAGGCTCAAGGCAGAAGCACCGACCGCTCCAATGCTGAGTTCTTTACTACTGATGAATGGGAAAGAATAGACCATCACGAATACACTGACTGGATAGACCTCGTGCTCCGCACTGGTCAGCAATACAGCAATACCATCACAGCCTCAGGAGGCGACCAGAACGGCACCTTTGCAGTGGGTATAGGACAACTTCATGAGGAAGGCACCGTCAAGGATCAGGACTACAACCGCTACAACCTGCATCTGAATGTCAACCGGAAGTTCTATAAATATTGGGAGATGGGTGGAAGCCTTTATTTCACTTATAGCAAACAGAACCTGGGCTCTTACGAGACTCTGCGCTCTGCCTACCGTCTGCCACCAATGACAAGCCCGTATGACAGCGATGGCAACTTGGTGTACCATCCCTACCGCCAGGACTCATGCACCAATCCCCTTCTTGAGAGTACTGACGATGGCGAGCACCGTCAGAACAAGCGTTATCGTGTTTTCGGCAATGTCTATTTGCAGTGGAAGCCCATTGAGGCATTGACCCTCAAGACGTCGTTCTCGCCCCAATACCTTTATACCAGAGATGGTGTTTATATAGGCAAGAATGCCAAGGGATCTACCGGAACAAATGCCGGAACAAATGCCGAGTATGCGCAACAGACTTATTGGTCATACGTCTGGGACAATCAGGTGACCTATGACAAGCTCCTCGACAAGCATCACCTCAACGTCAGCTTCGTACAGAGCATACAGATGGAGCAGTGGGAGAACTCTGAACAGAAAGCCAAAAAATTCCCTTTCAACAGTCTTTGGTACAATATGGGAGCAGCCGGTCTTGCCAACCAGACTGCCTCAAGCACAGGATTTCAGAAGCGCACCCTTTCTTCTTTCCTGGCACGTGTGCAGTATGGCTACAATGACCGTTATCTGCTCACTGTCTCCGGACGTTACGACGGTTCCTCGCGTCTTGCCAAGGGCAACAAGTGGTCATTCTTCCCATCTGCCGCTCTGGCATGGCGCATCACTGAGGAAGACTTCATGAAAGCTGCGCCGGTTGTCAGCAACCTGAAGCTTCGTCTCAGCTATGGTGTGACCGGCAACGATGCCGTCTCTATTTATGGCACACAGTCGGGAGTATCAGCTCAGAACTATGACTTTGGTGGCAATGTTGTCTCCGCATATTACAAGAACGGTCTTGCCAACAAGAATCTTACTTGGGAGAAAACCTACGAGATAAACCTCGGTCTCGACTTCGGATTCTTCAACAACCGCATCAATGGCGCAGTGGACATATACCAGCGTGACGCAAAGGATCTCATCATGAGACGCCAGATTCCAAGCACTACCGGCTGGACTTCTATCTGGGACAACATTGGAAAGGTTCGTAACAGGGGTATTGAGGTGAGCCTCAACACGGTCAACTTCCAAGGAAAGGACTTTGGCTGGGAGACCAACATCACCTTCACGAAGAACAACAATAAGATTCAGGAACTCTACAACGGCAAGCAGGACGACGTGGCCAACGCCTGGTTCATTGGTCACCCGCTCGATGTCAACTACGACTATAAATTCATCGGCATCTGGCAGACCGACGAGGCTGACGAGGCTGCAAAGTACAGGCAGACCCCTGGACAGGTGCGCGTGGAAGATGTCGACAACAATGGCGTAATAAACGCAAAAGACAAGCAGATACTCGGACAACGCTCGCCAAAATGGATTGGAAGTATCACGAATACTTGGCGTTACAAGGATTTCGACCTTTCTCTATACATCTACACCCAGCAGGGCGCGCAGATCAAGGACTACTTCATGCAGTCGTTCATGACCTACGAAGGCAATTACAAGCAGGTGAATGTCAACTACTGGACACCGACAAATCCGTCAAACGATTATCCACAGCCGGGCAATAAGGGCAAATACTTTGACTGCATGAGATATGTCAGCACTTCGTTTGTACGTGTAGGAGCCATAACCGTGGGATGGAATATTCCTAAGGCATGGCTGGAGAAAATCAAGGTGCACAGCGCCCGACTGTACTTCACAACCAACAATCCGTTTACGTTCACCAACTACAAAGGCTTTGATCCCGAGTGGGCCGCACAGAACACATGGGGCACGGTAACGGGATATACCACCTATCTCGTGGGGGCCAAAGTAGATTTCTAACAACGTAAAGCAAAGGTGGGCCTGGTCTCACCCGAACAAAAAGAAAAGAAAATATGAAAAAATATAGAATCTTTATCACAGCAGCCTTTATGGCAGTAGGGCTTTCGTCCTGCAACGGCTATCTTGACGAGGAGAACCTGAGCAACGTCAATGCCGATGAATATTTCCAAAAGAGCGAGGGCTTTGAGAGCCTTGTCAATGGCGCCTACGCCTCATTACGATCGATTTGGGCTAACGAGCCCTGGCTTTTCAACCTCGGCGTGGACATATACACCCGGGGTGAGAGCTACGATGTCGGAGGAAGTTATGAGAACCGTGATGTCTACAGCAGCGAGCTCAACGAATATGGTACCCTCGACGCGCAAAACAGCTTTGTAGGCAATTTCTACCAGAATGTGTACTATGGCATTCAGGTGTGCAATACCGCTATCAACAAGGCGGGGAGTGTTTCCGGTTTATCCGAGAGCACTGTCAGCCAGAGGCTGGCTGAGGCCCGATTCCTGAGAGCTTACTACTATTACCTCCTTACGGAGCAGTTTGGCGATGTGGCCTTGGTAACCGAGGAAATCAACAAGCCGCAGACAGACTTCTCACGCACGCCTGAGAAAGAGGTCTACGACTTCATAATCAGCGAACTGAATGATGCCATAAAGATGCTGCCTGCTTCCCAGGAAAATTTCGGCAGGGCTACACAGGGTGCCGCCAAGCATCTTCTTGGCCTGGTCTACCTGACAAGGGGTTACAAGACATACGGACAGCCTTCTGACTTCAACCAAGCGGCAACACTCTTTGACGAAGTCATCAACAGCGGACAATATCAGCTCCAGCCGACCTATGCCGATGTCTATGACCCGGACAATCAGACTAACAACGAAGTTATCTTCTCCGTCCAGTACGACACCAAATCGTTTGGCGGCCAACATGGAGGCAACAATCAGCGCTATCTTTACGGATTCCTTCTCGACAAAAAGGTACCAACAGGATTTGAAAGATACAGTTCAAGATATGGATACCACGATAATCAGTTCATGCCGACACAGTTCTTATATTCCCTTTTCAACACTTCAGTTGATAGCCGTTATGATGTCAACTTCACAAGTGAGTATTATGCTACAATGCCTGACGAGAGCATTGGTTTGAAAGAAGGTGACCTTAGAGTCTATTTCCCAAAATATGACCAGAGTTTCACAAAGGCTGACTCGCTGGCCTTGATGCAGGAGAATCCAAATGCAATCATCATCACCCCTGACCGTTGGAAACAGGACATAGAGCACATTGGCGGTTCAGGTATGTGCCCCATGATCACAAAGTTCGGTGATCCTAAAGACGACTATACCGGCGACAGCCGCCAGAAGAAAAGTTCTCGTGACATCTTCCTTTTCCGCCTTGCCGACACCTACCTGCTCGCCGCCGAAGCCTACTACAAAGCTGGCGACAACGTCAAGGCAGCCGAGCGAATCAACGCCGTCCGCCGGCGCGCGGCACTGCCCGGACATGCCGATGACATGACCATACAACCGTCAGATGTCAACATAGACTTCATTCTCGACGAGCGTGCACGTGAGATGGCTGGTGAATATAACAGATGGATGGATTTGAAACGTACGGGCAAGCTTATAGAGCGCACGTTAAAGTACAACAATCTGGCGGCCAAGGTCAACAAGATGGACAGTCACATCCTTGTGCGTCCTATCCCGCAGGCTGTGATGGATCAGACCACTGGCGGCAACTTCAAGCAGAACACCGGATATTAGTCTATGTCCAGGAGAATCTTCTTCATACTATCCTTTGTCGTAAGTCTGAGCGTAATGGCCCAGACTTACGTCAATCCCATACTTGGTGGCGACCACCCGGATCCGACCCTAGTAAGGGACGGCAAAGACTACTACATGACGCATTCTTCATTCGAGTATCTGCCGGGACTGACAGTCTACCATTCCCGTGACCTTGTCAATTGGGAGCCTGTAGGCAGTGCGCTGGACAAGCCTCTGGGCTCCGTCTGGGCTCCGGACCTGTGCAAATACAATGGCAAATACTATATCTACTTCACCACTTCTGACGGTCACGACAACTTCCGCAACTATGTCGTTACGGCTGACAATCCCGCCGGACCCTGGAGCGGCCCCATTGACCTGAATGTCGGTGGATGGATAGATCCGTGCCATGCCTACGATGAGACTTCTCACAAACGCTGGCTCTTCCTCAGCGGCGGTCATCGGATTGAGCTCTCTGCTGACGGGCTGCGAACAGTAGGCAAACTCGAGAAAGTATATTCCGGGTGGGAAATACCTGCATCCTGGGTAGTTGAAGGATTTGCACTTGAAGGTCCAAAGATAAAGAAGATAGGCGACTATTACTATTGGCTCAATGCCGAAGGAGGCACTGCTGGCCCGGCAACAACCCACATGGCTGTAGTGGCTCGCTCCAAAAGCATTGACGGGCCGTGGGAGAACAGTCCGCTCAATCCGCTCATCCACACTTACAGCAGCGGCGAGACCTGGTGGTCAAAAGGACATGCGTCTCTCATTGACACACCTGACGGGCGCTTGTACGCCATTTACCATGCCTACGACAAAGAACGGCTCAACCAGGGAAGACAGACTCTGATGGAACCTGTGGAAATGACCTCTGACCTATGGCTGAAAGCACGGACGGGAAAAGACGCGGATAAGCCTTTGGCGCTGCCCTTTAAAGAAACCCGTCAGAATTCAGCTATTGCCCAGAAGCTCCCGCTTTTTAGAATAGGTAAAGAATGGAAAGGCACGCAGAATTTCCAACCAGGTAGTTTCTCCGTAATGGGGGAAAGGCTGACCGTGCTGGGTGCTGGCAGCAGCCCTTCATCTTCCTCGTTGCTTCTCTTTACAGCACCTGACCGCGATTACGAGATAAGCGCAAGATTTGAAAACAACGGTAATGTTGAATCGGGACTTATATGCTATTATAACGAAAAGTATTTCGCTGGATTCGGATGCAACCAAACACTCAAGAACTGCTGGAGACGTGGCGAAAATCGCGGAAAGGGCAGCCATGGTATGGGAAATGTGGTGTGGATAAAGCTCAGATTTGCCGATGATGTCCTGACAGGATATTTAAGCCGTGATGGGAAAAACTGGGAAATGCAGCGTTGGGGGCAGGAAATGTCCGGCTACCAACACAACATTCTCGGCGGGTTCATGAGTCTTCTGCCCGGAATATACTGTTATGGAAACGGGATGACAGTAGTGTCGCACTTCAAATACGTAAAACTATGAAATTATTAATAATACCCCTCATTCTCTTCCTTACAATTTCACTGAATGCACAGACTATCATCAACGGCGTGCCGTGGTACGACCAAAACGGCAATCCAGTGAATGCACATGGGGCCGGGATTATCCGGGACAATGGGAAATATTGGCTCTTCGGAGAATACAAGAGTGACACGACCAACTGTTTCCCGGGTTTCGGTTGCTATTCTTCTGAGGACCTGCAGCACTGGCATTTTGAACGGGTCGTCCTGCCTGTTCAGAAGAACGGGATATTAGGACCTAATCGTGTGGGAGAACGGCCGAAAGTAATGCGCTGTCCAAAGACAGGCCAATACATTATGCTGGCTCATGCCGATTCTACCAATTACAACGACCCGCATACCGCTATAGCCGTCTCGTCAACGGTAAACGGAAATTACAGGTTGTTAGGGACATTACTGTATAAAGGCAAACCTATAAGAAAATGGGACATCGGCGTCTTCCAGGATGATGACGGCCGAGGTTATCTGCTCTGTCATCATGGGCCCATTTACCGCCTCAGTGACGACTATCTCAGCGTGGACACCATGATTGCTGATGTGAGAGGCATGGGTGAGTCGCCGGCTATGTTCAAGAAAAACGGCGTCTACTTTCTGTTGACATCCCATCTCACGAGTTGGGAGCGCAACGACAACTATTATTTCACTGCCACCAACATCGCCGGACCGTGGAAACGCCACGGAACTTTCTGTCCTAAGGGCTCTCTGACTTGGAACTCGCAGACAACTTTTGTCCTGACACTTCCTGACGGCACTCCGATGTACATGGGCGACCGCTGGTCCTATCCACATCAGGCTTCCGCGGCCACTTACGTATGGCTGCCGATGAAGGTCCACGGTGACAGCATCTCAATCCCGGAATACTGGCAAGTGTGGAATACAAAGAAAACGAAGCCCGTGGATTTGTTCAAGTCTGCCGCCCAAAAGGAAATGGCATTCATTTCAAAACATAAGGGGGATGCCATGACATTGAAATTTAAAGGCACACAGGCTGCCGTCACCGGAGAGACTGGTCCCGACTGCGGCTATGCCTGGGTGACTGTAGTCGACGACAGAGGTAAGGAAGTCTTTGCGTCATACATAGACGGTTACAGCAAGGTGCCCGCCAAAGGCATATTATGCGTCACTCCAGCGCTTCCATACGGCAACTACCGGCTGACGGTAAAGGTGGCTGGCGAGAAGGCTAACTGGACGGACAAGCGAAAGATACGCTATGGCTCCCACGACTATTACATCAAGGTCGCCAGACTATTTTATAAATGAAAGAAACCGGAGCCTTTCGAAAATGAAAAAGACCATAGAACGTCTAATCTGTATTGACGCCTATGGCCTTTCTTAACCCAACTTCTTTTTTTTCATCAACTTCAAAAAAACTTTCTGATTTCTTAAGTTTTTCAATAATTCTTCGTAAGTTTACAACAGAAATATTTAATAGTAAAAGCAAATGAACAGTCACAAACCTAAGCAGTGGTTCCGACCACAGACAGCCGCAAAAGCTGTACCCTTCTTATTATTATTGACATTGCTACTCGGAGCTTTCGACTCTGCCACACCGGTGATCTACATTATCGGCGACTCCACGGCAGCGAACAAAGACACCACCGAGGGCCGTATAGAGCGTGGCTGGGGCATGTGCCTGCATGAATATCTCGACGACGGCGTGCGCGTTGAGGACCATGCTGTCAACGGCCGCTCTTCACGCAGCTTCTATGCTGAGGGACGCTGGCAGAAAGTCATCGACAAGGTGAAGCCCGGTGATTACGTGATCATTCAGTTCGGGCACAACGACGAGAAGCCGGCACCCGACCGGCATACCGATGTGGGCACGACCTTCGACGCTCATCTCGCGCAGTACGTCATCGAGACGAAGGCCAAGGGAGCCACTCCTGTGCTGATGAGTCCTGTGGTGCGCCGCAACTTCCAGGGCGACACCCTTGTCGACACACACGGAGCCTATCGCTTGGTGGCCGAAAAGGTTGCCCGAGAGTATGGTGCCGTCTATGTCGATGCCAACGCTATTACCCACGACATCGAGCAGCGGCTCGGGCCTGATGGCTCGATCCGGCTGCACATGTGGGTGGAGCCCAGTAAATACAGCTGGGCAAAGAAAGGCCGAAAGGACAACACACATTATAATATATATGGTGCGCATGTAGTGGCAGCAGCACTCGCCAAAGCACTGGGTGATGCGGTGCCCGCACTGAAAAGCCATGTGCGCAAGATAAAAGAATAATCTGACAGCCTAACAAAGTATAGCTTATGAATCTTCGACTTCCCTCCTCTCCACTGGCCCTTGCTTTCCTTTTGCTGATGACACCGAAAGGAGTCTCGGCGAAGCCCGTCACCTGGTTCGACGGCATCCATGCGGTCAGCCTTTCAGTGCCTCGCGGTGTTGATCCCGTTGTAGATGTTGCTTCCCACATGTTCAAGGGCGACATAGCGCAGGTGACGGGCATCGCACCAAAGCAGACCGACCTGGCTCAGCAGGCCACGATACGCCTCTGGCAGTTGGACCGCCTCTCCCGTCGCCAACAGCGTGAATTGCGGGATATGGGCGTGCCGGTAGAAAAATTGCAGACGCTGACCGACGGCTTCCATATCCGTGTCCACCAAGGGCAGATTGTTGTTGTGGGGACCAACGGGCGTGGCACTGCTTATGGACTGTTGGAGTTGTCGCGTCAGGCAGGCGTGAGTCCTTGGGTATGGTGGGGAGATGTCGTGCCCGAGCATCGTTCACGGCTGACGCTCGACGATCAGTTCACGACGACGCAGGGCGCATCGGTCGAGTACCGCGGCA
The DNA here is from genome assembly GCA_902760315.1 of uncultured Bacteroidales bacterium. Classification (GTDB taxonomy): domain Bacteria; phylum Bacteroidota; class Bacteroidia; order Bacteroidales; family Bacteroidaceae; genus Prevotella. Next base: position 4,729 of record CACWFV010000051.1, on the reverse strand, counting down.
TCTTTCTCAACGACGAGGACTGGTCGCTACGCCCTTGGAGCTACGGCCATTTCGACAAGACTCCGTTTGGTGTCATCGGGAAGAATACCTATAAAAAGGTGTTCCAACTGTTGCTCCGTCTTCGTGCCAATACAATCTGGCCCGCCATGCATCCTGGTACGGTCGCTTTCTTCCAGACGCCGGGAGCTAAGGCCATGGCCGACAGCTGCGGCATCGCTATCGGCTCGTCGCACTGCGAACCCTTGCTGCGCAACAATGTGGGGGAGTGGAATGAGAAAGTGCGAGGGGCGTTTAACTATATCACCAACCGGCAGGCTGTGCAAGACTATTGGACTGAGCGGTTGAAAGAAGTAAAAGACTCCAAGGGCGGCAATCTGCTGACCATCGGCATGCGAGGCATTCACGACGGCTCGATGGAGGGCGTCAAGACCATGAAGGAGAAGTTCGACGCCCTGCAACATGTCATCGACGACCAGCAAAAGCTCATCGGGAAATACCTTGGTGATCCGAAACAGCAAACGCAGGTGTTCATACCTTATAAAGAAGTACTCGACATCTACAACATGGGGCTCAAGGTGCCCGACTACGTCACGCTGATGTGGTGCGACGACAACTACGGCTACCTCACGCGGCTGCCCGACAGCACGGAGCAGCCGCGCACGGGTGGCGGTGGCGTTTACTATCATCTCAGCTACTGGGGCCGCCCCCACGACTATCTATGGCTGACCACCATGCAGCCGGGCCTCGTCTACAACGAGATGCGCACGGCCTACGACCACAACGTGCGGAAGATGTGGATTGTCAACGTCCACGATCCGAAGGTTGCGGGCTATGACCTCGAGCTCTTCCTCGACATGGCCTGGGACATCAACTGCGTGAGTGGCACGACGATCAACGACCACTACCGCCAGTGGCTTTGCCGTCAGTTCGGCACCGAGGTGGGCAAACAGCTCTTCCCCGCCATGCATGAGTTCTTCCGACTCTGCGGCGAGCGTCATCCCGAGTTCATGGGATGGAGCCAGACCGAGGTGTCGAAAGCCCTCTACGACCGCGGACTGAGTCAGGTGCGCAACACCGAGTTCTCACAAACCGAGTTCGGCGATGAGCTTGACGACTACCTTAGCCGCTTCGCCGCTGTGGCCGGACAGGTAAGGAAAGCCAAGGCTGCTGTCCGTCCCGAATTGCAGGATGCTTACTTTGCGGCCATCGAGTATCCTGTGTGTGCTGCTGAGGCTCATGCCCGTAAGATGCTCTGGGCACAAAAAGCCCGGAAGCTGGCCAACGGCTCGACACCAAAGGATAGGTTCGCCCGCCAGTCAGAGATCTACCATGCCTGTGCCGAGAGTCAGCAAGCCTATCAAGAGGTGAGAACACTGACTGCATACTATAATGAGAAGATGGCTGGCGGCAAGTGGCGTGGCTCGATGGATATGCATCCGCGTGATCTTCCGGTCTTCGGTGCGCCCGTGCTCCCCACGCTGCTCACCGACGCGCAAGTTCAGGAATGGTTGAGACGGGGAGCAAAGTCCACTGACAGAAAACTCACTGACTGGAGCGACACCTTAGGCGTGGTGGCCCGCGATGCTGCTGACTGGCAGCAGGCTTCCCCGGGCACACAGGTGATTGACATGTTGGGCCACAGTATGCGTGCGGTGGTTCTGCCCCAGGGTGGCGACGTGACGTATGCTTTCTCAGCTGGTCATGATGGCGACCGTGTGTTGTGTGTGGCACTCATCCCCACACAGCCCAACGGCAAGGACGACCTGCGATTCTCGGTAAGCATCGACGGAGGACAGCCCACGATGTTCTCGCTCAAAGAGCCATTTCGCTCCGAGCGTTGGAAACGCAATGTGCTGCGTGGTCAGGCTGTCCGTGAACTGCCGCTGAAAGGTTTGAAGGCGGGTCGCCATACGCTGACCATCCACGCCCTTGATCCGCATATCGTGCTCGACCAGTGGATGGTGGACAACAAGGCAAACCGCCGGTTCTATCTCTTTCCTGTCAGACAGACTTTCGGGCAGTAAGGTGTTGGGCGACGTTTTGTATACAGTCCAATGAATGTTTAGAAAACTGACAAAAAACGGCCTTTTTTTTGGCGATTTTCTGCACGAGAGGTCACTTTTCTCTGATTTTTGCGAATTTTGAGGCCCTTTTTATAAGTTCTTTATAATTAATGTGTTACATCGATTTCTTCTTTCTGCGATAAAGAAATCAATTGAAGTTAAATGCAAAAGTGCCTTTCTCTCACAAAATTCTCTAGAGAATTTTGTGAGAGAAAGGCACTTTGACCTTGTCATCTCTGAAACAGGCGTTTTCTCACCCTCAAAGTCCTTTTCCGACGATCAAACGCCTGTTTTCTGCCTTCTTCATTCTCTAGAATGCAAACTTTGGCGGGAGTACTTTTGTCGGATAAGTTATGCTTTGGTTGAAGCCTTCTGCTGCGCTTGTTAACCTCTCTCAAATTATCATTTTTTCTTCAGACCACTTACAGACCACGCAGAGGCTGCAAGTCAGGTTAAAACAAAATCAGCGGACACCCCTGCCATGGGAGTGTCCGCTGCTCTTTTTGTGAATTAATCCTCAATGTCCCATCGTGGCCGACAAAGAGATGCGGTCCGATGCTGAATGCCAGCAAGGTGATTGATGATTCCCGCCGACGGCCACAACAGCGTCGACTGCCCCACCACCAACTTTGATAGAGATTATTTGTTGAACTTCTTTCTTGTCAGAAATTCCCAAATGCGGTCCAGATAGGTGTAGCTGCCTGTTCCCGCCGAGGCCTCCCGTTGGAAGCAGTGCTTACGGAGGGCGAGCGTGTGCAGCTCACTCTGTACGCCCATGGCACGCATCTTCTCCCAGCACTTCACCGAGCCCATCGCGGCATAACCGTCGGCATCGCCATGCACGAAGAGCGTCGGAGCCGTCTTGAGGTCGAAGGAGAACTCGGGGTTGATGATGTCCCGGTCCTTGTTGCCACCTTCCTTGTTGCCCCCGTTGACGCCGTCAGAGAGAACATAAGCCGGATAGATGGCCACACCCCACTGCACATTGCAGGGCAGATTGTCAATGCTGTCTATCGGCAGATAGCTCTGGTGGAGCGAAGAGGTCACGCCGAGAAGCGTGAGATGCCCGCCGGCCGATGAGCCCATGATGCCGATGCGCTGTGGGTCAATACCATAGCTGGCAGCCTCATTGCGCACCATGCGGATAGCCCGCTGCAGGTCTTCCCAGGCAGTGGTGTGCTTGTCGAGTCCGCTTCCCTTGGGAGGGCGCGGTGTGCGGTATTTCATCGTGACCACGGTCATGCCTTTCTCGTTGAGGTATCGCCGCGCTGGCTCTACCTCGAAGCCGTCGGGGCTGTTGCCGTTGTAGGCCCCTCCCGAGTAGATGATTTGTATGGCATTGGTCTTACGTGTCTTGGGGAAAAAACATTCTATGTAGGGCTCGCACTGGTTGGCCTGAGCATCGGGCATCTTGCCCTTCGGCCACAGCATCTCCTTTTTGTAGTCCCCGTGGGTGTCGTGTGCATAGCGCTCCATGAGTGGCACTTCCTTATCCAGCTTGCCGAGAAATCCCATCTGCCGCATGAACTCGATGGCACGGTCGAGGCCCAGGGCACGGTGTCCAAAGTCTGGGTAGAGATGGAGCTCTGCCGGGATGCGCATCCTGCGCAGCTGGCGGTAGATGAGCGTGGAGCCGTTGGGCGTATAGGGGTCGAGGCCACCCTGATGCAGACTCATGGGACACGTCTTGGCATCAAACCTGAAGATGCTGTCCAACCGAACGTCAGTGCCATATCCCTGTCGTGAGGCCTTGGTGCCACGTGCTCCGTCGCTGGTGACATAGGCTGGCGCATTGAGAATGGCCCAGTTGATGTGGCACGACACGGTGTCGAGCTTGTCGACAGGACGATAAGCAGGTGTCAGAGAACTCGTTGCCAACAGCAATCCCATGTGCGAGCCTGCTGACATGGAGATAATGCCTATCCTCTCTGGGTCGTAACCTCGTTTCTTTGCCTCGCTGCGCACCAGTCTCACAGCACGTTGTCCGTCCTCCCAGGCAGCAGTATAATAAGGTATGCCCTCTGAGCGAGGAGTGCGATAGACGAGGCTAACACATTGCACGCCCTCGTCGGTCAACTTCTCACGCCATTGCTTGATGTATCGTGCATCGGAGAGATTATAGTACCCGCCGCCACTGATGAGAATCATGCAGGCACCCACCCGCTTGTCCTTGGCAGGGGCGTCAAACCATTCCAGATAGGGCAATCGATGCTTGTCAGCCTTGAACTCCTTGGCCTGAACCATCTCGCGGGTGGCTGCAATCTGTTGGGACTGTGCATCGGGCATCTTGCCCCGAGGCCAGAGATATTCTTTGTTATTGGCCGCAGAGAGCAGCAGCGGAAACAGAAGTAAGAAGAGGGTGACACGTAGTTGTTGCATGATGAAAAATGGCTTATGATGAAAAACTTGTTATTCCCTGCTGTTTACAGACCGAGTAGGAAGCTCTCGCCCTTGCGCATGAACAGACGATGGCCCTTCGCATTTAAGTGAGCCGTGTCGTTGGGTCCTTGGAAGAACAGTTTGCGGAACTGGGCATCCCAAACATAGATGCCCGACTTCTCGGCGGAGTTGAAGACGGGAATGGAGTATCTGCCACACACTTTGACCATGATGCCGATGACCTCGTTGAAGCACGGACGTGGAACGCGCCAGGGTGTGACAAAGGC
>CACWFV010000050.1 GCA_902760315.1 uncultured Bacteroidales bacterium | reverse complement strand
TTTGATGATTTTATATAGTTTCTTTCTCGTTCTGCTTAGCTTCGAGGCCACCGTTGTAGGTATGGACTCTGTCACGTAAGCAATGTCTTTCAGACTCATCTCTTCATAGTAGAACATGGTCACTATAGCTCTCTCGTCGGGTGGCAGGTGTTGCAGGGCGGCCCTGATGAGTTGTACCGTTTCCGGATTGGGTTGTCCGAAGGTGGCCTCTACCTCTGCGTCCGACAGTCTTTCAGCCTCGCCATCACGGTCTTCGTAGTAGATCATCGGCAGGCGTTTGTGGCGCAGAAACGTGATAGACTCGTTGTAGGCGATGCGCGATATCCATGTTCTCAGCGATGACTTCTCTGCGTCATACTGTCCAATGTTCCTAAAGACCTTGACGAACACATCCTGATAGACCTCCTCAGCATTCTCGACGACGGGGATGAGTCTTACCACTTGGGCAAATACATCGCGGCCATAGCGATCGAGTGCCTGCTGTTGTGCTTTGCAGGAGGTTTATGTCGGTTTCTGTAGTCATCTATTTATGTTCTTCTGTCTATATATACGACAGGATATTGCAAAACATTGCAGCGATAGCAAAAAAAATCAGAAAAAAAAATACGGAGCACAGCCCATGCTCCGTATTATTCAGTTCTGCTTGCAGGCTACCACACCCATGGTTGAGGGGTCGAGGTAGAACGTCGTGCTGCAGGTATCATCGTCCAACAGATACTTGGCACGAATCAATAGCAGTGTCGTACTGTTACGTTTCTGGAAACTCACCTTCTTGCCTGCCTGCTGTTGCAAGGCATTGATGAGGGAGTCGCTCAGCATCTTGGTGGAGTCTACGTCCGAGAACTCCAAATAGTCGACATCGCCCTGCTGGTAGGTCTCCATAAAGTCCTTAACAACAGACTTGGCACGCTGTTGCTGACCACAAGCAGTCAGCAACAGCATGACACCTATTACATATATAAGGCTCTTCAACCTAAAGGTCGAAGTGTGGCGTGCATTCTTCATTTCTGGGGAATGTTCTTCAGTACGTCAAGCAAGTGGTCCCACACCATCTGCACCGTAGGAATGAGCAGGCGCTCCTCAGGAGTATGCACAAAGCGCAGCGTAGGACCGAACGATACCATATCGAGATTAGGATAGCGCTCAGAGAAGAGGCCGCACTCCAGACCAGCGTGGATGCCACGTACATTGGGTTCCTTGCCAAAGAGCTTGACATACGACTCCTTGACGATGCGCTGCAGGTCGCTGTGCGAGCGCATCTTCCAGGCGGGATAGCCGTCAGAGTGGTTCACCTCAGCGCCGGCCAGCACAAAGCAGGCCTCTATGGTGGCACACATATTGTCGAGATTTGACATGACGTTTGAGCGCTGCGACGAAACAACCACGATTTCAGCGGCCTTGGTCTCTATGCTGGCTATATTGCTGGAGGTCTCCACCATGCCGTTCAGTTCAGGGTCCTGACAGATAGCATAGATGCCATTGTCTACAGCCTGCAGTGCATAGATGAAGTTGCGGGCCACACCGCTCTCGATGACGGGTTCGGCATCGGCCGACTCCATAGCCCATACCATCTGTGTGTCTGTTACGCAAAACTCTTCCTCTACCTGTGCGGCAAAGACATTCCAGTCGGCCTTGACATTCTCCTTAATCTCGTTGGGTACAGCAATGACGAACATGCCGTCGCGAGGAATGGCGTTGTGCATCTTGCCACTGTTGAACTGAGCCAGACGGACGCCCTCGTAGCGGTTGATGGTCTGGAACAGGAAGCGGCCCAGCAGTTTGATGGCGTTGGCGCGCTGCTTGTTGATGTCGTCGCCGGAGTGACCGCCTACAAGTCCTTTTACCTGAGCACGCAGGAAGAAATAGCCTGCGGGAACCTCAGTGCGCTGGAAGCTGAACTTGGCGGTAGTGTTGCGACCACCAGCACAGCTGACAAAGATTTCGCCTTCGTCCTCAGAGTCCAGATTGATGAGATAGTCGCCCGTCATAAAGCCGGCCTTCATGCCCTCGGCACCAGTCAGTCCGGTCTCTTCGTCGCGGGTGAAGACGCACTCAATAGGACCATGCTCAATGTCGCTGCTGTCCAGCACGGCCAGTTCCATCGCACAGCCTATGCCGTCGTCGGCGCCCAGCGTGGTGCCCTCGGCCGTCAGCCACTCGCCGTCGATATAGGTCTTGATGGGGTCGTTGTCGAAATCAATCTGATAGTCCACCAGTTTGTCACACACCATGTCCATGTGGCTCTGCAGAATCACCGTCTTGCGGTTCTCCATGCCTTTGGTGGCCGGTTTACGGATGATGACGTTGCCCGTCTCGTCGACCTGGGTCGACAGTCCGCGGCTCTCACCCCACTCTTTCAGGTAGGCTATCATCTTCTCTTCACGCTTCGAAGGGCGTGGAATTTGGTTAATCTTCGCAAATTGCTCGAAGACTACTGCTGGTTTTAACTCACTTTTACTCATATTTAATGATTATTTTAATGTTTAATTTTCTATGTTTAATCTTTTATTTGTATCTTTGCACCCGCAAAATTAATCATTTTAGATGAAAATACTGCTATTGACCACGTTAATAATTGCTATCGGCATGGCTTTTTTGCTGGTAAAAGTGCTTTCGCGCAAGAATGGAACCTTCAGTTCACAACATATTCACGACAGTAAGGCCATGCGCGACCGCGGCATCCACTGCGTCATGGACCAAGACCGAGAGATGCGCCGCCGCTCGCCGTTTGCCGTTGCCGAGAAGTCGGAATAACGAAATGACGGAACGACGGAACGACGGAACGACGGAATGACGGAACGACGGAATGCCGGAATAACGGAATACCGAAACAACGAAAACAACAACAATAATAAGAAAAAAACAAGCAAAAATGAAAAAGTACATGTTTCTGGCCGCTGCTGCAGTAGTAGCACTGGCTTCTTGCAACAATGCAAGCCCCAAGATGGACGAACAGCCGGCAGCTGCCGGCGCTGCTGAGAACAACGGCGGCCTCAAGATTGCCTACGTAGAGGTTGACTCGCTGATGACGCAGTATGAGTTCTGCAAGGAGTTCACCCTCATTCTGCAGAAGAAGAGCACCAACGCCCGCAACACGCTGAACCAGAAGGGGCAGACGCTGCAGACCGCTGCCGCCAACTTCCAGCAGAAGCTGCAAAACAACAGTTTCACCAGCCGCGAACAGGCCGAGAGCCAGCAGGCTGCCATCCAGCGCCAGCAGCAGAGTCTGCAGGAGTTGCAGGCTCGCCTGGAAAACGAGTTGGCCAACGAGACACAGAAGTATAACGACGGTCTGCGCGACTCGCTGCAGCACTTTCTGGCCGACTACAACAAGGACAAGAAGTTTGACTTCATCCTCACCAAGCAGGGCGACAACATTCTCTACGCTGCCAAGCGCTTCGACATCACCAACGATGTCATCAACGGTCTGAACAAGCGCTACAAGTCTACGCTGAAGACGGAAGCCAAGAAGGACGAAAAGAAGTAATCGTGGACATTCAGCACATACTGGACAAGCTACGCATCACCGAACTCAACGAGATGCAGCAACACGCCGCCGAAGCCATCCTTGGCTCCGACGGTGATGTTGTTTTACTGTCACCCACCGGCACCGGCAAGACGCTGGCCTACCTGCTGCCACTCATACAACTGCTGGACAACAGCAGCGAACAAGTACAGGCACTGGTCATTACACCGGGGCGAGAGTTGGCCCTGCAGTCTGACACCGTACTTAAAAGCATGGGTTGCGGACTACGTTCCTGCGCTTGCTATGGCGGACGGGCTGCCATGGACGAGCACAGGGTGCTGAAGGACGTCAAGCCGCAGATAGTATTCGGCACGCCAGGCCGGCTGAACGACCATCTGGACAAGGAGAACATCCTGCGCTACGGCATCCGCTACCTTGTCATTGACGAGTTTGACAAGTGCTTGGAAATGGGATTCCAGGCCGAGATGCAGAAACTCATCAAGAGCCTGCCCGGTCTGGAGCGTCGCATCCTGCTGTCGGCCACCAACGCTGAGCAGATACCCGGTTTTGTCAACATGTCAAGGAAGGGCACGCTCATCAACTTCCTACCCGACGAGGGCGAACAGACGGCAGAGCGCATTACACTCTATGAGGTGCACAGCCCACAGAAAGACAAACTGGAGACGCTCAAGCAACTGCTGCTCGGTTTTGGCGATACGAGCACCATCGTCTTCCTGAACTACCGCGACAGTGTGGAGCGCGTCAACAGCTATCTTGTTGAACAGGGCTTTACCACCAGCTGTTTTCACGGCGGACTGGACCAGAAAGAGCGCGAAGCCCAGCTCTACCGTTTCAGCAATGGTTCGGCCAACGTACTGGTCAGCACCGACTTGGCATCTCGCGGGCTGGACATTCCCGATATTGAGAACATCGTACACTACCACCTGCCGGAGAGTGAGGAAGGCTATATTCACCGTGTAGGTCGTACGGCCCGCTGGGACGCGAAAGGTCGCTCGTTCTTTATCCTCAACAGCGAAGAGCACATTCCGGACTATGTCAAAGGCAACGTAACCACATATACAGACACCCCCCAAAAAACCAGTCCGACAGCGCCCAGAATGACAACCATCTATATAGGTAAAGGCAAGAAGGACAAGATATCAAAGGGCGACATCGTAGGGTTTCTCTGCAAGACGGGCGGGCTGACCTCCGACGACATCGGACGCATCGACGTCAAAGACCGCTATGCCTATGCTGCCATCCGTCGCCAGACATTGCAACAAGTGCTGCGCCAGACTCGTGGCGAGAAGATTAAAGGCATAAAGACTATTATCGAAGAGGTGAAGTAATTGCAACGCAGACTTGACAAAATGCAAGGAAAAACATATTATTTGCTTAATTTCTGCTCAAATATTTGCCCAATTCAAATAAAAAGTGTAATTTCGCACCGCAAAAGAGAAAAACAACAGAAAACGTATCACAAATAACAAAAAAGAAAACTAACATGAAGAAGTACAACTTTAACGCAGGTCCCTCCATGCTTCCCCGCGAAGTCATCGAGAAGACCGCTCAACAGTGTTTAGACTTCAACGGTTCCGGTCTCTCGCTGATGGAGATTAGCCACCGTGCCAAAGACTTCCAGCCCGTTGTCGACGAGGCAGTAGCGCTGGTCAAGGAACTGCTCGACATTCCTGAGGGCTACTCAGTCATCTTCCTCGGTGGCGGCGCCTCTCTGGAGTTCTGCATGATTCCCTACAACTTCCTCATCAAGAAGGCTGCTTACCTGAACACCGGTGTCTGGGCTAAGAAGGCCATGAAGGAAGCCAAACTGTTTGGCGAAGTGGTAGAGGTTGCTTCTTCTGCCGACGCTAACTATACGTTCATTCCCAAGGACTGGACTGTTCCCGCTGATGCCGACTATCTGCACATCACGACTAACAACACCATTTACGGTACCGAGATTCGCAAGGACCTGGACGTTCCCGTCCGCCTGATTGCCGATATGTCATCAGACATTTTCAGCCGTCCCATCGATGTTAAGAAGTACGATGCCATCTATGCTGGTGCACAGAAGAACCTGGCCATGGCCGGTGTCACCATCGTCATCGTCAAGGACGACGCACTGGGTCGTGCTCCCCGCGAGATTCCCACCATGCTCGACTACCGCACCCACGTTGACAAGGGCTCTATGTTCAACACCCCGCCAGTAGTGCCTATCTACAGCGCACTGGAGACCCTCCGCTGGATTAAGAAGAACGGTGGTGTAGAGGCTATGGACAAGCTGGCTCAGCAGCGTGCCGAGATTGTCTACGGCGAGATTGACCGCAACAAGATGTTCCGCGGCACTGCCGTTGCCGAGGACCGCTCGCTCATGAATATCTGCTTCGTCATGGCCGACGAGTACAAGGAACTGGAGAAGGACTTCCTCGACTTTGCCGTCTCAAAGGGTATGGTCGGCGTCAAGGGCCACCGCTCTGTTGGTGGTTTCCGCGCTTCTTGCTACAACGCACAGACCATCGAAGGCTGCCAGGCACTCGTTGCCTGCATGAAGGAGTTCGAGGCTCAGCACTAATTGATAATTGACCGTTGATCATTGAAAATTATGAAAGTATTAGTTGCAACAGAGAAGCCGTTTGCAGCAGCTGCTGTCAATGGCATCAAAGCAGAAATAGAGGCAGCCGGCAATGAACTTGCCCTGCTGGAGAAATATACAGAGAAGGCTCAGCTGCTGGACGCTGTGAAGGATGCTGACGCACTGATCATCCGCTCAGACAAGGTCGATGCCGAAGTGCTCGACGCTGCCAAGCAGCTGAAGATTGTGGTGCGCGCCGGTGCCGGTTACGACAACATCGACCTGGCAGCAGCCACCGCCCACAACGTGGTAGCCGAGAACACGCCCGGCCAGAACTCCAACGCCGTAGCTGAATTGGTATTCGGTTTGCTGGTGATGGCCGTTCGCGGTTTCTATAACGGCAAGAGCGGTAGCGAACTGTTAGGCAAGAAGTTAGGTATTTTGGCTTTCGGAAATGTTGGCCGTAATGTTGCTCGCATTGCTAAGGGCTTTGGCATGGATGTTTATGCTTACGATGCTTTCTGCCCTGCAGAGGTTATCGAGAAGGCTGGCGTTCACGCTGTTGCTAATCAGGACGCTCTGTTCGAGACCTGCGACGTTGTATCACTCCACATCCCTGCTACTCCTGAGACCAAACAGAGCATCAATTATGCTCTCGTTGGTAAGCTGAAGAAGGGTGGCATCCTGGTGAACACGGCCCGCAAGGAGGTCATCAACGAGCCTGAACTCATCAAGCTGATGCAGGAGCGCGAGGACCTGAAGTTCGTCACCGACATCATGCCCGATGCCAACGACGACTTCCTGAAGTTCGAGGGTCGCTACTTCTCTACTCCCAAGAAGATGGGTGCCCAGACTGCCGAGGCCAACATCAATGCCGGCATCGCAGCAGCCAAGCAGATCAACGCCTTCTTCAAGGACGGCGACACGAAGTTCCAGGTCAACAAGTAACCTGAATCCCATAGCTAACAATAGCGCAGCGACTAACAATCGCTGCGCTATTTCTATAATGCCACTAACCAGTTTTCATCCAATCCCCTACCCCTTGGCGATAGGCAGTTCGAAACTGAAGCGGGCTCCCTCCGTATAGCTGGTGTCCAGCGTTAGCCGGCCGCCCAAGTGTCGCAGTATGGCTTGACAGATGCTCAGCCCCATACCATTGAGTCGCGGATTGTCATCAGCTTCAGAGAATACGTTGAAAATCTCCTGCTGCCTGCTCTCAGGCACGCCACAACCGGTGTCGGTCACACTGAAGCGCACGCGGTCGCCCAGATTGCGGCAGTCCAGCGTGATGGCGCCCCTGTCGGTAAACTGTATGCTGTTTTCGAGCAGGTGTTTCAGCAGGTGTTCCATGCCGTCCATGTTGCTGATGATATATTTGTCGTCGGCCACGTCTGACGTAAACCGCATCTTGACGCCCTCCTTACAATAGGTACGTAAGGAGTCTACCATGTGGTTGCCCAGGATGTTAGGATAGATGCGCCCATTTAGCGGCAGAGCGTTCTTGCTCTCATAGAAACTCAGCTCGGCCATCTCGTCAATCAGTTTCTGCAACACCTTCGAGCTGTCCTTGATGTGGCGGCTCATGGCCTCGCGCTCCTCAGGCTGCAACTGGTAGTCGGCATTGCCCATGATGTCGGAGAAACCAGTAATGGGGTTCAGCGGCTCGCGCAGCTGTTTCGTGATGTTAGCAATGAACTCGTTCTTCACGTCCAGCGCGTCTTCGGCCACCTGCCGCGCCTCGTCCAGCTTCTCGTTGTCTGACTTCAGGCTCTTGACACGGTGCTGGCGCTGCAGTATGAGCAATATCAGCAACACCAGCACGGCGACAGCAATGGCGGCATAGTACTTGTTGCGCAGCCGGTTGTAGTCATTCTTCAGCAACTCCTGCTCCAGCTTCATGCGCTCGTTGTTCATCTGCACATAGCAGCTGGCCACGACGTTGCCGTGGGAGACCAGCACGATGGAGTCGTTCATCTTCTTAAACTTGACCATGTACTCGTAGGCCTTGTCGTTGTCGCCCTTGAGGTGGTAAATCTGTGCCAGACGCTCCATGCGGTCCGTGCCACTGAGCTGGTCGCAGAGTTTCAGCGCCTCGTCGTAACGGCCGTTCAGTATCAGGTAGTTCACCTCTACCACCGGCTCGCGGGTGCCGATGCCCGTCGTATGTTTCAAGCTGTCCATGCGCTGATAGATGGTGTTGAAGAGCGACACGTCATGCTTGTTGTAGGCCATCTGGCTCAGCCTGAAGAGGGCACGGCCCTTGTGGATGGGAGCCACGTTGGGCTCTGCCAGAATCTGGCGGGCATACTTGATGCCGGCCTGTGCGTCGCGGCGGTGGTTGGCTATCTTCATCAACTCCTGAATGTCCTCGGCGGCACTCTCCTTGGGGAAGTGCCGGTGCCAGTAGTCGACGGTTCGCAGAAAGGCTTCCTCGGCCTCGTCATAATCCTGCATCTGCAACTTGGTAACGGCCTCAGTGTGCAGAGCCATATACTCACCGTAGCGACTGTTGTACTGGCGGGCATAGTTTCCTATTTCTTTGCTCACGGCCAGAGCCTGCGTATAGTATTGGTGCGTAGCCTCGTAGATGGCCTGGTTGCCCCATGCGGTATAGTACATCCGCTCGTCGCCGGTCTGCTGTGACTTGTCCTTCAACTGCTGTGTAACCGACATGAATTTCTCACGGTCTGACGATGAGATGTACTTCAGCATCTCGGCTTTCAGTCCTAACAGGTCGTTGCCTTTGCTGGCCTGTGCCTCTATACTAAATACGCAACAGAGCAGTAGTGCCAACAATGTTCTTACCAATCTCTCTTTCCTCATTTTTCAAAAACATTTGGTCAATCTGTTGCAAATATAGCAACTTTTTACAACATAACACAATAAAACGTCAATTATTTTCACTTTACGCCATTATTCTTGACTTGTCCAAGTCATCAGCCAACTATGATATTATTGTAGAATCATCACACTTTTCAAACGTCACCGTCACCTGTAACTCGCTGCATCACAAGCCGTTAAGTGTGACACTTGTTTTTGCCATTCCAACCTCGAAACTCGTTTTGGCCAATGCATGCCCAGCCGTGAAAGAAAAAAAACAAGAAAATCGAAACGAATCAAAATGAATCAAAACGAATGTTAATTCGACCATTTGTAAGGTCCTCTCAACCTGACATTTTCAGGCAACAGCCCCCATTTCGCAAGACGTGCAATCGCAGAAACCCACTCATAATCAGCGCGTTGCAAGACAGCCATTGTTATCACCCCAGCCAGCCTCATCTATTGCCCTACCAGCCAAACCCGTTTCGTGCGACGGCCGTCGCACATATTTTTGACGGCCGTCGCAAATATCTTCGACGGCCGTCGCACCAAGCCGCCCAGCCTACTTTGGATGGTTGATACACCTTCCGCACCTATTCTCCAGCATCAATATAGCCATTAAGATTATCATAGTTTTCGTACGTTTGAACGTTTAAAAAGAATAATATTGATTGTTATTTCATAAAAATGTTGTATCTTTGCGGAAGAATATAATAAACAGCAGAATTATGACCATAGTAAGTACTCGTGATTTCCGTGCCAATCAAGGCAAGTATCTTAGCATGGCCTTAGAGGGACATGACGTCGTGTTGCGTTCCCGGCGTGGCAGTTTCCGGCTAACACCCATAGAGGACGAAGAAGAGCAGCCGAAACGAGACGTAACGGCAGAAATATGCAGAGGCATGAAAGAATGGAAGAAGTATTTAGAGACGGGAGAGTCGGATTACTTCCGCCCTGCCGAAGAATTGCTTTATGAGTTACAAAATTCAGACAAGTAAGGATTTTGACCGCAGTTTAAAAAAACTAGCCAAACGCTATCGCAGCTTGACAGAAGATTACAAGACTTTTATTGGCAGTCTTCAGCAAAACCCTTTTCAAGGTGCTGAGCTTTGTCCCGGCATCCGCAAGATTCGAATGCCCATCGCCTCTAAGTGCCGCGGCAAGGCTGGCAGTGCCCGCGTCGTCACCGCCAACGCTATCATCGCTGAGCATGAGGGGCGCATAGCGCTGCTCACCATCTACGACAAGCAAGACTACACCACTGTTGACGTAAAGATTATCAAACAGATGGCCCACGAACTTGGATTCGACGTCTGACATCACGAATTGAAAAACAAGTGTCACGCCTAACGCACTTGTACATAGTGCATTAGGCGTGACGGTGATGCTTTTTTTTGCGATACAAGCACAGTAATAATAGATATTCCGGCTATGCTGGTATAACTTGCATCTAAGTCTTTTGTTTTAAACCTACATTATTATCCACACCCCATCATTATCCTTACCTTCATGTTTCAGAACACCTTTCTTCTGCATTGCAGACAGGTCACGTTCGATGGTGCGTTGACTCACCGACAAAGTCTCCGACATTTGTTTGCCGGTGATTGTCGGAGACTCTTTGATGAGATTGAGGATTTTCTGCTGACGCTCAGTGAGTTTCGCCTCCGACATGTCTCCGTCATAGTCTCCGACATTTGAGGTGTCGGAAGAGGCAAAGATGATGGTTCGAAATTGGGTCGGAGTAGATTTGAACACAGGCTTCAGTTCGTCTTTATATCCTTCCAAGGCTTTGGTCTCATTGCAGATGCGTGTGAGTCCGCTACCTCGCTTCTCCATGTAGGCAAGTTGAGCCATCAAAGTCATTTCCTTTTTGATTGGCAGAATATCAAGCAACAGGCAGCATGACCTCATCATCGAACTCAACAAGGCATACATGACCTTGAAGAACAAGGGGGCATCATTACAGCAGATTGTTGAGTCAACAACACACATGGCATGGGATTTGGCCTCCATTTCACAGCTTCAGACCACAAAATAACGGAAAATGAAGGAATCCTATAAGAAAAGTTGCATTAAATATGGTGGATTAGGATAAAATCACTAATTTTGCAGCGTGAAAAAGTGCCAGTGGATGCCTTTGTCGCACCACTAACACTCTAAAAGGATTAAATGTGGCTCACACCTTAGACGTGTGAGCCACTACCTTTTTATACACCACGAACTTAAATCCGCACCACCGATGCAAGTGTAGCAGGTGATGCGGATTTAATCCTCAGAAACAAGTGTCACGCCTAACACTCTTGCACTTAGAGCGTTAGGCGTGACTGTGATAGTTATTTTGTTATTTACTCTTCCTCGTCAATAGTGTAGTAAGGGGCTCCAGGAGTGGAATTGTCCGGGCCCGGACTCATCACCATCAGAGGTTTCATGTCAATCTTGACAGTCTCCATTGCTGGAGCCTTATAAAGTCTTTTGTCTTTCATCGCTGTTCACTGTTTTTTATTTGACGACAACCTTTCTGACCTCACCATTGGCAGTCTTCACGATGTGAATGCCCTTGGCTGGCGACTTCACCTCCATACCGTTCAGATTGTAGTAGTTTTCAGCCACGCCCTTTGCAGCGTCACGCGTCTCAATGCCGGTGGTCTGACTACTTGTGGCATCGCCCTCTACGAATTCGAGGTTCAGCTGTGGAGCATAGTTAAAACCTGACTTGTCAGTAACCTTGATAATCCAGCGGTATGCTCCTACGGTGACCGATGTGCCCTTACATATCTGGCCCTCAGTATTTACATAGTAGAACGGATCGCTCTCAGTTGCCGTGGTGTTGTCGTAGGTGGCATAGAAACTATACTTGTTCTTCACGGTCTCGGTGCTTATCAGCGCTGCATCCGTCTTTGCCTTCAGCGTTGCCGAAGTAGTAGCAAAATGATAGTCGGTCTGTTCGGACTTGGGCTTGAATACATACGGCATATTGGCATACAATGTAGTACCTGTGGTTACAGGATCCAAGAATATCCACAGCTTGTCAGCATCTGCAGCCGTTGCCTCGTTGGGAGCATTGGCTATCATGTTAATCTTGAAGAAGTCAAATTTCTCAATATCGGCATCTTTAATGGTGTAGTCAAACGGTACCAGCCAAGCATGGTATTTGCCTACACGCTCACTGGCAAACGAGCGGACATAGGTAGCGCTATTCACCGTTGCGTCGGTGGTGATGTTGTAAGGAGTGGCTTCACCATCTGTCAGCACCACATCGTCGTCAGTAGACACCGTGCTGTTAGACACCTCGAACTCGCTGAAGTGGGTAGTGTTGATGGTTACATACTTTTTGCTTTCCTTCTCTGTTACCACAGCCATAAAGGTCTCGTCAGGATACTTCCCGCTATCGCTGCTCTTGTGTACCACCTTCACATTGTTACCGGCAGCAACGCCCAAGTCGGTTACCTCCAGCTTGAATGCGAAATTGGCACCAGCCGTCAGTTGGTCGTTGGAGATGTCAACGGGGGCTTTCTCCGTGTTATTCACCTTGACGATAGCCTGCGGCTTCACATCGAAGGTCATCTTCTTGTTGTTGCCATCGGTGGTCTCCACACTTGGTGTATTTGTAACATTCACCTGCAGTTCCACAGACACATTGATATTAGTACCTGTTCCTAATTCAGTAGTATTGATAACGTCCTGAACAACGTCGGAGAGGTCAACCTGGTTCAGTGCCACTTTACCGGCAGATTCTGTAGTCTCTGCGGTAGGCGTTACCGAAACTGTAATGGTCTGCTTGGTGGTTTCACCATCCTTGACGGTCATTGTCTCTGTGTGTGCACCATCAGCATCTTGAGTAGTGGTTTCTACAGCGTACACCTTATAGGCACTTTCCTCTTGAATAGCCATATAGTTTCCTTTTGCGAACTCGTTCACATTGCTGCTAAATGTGCCGCCGCTGATGAAGCCTGTCACAGGTTCATTGCCCTCGCCGCTAGCATAGCTGGCCACAGCCTTGCCATTCGTACTGCTGAACGTACCGCCAGAAATAGCGGGAGCAGGAGTACCGCCAGGATAACCGCAATTGTCAATCACCACTGCGTCGCCAGTAGAGTTGGCACCATTGCCATTGAAGACGTATTCAGCCGCTGCACCATTACCCGTGATGCTGCCGCCCGTGATGTTCAGCGTACCCGACTTCTGATAGATACCAGTAGCACCCGTGATACTGCCGCCAGAGATGGTGACCGTTCCGCTGTTGGGATGGTAGATAGCAGGCGCATCGGTAGAAGTCACAGAACCTCCTGTAATATTGACGGTGTAGCCACCATTTCCTGAACTACCGTTACCTGCAATAGCAAAGCTGCCTGTTACTGACAAAGTACCTGCCGACTCCAGTGTCGCATTGCCAATAATTGTGACTGCCGATACCCCCGATGCATTGACTATGGCATCGGATTCAATGATAACCTTGCTGTTTTCTCCGTCTATATAAATACCATTGCTTTTGATATCACTTGTAGGATTCATGGAAATAGTACCATTCTTAATAGTCAGTGTACATCCATGCAAAACAGAAATACAGTAGTTTCTTTTAACAGATGTGTTTACGAACAACGTTTTTCCTCCTAAATCAAGCGTGACAGACTGATTCTTATACTCTGAAGATCCGCAGTTGGGACAAAGATTAGAAGTATAATCCTTCAATAGCTTAATCGTAGTTACGCCCTCTTGTGACAAATTAAAAGAATTAGTGTAGCTCTTAGAGTTATCGCTTTTAGTGATTTCAAAGGTCGCCTCCACTTGAGTATAAGTGGTTACGCCATCAGTTGTAGAACTCTTAGCCACATAGCCTTCGTAGCCTGTTACAGTACAAGAAAATCCGTTCTTTTGAACTTTAAGAGTCTTATCAGCCGATGTCATCGTGTAAGCATTTGCAGGTTTAGCCAACAACGCTACGATGTCATCAGCGGAGGCTGCATTGGCAGCTTCTGTGAATGTGGAATAATAAGTATTGCCAATCTTTGCTTCATATTGCAGAGTGACTCCATAGGTACCATCAGAATTGGCCGTTGTCTGTGCTTGATAGCCTTCTGCCAGACAAGTCTCTGGCACGACACTGCTGAACGAACCACCCGAAATAGCTATGCGCGAAGCACCTCCTTCGTTGGCTACATAAGCCACAGCAGACTGTCCATTATCTGCGGTGAATTTTCCACCGGAGATTTTTGTAATTGATGTCTCTGTCAAACCTGGATAGTTAGCCTGACTGTCGAAGACTACCGCTGCACAGGGCACGACTATGCGGCTGTCCCCAACCTTGCCCGTTGTGCTACCTGTAACGTTGAACACAACATCACCACTAATGTTGACCGTACCGGCACGCTGAACGATACCTGCACCACCTGTGATATTGAATGTTCCACCGCTGATTTTCCAAGTGTCGTTGTTGGGGGCATAGATGCCACAGGCCACATACCCGGCGGTAGTGATGCCGCCATTGAACGTGCCGCCTTTAATAGTAATGGTATTTTCGCCAAACCCAGCAGACCCGTTGCCCGCCACCACGGCATTGTCGCTGGCACTCAGGGTACCGCAGTTGATGGTGATTGTTGCTCCTTTGTGTTTTCCAGTGATGATGGCACCTTCAACCGACTCAATGAAAAAGTTCTTCGCGCTGCTACCCGTAGCTCCAATTGTAGTGGTAGAATTGTCGTTAACCGAAATGGCACAGTTTTCTGTGGAAATAATCTTTCCACCACCCACGTTGTCTTCCACGGTTAGAGTCTTCTGATTATGAATGGTGTTACCTGAGTAGGTAATTGTTTTGCCATTCAAGTCCAAAGTCACTTTTTTGTTTGAGACAATCGCTGTCGAAGTGAGTGTTATGTCACTGAGCAGTGTTACTGTACCACCTGCATTAAAGGCTTCCTGCAAGGTGGCATACTCTGTAGTTCCGATCTTTGCCACGTTGCCGTCCGCCCAGGCACTTGCCACTGACATTACAGCACACAATGCCAGTAGCCATAACTTTCGTAATTGTTGTTTCATAATGATTTGATTTAATTGAAATAAGATACTTCTGATTGCAAAAGTACCTTATTTATTATAGAAAGGAATGGCTTACGTGTAGCGGGGATGGGGACATGTAGCCACATCCGCTACACATGTTCGTGGGTCAAGCTGTCAGAATAAAGTCGGAAGAAATCGTAGTCCAGGATTTGACTGATGTGGAACAGGATGCCGGTATCAACACTCCGCTTATCGTAAATCTTGTAGATATTGGTGCGGTGACAGCCCAACTCATTGGCCAGCCAGACAGAGGTTCTGCCTTGCCGTTCCAATTCCGCTTTTATGCACATCCCGATGTGGAGTGGTTTCTTGTCGCTGTCCATGTGATGATACTTGTTGTAATGTGTACGAAACTCATCACCATATACAAAAAGAGCGTGGGGTCCTACCTGTTACTCGTCCCACGCATCGAGGCTCTGGCATCGCCCAACTAGTAAGAACGAGCAACGCCGAAGCCCACGCCGTATGTATATATACGAAAGCGATAGCAGCGAGCCAATAATGGCTGACGGCTATACTGATACGGATAATACATACCCATGAGCGTCATTGCTGCCTTGCTGCTTGACTAGTTGTTGGGAACTGCCAGATTCCGATGCGTCAAGAACAAAGCGTCAGATAACGCTTTTCCTATATATAGGTCCCCACCCTCGTCAGCACCGCTCACAAGCGGGGCTTCGGTATGAGAACACTGCAAAGGTAAAAAGAATTTCGGTAACTGCCAAACATTTCAACGGAAATGTGTAATACGCGAACCACTGACAACCAAGAATCCGGACTGCTTGGGGCAATCCGGATTCAAGGTGTTTAGGATATTGTTGTAGCGCCGATGGCTTAGAAAGCAGCGACGCTGTACAGCCAGTTGTAAATGCAGGAGCAGACACCGAAGAGGGCAACGCCCAGGGTGCAGACGGCCAGCGCAACCTTGGTGCTGATGGCAGCCTGGAAGGTGGGCAGCGGTGTGTCGGTCTGCTTGATGTACATAGCCTTGACGATGAGCAGGTAGTAGTACAAGCTCACCACGGTGTTGACCAAGGCGATGAAGACGACCAGATAGGCCAAGTATGAGCCCTGCTCGGCAGCAGCCATGAAGACAAAGAACTTCGAGAACATGCCTGCAAACGGAGGAATACCGGCCAGCGAGAACAGGGCCAGCGTCATGAGGAACGCCAACTTGGGGTTGGTCTGGTAGAGTCCGTCGTAGCTGGATATCTGTGTCGCACCGCCGTTGTTCTGCTCCACAGTGCTGATGACGGTGAAGACAGCCATGTTAGCAACGATATATACCAGGATGTAGTACATGAGCGAGGCCATGCCGGTCTGTGAGGCACCAATGACAGCCAACATGATGTAGCCAGCCTGAGAGATGGAACTGAAAGCCATGAAGCGCTTGAGTTCTGACTGACGGATGGCGAAGAGGTTGGCAATGGTGATGCTCAGCACGATGAGTACATAGAGCATGTATTCCCAATACTCTACCAGCGGGGCGAAAGCCTTGACCAGAATGACCATGGCAGCGAAGGCTGCGGCACCCTTGGAACAGACTGACAGGTAACCGGTGATGGGCGTAGGAGCACCCTCGTAGGTGTCGGCCGTCCAGAAGTGGAAGGGCACCAGTGACAACTTGAAGGCCAAGCCGCTGAAGAAGAACACCAAACCCATGATGGTCAGGGGGGTGACACCCTCGTAGAGCGGATTAGCGCCATAGATGCCGTCGGCCACATCGTTGAAATAGAGTGTGCCGGTGGCAGCATAGACGAATGAGATGCCGTAGAGCATGACGCCGCTGGAGAAGGTAGCCACAAGGATATACTTGGCAGCAGCCTCGGCCGACTTCTTCTTGAACTTGTCGAAAGCCACCAGACAGGCCATGGGCACTGAGGCGGTCTCCAGACCGAGGAAGAACAGCAGGAACGAGCCGCTGCTGACCATGATGAACATGCCAAGCAGCGTAGAGAGCATCAGCAGGTAGAACTCGCCACGATGCTTCTGAGCCTCATTCTTCAACCACGGCTCAGCCATGATCAGCACGATAACCGTACCAAAGCTCAAGATAACCTTCATGACATTAGCAGCCTGTGAAGCAACATACATGCCACCAAAAGCCTCGGATGGCTCCGACAGGAAAGCGATGCGTACAGGCAGCACGAGCATCAGTCCGATGACCACTCCTCCAAAAACCTCATGGTCTCTCCCACTTTTACGCGAGAAGAAGAAATCCATGAAGAAGACTACTAACAGAATGCAAACGAGATA
>CACWFV010000049.1 GCA_902760315.1 uncultured Bacteroidales bacterium | reverse complement strand
TTGACTGGAAAGTAGTAAATTAAAGTAAAAACAAAGATAAAACGATTAAACAATGCTAAAATATGAACCAATTATTTGGTTTGCAACATAGAAGGGACAGTTTTGTCCCTCTGATTGTGAACAGCCAAATAACCTACTAGTGTCACTGCCTTGGAACAGGTGGCGTGGCTTTTTTCTTGCCTTATGTGAAGAAAAGCCCCTTTCTCCTTGTTTTTCTCTTGCTTATTTAGTAACTTTGCAGCCGTGTAAACTTACACTCATAACTAACTATCATCTATTATAAACATGAAACGCTCAACTATTATATTATTAGCCGTTCTCATCGCTGCTATGCAGCTTTTTGCTTACGAAAAACAGTCTATTGACATCTATGTGAACGGACAAAAGAGAAACATGGTGGTCTTCACGCCCAACACGCTGCCTGCCAAGTCGCCATTGCTCATTGTCACCCACGGCATGAATCAAGACCCCGAATACCAGTACGGCAGCGACAAAATCTACGAGATGATAGACACGGCCAAGTTCGTCGTCACCTATCTGCGCAGCGACGGCAACACGTGGGACACGGGAGGGGCGAAAGACCAAAACTTCGTCATCAAGACCATCGACGAGATGGCAGCACGCTACAACATCGACCGTGACCGCGTCTACTGGTCTGGATTCTCCATGGGGTCCATGCTCATTCACCATTGCATGCCCAACATGCAGAACAAAATAGCCGCCTTTGCGCCCACCAGCGGCATCCAGTTCTCTGAAGAGCCCTGGAACAACTGCCACAAGCCCGTCAACCTGCTGGAGTGCATTGCCTATGGTGACGACGTCTTTGGCTACGAGCAGTACGGCATCCATGCCTACATCGAAAACTATGCCCTGCACGACCAGCACACGCGCTATTCCAAAACTGTCGGTTTCCGACCCTTCAAGGGCGCCTGGCAAGACGGTGATATGGAGAAATGGACCGGAGGCCCCAACGGTGGCGAGGTGTGGCTTTATTCCTACAACAACGGAGGCCACTGGCCCACTGACCAGAACCGCCACCTCATCTGGAACTTCTGCAAACGCTTCACGCTGAACCAGCCCAGGGCTACCATTACGAAGCCTGCCGGAGAGTCTACCTATCTCTACATCACACCTACCACCGGCAATGTCTTCCCCGACATACCTATTGAGGCCACCGCCAAGGCTACCGGAGGCCAAATAGAGAAGGTGGAGTTCTTCGACGGCAATACGCTGATAGCTACACAGACCTCCCAACCCTTTGCCACTACACTCACTGCCCCAAAAGCCGGCATCCACGAACTACGCATAGTGGTCACCGACAGCAATGGCAAGAAGGGAGAAGCCTCCTGCACTGTGAACTGCATAGAGACCTCCGGCAGCTACGACCTCGCCCAGACCTTTACCGCCGAGGGTGTCGTGCCTCAGAACTGGTATGTCACCAATGGTCGCTCAAAGCGCGTAGGGGGCGGACTACCCTATAACAGCGGACCCCGCCTACTGCACTTCACCAATTCCTCCCGCGCCTTCGAGTACGGGCTCCTCGTGCTCAACTCCAGCGGCAAGGAAAACTATGCCTGGGCCCGTTTCGGCGACAGTGCAGCCCGTTCCTATCTGAAGTTGCATGCCGGTCATTATGTGCTCAAGAACAAAGTCGTCAACTGGAACTGCCCTCAGCTCTCACCAGTCACCTACACCATCGAGAAACTCGATGGCCAGCAGGTAGCCTCAATGGTCTACACGCCTGCCAAGAATGTAGGGGCTAATACCGCCAACAGTTTCTCTAGCGGGCGTCCAAAGTCCTTCGAGTTCGACATCAATGAAACCGGCGACTACGTTATCAGCTTCTATGCCGCTGCCGAGAAAGATGCCGACTTCGTGCTGGGTATGGCTACTCTCGAAGCCAAGTCGTTCTCCGAGACAGGCATCAGCGAAGCCGTACAGCGCACCGCCAGCCCAGCGCCCCAGGGTTGCATCGACCTCAGTGGTCGCCGTATATCAGCACCCTCAACGTCTGGCCGCCCCCTGTCTCCCGGTCTTTACATCATCAACGGACGCAAGGTCGTCATATCCCAGTAGCCACCTCTCCTGTCAATCAAAGGGACATTTTGTCCCTCTGATTGTCGCTATCCGATGGACTGACAAGAGTAATAAAAAACGGGGACCTGCCATCACTGGTAAGTCCCCGTACTCAACTATTGAAAAACTACTACTATTTTACTTCACTTTTGCCACCAGCTCGTCAGGATAGGTGGGCATGGCACCGTTCTGGGTGCACACGTAGGCACTTACCTCCACGGCTATGCGGTGAGCCTCCTCCATGGGTTTGCCGTTGAGGATGGCTGCGCAGAACGAACCCGTAAACGAGTCGCCGGCGCCAACAGTATCGGCCACGGTCACCTTGGGGGTATCCTGGAACGACGTCAGTCCTGGCGCAAAGACGTACGAGCCATTGGTGCCACAGGTCAGCACCAGCATCTTCAGATTGTACTCGGCCAACATCTTCTCGCAGATGCCGCGCATGTCCAGGTCTTCATAGCCGTACATGCGCTTGATGACGACGAGTTCCTCGTCGTTAATCTTCAGGATATTGCAACGCTTCAGCGACTCTTCAATGACGTCCTTCGTGAAGAACTGCTGGCGCAGGTTGATGTCGAATATCTTCACGCAGTCCTCTGGGGTGTCATCTAGGAACTGGCGGATGGTAGCCCACGAAACAACATTGCGCTGAGCCAGCGAGCCGAAGCACACGGCACGGCAGTTTTTAGCTACCTCGGCTATCTCCTGTGTGTAAGGTATGTTGTCCCAGGCTACGTTTTCCTTGATTTCGTAGGCCGGTATACCGTCGCCCGACAGCGTCACCTGCACCGTACCTGTGGGGTAGTCCACGCGTGGCATCAGGTATTTCAGTCCGTGCTCCTTCAGCGCCTCAATGGTCTCCTCTGCCAGTGCGTCCTTGCCCAGTGCGCTGATGGCCAGCGTAGGCAGTCCGAATTGTCCGGCATGATAGGCAAAGTTTGCCGGTGCGCCACCTAGTTTCTTTCCTTCGGGAAGTACATCCCACAGGGCCTCTCCGAGACCTACTACTAATCGTTTCTGTTCCATAGTCTTATGCGGTTTTTAATTGTTTGATATACGTAAACAGATAAATCACTCCTACGGCCATCACCAGCACGGCACCGGCCTGACCCATGGCGTCGCTCATCACACCCATCAGCAGCGGGAAGATGGTGCCACCGAAAAGTCCCATAATCATCAGTCCGCTCACCTCGTTCTGCTTTTCAGGCATTGACTCCAGAGCCGTGGCAAAGCACATGGAGAACACGTTGGAGTTGCCGTAGCCCACCAGTGCGATGGCAGCGTAGAGCATCCACTTCTCCGTGCCAATGAACAGGCCGCACATAGATAGTGCCATCATCACCACCGAGATGATGAAGAAGGTACGCATCTTCAGTACGCGTAGGAAGAACGAACCCGTCAAACAGCCAATGGTACGGAAGATGAAGTACAGCGACGTGGCAAAGGCTGCCTCGTTGAGCGTCATGCCCAGGCGCTCCATCAGTATCTTCGGAGCCGTGGTGTTGGTGCCCACGTCAATGCCCACATGACACATAATGCCGAAGAAAGACAGCAGCACGATGGGCGTGCCCAACAGTTTAAAGCACTCTACGAAGGTTGATGCCTTGCCCTCTACAGGCGGCTCCTCAATGGGTGTCACCATGAGCAGCACCGTCGACAGCGTGCCCACGACGAAGAAGATGCCGAAGAGCACACGCCAGTTCAGTCCAAACTCAGGAATGGCCATTGTAGCTCCCCACATGGCCAAATAGGGTGCTGAGAACGAGGCAATGGCCTTTACAAACTGGCCGAAGGTCAGCGTAGATGCCAAGTTGCCGCCACCCATTACCGTTGATACCAGCGGGTTTAGTGACGTCTGCATCAGCGCATTGCCGATGCCCAGCAACGAGAATGCTACCAGCATGATGCCAAACGTCTCGCCAAACAGCGGCAGCAGCAGCGACACGACCGTCACTGCCAGCGACAGCAATACCGTCTTTTTACGTCCTATCTTGTTCATCAGCATGCCTGTAGGTACGCTGAAGATGAGGAACCAGAAGAACACCAGCGAGGGGAACACGTTAGCCACGGAGTCCGTCAGTCCCAGGTCTTCTTTTACATAGTTGGAGGCAATGCCCACCAGATCCACAAAGCCCATGCAGAAGAAGCAGAGCATTACGGGAATCAAATATATCGACTTATTCTGTTTCATATCGTTCTTTATATTCTTTTTACATCTTTATTTCATAAATTGTCGCCTTTCCGCCCTTCACCTTCAGCATGTTGTACGGCTCCGAGGGGAATACCAGGTTCGTCATGGCCATTTTGCCCTCAGCGTCGAACACCTCAATGCTGCAGCGGTCCACGAAGATGCGCAACTGCTTCACCACGCCCAGCGTCGGTGCCTCCGTCACGCAGGGGAAGGCCTCGCTGAAGCTCACGTCGCCGCTCTTCACGCGCTCCATGCTGAAGCGCTGCTGTTGGCCGTCGTACTTCATCGTCACCTGCTCACCCTTTGTGTTCGAAAGGACTATCTCCGTGTTGGTCTTCGTGTCCACCACTATCTCGCAAGCCTCAGTGGGCTTCTTCACCTTCTCGCCACGCACTGCCATCATTTCCTCGGAGGGCAACACACTTACATACGTCTCTTCGCCGTGGCGGAAAAGCCCCAGGTCGCGGGGTATAGAGTTAGCCGAGCGGAACTGCTTCGTCGGCACTTGATTGGCGTACTGCCAGTTTGACATCCAGGCCAGCACCGTGCGGCGACCCTTCGGTGCATTGTAGAACGACACCGTGGCGTAGTGGTCCTTGCCGTAGTCCATCCACTTCGTCACTTTCGGCATGGACTCGCACGTAAACTTACGGCCGTCAAACTGGCCCACGAAATACTGTGTGGCACTGCCGCCATAAGGTCCGCCGGGGTTGATGTTGCACAACAGCACCCACTTGTCGCCTATCTTGAACAGGTCTGGACACTCCCAGACGCCGCCATGGTTGCCATACTCCTTGCCGAAGGCCGACTCGTAGCGCCACTCCTTCAAGTCGCGTGATGAGTAGATGCGCATCTCCTGGCCTGCGGCCAATATCAGGTTCCACGCCTTGATGTCCTCGTTCCAGAACACCTTCGGGTCGCGGAAGTCTGCAATGTCACTCGTCGTCAGCACCGGGTTGCCGGCATATTTCTTGAATGTCAGTCCACCATCCGTCGACACCGCCATCGACTGCATCTGGTGGTGACCTGCCGACGTGTAGAAGGCCACCACCTCGTCGTCCTTCGTCACGCACGAACCACTGAAGATACTACCCAGCCAGTCTGGTTCCAGCGCCATGGGCTGTGCCTGCCAGTGCACCAAGTCCTTCGACGTTGAGTGGCCCCAGTGCATGTTCTCCCACTGCGATCCATAAGGGTTCCACTGATAGTACAGGTGCCACACGCCATCCTTGTAGAACATACCATTAGGGTCGTTCATCCAGCCGTACAGCGGGGTGTGATGATAGACCGGGCGGAAGTGCTCGCGGTTGGCCGTGTCGAAGGTGTCAGAGAATTTCATCTCGCGCCAGCACACGAACTCGCCCACGGCACCCTTTTGGCGGCGGTCACCATGGAACTCGATGTCCAGCAGGCGGGCCCCCTTCAGCTCGTAAGGCACAAAATAGTCCACGCGGTCAATAGACAGTTTCACGTTCAGCCGTTGTTGCATGTCGTTCTTGTCGTTGACCACGCTGATGGCGGCAATGTCTTCCGACTCCTGCACCGGCAGCAGCACGTACTTCTTACCCTGCTCCACCCTAATCATGGCGTGGCGGTCGCCCAGCACCTGGGGCCTCACCTGCGCCTGTGTGGTCAGCGCAGCGGCAAGCACCGCCGTCAGGGTCATCATCAGTTTCTTCATTTTCAGTAACATGTTTTTAGTTATCATTATTTTAATTAGTCTGCTGCAAAAGTAGCATTTTTCCCGCCCGTCCATGATAAATTATGATACAAATACTATCAAAAAACGTTCAATGTAACAATAATTACAGAAAAGTATACAAAACTAACTGACGATGAAGCCGAGACGGATGGTGACTCCGTGTGGATAGGTTCACCGTTCTAGAATCTGCTCTGCATGTGCTTTGGTCTTTACCTGTTTGCCAGCAAATATCTGTTCGATAACACCTTCTTCGTTGATGACAAAGGTGGTGCGGATGGTGCCCATCACTTTCTTGCCATACATCGACTTCTCGCCCCAGGCTCCCATTGCTTCCAAGAGCGTGTGGTCTACATCGGCTATCAAGGGGAAAGGCAGCTCGTGCTTTTCCTTGAACTTCTGGTGTGAGGCGGCTGAGTCCTTGCTTACTCCCACCACCTCGTAACCAGCACCCTGTAGTTCGCCGTAATGGTCGCGCAGGCTGCAAGCCTCAGCGGTACAGCCGCTAGTATTGTCCTTCGGATAGAAGTACAGCACCAGCTTGCGTCCGCGATAGTCACTCAGACGGATATCCCGTCCCTGTTCGTCCTTGCCCAGTATCTCTGGGGCCTTGTCTCCAATATTCATAGCTGTTTATGTTGTTATTTATATACGGTTTTTTACAGCACGATTTTGTCTACAAAGGTACACTTTTTTTGGGAAAAAACTTCCCTTTTCACGAAAAAAGCTACCTTTGCAGCATTATTAGACTAAACAGATGAAAAACATGAGCGCCTCAAAATGCCCCTTAATGACATTTTGACATTTTGACATTTTGACAATTTCGAGCGAGACAGCAAAAAAAAATTCCACCGACTCCTCACAAGCCGGTGGAACTGCTTTCTTTCGTTTATTCTATATCGTCTATCATCTTCTTGTAGACACCCCTATCCAAACGCTCTATGTAGCCACTCGCTCTCCAACGATAGATGTGACAGTTGGCGGCAGCCCTGCTGACATTCAGCACTTTCACGACATCGTCCACTCTAAACTTCTTATCCAGTTTCGAGTACAGTTGGCTGTTGGCCGACTTCCTCACCCTGGGCTGGAACGTGCGGCCGGCGTTCTCCCATGAGTCCTGCAGCATCTGGCCGAAGTAGTAGTCCTGCCAGTAGACTATCATGTCGTAGATGGTGGTGGCAAACCTAAGGTCGTCGTCCGTCACCTCCATCTGGGCCAGGTCCACGGGGCTGCCGTCTTGCTGATTCCTCAGCCGGGCCGCAATGCGGGGCACGGTGAACCATGTGGCGTAGAACACGGCGCGCCTTCTGAGTGTGTCCAGCACCTTGTCGTCCGACAGTTCTGCCTCTGCTGCCGACAGTTCGCACAGACTGTACACGTGGTCTACCAGCCGTCCGAGGGGCATGGTGCCCTTCAGCCTGTCAAACCAGAAGCCCCACTGCCTCAGCGCCAACTCGCGCTCGTGGTTCACGGTGGCGTCGCCACGGGCTATCATCTTGTAGCGGCTGCTGTCCATGGGCACAATGGCCTGGCGCGTGCACAGTCCGTCGTTGATGTTGGCCAGCGTGTACTTCTTCGACAGGGCTATCTTCGTGCCCGTCGTCACCGAGCACCAGTGCACGGGTATGAAGTCGTTCACCGAGTCCTCGTTGGCATAGTCGCTTCCGGCCAGTTCGTTGTGAAATGCCTTCAGTTCCAGGTCTCGCTTGCCTATCCAGTCGGCACCGCCATTGGCTTTGTTGGCCGAGGCCAGTTCCGAGTCGAAC
Organism: uncultured Bacteroidales bacterium; assembly: GCA_902760315.1. Lineage (GTDB taxonomy): Bacteria > Bacteroidota > Bacteroidia > Bacteroidales > Bacteroidaceae > Prevotella. The sequence goes on along the minus strand of CACWFV010000049.1, from coordinate 10,662 downwards.
ATGTAGACGTGCAGCCACCACAGTTCGCCGTCGACCTCCTCCTTGGCGTTCAGCAGTCGCTTGTAGAACTGGTTGTTCGACGTGTTGGTCAGTAGGTTCCTGATCATGCCGTCGGGCTCCACCAGCGCCTCCTGCTTCTGCTCCTTGCTCGACGTGGTGCGCTCCTTGCGCTTCTTCTTGTACGTCTGCAGGGCCTTGCGCGCCATGGCGTCCTGTGCTCGCAGCACGCTCATAATCTTCTGGTTCAGCCAGTCTATCATGCCCTTGCCCGTGCCAGGCTGTCCGATGACGATGGTCTGCGGGTTCATGCGGTGCATCTTGCCGTCGTAGTGCTCATACTGCGTACGGGTCATCAGCGTACAGAACATCGTCGCCGACGAAAATACCGCCGCCGGCACGTTGGCATCCGACAGCCCCTCCGTCACCACGTCGTAGGGAGCCGCGAGCAGCGGGCGCAAACGCTGACCCTGACTGACGAGTGCCGCCATCTCGCTGGCGTCAGTCACCTCCTCCTTGGTGGCGTCGGAGTCGCGCCAGCCCGCCGCCGTCAGCACCTGCCGCAACTGCTTCGACAGCGTAGGCGTGTAGCGCACCTGGCAGGCCTCCTCGCACAGTTTGTCTATCTCCTGCCCATTGTGTTCTGCCTGCTCCCACGCCTTCACGTAGGGTGCCATCCTCACCACCTGCTTCAGCCGCTCGGCCGAGTTCTCCACCGTGTGGCGCAACACCAGCGCCATCCTGTTGCAGTGGTCCCGACGGTGACCAGGGGCGTAGTTGGTGTTCTTGGCCAGGTAAGCCTGGACGATGCGCTCCAGACTGACGCCGTCGTAGGTCAGATCTGCTCCGACGTCTCCGCCAGCAGGTTTCTCAGCCGTACCTCCATCCGGCTCGCCCACCAGTCCAGCACGGCTGCCACCCGCAGCAGCAGGCGTGTGGCTACAAACACCACTTGCACTGGCAGCAGCAGCGCCGCCACTGCGATAGAAATTGCCATATTGCTCATCATACTTCTCGTCGTCATAGTCAAAAATTTTATCGTTAATATACAGAATGTCGTCTTTACCTACCGCAAACGACAGGCGGCTGCTATCCTTGCACTGGTCGTCCAGCGTCAGACCCATGGCCGTGGCCACGCGCTGCGCGTTGTCGTACAGATTGCCCACCTCCGGGTCTGCCCGGCACACCAGCCGCAATCCCTCGCCGCTGGGCGTCACGTGGGCCAGCATGATGGCGTTGCGGCACGACGTCTCGTCCAGCCAGTGGGCGTGCTCCTTGATCCAGTCGTTAAACACCTGGGCGGGATTTTTCACGTGGTCGAAGTCTACCATCACCAGTCCGTTCAGACGGCAGGCCGACTGCTTGCGCCAGCGTGCCTCCGGCAGTGCATTGCCCTTGGCGTCGGGGCCCGTGTTGGGCATCACCTCGGCCATGAAGATGAAGGCAGGCAACTTGCGCTTCCAGCGGTCATACTCCTTCTTGTTGCCCTCGCTGAGTTGTTTTCGGCAGTAGGCGATGACCTCGCCTACTGTCGGGTTCTCTACTGTCGCGTAGAACCGCTCCTTCAAGCACGGCTCTGTTGCTTTAGCAAAGTTTTGTTGAATGCTAAACATGTGTTGATACGGGTTAAAAGGTTAAAAACACAACTGTCCAAGTCTCTCACCTGACGCACGTCGATGTCCATCCGCACCTGCAGCAGGCCGTGCTGTTCGTCCAGCACTATGTTCATGTCGTCGTCCAGCAGCAGCCGGCGGCCAGCCGGTGGCGGCAACACGCGCTCCTCCTTGGGCAGCAGTTTCTCCAGCTCCTCGTGCAGTGCCGCCGACTTGTCCGTAGTCTTGGCGTCGATGCTCACGTGGGCTATCAACTTCGGGTTCTTGCCAATGCTCTCGTAGAGTTTCCCGTTCTTCGTCTCACTGATGCCCTTGCGCTGCGGCTCTCCCACAGCCTGCGGGCGGAAGTCCACCTTGCCGTCTTGCCAAATGGTGGCCACTCCCTTGAATTTCTGTCCTTTTTCCATGATGTTTTTTAGTTTTTAATGATTAATTTCCCAACTTCCCAAAATCCCTGATGGCATCCACGTTGTCCCGCAAGCGGTTCGAGCCGTCCACCAAGTCTACTGCCAGGTGCACATACCACGCCTGGCGTCCCTTCTTGGCGTAGCACTCGTCGTAGCCCCGCCCCGTCAGGACATAGTGCTTTCTGAAGAATGTCAGCGTGTTCACCGCCTCGCCCATCGTCGCGCAACTTATGTCTACCGCGCAGCCCAGCAGGTGCCACGAGTGGCGCGAGCCCTCCACCGCTGCGTTCAGTTGTGGTGTGCGGTACGCGCTGTTGACGATGACCGCCCGCCCGCGTGCCGCCCTCAGCGGCTCCAGATAGTCGCGGCAGAGCCGTTGCAGCCTCTGCTTGGCGTCCTCGTCAGGGCGGTTGTCAATGCCGCGCTGTTCGCACTTCGGGCTCCACGTCATTTCCCGCCACGTGAAGTGCTCCGTCAGCCGTCCCTCCAGCCACAGCGCCCGCTGCTGCTTGTTTTGTGTCGATACTAACTGTCTCATAATACTTTTTTGTTTTTAAATGAATAAATTAGGATAAAAAAGTTTTCTGAGTGCAAAGGTAGGCATAAAAAAAAGCCCAACCCGGAGAAAAACCGAGTTGGGAATGGTTATTGGATTTTTGGAATTATTATTGGAATCGGCTTAAGACTTGATGCCCAGCTTTTGCATCAAAAACTCTGCTACAACGTATTGTTGTCGGTAATTGTCGCTCTTATCCTTCAGCGCACCCCAGGCGGCAGGTGAACATGTTGCAATCAGCGGCACTTCCTTGCCTGCCGCACTCAAAGAGTCGTAGGTAATGACGTTAGCATTTCCGCCATAGTTGATATCCATATCTGTTATCGTCGTGACAAAAGACGTCATCTTTGTGGGGTAATTCAAGAACGTAGAAAGCACCCGATACACTGCCCACCACTGCTTCTTGACAGCAAACAAGGGTTTGCCCTTATCGTCCATTTCCTGCAGCATGGCTTCTAGTTCAGCCTTTATGTTTTTTTCGGTAGCTGTCATGGAGGCATCCTTTGCGTTGTTTATCTGAATTCCAATACCCCCGTTCTCAACATTAGCCACTTCGTAGTTCACCTTTTTCTCCAGCACCAAGTCGCCCTTAACGGTGATGCCGCTCTTGCTGATGGATTCAAGCACCTTCTGTATGTCTTCCTGGTTCATAATGTCTGTTTCTTGTCACTATTTACAATTATACCTGTGGCATCAGAGGCTACACTGCCGACCTCATTTTGCACTCGCTTGTTCATGACCAAGTCACCGTTGATATTAACAGATGGCTTATATTCCCTGCCGTCAATCCATGCGTCAAGTTCTTCTTCAGCATCGCTACGCCCCAGTTTATACAGAATCTGCCGGACCACCTCAATCTTGACGTTCTCGTGTTTATAGAGATTCTTGGTCTCACGCACCATTCGTTTCACAAAGTCATCCTCCGTCTTAACACATCTCAGCTTTGCGTTCTCTGATTCTAAATCTTTGATTCGACAGTCGCGGACTGCAATGTCTTCCTGAAAGGAAACAAGTTCCCAGCAATCTTTTTTTTGTGACTTGATGAAATCCCTTGGGTGTGTGTAAATGCAATTTCGAATAGTGGCATTAGGGTTCCGACTGCCGCTGAAGTCGCCAATCTGACGGGCAAACGTACAGATGTCGCCCATCTTGGCTCTTCCTCCAAGCTGTCTCAGTGCCGCTATCACTGCTTCCTTTTGTGTCATGTATATTTTTTTGACTACAAAATTAAGCGTTTTCACCATCTTCGCCAAACGCCAGATGGAAAACCTCAACTCAAGCCATCATTTTTTGATGCTATTTAACATTTTCGGATGACAATCGTTGGTTATCTCCTTAAAATATAGTATCTTTGCATTCATTATGAACGATTTTACGGCAGAGCTAAAGAAACTTCACGAATTGTCAGGAGCTGAATTCTCCCGACAAGTTGAGCGTATAGCACTACGTAAAGAGTTTCATCCTCTTGATACAGAACCAGAGATCTTTACGGTGGGGGGCGAGAAGAACGATGACTATCAAAGACTCCTTGTGGCCGCACGAAAGGCTGTTATGTTAGGGTATAGGGTTTATATGTTACCCAACCCTAAGGAGATTCGCACACCAGACTTTATATTTGTCAAAAAAAGAGCTTATCGCATCTATGACCTCAAAACTGTTTACGGAAAATCGTCAATAGCAGACAGTTTATTGGACTCTATTGGACAGTGCAATCGTATATTACTTAACCTAATGGTAGAATACAACACTCGTTCACTTGCTTTTGCTATCAACAAATATTTCGAGGTAAATCCTCAGGCTATTGAGGTTCTCGTTTTCAAGGGACTCAAGCAAGTGTCTGTCAATCGAAGTATGGCTACCAAGAATAATTTTCTTTTCACTTTCAAGAGGTTATACGAAAGATAAAAAACCACCCCTTACGGAATGGTTTTTTTAAAATGGAGCAGGGATCGTGATGTCTTACTCCTGAAGCGGTGTCTCTTAAGAGTCCTGCAACCTCGGGATTCTGCCCGGATAGCCAATACATACGTCTTGACGATGCAAAGATAGGAAAAGTTTTCGTAACTTCCAAGCCTTTTGAGCATTTTTTTTATTTTCTCTCCCATGAATCATCCTCTGCAGCCAGCCACATCACTGGTTCGTCATCGGGTATGTTATGTCTCATCGTCTGACGTTCAACATATTCTCTTACAACCACATACCACTCTCTTGCTCTCATCGAAGCATATTCGCTTCCAAACTCCTCCTGCATGGCTCGTGAAAGCGCAAGGATGGCAATGCCCTTATTCTTTTGCATGAGTTCATCAGCATGTGAGACCAACTGAGGTGAATCGAACAAGGACGTAATTTTGTATTCAAACAAACTGGGAGCATGCTCTAAAAACAGTACCAGCTGGGCGATGTCGTATGGACGTATTTTTACCGCTCCCTTTGAATCCGCAGACACGTAATTGATCTGTCTGAGACTGTCAGCATAGATGGCAGGGGCTACGAAGATGCACTGCGACTGTTGTTTCTTTTGAAATTCTTCCAGATGCCGCTCAATGGGCCATACCTCCATCGTGGTTTGAGTCCTGCCCATAGCCATAGTGACCTCAACAAGTACACCACACTTGTTTTCATAGCATTCTATGTCTCCCTTGTTGCCTCCGGCAGTTGACGTGGGCAATCCTTCGTCGTCGCAACTATAGTTAGGTACGACTCTCACCCCTGGTATCTGGCAACGGATAGCTAAAGCCGTTAAGAATTCCAATCGCGTCGGAGCTGCCAATAGTTTTAACACGTTGTCAGTGCTTTTCTTCTTAGTAGCCAGATTGGTGAGTTCTTTCTTGATGATGTTCCAATTGTAGACGGAAAGCCAATTGTCGAGCAATTTCTCGCTGGCTGTTGCTGATGGTGAATGAGACGTAATCTTTATGAGATTAGTGTCCAATTCGGCCATATAATCAAAGTATGCACGCTCGTCATCAAAGTGTGTATAGTCAGAATAATGCGAAAGAATATAGTCAACTTTCTCGCTCTCATTCTTGTTGATGTCTAAGAAACGGCCAGCACCTCTTAACGAGAACAGTCCCGTCATGCGCATCTTACGAATGAACTCGTCAGGATACTCATCGACAATAGACTTGACTTGGAAGTCCTTGAAACTGCCCTCCATGATTTCGTCGATACAGATATCGCATATCACTTCGTCACTGGGATTATAACCATGTTCCTTCCTAAGTTGCACGATGCGATGATAGAGTGCATCTGCATCGTTATCTTTCCAGAATATCAGTAATGGTAATTCCCGCCTTGATATGCCACATCCATTCTGACAGGCGTCAGCGTTCAATTTCAATATTGTTTCCAGCAAAAGAATCATTGGGATGTTGTCATTCAGAACACGGACAAACGGATTCCTGCGTTGCGACTTTGCCAATGCCTGCATAAACACCTGTTGCTCGTATTCAGGATGTGTGATTTCTGTAGTTACGAATCCTGATTCAGATTCTTCTATCTCAAACGACTGGAGCAAATGATGAGCCAACGGTGAGATAACAATAGGCTCGCCGGGCCAGAAATATGCCAAACCCAACTCCTTCGTCAAGTCATATATGGTCGCAAAACGAGACGGCCAGCCTTTGGCAAATCCTGCCTCCTTGTGACTTTGAGGATTGTTATTTAGCATGAGCGTTACTTCTTCGTCATTGAGAAGGTATTCGCTGAATTCGCCTTGTGCTGAAGAAGCCCATTTCTCTTGTACCGACAAGATTTTTTTCATGGGTCTGTAAAGCCCATAGCGTATAGTCTCGCCACAAATTTTCGTGGCCAGTGCGTCATCAAGTATTTGTCCAGCAAACTTATTGAGAACATACAGCATAAACTTCAACCGACCGGGATTACGCATCGTGGTAGTATAGAGAAGTGGTTTATACTCGGCTTTGCTTTTCCTTGCCATAGGCGTTAGTAATTAGTTACGAGCACCTCGCTAAACTGCTTGATGCTGTTGTCATTGAAACTGATATAGTTGCTTTGAATGGGGTGACTGTGATACCGAGCAGACCATTCAAGAAAGAGTGCATTCGTGCGTCCACGATAGTGAGTGACATTGGAAATCGCAAAATGGATTTGTCGAGCATTCATGTTGTCAAGCAATGTCAGCAGGTCACGCTCGGTATCATCATTCCACAACTTATTGTATTCGCTGAAAGTAATCAGGTATGGCGGGTCAAGATATACCAGATCATCGGTTTGGTAATCTATATCGTGCAAGAATGTACGGAAGTCTTTGTTTTGCCACTCCACTTGTTTTGTTGCCATTACACGGAAGTAATCCTCCAAAGCGTCGTGGGTGTTCTGATTGTAATCCACATTTCCAACAGGGAGATTGAACAGTCCTTTCTTATTGAATCTCAGCATATGATTGAAGCCATAAATCAGCAGTACGTAGAGCTGCATCCAGTTGCGTTGACCTCCAGCTATATAGTCAGACCTCAATTGTTGGTATGCGTCCTTGTTGTACTTGGCATAATAGGTCTTGGGGTAAGCTTTCCTTAACTCCTGAGGAACAGGATTTTCATGATATGAAAGCGAGAAACCATATTGGTTGACTATGTGATAGAAGTCTGTGTAAAACTTCTGCTCTCCACCCACATAGTCACAAAGCATCCGATGAAGACCTATCACGTAGCTATCAATGTCGTTCAACAGGTAACCGTTGGCATCAACATTCATCATTACCGAGCCACCACCAACAAACGGCTCTATCAGTCTGTTGATGTGAGCAGGAAAGTGGGTACGGATTTCACGTATCAACTTGTATTTGTCACCCACGTAGAACATCGGGGAACGACTGATTTCGTTTCTCATCGTCAACTTCGGTTATGAATAAATACTCACGATGGTCGTCAAATTCGGTTTTACCAGAATTAAACGCCTTGAACTCATGGTTAAACACCTGCGTCCGCCCGCATTTGTTAAGTACCTCTTCCAACTGCTCCAACTTTATTTTGTTCTCTGAAGAACTACTCTTGGAGTGATAGGTATTGTTATACGACACCACAAGATAGCGACTGTTGATATGACTCACCAAATCCGTAAAAGCCGTAAAGGCAGCATTACGGCAGTAGTCGCTCATGTTTTCCTCCTTGGGCTTCAAGGCTTTTCCATAAAGCTGCGGCTTTTTCCATTGCACCAAGTTTTCATAAACATGATAAAAACGACTATACTGACGTGAGTTGTAGGGAGGGTCAAGATACGTTAAATCAACATTGACATGCCGAGCCAGTTGGTTGGCATCTTCTTGATGGATTTCCACTCCTTTGTACGATGCTGCCTCAATCATACGCATCTGAAATTGGTGGGCTGCAGGAGTCTTATGGTGATAAGCGTCAAAGTGTCCCATTGTGTTTGCATGACGGTCTATGCTGTATATCAGCGAAGCCATCAACACGGCATACTCTTTGTCTGTCAGGTCTTTCTGCATTGTCTGTAACCTGCCTCTGATATAGCCGACAATCTTTGCAGTGTTATGATAGAAATATTTACCACCAAAGTTTTTAGAAAAATAGTTCTCGCCTATCCTTACTGGATTGATGTCGTTAAACTCCCGTATGATTGACAGCACCTTATCTTCACTCCATCTGCCAGGAGCAAAGAAAGCACGATACATTATATTATTAGAATAGAGGAAGTCGTTTACGACCACCCGCTCATATCTCTGCAAAGCCCTATGAGCCACCACACCCGTACCTGCAAATATATCGCAGAAGGCATGGACGTCATGGGTGTGCATGTCGATGAGACCGAATATCCAATCCACCAACTTGGTCTTGCAACCAATATACCGACGACTCTCCAAAGAGAATCGACGCTGTTCGACAATATTATCCATAGTCTTGCGCTTATAGCTAATGGCAAAAGCACTTATCGGAATCTTTCGGGCCTTCCGCGTCAAGACCTCTATACACGATAAAAGCGTGAACTACTCTTACCGGATATAGAGGCCCTGAGAATTGCCCGTTCTGAATGATAAGTATTGCCCACGCTATAAACGCAGACATTATACACTATTCATTATTCAGAACTGATAGAAGTTTCTCAGGTTTCTATATCCACCGAATAACTGCTAATGCTGTTATTGTTTTACCCACAAAAATCGCACCGGAGCCTCCACCGAGGCTTGCTTCATTTCAGGCCATTTCCACAGCCACGAATTCCCGCTTACGCCGTCTTCTCCATCTATAGAGAACACTGACGTGCAACGACGACAAGCCGATACTTGCCTGCAAAGTTACGAAAAAGTTTTGGAACGCGGTACGTTTCCGGCAAAAATAATCAGCGGTTATGCATAGCCACCCCCAAATGGCCCTTAATGTGACATGTGACATTGTGACATTGTGACATTCTGGGTGTGCCCCTCGTCACAAGATTTTTGTGTGGCACTCCACAGAAAAGTGCGTATTAGGCTACACCCTTCTATGGACCTTAATTTCTGCATTGCAAGCAGAAATCTTTGCAGAATATTACCATATCAAGAGAATAGACTACTCTTTTTCTTAATTTATGTTCACGAATTATCACATCCTCGATTTTTTTAATTATATTTGCGCACAGAACGCCCAATGCTGGGCAAAAATAGACATTAGATGCCTTTCTAAATCATGGGGATTTCTGCTGATTATGTTTGAAAAACATTAGAATAGGAATAACACGTTATGTAAATATGGCAAAACGTAGAGAAATAAGAAATAGTACCGCTGAGTTCCTTATCTTTCAGATAGAAGGAAAGGAACAAGGGATAGAGGTGTTCTATAAGGACAAGACGGTGTGGTGTACCCAGAAAGCAATGGGTATGCTGTTTGACTGTACCTCTGATAATATAAGTGTGCATTTGCAGAACATCTATGATACGGACGAACTAAAAAAGGAGGCAACTACCGAGAAAATTTCGGTAGTTCGACGAGAAGGTAACAGGGATGTCAACCGTACACTCCAGTTTTACAACCTCGATGCCATCATCAGTGTGGGATATCGTGTCAATAGCATCCGGGCTACTCAGTTCCGCCAGTGGGCAACAAGTGTACTGCGTGAATATGCCATTCGTGGCTATGTGCTGGACAGAAAACGTATGGAGAATGGCACGTTTTTGGATGAGGACTACTTTGAACACCTGTTGGCAGAAATTCGTGAGATTCGCCTGTCTGAGCGACGGTTCTATCAGAAACTGACGGACATCTATGCGACAGCCATTGATTATAATCGTGATGCGCCAACGACAAGACTCTTCTTTAAAATGATGCAAAACAAGATGCACTATGCCGTACATGGACGTACAGCCGCAGAGTTAATAGTGGAGCGTGCTGATGCTGAACAGGAGCACATGGGGTTGACGACCTGGGAGAATGCACCAGACGGAAAGATTGTCAAGACGGATGTATCGATAGCCAAGAACTATCTAAAAGAGATGGAACTGGCAGACATGGGGCAGTTGGTGAATGGTGTACTGGAATTGGCAGAGCGAATGGCTAAGCGCCACATCCCGATGACAATGGAGGACTGGGCCAAACAGATTGATACCATCTTGGCGGCTGGCGGTAATGAAGTACTGCAAACGGCAGGTTCAGTAACAGCTGAAGAGGCCAAAGAACATGCCGAGACAGAATTTGAGAAGTACCGCATCGTTCAAGATCGTTTGTTCCAGAGCGACTTTGACAAGTATTTGGGTGAATTACCTTTTGAAGGTGAGTAAGATTCCTGTATGCAACATGTCATTACGGTAGTGGGATGTAGCCTAATACGCTCTTTTCTGGCAGGAACCACAAAAGATGCCGCAATCAGTTCAAATGTGTTAAACAAAAGTTAAAGCGTGTGACGCTGTCAAATAAAAGTCATTTCGCAAGTTGTCAAGTTGTCAAGTTGTCAAAATGTCAATAAGCGTGGTTTGGACGTTACCTAAAATTGGGAAATATATTAAACAGTATATATATTATATATAATATATATACTGTTTATTTTTAGGTGTCTTTTTTTCTAAAAACTCCCTAACACACTCAAAATGGCCCTTAATGACATTTTGACAATTTGACAATTTGACAAGTTACTGGCA
>CACWFV010000048.1:39479-39821 GCA_902760315.1 uncultured Bacteroidales bacterium | reverse complement strand
CGCGGCCAACGTAGCTTCCCCCGTTGACAATGGGACGGAGATGCGGATAGCCTATCCACGCACTCCACCCACCTATATACGCAAAGATAGTACACCCGTCAGAGATGGGGTACACCTTATTATATATATAAAGGGAATGTTAGCCGCAGGAAGATATAAAATCTACCCACGTAGACGCCTCTTGTTGCATCACCGCTGTTTCTAGATTCAAATTTGCGAGATTTGATTTTACAGACAGTAACGTTAGAAAACGTCCTTCGAGACTGGCCGTACAACTGGCCTGAGGTCTCGTTCCACAAAATTAATTTTGCTACCCGCCCACGCGCGGACAGGCCTATTTCG
>CACWFV010000048.1:0-39472 GCA_902760315.1 uncultured Bacteroidales bacterium | reverse complement strand
GAAAAAATTATTAAATTAACACAAAAATGGTACTACCAACAGCCATTCGCACAGAAAAAGTGGTGAAAACTGATGAACACGAATTGCCACGAATGATCCATTAATTGCTGCGCGTAGCCATTACATGAATAATTCTATGATAATTATATGTTTAAGAATAATCGTGGCAACGGTGGATTAGGAAAGGAAGAAGAGGGTGACACCGACGACGGAGATGACGGCACCGAGGACTGCCCTGAGGGTGATGCGCTCGTGGAACAGCCAGTAGGAGGGCAGCAGAATGATGATGGGCGTCATGGCCATGAGCGTGGAGGCGATGCCCGCGGCGGTGTATTGCACGGCCATGAGCGAGAAGCCCACACCCACAAAAGGTCCGAAGACGGTGGTAGCGGTGGCTATGGTGAGTCCCTTCTTGTCGTGCAGGGCCTCGCGCAATGGCGACATGCCGTGGCGCCAATATAATAACAAGGTGAAACCCACGATGCCGGCCACACAGCGGTAGAAATTGGCACTGAAGGGCACCACCCACTCAGGAATGCCGGCAGCAGCCAACGACGCAGCGTCGTAGTGGTCCATGCCTATCTTGCTCAACACCAGTCCGACACCCTGACAGACGGCAGCACCGATGGCAAAGAGTACGCCGTTCAGTGGCAATTTCAGCGACACCCGGTGGTGCTCGCCCCGGCCAAGCACGGAGATGCCGATGCCCAGGAGCGTCACCAGCATGGCTACGACGCTCATCAGCGTCATCTGCTGGCCCAGCGTGAGCCACGCCATCAGCGCCGCCACCAGCGGAGCCAGCGTCATGAAGAGCTGGCCGTAGCGCGAGCCGATGATGATGTAGCACTGGAAGAGGCAGAAGTCGCCAATGACGTAGCCAACCAGTCCGGAGAGGAGCATCCAGCCCATAGCCGAAGCCGAGGCACCGGGCGGCAGGGGCGTACCCGTGAGCCACCAGAAGAGGAAGAGCGAGAAGATGAGTGCCAGCGCCATGCGCAACACGTTGAGCGTGAGGTTGCCCAGGCGCTTGGAGCCCAGTTCGCTGAGCAGTGCCGTGGCCGTCCACGAGAAGGCCACACCAATGGATATGAGTTCACCTAAATAAGTCATGTGTCAGTGTTTTCTGTTGTTGTTAAGTCTATTGTTTCTGGAGTGTGAAGTCGAAGCGGAGTCCGCCCGTAGCGGGTGAGGCCACCGTGATGGTGCCGCCATGCAGCAGGACAGCATTCTTGACAATGGCCAGTCCGAGACCCGTGCCCCCCATGTCGCGGCTGCGCCCCTTGTCGAGCCGGTAGAAACGCTCGAAAAGTCGCGGCAGGTGGCTGGCGGGTATGCCGATGCCGTTGTCGCGGAAAGTGAACTGCCACGCACCGGGCTGCTCCGTGGCCATGACCTCGATGGTAGTGCCCTGGCCGGCATAGTTGATGGCGTTGTCCACCAGGTTGCGGAAGACGCTGTAGAGCAGCGAGGCATTGCCGCGGACGATGATGCCCTGCGGCAGACAGTTGCGCAGCGTCATCTGGCGCGACTGCAGGGACAGCAGGGTCTCCTGCACGATGTCGGCAAACAGCAGGGAGACGTCGACACGCTCCTTCTGGATCATCTCCTTGGCATAGTCCATGCGGTTCAGCGTCGAGATGTCCTGCAGCAGAGCCGTCAGCCGCTGAGCCTGGGCATGGGTACGGACCATGAACTGCCGGCGGGTGTCGTCGTCGATGGCAGGATTGTCGAGGATAGTCTCCGTATAGCCCAGGATGCTGGCCACGGGGGTCTTCAGTTCGTGGGCAATGTTCTGCGTCAGTTCGCGGCGCATGCGGTTCTCCTTCTCAGCCTGTTCGCGGCTGATGCGCTCGTCCATGCGCTTGGCATAGCGGAACAGCAGGAAAGCCAGTCCGCCCATGACCACCAGCGAGAAGAGCAGCAGGTGCCAGTCGCTGACCTCGTCGAAAGGCATCAGGTACTTGCGGTCGTAGTCTTCAAACAGGATGAATACCACGGCGTAAACCATGAAGACGGCCATTACGCTGAGCCACATCTTACGGCCCTCGCTCATGGCTCTCTGGCTTCAAAGCTATAGCCAAAGCCCGTCTTGGAGACCAGACAGGCGGCATAGCGGTTCAACTTCTTGCGCAGGCGGGCTACGTTGACGTCTACCGTCCGCTCGCTGACGATGACATCCTGCGGCCAGACACTGTCGAGCAGCTGCTGGCGGCTGAACACCTCGCCACGGCGGGTGAGCAGCAGGTAGAGCAAGTCATACTCTGTGCGGGTAAGGGCTATGGGGTCGCCATCGACGGCGACGGTCTTGTTGGCCGGATGGATGACAAGACCGCCAAAGCACACCTCACGCTCGTGCATGGAGGAATCAGAGGTGGCTATCCTGCTGAGCACGGCCTTGACCCTGGCCATCACCTCACGGATGGAGAAGGGCTTGGTGACGTAGTCGTCGGCACCCAGGGAGAAGCCCTGCAGCGTGTCGTCCTCCGTGTCTTTGGCCGTCAGAAAGATGATGGGCAGGTGGCGGCTGTAGCCGTCGGCCTTGAGCGATGCGGCCAGTTCGAAGCCCGACATGCCGGGCATCATCACGTCAAGCAGCAACAAGTCAAACGGTTTGCCGTCTGACCTGTTGCCGTCGCCTATCAGCTGTAGCGCAGCCTCTGCCGAGTAAGCAGCCTCAGCGTGGTAGCCCGCGGCCTGGAGGTTGAACACCAGTATGTCGCATAAATCGCGCTCATCGTCAACCACTAATATCCTCTGTTGTTCCATAAGTGGTTGCAAAGGTACGAATTATTTTCCAAAACGAGCCTCAACAACGTTAACAATATAATCGCCCAGCTTCTCTAATTCGTTGACCATGTCTATATAGAGCGTGCCCACGGCATAGTCGTACTCGTGGTCGTTGACGGCACGGACGTTCTCGGCCTTCAGTTGCTGGCGCAGCTGGTTAATCTCGTTCTCCAGCCGGAACGACTCGCGGATGTCGTGCTCGGAGCGGTGGCCGTGCATCACGGTGTTCATCTGCTGCAGGGCCTGCTCGCAGAGCACCATGAGTGCCTGCAGCTGTTCCGTCTGGTGACGGGTAAAGGTGGTGTTGCCCTCTGACTTACGGGCCATGGTGCGGGCCAGTTTGTAGCAGGCGTCGCCAATAGACTCCAGTTCACTGATTTCGCGCATCATCTGGCGAATCTTCTGCTTCGTGTCGTCACTCAGATGGCCGTCGCCGACCTGCTCCAGATAGCGGGCTATCTCAATCTCTATGCGGTCGGTGGTGTCCTCCTCGTTCTCTATCTGGCTGAACAGCTTGGCAAACTGCTTGTCGTCAGTCACCGCAAACAGCTGGCGCACCATGCCGAACATCTCGCCTACCCGATGGCCAAAGGCTGCCGTCTCCTTCTGTGCCTGCAGGACGGAGATTTCAGGAGTCTGCACCAGGTTGGACTGGATATACTGCAAGCGGAACTCCTCGCGGCGGCCCTGCTCCTTGTCGGGCAACAGCCAGCACACCACGCGCTCCATCTGGGGCACGAGACCTATCAGGATGGCCGTGTTGATGACGTTAAAGCAGGTGTGGAACATGGCCAGCACGACGGGCAGCATCGTGGTCTGGCCACCCACAGCGGGGTCGTAGCCTACCAGGTGGCACACCATATTGACAAAGGGATAGAACACGATGAGCACCCAGATGACACCAAACACATTGAACAGCAGATGAGCCAGGGCAGCGCGCCGAGCCTGCGTGTTGGCACCCAGCGCCACCAGGTTGGCGGTGGCCGTGGTACCGATGTTTTCGCCCATGACCAGGGCTATGCCTAAATAGATGGGCAGCACGCCGGTGGAACAGAGCAGGATGGTGATGGCCATCACTGCTGCTGACGACTGCACGATACAGGTGATGAGCGTGCCGATGGCCAGGAAAGCCAGAATGGTGAGGTGGCTCGACGTGTCGAAGGAGGCAAAGAAGGCCACCACCTGCTGGTTGTGTTCCAGGTCCAGCGCCTTGCCAGCACCACTCAGCATGACCAGCGAGAGAAACATGAAGGCCGTGCCGAAGAGGAAGTCGCCCACGTAGCGGTGGCGCTTCTTGTAGATGAGCACCATGCCCAGCAGGAAGGCGGGATAGACAATGCTGGTGAGGTCGACACTGTAGCCCAGCGACATGATCCACGCCGTCAGCGTGGTGCCGATGTTGGCACCCATGATGACCGAGATGGCCTGAGCCAGCGTCAGCAATCCTGCCGAGACAAACGACACCGTCATCACCGTAGTGGCCGACGACGACTGCACGGCACAAGTGACGAGGGTACCCGTCAGCATGCCGGTGAAGCGGTTGGTGGTCATCTTGCCCAAGATGTGACGCAGCTGAGGACCAGCCATCTTCTGCAGCGCCTCACTCATCAGGCGCATACCATAAATCAGCAGGCCCAGCGAGCCCAGCAGTTGCAGGGTTACCATCAGGTAGTTGTGATTTGTTTCCATGTTGTATCCTGTTTTTTGCTGCAAAGGTACAGCTAACGCCATAGGCAGCCAAAATAATCGTATTACGATACGGTTACATTTTCCGTAACATGAAAAGAAATGTAAAAAAAGAGTAAGTTTCTTTGTTATACTCCCGACATTTAGTAACTTTGCCACCAGAAAAGCAACTGCTGACTTATTATCATGAAAAAACTACAACCCATAGTGCTTTGGCTGGCCTCGCTGACGGCGGTGGCAGTCCAATTGATTTGCTTTGAAAGCGACCTGCTCTGGAAGGTGCAGCAACACAACGTCTTTCTGGACACGGCGGCATTCCTGCAACAGATGATGGCCATGCCCGGCGGCATGCTCTGCTACCTGGCAGCCTACTTCACGCAACATTTCTATCTGCCCTGGGTGGGCGTCATCGTGCTCTGCGGCTGGTGGCTGCTGCTGATGTGGCTGACTAAGCGGACATTTAACATTCCGGACCGCTGGAGCGTGCTGACGCTGGTGCCGGTAGCCATCCTGCTGGTGGCCAACATGTCGATGGGCTACTGGGTATACTTCATGAAGTTGCCGGGCTACTTCTATGTGGCCACCATCGGCACGACGGCAGCAACGGCCCTGCTGTGGGCATTCCGCAGTCTGCCGGAGAACCGATGGCTACGGGCGGGCTTCGTCGTGCTGACCGTGCTGGCGGGCTATCCGCTGATGGGCACCTACGCACTGGCGGCCGCCCTGCTGATGGGCGTCATCGTGTGGCGACTGGCTGCACGGCGCACCGACAACATCGTGGTGAGCGTCGCAGCACTGCTGAGCATCGTCGCCGTGCCGCTCATCTGCTACCGGTTCGTCTACAACACGACCAACATGCTCGACATCTACCGCACGGCCATACCCGACTTCACCATTGCCGAGAGCTATGCGGACTACTACCTGCCCTATTGGGCACTGGCGGCGTGTTTCCTGCTGCTGACGGCAGGTTTCCGCCAGGAGCGTAAGGAGCAGAAGGGCAACGCACTCACCAACTACATAGCACCGCTGGCAGTGCTCTGCATGGTGGGCGGGGCGGTCTACCACTTCTGGTACAAGGATGCCAACTTCCACCACGAACTGCGCATGCAGCGCTGCATAGAAACGGCCGACTGGGAGGGCGTCGTCGAGGAAGGCACGAAGCAGGACGGCGAACCCACCAGGGCCATCGTCATGATGCACAACCTGGCGCTGAGCCGTCAGGGACGACAATGCTCGGAGATGTACCTGTTTCCCAAGGGTTCGAAGAAAGCCAACACGCCGCTGCCCGTCTATATGTTTAATGTGGCCGGGCGCACCATGCTCTACCAGTATGGCGCCTTCAACGAGTGCCACCGCGTCTGTATGGAAGAGGGGGTGGAGTATGGTTGGAACATAGAACAACTGAAGGACCTGGCACGCTGTGCCATCTTCAACAAAGAGAAACAGACGGCCAGGAAATTCCTCGACCAGCTGCGCCATACTACCTATTATCATAGTTGGGCCGACCACATGGAGAAACTGATGAATAACCCGCAGGAGCTGGCCAAGGACCAGGAGACAGGCCCCATTACCCACATGGCACACTACACGGAAAAGCTGAATGCCGTGGAAGGCTACGTGGAGCGCTACCTGATGACCTCGCTGGCTGAGGAGGATGCCGACGACCTCTACTTCCAGGAGCAGGCCGTCCTTGGCGCCCTATGGACCAGAGACCCCAGCCTGTTTTGGCCTCGCTTTGACCACTACGTCCAGCTGAACGGCGAGACAAAGATGCCGCCACGCATCTTCCAGGAGGCTGCCTGGCTCTTTGCCAACATGGAGAGACAGGAGGGACTGGACGAGTGGGTGCTGGAACCGGGCGTGAAGGAGAGTTTCTACGCCTTCATGCAACAACTGCAGCAATACAGGCAGTCGCCTAGTCTGAGCCTGCGCAACAGCATCTACCAGCAGTTTGGCGCCACTTACTATTTCGAATACTTTTTCTTGAAAGACATCACTTACTATTGATATGAAAAGACTCATGCTACTCACCACGCTGGCCGCCCTGCTGACAGCGTGTGGAAACAAGATACCGGAAAACTATTGGGAGAAAGACGAACTGCCCGACATCTATCCCGACTACACCAACGTCACCGTGCCCGTCAACATGGCACCGCTGACGTTTCAGATGGACAATGGAGCCGACGACGTGGTGGCACGACTAAAGGCCGGCCAGGAGGAGATAGTCTGCAGCGGGCCGCAGATACAGCCCGACGCCGACGAGTGGCGCCAGCTGGCAGAGGCGGCTAAGGGAAACGCCATCACGGTGGAGGTGTTTGTGGAACAAAACGACAACTGGACACGCTACAAACCCTTCAACATCTACGTATCGGCAGACTCCATAGACCCCTACATCAGCTACCGACTCATTCCGCCCTCCTACGTCACCTACGAGGAACTGACCATCAACCAGCGCTGTCTGGAAAACTACGACGAGCACGTCATCTACAACAACATGCTCTGCTCGGAGGGTGGCGCAAAGGGCCAATGCATCAACTGCCACAACTACCAGCAGTACAACCCGGAGCGCATGCAGTTTCACGCCCGTCAGCACATGGGTGGCACCGTCATAGCCTACGACGGCACCGTCAGGAAGATAGGCATGAAGAACGACTCGCTGCTTTCGGCAGGCGTATACCCCACATGGCACCCCTGGCTGCCACTCATCGTCTACTCCACCAACATGACGGGACAGATATTCCACAGCGTACACCCCAACAAGATAGAGGTGTTCGACTCGGAAAGCGACCTCATAGCCTATGACGTGGAGAAGAACGAAGTGACCAACATAGAGAACGACCCCAAGGAGATGGAGTGCTTCCCCTTCTGGGCTCCCGACGGCAAGACGCTCTACTACTGCAGCGCCCACTTTGAATACAACGACACGGTGAGCGACAAGGGTAGCGAATTCATCAAGAGACCGGAAGAAGCCAAATACAACCTCTACCGCAAGCGGTTCAATCCGGAGACCATGCAGTTTGGGCCACGAGAATTGGTCTTTGCTGCTGACTCCTTAGGGAAGAGTGCTACGCTGCCCCGCATTTCGCCAGATGGCCGCTACCTGATGTTCACGCTGGCCGAGTATGGCGTCTTCCACATCTGGCACCACGATGCCGACCTCTGGATGATGGATCTGAAGACGGGCAAGGTGCGCAACATGGAACAGCTGAACTCTGCCGACACCGAGAGCTACCACTCCTGGTCGAGCAATGGCCGATGGGTCATCTTCAGCAGCCGCCGCTATGACGGCAACTATACGCGGCCCTTCATAGCCCACATCGACAAGAACGGGCACGCCGCCAAACCCTTCGAAGTGCCCTGCGCCCATCCCGACTACCACCGCCAGCTGATGAAGAGCTACAACATCCCGGAATTCATGCGTGGTCCCGTGACCATCCGACCCCAACAGTTTGCCGACGCACTCAAACAGGAGGCTACACCCGTGAAGTATGTCAACAGACTCAGCAAATAAGAAGTCGTAACGAATAGCGCTTAAGACTTCAGTCCATAAATAGTGGCACCGAGGGCGTTGCCCAACAGCACGCCGACGCTGTCGGCCCAGAAGTCGAGCCACTCGCCAGAACGGGTGGTAGTGCAATAGGCTTGTAGCAGTTCCATCAGACCGCCCAGCAGCACCATGCCCACCACGGCCAGCAACAGGACGCGGTGCCAGTTGACGCGTTGGTGGAGGCGCAGGTATTCCAGCCATATAACACTCGTGGTACCACCATACATAGCCATGTGGGTCCACTTGTCAATGAACTGTACACCATCGAGTGGCGTCTCTGGGAAGAAAGGCGTCAGCGAGAGCAGCCAGATGAGCAGGATGCAGAAGACGGAAAAGGGGTATTTCCTTATAAATCGGACGAAAAAGTGCATCTTTTCTTCTATTTTTACTGCAAAAGTAAGAAATATTTTATACTTTTGCAAGCGCTATGACGAATAATATGAGTGAAAGAGATAACTTCGGCAGTAAATTAGGAGTGATTCTGGCCACGGCAGGCTCGGCAGTAGGTCTGGGCAACGTATGGCGTTTTCCCTATATGGCCGGAGAGAACGGTGGTGCCGTATTCATCATGATATACGTGATGTGTGTCATCTTGTTAGGAATACCCTGTATGATCAGTGAATTTATCGTGGGGCGCCACGGCCATGCCAATACAGCAAGGGCCTACCGGCAACTGGCAGGCGGTACGCCGTGGGCACTGATAGGGTACATGGGCGTGCTGACGGGATTTCTCATCACGGGCTACTATGCCGTGGTCAGCGGCTGGTGTCTGCAATACGTGTGGGCATCGCTGATAGGCCATCTGCAGGGAGACCCGGAGTACTTCCGCACGTACTTCACCGAGATGAGCAGCGACCCCGTGAAGCCGGTGCTATGGACGGTCATCATTCTGGTCATGACCTACCTGATTATAGAGCACGGTGTGAGAAACGGCATAGAAAGGGCCTCGAAACTGCTGATGCCCACCCTATTTATATTATTGCTCATCATCGTCGGAGCATCGTGCATGCTCCCCGGTGCCGAGAAGGGTATAGAGTTTCTGTTTAAGCCCGACTACTCGAAGATAACCGGCAACGTCTTCTTAGGAGCACTCGGACAGTCGTTCTACTCGCTGAGCATTGCCATGGGCTGTCTGTGTACTTATGCCAGCTACTTCTCGAAATACACGAATCTGACGAAGTCGGCCTCGCAGATAGCCGTCATAGACTGCTTGGTGGCTATCCTGGCCGGACTGATGATATTCCCGGCAGCCTTCTCGGTGGGTGTCAATCCGGACTCCGGACCGTCACTCATCTTCATCACCCTGCCTAACGTGTTCCAGCAGGCCTTTGCGTCGTTCCCCGTGGTGGGCTACTGCATCTCGCTGCTGTTCTTCGTACTGCTGTCGCTGGCTGCCCTGACATCGCTGATGTCGTTGCACGAGGTGTCGACAGCCTTCATACAGGAAGAGTTGCACACCACCCGCAAGCGAGCTGCCCTCTGGGTGACCATCCTGACAAGCATCATCGGCGCGTTCTGTTCGCTGTCGCTGGGTGCTGTTGACGGACTGACGGTATTTGGTCGCTCACTATTCGACTTGTTTGACTTCATCACCGGTCAGATATTCCTGCCCATCGTTGGTTTCCTGACCTGTATCTTCATTGGTTGGGTGGTACCCCATAAGGTGGTGCGCGACGAATTCACCAACTGGGGCGAACTGCGCGGCAGCCTGTTCCACTCGTACCTGTTCCTGGTGAAGTATATTTGTCCGCTGGCCATATTAATCATCTTCCTCCACCAATTAGGATTACTACATGACTGAACGAGGCAATTTCGGCAGCAAACTGGGCATTGTGCTGGCCACGGCCGGCAGTGCCGTAGGACTGGGCAACATCTGGCGCTTCCCCTACATGACGGGACAGAACGGCGGTGCCGCCTTCCTGCTGATGTATGTTGCCTGCATCCTGCTGTTGGGCGTGCCCGGCATGGTCAGCGAGTTCATCGTGGGGCGCCATGCACAGACCAATGCTGCACGCGCCTACGACAAGCTGTCGGACGGGAGACCCTGGCGCTATGTCGGCTACCTGGGCATCATGACGTCGACCATCATCCTGGGATTCTATGCCGTCGTCGCCGGCTGGTGTCTGCAGTATCTGTACGTCTCGCTGACCGGACAGATGCAGGGCGACAGCCACTACGTACAGCAATACTTTGCCGACTTCTCCGGCAACATGTGGCAACCCGTCGTCTGTGGACTGCTCTTCATCCTGATGACCCACCTCATTGTGGTCCGCGGAGTGCGTAAAGGCATTGAACGGGCCTCAAAATGGCTGATGCCCATCCTGCTGGTGCTGCTGGTGGTGCTGGTGGTAGCCTCGTGCTCACTGCCGGGAGCCATAGAGGGCGTGAAATTCCTCTTGCAACCCGACTTCTCAAAACTGAACAGCCACGTGCTGCTTGAGGCACTGGGACAAGCCTTCTTCTCACTGTCGTTGGGAACGGCTTGTCTGTGCACCTATGCCAGCTACTTCTCGAAGACCACTAACCTGCTGGGCTCTGCCGGACAGATAGCTTTGCTCGACACGCTGATAGCGCTGCTCTCCGGACTACTCATCTTCCCGGCAGCAGCGTCTGTAGGCATCAGTGCCGACAGTGGTCCGTCGCTCATCTTCATCACACTGCCCAACGTGTTTCAACAGGCTTTCGGCAGCGTGCCGGCCATAGGCTACGTGGTCAGCGTCATGTTCTACGCCTTGCTGGTGTTTGCAGCCTTGACGTCGACCATCTCCATGCACGAGATAGGCACAGCTTTCTTCACCGAAGAACTGCACCTGCCACGCAGACGTGCGGCTTGGGTAGTCACCATAGCGGCTGCCGTGCTCTGTCTGCTGTGCTCATGGTCAGTAGGTGCCCTCGACATACAGGTGATGGGACTCACGCTGATGGACTTCTGTGACCAGTTGACGGCTAACATCCTGCTGCCACTGGGAGGCATGATGGCCTGTCTGTTTGTAGGCTGGTACATTCCCCACCAGGTGGTGCACGACGAGTTTACCAACAACGGACGAAAGAATCTTGCCTACTACCGCATCTACCTCTTTGCCGTACGCTATGTCTGTCCGGTCTGCATCATCCTGGTATTTCTGCATCAATTAGGTGTGCTATGAACCGCAGTGAACGTCGCATAGCGCTCACAGCCATTGTTGTCATCACGCTGGCTCTGATAGCGCTCCTCTGGTTGCCAACAGGCGAGACAACGGAACCATACGCGGAACGGCTGTCGAAAGACTCCACGACGCACTATGGCAAGCGGTCATACGGAAAGCAGCACAACAGTGCGACAGCAGCAATGACAATTGGCGACGTACCTATGCCCCACGCCGAGGAATTTCCTTTTGACCCTAACACTGCCGACAGCACCGAACTGCTACGACTGGGTCTGCAACGCTGGCTGGTGAGAACCATTTACCGCTACCGGGCTCACGGCGGCGTCTTTCGTACCAAGAGCGACTTTGCCAAGCTCCATGGTCTTTTGAGGAAAGACTATCTGCGTCTGGAGCCCTACATCCGCATTTCCGACGACTATCAGCCAGCCGCCACCCTCTTCCCTCAGGAACAGCGCGACACGCTGCGGCGGCCTGTAAAACTGAAGGATGGAGAACACATAGCACTGAACACCGCTGACACCACTCAGTTGATGAAGGTGCCGGGCATTGGCACCTACTACGCTAAAGAGATTGTGCGCCATGGCAAGTGGCTGGGGGGCTATGTCAGTGTTGACCAGTTGGACGAGATTGACGGTTTCCCTACATCGGCCAAGAAGTATTTTGTCATAGAACACCCTGCACCGCAACGCCTCAACATCAACAAACTGTCACTGCAGGAGTTGCGCCGCCACCCCTATATCAACTACTACCAGGCCAAAACCATTGTTGACTACCGCCGTCTGCACGGCGACATCAAGAGCCTCAGAGAGCTGCGTTTTTCAAACGACTTCACCGAGGCTGCTATCACCCGTTTGGAGCCTTACGTCGAGTACTGAATTGACCTAAATCAATAAGTTGGTATTTTTAGTGTAAAAATTACAAGAATTCTTTGCTGTGTGCGGACACATTTGTACCTTTGCATCGTCTTCAGAGGAAGTCTTAAAGGTAAATACAAAGATTGTTTAAAGGATTATAGTAAAGATCATTCATATTTTGTTTTAGGTTAGTAGTTTTGGTTATGTAGTAAATTTATGTTTCGAGGAAAATGATGAAACATATGAGAAGAGGGATATCCGTGAGGGTGTTCCTCTTTTCATTTATCACTCCTTTATCACACCATTCTCTCATTTTCTCGTCACTTTGGCCTTACCGAAATTACTATGCACTCGGAAAAGCCAAGAAAAACAAATTTTCCTTTGGATTTTCTCTCATTTTTTCGTAACTTTGCCAACATGAAACAAATCTTACTTGTGGCGGCACTGGTTTCCAGTGTATGGTGTCATGCCATAGAGAGCATGCCACCCATGCGACTATGGTACGACCATCCGGCACAGTATTTTGAAGAGTCACTGCCCATAGGCAATGGCAAGCTCGGTGCTTTGGTGTATGGAGGCACGGACAGCTGCGTCGTCCACCTGAACGACATCACGCTATGGACAGGACAACCCGTAGACCGCAACGAGGGTGCCGGTGCCGCCCAATGGATAGCTCCCATCAGGGAAGCGCTATTTAAAGAGGACTACGCACGTGCTGACTCTTTGCAGTTGCACGTCGAAGGACACAACTCAGCCAACTACCAACCCTTGGGAACGCTACTGATAGAGGACCTGAGCGGTGGCACGGTCAGTGGCTACCGGCGCACGCTGAGCCTGGACTCAGCAGTGGTCAGCGACAGGTATCTGCGTGACGGCAAAACCATCACACGACAGTATTTCGCCTCAGCACCGGACAGCCTCATCGCCATCCGACTGACAGGAATGCCTCTGGTGAGGCTGTCACTAACGGCGCAGGTGCCACACAAGGTGAAAGCCAAGGGCAACCAACTCACACAGACGGGACACGCTGTAGGTGACCCCCTGGAGAGCATCCACTTCTGCACCATCCTGCAAGCCAACAACCGGGGGGGCAGCGTCGTGGCCGGCGATGGTTCGCTGACCATCAGCGGTGCTGAGGAGGTAGTGATATATATTGTGAACCGCACCAGCTTCAACGGCTTCGACCGTCACCCGGTCCGCGAAGGTGCTCCCTACCTGGAACAGGCCATTGACGACATCTGGCACACCAAGAACCTGACGTACGACGATTTTTTGCAACGCCACGTCAGCGACTATTGCCACTATTTTAACCGCGTGAGGTTGCGGTTAGGTTCGCCGTCAAGTCACAACGACGTACTTAGTCAGCCCACTGACCGACTGCTTAGAGAGAACCTTAACGCCAACTATCTGGAGACGCTCTACTTCCAGTACGGACGCTACCTGCTCATCAGTTCGTCACGCACCAAGGGCGTGCCAGCCAATCTGCAAGGACTGTGGACACCCCATCTGTGGTCACCCTGGCGCGGCAACTACACCATGAACATCAATCTGGAGGAGAACTACTGGCCGGCCTTCGTAGCCAACCTTGCGGAAATGGCGGAACCGCTGGATGGTTTCATCCGCTCACTGGCTGAGAACGGCCGACATACTGCCCACCACTTCTACGGCATCGACAAAGGCTGGTGTGCCAGCCACAACAGCGATCTATGGGCCATGACCAACCCCGTAGGAGAGAACAAAGAAAGTCCGATGTGGAGCTGCTGGAACATGGGTGGTGCGTGGCTGGTAGAGACGCTATGGGAGCGCTACCTGTTTACACGCGACAAAGACTATCTGCGCCAGACAGCCTATCCGCTGATGAAGGGAGCTGCCGACTTCTGCTTGGCATGGCTGGTAGAGCACCGTGGCGAACTGATTACAGCCCCGTCGACATCGCCAGAGAATATGTATGTCACAGACAAAGGCTACCGCGGCGTAACCTGCTATGGCGGCACGGCAGACCTGGCCATCATCCGCGAACTGCTGCTCAGCGTGGTAGAAGCCGGTTCCTTGTGCGGTGATGATGTCACCGCCTACAAAGCTGCTCTCAACAGGCTACACCCTTATACCATCGGCAAGGATGGTGACCTTAACGAGTGGTACTACGACTGGAAGGATGCTGACCCCACACACCGTCATCAGAGCCACTTGATAGGACTCTATCCTGGACATCACGTAACGGCACCAGCATTGCTGAACGCCTGCCGACAGACACTCATACAAAAGGGTGACGAGACAACAGGATGGTCTACCGGATGGCGCATCAATCTGTGGGCACGGCTGCATGACGGCGAGAAGGCCTACCAGACCTACAGGAAACTACTAACTGCAGTGGCTCCTGAAGAGGACAGGACGCCCGACTACATCCATGGCGGTGGTACCTACCCCAACCTGATGGACGCACACCCACCCTTCCAGATTGACGGCAACTTCGGAGGCACGGCCGGCGTCTGCGAGATGCTGATGCAGAGTAGCTGCAGTGCCGACGGCAGCGAGTGTAGCATAGAACTGCTGCCGGCCTGTCCGAAGCAGTGGACAGAAGGAGCCGTTGAGGGACTCTGTGCCCGTGGTGGCATAGAGGTCAACTTCGAGTGGCAAGACGGCCACGTACGCTCAATCACGCTGAAAGCTCGTAAAAAATGCAAAGTCACCTTATTATATAATAACCAGAAGAAGACTATAAAACTGTATCGGGCACAACATAAGATGTGGCCCGCCTCGCGCGCTCTTTGAGGCTCCGCCTCGAAAAGCACTACGCTCGAAAGAGCCTGTAAACGAGTTTACGCTCTTTACTCGCTCAACGTGCTCTTTGACTTACTGACACAAACGGATAAAAATCTCGGATGCCCTTGGATATTTGGGGAAATAGTCGTAACTTTGCACGCAAGATTGCAAAACAAAAAGAGAATTATGGAAGCAAGAACTATGACTTATCCCCAAGAAGGGCAACTGCTGGTAAAAGTCAGCGACATATCGATGCTGAAGGACATCAAAAAAGCCATCAGTATGGTAAGAGGTGTGGAGAAAGTTACGCTGCCTCATCGTAAACGCCTTTCAGCCTACGAGCGTTCACTGCGAGATCTTGAAGAAGGACGCGTCTATGAGGCTAAGGATGTAGATGACCTATTCAAACAGTGTCTTGAGAAGTAACTATGCGGGCATAGCCCACACCCCACCGAGAAATCTTATCCGCCGAGACTGCCGCAGCGCAGTCCCGGCGGAATCCGTTTGTGACAGTGAGCCGGAGGTGATGGTGCGGAGAGAGCGCTACTTAGAGAGAAGAGAAATGATAATGATATAATGTAAAACAAAAATAGGAAATTATGAAGACAACACAACGACAATCAGCGTGGTCGCCGTGCCGAGGGGCGGGGGCTACACAGAGAAAGAACAGGCACGGAGGCTACGGGCTGCAAGTGCTATTGCTCATGCTCGTGATGCTCGTTGGAGGGACCACGAACATACAGGCGCAATCGTACATTACCGACGTGATAGTCCTCGGTTGTGGTATCAGCGGACTTGATGCGAAAAACCTGAGGAACGAGTACACCAACAAGGGGTGGACCGTCCTCGAGCAAGACCTCAACCAAGGTAACGGTGGCTGGTACGTCCACATTGCCTACAAGACCAGTAGCACTGCCAACCCCTATTCGGACTACATTACCGACATCTGCGCGTCGAATAAAAAAGTGGCTTCTTTTACCTCTGACGGTCGTACCTACTACAAAGTGCCGACCAACGACAGCAAGTTCGACGGCGACCTCAACAGAGGTTCTAACGGGAATGATATATATCTTTATTACACCTGCGACCGCAAGAACCTTAGTGGTTACGGCGGCAGCAAGCGCGTGATGACCCGCCTGTCGACAACAACCAACACCAACGGCAATACCGATGACGGTGACAATTCTTCTCTCGCCATCTCTTGGCGCAACAGCTCGTACAGTGGCTACGTCGACACGAACAAAGGAGCTGGAGTACCCACCTATATTTTCATCCATCAGCACTTCACCACACAGACGGCGAAGTGGAAAAAAGAACCCACCTACGCCTCGGACCTTACCTACAACGGCACGAGTCAGAAGCTGATAACCAATAATCCAACCAGCGATAACGTCGGCTACACGGTGTTCAGGGTGAATGACGGCAGTTGGTCGGGCACTGTGCCCACGGCCACGAATGTAGGCAACTATAAGGTGGACTCTCGTCTTAATGGCACATACTCGGGCAACACCTTTGCCGACAACAGTAATGTCATCAGCAAGACGGTGACCATCAACCCGCCCATTGTCAAGGCTACCGACCTGAAGGGCGTGTTCAACCAGCGCGACAAGAAGGTGAACCTCTCGTGGAGCGTAGGCACCATCCCCGGCAACTATTCCAACTACAAGTGGGTGGTCTATCGCGACGGGAAAAAGATAGCCGAGCTCGCTCAAAACGTGCGTTCATACGCCGACACTGGCTTCAGCAATGAGGCCAAGCCGGTCTATGACGTCTATTATGTATCGAACTTCTGGGACGTGACGACCCGTCGCGACGACACGAAGGCCAGCGTCACCGTGAGCACCACCCGCACGATGCCCGTCAAGAACCTCAAGGCGGAACAGTTGTCGGACCGCATCGTCTTCACCTGGACTTCCGACGCCTATCCCAAGAGCTTCGGCCATAAGTTCCGCATCTATGTAAACGACGAGAAAGACCCCATCTACACCCTCACGCCAGCCGACAACCAGAGCGCCATGCGCTGGGAGCACCGCACCACCGACCAGCACGCCAACCGGCAGAACAAGGTGGACGCCGCGACGGGCGTGCCCTATACCGAGGAGCCTCTGAGCGCCTGCGCGCCCCGAACCTATCGCATAGAGGGTGTCATTGGCGACGCCGTGCTCAACACCTATACTGTCAGCAAGAAAGCCATTGGCGAGGCTACGAAGTTCTACGCGCTCGATGCCTCGAAGGGCGTCTACGAAGGCTCGGTAAAGCTGTCGTGGCACGTCGGCCAGCAGGGCGTTACAAATGCCAAGACCTACATCATTGAGC
The DNA here is from genome assembly GCA_902760315.1 of uncultured Bacteroidales bacterium. GTDB lineage: Bacteria > Bacteroidota > Bacteroidia > Bacteroidales > Bacteroidaceae > Prevotella. The sequence goes on along the minus strand of CACWFV010000048.1, from coordinate 22,373 downwards.
GTCGGCGTGCCGAGCAGGAAAGTGAGGCATGGGAGACGCTGACACGCCTGTCGAGCAGCGAAGAGTATCTGTTCTATACCGACGCGACGTCACAGCCAGGCATCTACTACGACTACCGCGTCACCGTCGAGGACAAATGCGACGACGGCACCGTCATCAATAGCGAAATGACCAACATCGGTTTCGCCAAGAGCACCGGAACGGTGACAGGCCGCGTAGCCTACGGTGCTATGGGCACCGCGATGACGATGACCAACAGCGAGGGCAAAGAGGCCGAGCAGTACCACTCCATCTATTTCTCAGATGCGACCGGAGTCGTGACGTGGCCATACCCCTCCAGCGACTACGCCGCCAACCTGTTTGCCGGCGACTTCTCCATCCAGCTGTGGCTCTATCCCGAAACGTTCAGCAAGGGCCTGATAGCCCACATGGGAGGCAATACCGGCCTGGGCATGACGGCTGCTGGCCAGCTGACCTTCACCGGCGGCACCACCACCCAGACCTTCAGCGGCATCACCCTCCAGCAGGAGAGCTACAACCACGTGGTGCTGACCCGCAGCGGTACGACGCTGACCTGCTACGTGCTGACCAAAGATGGCGGCAGCGGCGATCCGACCGTCCAGAAAGCTACGCTGACCATTGCCGGCAGCCAGTGGCCGCTAACGAATGCCAGCCAGTTTGAGCTGGGCCGCTTCAAGGGCGCCGCCGACGAGCTGCGCCTGTGGGCGAAGTGTCTCAGCGAGGCTGACATCGTGGGCAACTACGACCATCTGCTTGTGGGCGACGAACAACAGTTAGAGACCTACTGGACCTTCGACGAGGGCCTGCGCACCCAGTTCTTCGACTACTCACGCGACGGCAGCAACTATCATAAGCACCACGGACTGATAGGCAGCAATGCCCAGTCATCGACGCTTACGCCCGGCGCGCTAAGACTGAGGGCGAAGACCGACGCCGAAGGCAACTACATCATTCAGGGCATTCCCTTCACCGGCGCAGGCACCACCTATTCAGTCATTCCACTCTACGGTGTCCACGAGTTCAACCCCAACAAGACGCTGCTCTATGTGGGCTATAACTCACTCGTACATACTGCCAACTTCGAGGACGTGTCGTCGTTCCCCATGGAGGGACGCATCAACTACGCTGGTACCAACATCCCCGTCGAGGGCATACAGTTCTATGTCGACGGTCAGTTGCAGACCAACGACGGCGAGGTGGCGCAGACCGATGCCAATGGAGAGTACCGGATCAGCGTGCCCATCGGCAAACACTATGTTGAGGCCAAGTTCGGTGGGCACAAGATAGTGGGTGGCGGACGCTTCCCGATTACCGGTAAATACGACTTCAGTGCCCCTGTAACCTACGACTTCCAGGACTCTACGCTGGTGAACTTCGTGGGCCGTGTCAGTGGCGGTGAGAAGAACGACACGCTGGCCGTGGGCTTCGGCGCGTCGAACAACAACATCGGCAAGACCCGCATCACGCTGATGATGAACAGCGAGAACCTGCTGTTCAACTACTACAGCGACCAGACCGGCACCGAGGAGCGCCCCTTCGAGAGCGACACTACCGCCATAGAGAGCCGCACATGGGCAGGCAAGGGCAGCGACGCGAAGTACATCTATATAGACACCGACCCGAAGACGGGCGAGTTCTCCGCCCTGTTGCCGCCGCTGAAATACATCACCAAGAGCATTGAGATCATCAAAAACGATGACAACATCGAGTTTGTCACGCTGCCGCAGATTGACCTGACCAACGTGCTGAAGGAGATGACAGACTCGCTGTGGCAGGTCACAGAGACTGGAGACTCCATATTGAACTACTACAAGTACAACACGAAGATGGTGAAGACCCACTTTGCCGAACCGCAACTGGTAGTGACGCAGAAAGGCAGCGAGGGCTTCGGCGAGCAGGAGATGGCCGACTATGCCGTGAGCACCACGGAGACGACGACCATCAGCGACATCTGGAAGAAGGAGGACGACGGCAGCATCAGCTACACCTACGGCTACCCCGTGTTTGCACGCAACAAGGAATACAGGTTCGACGTACACGGCTTCGAGGTCTATACCAACTACGACAGCGGCAAAGCCGTCGATGACGTCGTGCCGCTGAACGGCCAGGTGGTGACCATTGCCAACGAGATGAGCAACACGCAGGACGTGGTGGCAAAGGTGGTCGACCCCAGCAAGACCAACCTGAAGGAAGGCGACATCGCCGAGCTGAAGCGCACCCAGTTGCGCCTGGACGAGGACGGACGTAACACCATCACCTTCACCACTGGCGCACCCAACGTGACGGCTCCCTACACACGCCGCTTCAGCATGACCTTCGAGCGCAACAAGCGCACCTACAGCGGACAGCAGTTCGACGGCATCGTCTTAGGCGAACTGACCAACGGCGACAACTTCATCACCGAAGGCCCCGACCACGTGGACATGGTGCTGCGCGACCCGCCCGGTGCCAAGGGCAAGGTGACGTGGAAGTCGGGCACCAGTAATACGAGAATATGGCGAGAGTCAAACGGAGCCTATGTGGAAGAATCCATGGAGTTTGAACTGCTCTTTGGTACACACTTGGAAACCGTCAATGGTATTGGTGTCGCCATCGTCTCAAGCCAAAAAGCCGAGCAGACTGCAACGGTGGGTGAGCATGGCTCATTCACCTGGACGACGAACGAAGACAGTACCTTCGTCGAGACCCATGCCGAAAACATCAGCAGTAGTACAGGTTCAAAATACGTAGGTGCCAAGGGCGACATATTCATCGGCAAGTCGCACAACTACATCGTGGGCACCTGCCGCAAACTGGGCTTCCACCGCGAGGCCGGCGGCATCGTCCTGGGGCTGAAGGAGGCCGTGGCCATCAACGACAAGATCAAAACCGACTTCGTCTTTACCACCCGCGAGATAGAGGAAACGATGATACCCAAACTGATTGACACGCGCAACAGTCTGCTGGAATATATGGACGAGGCTGCGGCCAAGAGTTATCAGAACGATAGTGAGCAGGATGTCTACTTGACGTGGAAGAAACCCTCCGAAGAGGACTATGGCGAGGAAGGCACCTACGTGTGGAAGCCCGGCACGAAGGGAAAGTCGCAAGACATGGTGATGTACTACAACGGTTCGGTGGAGAACTGGAAGAATCTGTTGGCCGAAAACGAGCTGGACAAGATAGAGGCCATGGCTGCGCGCGACAAATACCTGAAGGAGAACCGCTCGTTCGACGGCGGCACCAGCTATAGCTACACTGAACGCCGCGACACCACATGGGCCAAAACTCAAAACTATTCTCGCAAGGCTGGTATTGTTGGCGGTGGCAAGATTGGTCTTGATGTGATAGCAGGAGGAAGATTTGGCAGCAACTTGGTTCTCAAGGGAGAAGCTGGATACACGGGCAGCAGTGTAAGAGGCGACGCGGATGACAACCAGCATGACTACGTCGAGTTTGACTACGAGCTGAACGACGGCAACTCAGGCACCGACTTCAGTGTGGACATCTACAAGTCTCCGCGAGGCTGGGGCGACATCTTCGTGCTGCGCGGCGGCCAGAGCTACAATCCCTACGAGGGGGAGGAACTGGCCGAATACTACGAGCCGGAGAAGAAGCACGTCATCTCCTACGGCACGGAGCGCATGGAGCAGCCCGTCATCCGCATCAGCACCGACGGCGAGGTAGGGGCGACGAGCGCCACACTGACCGACATCCCCGCCGGCGGTACCGGGCAGTTCACGCTGCACCTGACCAACGGCACGACAACCAACCAGACGGTGCACTTCACCTACATCTTGGATATAGCGGAGACTTTCAACAAGCAGGGACTGCAGGTCCTGATGGACGGCGTTCCCGCCAGCGGGCGCGGCATCTACATCCCCGCCGGCGAGACGGTGAAGAAGGTCATCACCGTGAAGCAGACCGACCAGAGCGTGCTCGACTACGAAGGCATCACACTGTGGTTCGAATCGCAGTATCAGCCTTTCAGCATCTACGACGAGTGTACGCTGAACGTCCACTTCAAGCCGTCGTCGTCGCCCATCGACCTGGCCATCCAGGAGCCCGTGCTCAACAACGACCGGGAGGACGGCATACTGGACATGAAGCTCTCCGGCTTCAACCGCCAGTTCAAGAATCTGAAGAACGTCGGCGTGCAGTACCGCTTCCAGGGCAACACGCAGTGGACCGACCTGTTCACCTGGTGGGTCAATCCTACTGACACCATCGGCCGCGACACCGTGAGCAACGCCCTGTTGCCTGAGTCGGGAGACCTGCTATATGCCGCGAAGATGAAGAGCAACCTCTCGTTCCCTGAGGGCGACTACCAGTTCCGCGCCTTCACTACCACGCCCTACGGCACAGAGCTGGTCAGCGTGTACAGCGACCCTGTTGCCGTCACGAAGGACATGACGCGGCCTCGCAACCTCTATACACCGGCGCCCGCCAACGGTATCCTGACCTACGGCGACCAGTTGGCCATCGAGTTCAACGAGGACATCGTGCCGGGCTATGTCAACGCGGACAACATCATCGTCACCGCCAAACTGAACCAGCAGCCCGTAGACCACAACGTGTCGCTGACGATAACGCCGCTCTTCGAGGCGAAGACGGTGAACCCCGTATTCCTCAACGGCGACTTCTCGATGGAGATGTGGGTGAACGTCAGCGTGCTCTCCGGCCTGCTCACCAACGGTACCGTCCTGCACCAGGGCGCCGGCACAGACAACTTCGCCTTGGGCTTCGACGAGACAGACCACGCCACGGTGACCATCGCCGGCAAGAAGTTTACGAGCGAGAAGACGGTGCCCACCAACCAGTGGATGTTCCTCTGCATGAACTACAGGGCCAGCGACATGAAGTTCAACATGCTGGCACTGACTGACACGATGAATATAGCCCTCTTCGAGGACGAGCAGGTGACTCTCGGCGACGTGCAGGCCATCAACTACGCCAGTGACAACCACCTGTATCTTGGCGGCTTCATGGGCGACATCCACGGACTGGCACTCTATAACATCTGGCGCGACGTACACGACATGGCGAGCACCAAGAACCAGGCCAAGGACGGCTACGTATACGGACTGGCCAACTACTGGGCGATGAACGAGGGCCACGGCACCATAGCCGCCGACGCCCGCCACACCCATGACTTCATCGTGCCTGAGGCATGGAACATAGACCGGACGAACCAAAAGATGTCCGTCACTGGCAACCAAGGCGCCAAGGTAGACATCAGCCGCATCGTCACCGGCGTGGGCGACAGCTATGCCATCGAACTGTGGTACAATTCGGGTGCCAAGCCCGGCGAGGTGGTCTGGGAGACTGCCACGCCGACCGTCAACGGCGACAAGCTGGCTGAGACATCGAAGCTGCGGCTGCGCTACGACGACAAGCGAAACCTCGTGCTGCGCTACGGCACGGACTCGGTGACGGTGGCCGTACAGAAGGAGTTGCCGACAGCCGACGCATGGCACCACTACGCGCTGAACGTGGTACGCGGACAGGCGGCCTCGTTCTACATAGACGGCAAGCGGACGTCCGTCATCGCCGAGACTGCCGTTCCCAACATAGAGGGCTCGGCGCTGATCTTAGGCAAGGGAGACGCTGCCGACATTGACGAGGTGCGCGTCTGGAAGGCATCGCTCTCGGAGAGCCGTCTGCTGAACAATATGTACAACACGCTCGACACCGCATCGGTATACAGCAAGGGTCTTGCCGCCTATTATCCCTTCGAGAAGGACAGCGTGGTGGCAGGTGTCCCCATGGTCATCTATACGGCAGACAATATGGCACCCGGTGCCACCAACAGCTTGACCTTCGACAAACAACAGGTTCTTTTCGGCACGTTTGGTGCGCCCCCCATTAAGCACGCCCCGCGTGAGACGAAGCTCATCGCTTCGCCCGTGGCCTCGGAGCGCAAGGTGGTGGTCAACCTGACAGGTGCCGGCATCTCGCCGCGCGACATCGAGGGAACGACGCTCAACGTCACCGTAGACCGCATCCACGACCTGCACGGCAACACGTCGCTGCCCATCCGCTGGACGGCCTACGTGCAGCAGAACACGCTGAAGTGGACGAAGGACTCGGTGAACATCATCAAGAAGTACGGCGATAGCCACACCTTCGACGTCACCATCGAGAACAAGAGCGGCAATACGGAGTACTATACCCTATATAATATGCCGCAGTGGCTCACCGTCGTCGGAAGTTCGGCTTCCGACGAAATCAACCCGCTCTCCACGAAGGTGCTGCGCTTCCAGGTGAACCCGCTGGTGCCCGTGGGCAACTACGACTTCAATCTGGGCGTGCAAGGCAACAACCAGATACTGGAGCCGCTGCGCGTGGTGATGAAGGTGCGCGGCGAGAAACCTCAGTGGACCGTTGACCCCACGTTGTATGAGCACCAGATGAACTACATCGGACAGGTGCGCATCGGCGGCATCCTGATAGAGAACTCGGAGAGCATGGTGGCCGCCTTCATCGACGGCGAGTGCCGCGGTGTGGCATCGCCCAAACAGGTACGAGGCGCTGCCTACGTGACGATGACCGTCTATGGCAATGGCGACACCGATGCCGGCAAGCCCATCAGCTTCCGCATCTGGGATGCCTCAGCAGGCATTGCCTATACGGATGTACGTATCAACGCGTTCAACGGTTCCGCCGTTGAAACCGGCTTCCAGCTCAATGCCGTCAGGGGTTCGTTCGACCAGCCCGTCATCTGGACAAAGGGTACCGACGTGGGACAAAGGGTACCGACGTGGAGCAGAACCTGAAGCTGAACCAGAACTGGAACTGGGTGGCTCTGGGCGTGCGTCCTGCCAACCAGCACCCGGCTGCCGTCTTCCCGCTGCTGACTCCGTGGAAAGTGTTCATCAAGGACAAGGCATCAACGATGATCTTCAGCAACGGCAACAACTGGATGCCGGAGAATGCACAGATTCTGGCCGCCACGATGTACAAGATGAAGATCAGCCCCGTCGTGGAAGGACAGCAGATGCCTGAGCAGGTGCCTGTAACGGGTGAGCAGCTGAAGCTGTCGGAAACGCCCGTCACGCTGACACCGGGATGGAACTGGATAGGCTATACGCCGCTGACGACGATGACCCTCGGCCAGGCACTGGCTGCCGCCAACCCACAGGTGGGCGACTGCGTGAAGTCGCAGCACGGCATCGCCTTCTACAGTCTAAACGGCTGGGAAGGCAGTCTGGAGGTGATGGAAAGCGGACACGGCTACATGTACAACAGCACCGCCAGCGAGGAGAAGTTGTTTGTCTATCCTAATCAGAATACTCAGAGTAACCGGAGTAGTCGGAGTAATCTGAGAGTCTCCGACGAGGTGCGCGTCTTTGCGCCTCTCGCTATGGGCAGCTATCCCGACAACATGTCGATGGTGATTGCCCTAAAGGACGGTGAGCAGAGCGTTGACACCTGCGAGGTGGCAGCCTACATCGGTGGCGACTGCCGTGGCGCCACTCGCGCTAACGACGGACTCTACTATCTCATCATCGCCGGTGAGGGCAGCGGACATCCGATAGAGTTGCGCACCTGTATCAATGGTGAGACAGTGGTCATCGACAACACGCTGACCTATATCAGCGACGTGAACATCGGCACACCGTGGCAGCCCTACGTGATCGACCTAAGCAAGGTGCTGACAGGTATCAGCACCATTGCTGCTGACGATGACGAAAACGACTCAGACTGGTGGACGTTGCAGGGCTTCAAGATTGGCCGCAAGCCTAGCCAGCCCGGAGTGTATATCCACCATGGCAACAAGGTCGTGATTAAGCGAGTGAAGTGAGAGAGGGCAGACAAGATATGATAGCGAACATTAGAGAAGATATGAAAGAACTGTTTTTTTTGGATGAGACTTTATACTGGGGTCGCTCCGGCAGGCGGGCCACGGTTATAGAGGCCGAATGTGAACTGACGCAGAGCGTGCGGCCCGATGAACTGCGGGCGGCGGTGGTGAGCGCCCTGAGGGTACACCGCAACTTCAGGGCACGCCCCGTCATCGTGGGCCGGCGGTTCCTCGTGGAGGACTCCGAGGCGGAGCAGGTCATGGTGGTAAGTGAAGCCGACGGACTACCGCGGAACGTTGGCACCAAGGAGACCGGGGGCCTGATGCTCTATGTCAGCTACGGTGAGCGTCGCTTCACGCTCCATGTGTTCCACGGCCTTGGCGACATGCGGTCCATGAGTGCCTTCCTCCACACCGTGCTGAGGTTCTATTGCCACGTGGATGATGACAGCCTGCCCGCTGCCGACAGCATCGACACCTTCCCCTGCCACGAGCACATCCTCGGGGGAGGCGCACCGGGAGCGCCTGAGGGTAAGTTCATCCCCCAGGAGCACGACATCTTCCACCTGCCGGAAAGGTTGTTCAGCACGAGGACCACGCGGCAGCACATCATCGACATCGACGTGCCGATAGCCCCGCTGCTGGCCTTCGCCCGCGAGAGCGGCAGTTCGGTGGTGCCGGCCTTGAATGCCGTCATAGGCCGGGCCATCCGCCAGCGCTACGACGTAGGGCAGAAGGAGATAGTATGCTACACGCCCAAAGACCTGCGCCCGGTGTTCCATTTCGAGACCGGCGGCAATGGCGCCATTCCCTTCTCGCTCCCCTATACGGCAGAGACCGACCGCCTGTCGGCAGGCGAGAGGGCCAGGCGGCTGCGCGAGGAGATGATGGTGCAGACCCGTCCGGAGAACATCTACACCACGGTGGCCCAGTTGCGGGCCGACTTCGACCAGATATTCGCCGCGCCGATGCCCGTGACAAAGGTGTCGCCTATGGTCGTCAAGAGCGGCAGGCAGAAAGACTCCGCCTTCTACACCTACGGTATATCCTACGCAGGCCATCTCGACTTCTCTGACCATCAAGGCGGCGATGCCATCGCCCGACAGGTGCAGGCCGTGGGCTTCAGTGCCGGCTCCTATTCCTATCCGCTGTGGATTGCGGCCTGCGAGTACAAGGGCATCCTCCGCATGAGACTCGTGCAGTCGTTTGAGAGCGACCGCCTGGCCACCGTCATCCACGAGGAACTCGCTGCCCTCTTCCCCGGCACGGCCTACACCGACCGTGGACGGCACGACTTCGACTCGTTCCCTCTGGGCAGCATTCCCCGTAAAGACAATGCACAAATATAACCATTCACAAAAACATATATGAAAAAGATGATGCATAGGGTGTTGGCCGTCGCCATCATCTGCTGCATGACTTTATCCGCCGCATACAGCAACAACGACAACCCGTCGGACAGCAGCAAGAAGGAGTTGCGTATAGCCATAGCCTGGCGTGCCGACACCGACAATGAGTTCTGCACAAACATTGTCGAGGCTTTCCGTGAGGCAGGAGTCGAGGTGACGGTGTTGCCACAGGTGAAGGCCGGGTATCTGGACTACGACGGCAGTGCCATATCAACGACGTGCACCGATGCTGAGGGTATCGGCTATCTGAGCAATGCCAGCGGTGCGCTGGTACGCTCGCAACTTTATGACGGCTCGAATGCGGCCGATGTGCTGAAAGACGTGGACGGCGTAGTGTTTACCGGTGGGGAGGACATCTCGCCCACACTGTTGGCAGAACCGCAGGACTGGCATCACATCGAGGCTGAGATAGACTACAATGCCGCTCGCGACGTGTCGGACTTCCTGACCATGGCCTACTGCCTCGACCACGACATCCCCCTCATCGGATTCTGCCGTGGAGCGCAGCTGTTGGGTGTGGTGTCGGGAGCCACCATCATTCAGGACATTCCCACATGGTTCGCCGCACGGGGACTGCCCTATCACTATGAGCACCGCCGCGAGAAGGCCGAAGGAGAAACCTACCGCGACTACACACCGCACGATGTCACGCTAACCGACGGCTCACTGCTGGCCCGCTACTTTGGCACGACGACGCTTACCGGCTGCCCCTCCTGGCACCACCAGGCCCTGCTCAGCACCGAGGGAACGCCCCTGCGCAGCACCGCGACGACCACCGTGTCGGGCATTGACATGATAGAGGGTATTGAGCGCACCGACAAGGCGTGTGCCATCGGCATACAGTTCCATCCCGAGGCTGCCGTCGTGAAGCACATCGGCAAGGGCCTGAACAACGCCAATGCTTCGCAGTTCATGACCTACGACGCGGCCATGCCTCTCTTCCGTGCCTTCATCAGCGCGTGTAAGGATAACAAATAATCGAAAAAAAGGAGGTAGAGACAAATGAGATTTAAAGAACTGAGCGGTAACGCACTGAAGGTCATCGCCATCATCGCCATGACAATCGACCATCTGGCATGGGTGGGCGTCGAGACCTACGAGCAGGCGGAGACGCCGACGCAGATATTCCTGCACTGTATCGGACGACTGACGGCCCCGATGATGATATTCTTCGTGGCCGAGGGCTATCACCACACGCACGACTTCCGCCGCTACCTGCGCCGTCTGCTCATGTTGGCCGTGGTGAGCCACTTCGCCTTCTGCTATTTCAATATGTCGGGCTTCAACCCGCTCAGCAACCTGCTGTTCAATGCCACGAGTATCGCCTGGCCGCTGCTCTGGGGGCTGATACTGCTGAAGGTATGGGACATGGAGCGACTTACCCGATGGCAGAAGGCCGGTGTCACGCTGGTGGCCTGCCTGCTCACCTGCACCTCCGACTGGAGTTGTGCCGCCCCGCTGGCCATACTCATGATTGGCCGTAACCGGGGCAACTTCCACAAGCAGATGCTCTGGATGATGGCCATCATCTCGCTCTATGCCGTCGCCTTCTTCATCTTCCACAGCCCCACCTACAGCATGACCTGGCCTGCTGGCTGGCAGTGCCGCTGCTGGCGATGTACAACGGCCAGCGAGGACGGCTGAAGTGGCTCGGCAAGTTCTTCTACTATTACTATCCCGTCCACATGGCAGTTATAGGCCTGCTGGCCCGTTGCTTCCAATATTAATATGCAAAGATACGGAAAGATAAATATATAGTACAATGAGGATACTTGTCTAAGGCCAACCACGTATTTCGTTCTTAAATAATTTGGTATTTATGTGTTTTTATTATATCTTTGCAAGCAGAATGTGTAAATAAAGATATGAAAAATAGAAATATTATAGACACTACACTGGAACAGGCCCGCACGTGGGGCAACGCTCTGTATCTGACCGACGGTCTGGTGCTGACAGACCAGATAGCCCATGCGCCCATCTCCAAGGAGCCTCAGCGCATGAACTTCATTCTCATGGCGTTATGCCGTAAAGGGAGAGCTCAATATAGTATTGACACGCACAAACAGACGGTGGAGCCTGGTGACCTGCTCTTCATATCGGAGCGGCACATCGTTGACGACTACGAGGCAACATCCGACTTTGAGTGTCTGTGCATCATGCTGAGCACGCAGTTCTACCACGGATTCGTACAGAACGTCAAGAATGTGTCGTCGCTGTTGCTGTTCTCCATGAATAACCCGGTAGTCCACCTGACGGCCAAGGAGATACAAACCTATAGCAACTACTACCACACCATACGCGAAAAGATTGCCGACGAGAGCCACCACTACCGCACAGAACTGGTGCAGGCCTGGCTGCTGGCCATGTTTTACGACATGTCGGGAGTCATCTGGCGCATTGAGCAGAGCTCTGCCAAAAAACAGAGCCGTAGCGACGTCATCTTTGCACAGTTCATTGCCCTGCTGCAGGAGCACTACCGCAAGGAGCGCCGCGTAGGGTGGTATGCCAGTCAATTAGGCATCACCGCCAAATATCTCTCAGAGGTGGTGAAGCAAGTCAGCAAGCGTACACCCAACGAGTGGATAGACAGCTATGTGGTGCTGGAACTGCGCGTCATGCTGAGAAACTCACCCATGACCATCAAAGAGATTACCGAAGCGATGAACTTCCCCAACCAGTCGTTCCTAGGGAAGTATTTCAAGGAGCATGTCGGCGTCAGCCCTTCTGAGTTTCGAAAAGGGTAGCCACCTGACAGAGTTCTTCATACCACGACTCGCCAAAGCGACGGATGAGGGGCTCCTTTAGAAACTGATAGACGGGAAGGCCCAGTGCCTTCCCTTTTATGACGGCGTCGCGACAGACCTCCCAGCGATGGTAGTTCAGCCCGATGAGTCCGTTGCCGAAATTCTTCTCACGGATGGGGTATAGTGAACAACTGATAGGCTTGCAAAAGCGCGTCTTGCCCTGACGGTAGGCACGCTCCAGCGCACACAGACAGTTATCACCCTCATAGCAAGTAAACACACAGTCCTTGCCACGGACGATGCTGGTCACCATGTCGCCATCCCTGTCGGCATAGGCCACACCTTGCCGGTCGATAACACTCTGAGCCGATGCGGAGAGGTCGGCCCAGACGGTGTCAAGACTGTCTTCTATGGCAGCTATCTCGTCAAGGGTAACAGGAGCACCGGCATCGCCTTCCACACAGCAGATGCCTTTGCACTTCTCGTAGTCACAGCAGAAGCACTCAGTAATGATCTCTGAGGATAACAGCACTCCACCGACTTCCAATATAGGGGGTATTATATTTTTCTCCATTTGCTTTCGTTTTCTGCTGCAAAGGTACAATGAAACCGGTAGATAAACAAATAATCTACTTGCTTTTCTTGCCGGAGTGCATGGGAAAATGGATGGTAAAGCGAGTGAGATGGTCTTCCGGGTCTGTAAGCAGATTGAATGTGCAGTGATGAGAAGAAAGAATGTCGCGAATGAGCAGCAGACCCAGTCCCTGGCCTTGGGGCTTGGTGGAAAAAAATGGAGTGAAGAGATTCTTAGCTGTTTCTGGCGGAATGCCACGACCATTGTCGGAAATGACGACTATAGCTGGCGTGGTGACTTCAAGGGTGACAAGTCCTGGTGTTGCTCCCGACACAGCGTCGCCTGCCCGTAGCTTTTCTCCTATGCTCTCCACAGCATTCTTGACAATGTTGATGAGTACCTGCTGGAAAAGGACGGTGTCAAGATGAACGGGTACGGCTTCGTCGGTCAAACGGAAGTCAATATGGACGTGCGCCTGCGTACAGAGGTTTTCAAGGAAGGGGCGACAGGCTTCCACCTCTTCGCTGAGGTCGCAGAGTTGCAGCTGCGGTTGCGGAATCTTAACTACTTCTGCGAAGCGAGTGACAAAGGCGGAAAGAGCAGAGAGTCGTTCAGCCTCATCGCCAGCGAGACTACCGATGATGCCCGCCACGCTGTTGTTCACCTCGTGGGCAATCATACGAATGACGCGTTCATAGGCGGCTTTCTCAGCAAGACGTATTTCCGAGGTCAGTGACTCAATCAGAAAGAAAGGATGCTGGAAGCCACGGTCAGGGAACGACAGATGGCTGATGCGGAAGAGTTGCGGCCCGCCAGAAATGCGCACGGTGGTTGTCTCACCAAGCGGCAATGCGTGGATGGTTTCCTCGATAGTAGCCGACAGCATCTCGCGGGCTGCAGGATTCATGGAAGTCATATTGCCATCGAGGTCACACTGGATGACACCCATCGGGGAGGCCTCGATAAGCAAATTGAGAAAGGTGTATTGTTCTTCGAGCCTGAAGTGCTCGCTACGCAGGCGTCCCAGCAGGTCGTTGAACGTGCGGACGATGACGTCGGTCTCATGTTGTCCCGAAGGAGCAAGGCGCGTAGTCAGGTCGAGTTCCTTCACCAATTCTATGCCGCCAATCAGCGTATCGTACGGACGGATGGTCTTGCGGTAAAAGTACCAGAGGTAGAACAACATCAGGACTACAAAGCACTCGGTGACGTAGAACAATGTGGGATGACTGCGGAACGTAGCGAAGAGCGCCACGCCGGCCAACAGGACAATGCCCAGGATAAGGATTGCAAAGTAGTACTTCAGCTTCATATTCTTGCGGTAGCAAATTCTTCACTCTTCATTCTTCACTCTTCACTTTCATAGTCCGTGTTTTTCTATTTTGCGGTACAGAGCACCACGGCTGATGCCCAATTCCTTAGCTACAAGAGAGAGGTTGCCGTTGTGCTTGGCAATGCAGGCTGCAATGGCGTTGCGCTCCATGGAAGAGAGGGACCCGCCCCCGACCCCTCCCTGTTGAGGGAGGGGAGTAGATGAATTAGGAACAGACGAATAGCTACTTCGGAAATCTGAGGCAGTAAGTAACCACTCCCCTCCCTCGCAGGGAGGGGTTGGGGGTGGGTCTGTGCCTTTCATCAGCAGAGCCCTCTCCACCAGATTCTTCAGTTCGCGTATGTTGCCAGGGAACGGAAGTGTCTGGAGATAGCCGATAGCCTCTGTCGAGACGGAGACAGACGGGAGACCGTTTGCCTGGCAAGCCATCCGCAGGAAGTGATTGACCAAAGGCGGAATATCCTCGCGACGGTCACGCAGAGGCGGCAGATGGAGGTTAATAATATTGATGCGGTAGAACAGATCCTCACGGAAGGTCTTTTCCTCAACCATCGCGCGAAGGTCGGCATTAGTGGCACAGACCACACGGACATCTGTTCGACGAGTCTGACTGTCGCCCAGCACCTCGTAGGTCTGGTCTTGCAGCACCCTTAACAACTTTACCTGACTGGCGCCGATGCGGTCGGCCTTGGCATCAGTAAACGAGCCTTTCTTGTGGCCGAACATCTCGCTCTCGAACAGCGACGTGGAGATACCGCCGAGGTTCACCTTGACAAACGGTCCGTTGGCCCGTTGGCTCTGTCGGTGGATAGCCTCAGCGATGAGCTCCTTGCCCGTACCGCTCTCACCAGTAATCAGGACGGGCGCATTGGTGGGAGCCACGCGGGCCACGGTAGCGAGAATGCCAGAGAGGGAGGTGCCGACAATGGGTGAACTTTGGATTGGCTGAGCCGCAGGACTTGCATGACTTATCTTGATGGCCGTCTCAATCCTGTCTAACAGCACGCCATTGTCCCACGGCTTGGTGATGAAGTCGAAGGCGCCGGCGCGCATCCCCTGCACGGCCAGGTCGATGCTGCCCCACGCCGTCATCAGGATACATGGCACCTCGGGGCGGAACACCTTCACCTGCCGGAGCAGCGCCAGTCCCTCCTCGCCGTCAGTAGCCCTTGTATAACTGGCTTCGCCGACTTTTGTCGCGACTCGGCCATTTGAAAGCAAGCTTTCATGGCTCTCGCTGCTCCAAAAGTTCATATCCATCAGCACCAGTTCCACTGCTGGAGTGTTGCGGACTATCTGCATCGCCTCCTTCGGCTCCTCGGCCAGGGCCACCTCATACCCGTTGTGCTCCAGTATGAGTTTCAGCGAGAGCCGGATATTTTTATCGTCATCAACTACAAGTATCATCTTGCTAAAAATTTAAATACGATATCTTCTACAGACCCGCCAGCCTCTTAAGCCACATGCCAAAGAACCTGTCGTAAACTATGTAGCCCTGTTTGGTATCGTAGAACAGGAACTCTTTGTCCTGGAGCGACTTCAGTGCCATTTTGATGCTACTGGGAGCAGGGAGTTGGTGACGGAGAATGAAATCGAGCGATGTGGGGGCGTTAACCTTGCCCTCGCAGGCGATGGCAGTCAGCAACTGTGCCTGGTTGTCGGTCAGCAGATTATAGTTGGACTGGTAGTTAATTTCTTGTTCATGCAGAATCTTGTCGGTCGCTCTGAATACATCTTCTTGGTCAAGTTTACCCTTTGGTGTGCGGTAGAGGCGGTTGAGGATTTTTTGCACATACCACGTCTGACCGTCAACCATATCGTACAAATAGTCGAAGGCCTCCTCAGACATTTCTCGCTTCTGATGTGCAAAAAAGTTGTTGGCAAACGCTCTGTAGACATTGGCATCGATGGTGCCTATCGTCATGATTTGTGAACTGTTGAAGAACGGGTGCCCTGGCGACATGAACATGTCGGCCAAAAGGTGTTGCTGGCTACCCGAAAAGATGATATGCACGTTGGGAACAAACTGTATGATTGAGCGTATGAACGCGTCGGCACCAATCTCGGCATAGTGGCTCACCTGCTGGAACTCATCAATAGCCAGATAGCATTGCCGTCCCGACTCTTTCATGTATTCGAACACCTGCTGGAGTGTGTCGCGGGCTCTTTCGGAAGTTACAGACACACTGAAAGTAGGCATGCCTGTAATAGGATCCTGACTCATCGTTGGCCGTAGGGCAGACACGAAACCGTTGAGTCTCCTCATGACCGACTGTGAGGGGGAGTCGAGTTTCCCGATGACGGCATTGGCAATGAACTGCACCATCTGGTTGAATGTCTTTGTCGAGAAGATGTCCACATAGAAACAGCGTATATTTTTATCCCTTGCCTTCATCCGTTCGAAAGCATGGCTTATCAGTCCAGTCTTACCGATACGACGGGGAGCCATTAGCGTCACATTGCTGCCATTGACCAACGCACTAATTAGTTCTTCCGTCTCCTGCTCTCTGTCGCAGAAATACTCCGGGCCAAAGTAGCCATATTCAGGGAAAGGGTTTATTAATTTCATATTTTACGTTTCACATTTTATGAAATGCAAAATAACAAATATATCTGCAAATATGCAAGGAAACTGTTCGATAATTAAGCATATTTAACTCCCAGTGCTCACCTGCGCCTGCCCCGTCTTGACAACGAGGGCGAGCAGGATGGTGATGATGGTTTTCTTGTTCATGTCTTATTCGATGTTTAATGCTTTCTTGACCTCCGGTCGAACCTGCTCATGCTCGGTAGAGTTCAAACATGTTTGACTCTACTCTCGCTCAATCGCAGCCTTGATAAGCGGCTCCAGTTCCTCGGCATCTGTGGAGGTGGAGAGGATGGTGCCGTCGCGGTCGATGAGGTACATGGCGCCACCGGCATTGCCGGCTCCGTTCTTGCGCCACACACCGTTCTCGTCGTTCAGTTCCAGCAAGCTCTGCCAAGGATAGCCGTCCTTCTTCGCTGCATTTTCCATCGCTTGGCGATTACGTTCACGGGCGATAGCAATGACGGTAAAGCCCTTGTCCTTGTATTTTTCATAGACGGGAATCATGGCAATGCTGTGACGACGGCAGGGACCACACCACGATGCCCAAAGGTCGATGAGGGCGACCTTGCCTTGGATGAGCGTGGAGATAGGCACGAGTTGGCCGTCGGTGTTTCGCACCGTGTAGTCGATGTAGGGCTTTCCAGGCTGTAGGCGATAGGCCGTCTCGGCTGTGGCAATCTGGTCGTGAATGGGATGACCCGGATAGTAATTGATGAGTTTGTCATGATAGAGCGTCAAATATGGCTCAAACTGTGACTTGTCGAAGTTCACATAGATATGCGCCCGTTTGAGTACGCGGATAGCATCGAGCACATCGTAGAGCGTCCAGAGCATGGGGTGCTCCGCGTCGTAGGCAAAGCGGAAGGGAACCAAGTCGGCGGTAATGCTGTCGCGACGCTGTTTCAACTGCCAGCCAGCGTCGGTATATCTTGCACGTTTGTTCTGCATGTAGTAATCGACACATTCAAAGACCGTGCTTTGCTAACAGTGGAAATGAAGTCTGCTTTGTAGAACTCCGCCCTATGGCTCTCGTCGTCTATCTGATTGTCAATCACCTCAACGGGGTTCCAGAAACGCACGTCCTCAATGCTGTCCTTCACCGCGTGCTTGCGTCCTTCCTCGCCGTTGCTGACGATATGTATGCGTTTGTCTTTATACATCGTGACGTCCACGCTGCAATTCTCGGCGATGAACTTGCCCGTGAATCCGCGTCCCGTCTCGTGTTGCTTCAGGAAGAATACCTCATAGAGTCTTGGGAAGTCGGTCTCGATGTCGTAGGTGAAGTGCCCGTCCTTGGCTTTCACGTGAAAGCGCGGCTCGTCCACTACGCGCAGGTCAGTCCCTACTTCACAGATGATGATTTCATCGCCCCACGCCTCGGTCTCTAATGTTCCTTCGACGTGGCATTTGATTTGCCCCTGCCCCGCCATTGTGACGAGTGCGAGCAGGATGGTGATGATGGTTTTCTTGTTCATATAAAATTTCTTTATTATTGTACTTGTTTTCGTTTTTATTTCGTACCTTTGTCGCCGAAATCAATTAAACGGTATGGACTATGACGTTCTTGAATCAGTTTCACAAGGAAGCGACGGAGCGCAAGATGCGGAAAATAGCCGAATCGCAGCAATCGCCGATGAACTCCGTCGACGCAGCAAACTATATGAAGCGCAACATGGAGATGGCCAGCCACATGTAAGCCCTTTCGAAATCGAACAACGCATCACCGAATCGTTTGCCAAGGAGCACGGTCTGTGGATACCAATAGATGCCGTGTTCGATTTGGGAACACCGGGACCGAGTGGGAACGAGAATGACACATACGTTTCTAATGACATAATCTACAAGGTCAATAATCTTTTAAACAGCGGTAGTATCCTTCGGCTTTTAGATAAGGTTAGGATGCACAATGAGATATTCCCTGACACTTACTATCGACTCCATGCCTTTACGGGTTTCGACGGCCGGACCGTTATGCCTATTCTGAAGCAAGATCTCGTAAAGAATGCCGAACCTGCGCCACAGATATCCATCGACACGTATATGGCAGCCCTTGGCTTCAACCATGAGAATGCTGTTGGTCGCTATTCCAACGGTACCTTTATCGTCTGGGACTTGATTCCCCGCAATGTCCTTGTTGACCGCGATGGCGACATCTTTGTGGTCGATGCAGAAATCAAGCGCATCTGATGTATCCGCCACTATTACGAGGGCGAGGAGGGTGAGGATGATGTTCTTATTCATATTTGTCAGAATCTTTCTGCGAGTTTCTTTAGTTCGTCGCTTTTGAACTGGCCGACGTGGAAGTCGTGCTCGATGAGTTTGCCATCCTTACTGACCAAGGCACCACGAGGAATGGCAGTGAAGTTCAGCATGGTCTCGAACTGCTTCCATTCGTTGTTGGTGATATAGATGTGCTCGCCCTTGATATTGTTGTCAGCCATCCATTTCTCGCCAGATGTTTTCTGGTCTTCGGTGGTGATGTAGAGGAACTTGACGGCCTCGTCCTTCATATCCTCCACGAGTTTCTTCTGACTCATCATACCCGCACGACATGGGCCGCAACTCATCGCCCAGAAATCGAGGAAGAGGGTGTTGCCCTTGTAGGGCGATACAATCTTGTTCCACAGCGCATTCTGCTCTTCTGTCCAGTTGTTACCTTTTTCGTCTCCACCTGTTTCGGTAGCCTTTACGAAGTTACGGTACTCATTTACGATGGCTTGTGCCACCTGCACGTTCTGTATGCCAGCCAAGGTCTCACCGACTGTGTTTGCCATGTAATCAAGTATTCCATCACGGTGTCCATGTTCATCAAGCCGACCTAACTTGTCTTCCTTTAGGTTATTATCCATATGGTTAACAATATCCTGTGAGAGACGGAGGTCGTTCATGAAGGTACCCGCCATACCATAATCATCGCGGCGTCGCTGACCTACAATAATACCTTGCTCGTTGGTTATTGTCTCCCATTGCCAAAGCAACGGACCGAAGAGCGTACGATTCACGAATACCCACTGGTTGCTTTCGCTCACGGCAAGAGGGTTGTTGTAGATGAGTTCCTTATTCTTCAAAAGCGTACCATAGACAGCCTTCAGGTCGAGCGGAACGTATTTGGAATTCGGTTCACTCTTCCAACTGCCATCTTCAAGTTGTGTGTTGATGGTCTTCTTGTAGTCATAGCTATCCGCCACATCTTCTATCTCAATGCATTTGTTGGCCACGGCCGATATCATAACGAGATCCTTACCCATGGTGCTCAACGGAGAGTTGATAAGAGCCTGACGGAAGGCCTCGTCGGCAATTATCTCGTTGGCCTGACGAGCCCAACGCTCAAGCATGGGCTGGGTGACATCCTTACCCTTCGCTATCATGGCTTCAGCTTCTTTGTAGTTGTATTCGTTCCTGCCATATTTCTCCAAGTATTTAGGCAGAAGGGTGTTTATCATGGCTGATTCGCTGTTGCTGCGGAAGGTCTTGAAACGAGGTCCTCTGCCATCAGGAGCCCCTTCCATGGTGGTGAACATCTCGAGCGTGTCACCAGGAGCGACGTAGATATCACCGAAAGGATTTGTATAAACAAACTGCTGATGAGGAATATCGAGTTCGAGCGTGTAGCAGTTGTTTTCATCCATCGAAGCAACTGCATTCTCCTCGTGGCGCGTAATCTGATTAGACACCCTTGCCGAAACATCGGGAAGCATACTTGCAAGTTCCCTTGGTGTCTTTGTCACGTAAATCTTAACCAGTGCCTTTCCAGATGGAACCCCATTCTTGTATGGTTTGTTGCTGAAGTGCCATGCGGTGTCGGGGGTGAAAGGACGACTCATATAGTAGTCGAAATCAAGTGATTCTGGGTCGAACACCTTTGACTTTTTAGAGGCCTTTGCCTTTGGCTGCAACCTGATGCCATAGTAGTTTCCCAATGGATTATTGCCTACCTCTATATAATTAAACTCCTTCACGCTTGCATCCAGCGGTTCGAAGTATATGGTGCATGGTGTGCCGTCGGCAGTAGCCCGCTCTTGAGCCTTTACGCCTTCCACACGCAAGAACTTAAACTCCTTGCCTGTGTTGCGGTCTGCAAGCACGGTGTTGTTGAGGATTGACGAGCCCTGCCTGAGAACACCTCTTACGATTGTGGCCTCTTTCGTCAGTTCAATCTCGGTAATCTCCATCCACGAAGCGGAGTATTCAATGACCGGATTCTTAATCACTTTTCCCGCCATCACCTGTAGCGAGACTAATAAACTCAAAAGTGTTGTTGTAATAAATCTCATTGTCTATTTTTTTATTTTGATTGTTCATTTTATTATATATACGCCGTAATTGCGGAAATATGACGCTGCGGGGCGTTAAACTTTCATAATCTCGCAAACGGCACAGGACGCATCACTGCGCCCCATGCCGTTACCCGGGGGTGAATCAAATTCTGTCTTTGTTAGGTTATTCACTATTATTTCAAGCTTTTTAATACAGTTTCGAGCTCTTCCAAATTACGAGGGCAAGCCACGATAGTTCCTTTTGCATCAATGACGATCAGTTCGGGATAGGAACGGATGCCGTAGGCTGCAAGTGCGTTTCGCGGGTTGGTGTCTGGATTAGGCATCAGTTGCGGCCATGTCAGCCCGCGCTGCTTTACTTCCTCCCGCCATCTCTTCATGGACGGAAGGATTTGATATCCATAACCGCCAAGGCCATGCCAGAAATGCAGGACGACATATCCCTTGCCGATATATTCGCTTAACTGATGTGGGCGGCCCTTCGTGTCCACCAGTTCAAGGTTGGTATAAGGAGTGCCGGGACGGCGCTTCTCCAGTCCTTCCACGTATTCGCGCATTGGTGCCAGGAGGATGTGGTGCGAGAAAGCATAGTCGTCACTGAGGTAAGGTTTCAGTTCCTCGTAGCTCATTTCGGTATAGACAAGGCTGAGTGCACATGCTGAGATGATATTGTCACGGTTTTCACGGACAGCCTTGAGAAGCCGCTCGCCGCGCTGGCGGTTGATTTCCGCTTTTTTCTGAATGTCGGTTTCATGGAGCTCGGCCAGGCGTTCGCGCTCTACCAACTGCATGAAGTCGTTAATCTTCTGACTCGATTTATTGCTCCTTACCGTCAGTTTCTCCATATCCGCACTGATGGGCTTACCATCAGTATAGAAGTAAACAAATCCTCCATTATCGACAAATATCCAGCACACCTCGTTCTTCGGCAGTTTGCAGGTAAAGGAGAATTCACGTCCCCAATAGTTCAGAGGTAATACTGCGTCTCACTTCCACTTTTTGGCCTTTCAAGGGGGCAGTGCCACTAATCTGACAATCCACCATCTCCTTTCCCACCATTTCGTTCATCAGCATACTGTTATAGACGATGGTTTTCGACACCTGTGAGGTAGTAGTCTCTGAAGCTCCAGCATGTGCTGACGTTACGTCTGTATTTCGGTCGCCTTCGTAGGCATCGCTCTTCTTGTAAATCATGTAGCAGGAATAGGCCAGGATGCTCTTCAGGTTTTCATTCTTTTCGTTATCAACTAACGGCTGGATGTTGCTCAACGCATCGAAATACTGCTCTTTTGTCAGTTTTCCGCTGAATGCATTGCACGTCTTGTTGAGCACCACCCCTGCTGCCGTTTTACCTTGCGGGGTCTCGCGCTGGAATATCTCACAGGTGCGCTTCACCTTGGCCATGAACTCTTCGACAGACATGGCATCAGCCGGGGCGTTATACTGCAAACCCGCAACAAAGGTGCCTGACGCGCTGGGCTGTTTATAGTGGGCGATATATGGTCTGTCGTCCATTTTCCATCCCCTGATTTCGTATATCATCCCGTCCATCAGGAATGTATCGCCGATTTTCTTGTCTGGATCAACGGTCTGGTCCCACATCAGCAGTAGGACATATATCCTGCCGTCTGCCTCTTCAAAG
>CACWFV010000047.1 GCA_902760315.1 uncultured Bacteroidales bacterium | reverse complement strand
GAAGGTTCCGCAGCCACCCGTGCGCCTGGGCAACACCCGCGAACCGCCTATATACAGGCACTTACACCGCTCGCGGTGAAGGTGAAGGATATTTTTTTATTTTCATTTTTTCAAAGAACGCTTGGCCATTCGACCAATCCAGTTTAGCCTCCCGGCCTTGTCCTTACAGATGCAAGTGGCGATATTCCTTTGTCACATAGCGATGTTTCGCTCATCCTCTTGCGCCATCCCATGGCGGCTATGCGTATATTATTTATGTTTTAAAATGGGATTAATAGTCTCCTGTTACCTAATTTTCGTTTCTTTTTTCCTGCATATTACTATGGATTAGAATTCTTATGACTGTGTACTTCCATTTATCACTGTCTCTATATCATCTTGGCAGGCACATTTTGGAGACACACAAGAAGCTATATAAGAAGCTAATACACCGAGTAGCACAACAATAAAAGCGTATTTGAGTATTGTCTTGACATTTGGACTGGAAAATATTGTTCTTAAAAGTATGTTGTAGTTCTTTGTTGGTCCAGACTTTTTCCAATGATAGGCTATACACTTCCGCTGCTGTGGATTATTACTGTCAATATAACGTCCCCATTGCTTAGAATCAAGAAGTCTACTATCTGAGTAGTCAGTAGAGCCATATATGGTCTCATCTTTTGAGGATGCTACAAAGAAGAAGTGAATTTTATTGAAGTTTACGAATGAGTATTTTGATGCTATATTCTTGTAGTCGTCATCGTCCATCTCACTGATAGCGTTAATATCCAGATTCACTATCTCTGCCTTTGAAAACGCATTCTGAAAGAAATCGTTGGACACTGATTCTATATACCCAAGGGCGTTGTCAGGGATATTCTTTATTCTGAGGCGGAAGTAAAGATTGTAGTTTTGTTCCTTTCTGTCATCATCAGCATTCTGGATACCCATCACCACATTCGGTTTGGTTTTGATGTCCACTTCGATCAAGGTACCGATGGACAATTGGTTGACTTCGAAATTTGAAGGCGAAAGACTATAGACCCAGAAACCAGAGTTATCCGAATTTCGCGTCATTGACGCATAGTGATAACCTGGAATATCAGGATTGTCCTCTATCTTATATGAATTATTGAAAAGAACACTTAAAAGATTGTCCTTGACAAGAACACTCCCTAGGTCTTTCAAGTCTTCTTTCTTCATCTTAAAGGGGACGTAGAACAAGACACTCTCAATATCCTTAGCATCATGGACGAGGACACCAAAATCCAGGAATCTCCAATATCCATAGAATCTCTTTGGCAACTTCCAATAATTTACTTGGAAGTCGACATTGATAGAATTATCAGAATTAGGAGACTTATCTGTTTTTGTCCTATATAAAACTCCTATACAGCTCATTTTGATTCTTTATCCTGTATGTACCAAGATTTCACTTTATCTACATTGCTCACACCATCAGAAGAACAGGCTGTTTGCCATTTCGGATAATCATTACCTTTTTTTTGATTATTTTTCCAATGAAGAGGATATAAGTTTTCAAGTTCATCTGAACCGCCCTTAGAAGTGGGTTTGCAATGATCCACCTCCCAGCCAAATTTTGTATCACGTTTTCCATATAGGTCTCGCCTAATCCATGCACCAGCATAATCTTGACGAAAAATGTCAGGATTGTTATTCGAAACTATCTGGGCTTTTTGCCAAACTCGCTCAATTAATTCATCTGAAAAGTCTGCCATGATTCAATCATATATATTAGTCACCTTTCTTGTGGATATGAGGTTTCAACAGAGGATTATTACCTGGCGTATTTTTATTATCTCTTTGCCGACGGTCAGGCAGCCCTGTTGATTTAGCTATTCTTTTTGGTCCTGGTTTTATTCCCATAATCAAAACATATTAGATAGTTAATTAAAAATTCTGGGGCGCATCGCAACGCCACACTTTGACCTTGGTCAAAGAAAGCGCTTCGCCCTGCGCCCCAGGATATAGTAAAGGAATAGTCAGCCTCTGCTTTCTGCCATCAATTGTTGGAGTTGCTCAATAGTATCGATATAAACGCTTCCGAAGTAATGACTTCCTGCTACGCATGGCATCCACTTATGATAAGTGTTATTAAAAGCTATTCGATAGGTGTCTTTTACATAGAAGGTCTGTCCATTATACTGCTCTGCAACGAAACCGATTGCCAAAAAACTTTCAACTGTTATATCCATAAAAACTTACTCGTCAATCACGGGGGGGTTAGGATTCCAGTTTTCGTTGGGATCGGTGCCTGCATTCTCGCCATTACTACCAGCAAGCAGAGTTGTCTGATACTTAAGCTCGACAACCTCCATCTCCGGTGTCTTATATTCTTTCATTTCCATTTCATCAAATAATCTTGTTAATTAATAAATCATCAGTGTACATAGTAAAGAGTTCACTCACGCTCTTTTTCATAGAGGTGAGCGAACTCTCTATAATATTCAGAAGATTTACTTCAGAACAACCTTCTTACCATTGTTGATGTAAACACCCTTCTCGGTAGGAGCAGCCTGCAGCTTGACACCATTCAGAGTGTACCATCCGTCAACAGCGTATGCCTCGCCAGTAGCGACGTTGAGTTCCTTGATAACGGTTGTACCGTTCTCGTCAAGATCCTCAACGAAGACGCGTGCATTGCCCTGTACGAGAGAGATGTAAGCACTCATCTGACGCAGGTAATAGGTAGGACTTGCTTCACCCAGCTCACCAGCACCATAAGAGTATACTCTGATGTTGTTGCCATGAGTACCATCGCCAAGGTTCAGAATGCCCTCGTAAGTACCGATGAACATATTGCCTGCAACGTCTGTTGCGAACATATTGCCATTACCCTCAACACCAGCAGGCTTTTGAATCTTCACGCCTGTGAAGCTAACGCCCTCATTCTCCATATCAATATCATCCCAAGCCTTCAGCAGGAAAGGAGTGTTGGCAGGAATCTTCTCGGTATTCATGTGGAGGTCGAAGTATACGCGGCTAGGATTATCATTGGCCGTTCTGAGCAGGTCTACGATAGCATAACCAAAGGCATTAGAGATGGTCTTAGTATCGGTCTCGAACGGAAGTACCATCGTGTACCACTGGTTCTTCTTGAACGTGGTAGTAGTAGCATCGGTAGACTTGATAGTTACATTTGCTGTAACTTTATCATAATTGTTAACGTAAGCTGCTACGGTAGCGTTCTCAAAGTCGTCCTTACCAACGCGTACCAGTTCGATAGCTGCTGAATTGACAACAGTTACTTTACCCAAAACTGGAGTTGGCAAGAAGTTCTTGTTAGTGATAGAAGGAACAAGAGCGCCATCGTGGGAACCAACAGTGCCATTCTTATCCCAAGTCAGCTTCAAGCCAAGGTCCTCAAGCATAATTAAGTCAGAAATGGTAGCTGCAGGAGAGAAAGTCACAGTCAGTGCGGTACCGTATCCTTCCACCTTGGTCTCTTCATTAACCGTCTTAACGAATTGGTTATAGCCTACTTCGGTGTTAGGTGTGCTACCATACAGAATCTTCTGGTCGTTAGCTGTGATGGTGATGGGGAACGGAGTAATAGTCAGCATTCCCTCGCGGAATTCAAATGTGTATGAGTTAGATGCAACACGACCCTCACCTTCCTGATTAGAAACATAGATTCTATAACCAGTAACATTTCCTTCATCGTCATACTTCACGTCAGTACCTGCTTCACGAGCAAAGGTAGGTGCAGTGGTAAAGTAAGTGTTGGCATTGAAGCCATCATCAGTGCTGCTTGCCACCTTATTTGCTTCTGCAACCTCACCATTATAGATGGTGTAAGCCCAGTTAGTGAAGTTTGGTTCGGCAACGCTATACTTCTGCTCCTTAGAAGCAGGAACGATGATCAGCTTAGCCTGTTCCACCTCGAAGAACGCAAATTGATTGATGGCTCCCTCAAATGTATAGTTAGCACGTGCTGCAATCTGTTCCGGTGTAGCGTAAATAACACCTTCTTGAACATCACTTTCATTCTCAGGCAATGTAGGTAGGAGAGTAAACTCAGGCATATAGTAATAGTCGGCAATACTCACAGGAATAGAAGTGTAATCTGCTTCATTAACCAATTCATCATCGCCACTCTCGATATCCTTGTATACCTTATATGTTACAGTGTAGCCAAGAGCTTCTGCACCCTGGTCTTCTGCACCTTCTTCCTGCTCTACAACTGCACCATTCTCATCTAATACCACATAGTTAGAAGTATAGCCGAATCTGTCTACTGGAGAAACACCATAGAAAGTCTTGACATCATGCTTAGCTGCCAATACAAGTGGTCTCTTCTTGATTTGGAATTCCTTCTTGACCAAGATAGGATCTGCATTTTCATCTACAGCGTCATAGTTGCCCATACCCTGAATGGTAACGGAGGCCTTCTCACCAGTTTCGGTAGCATTCACGTTGTCTTCACCAGCGCCAAGGCCATAGCCGACAATCTTAAAGTCTGTACCCTGCACAAGCGTGGTTGTTCCGAGAGTTACTACCAGCACACCGTCCTTCTCCACGGTACCCGGCTGAATGGTAGTGCCATCGTAGAAGAATTCGGCTGTTGTCAATTCTTGAGAACCATTAGCCGGCTTCTTCAGTGCGATAGTAGCACCTGCGATAGAAGCGGGCAGAATGCTGAAGGTTCCCTTCACAGTACCAGTGAAGTTAGTGTCGTCTTTTGCGGTAGCGATGATGGTAGCAGTACCAACGTTTGTATTGTTTTCATACGTAATGTCAAAACTGCTCAGAATGTCAGTGGTTGTTGAGTTCTGGCCTACACCCTGAGTCCAGTTCAGCTTGATAGCACCCTCACCATCAATCACCTGCTCGTGAGATGTTTCTGCAAAGTTAATATTCTTAAGGTCAGCAAAAGCGATATTCGCATCGTCAGTAACATTCTTCTTGACAATGTTGAAAGAGTAAGTCTTTTGGGCAGTTGTCAATGAGGTTGCAAAAGTGAAGTTACCATCAGCAGCAGCTGACACAACACCTGTAGCCGTACCAACATTTGTGTTATTTTCAAACGTTACGGTAACATCAGTTGATGCAAGTGTGAAGTTTCCACTGGTAATAGTTGGGACTTTTTTAATTTCTGAACCAGTGTAGGTCTGATCTTCAATAGAAGAGAACGACAGCGTAGACAACTCCGCCTTATTGATAGTGAACGTCTTAGTAGCCTCACCACGGTACATAGATGTAGCAGTAGCTGTAATCTTGACAATACCAGTACCCTGATTGATGTTGTCATGAGTGTCATCACCATAGGTAACAGTATAGTCGTCTGCAGTTGGACCAGTTACCGTAATCTGCGGTTCCCACTTAGCGGCCTTGAACGTGACGGCATCGATGTCGCCAATCATGTCATCGGTAAGCAGCTTCTTCAGGATCTCAATCTGACCATTACCACCAGAAATAGTGATTACATGATTTGCAAGAGCTGGAACAGTTGTCGCATAATCATCCTTGACAACCAAACCATAGGCATAAGTACCAATGCCAGCAATAGTAGCCTTAGGGATAAATGTTAGGCACTGAGCAACCTGTGCCTTACTCACTCCTTCAGGAAGGGATCCGACCACTGCCACCATGTCTTCAGTAGCAGTACCCTCCACGGTAGGGATGTTGGGGTCGCTATACTCAAACTGTAAGTTTGCAGGCATAACGGTAATATTGTCTGCAAAACCTGCCAGCGGCAGCAACGTCAACAAAAACAATAAAAGAAAATGTTTTCTCATACGTTTTAAAATTTTAGTGTTAATAAAATGTGAATTAAAAAATGTTCAATACTTCCAACTGACGACTGCTCCCCTCAGCCGACTTCATCTATTACACTAAACGTATGGAAACAAAAAAGACGTGGGAGTAATGTATCTCTCCGCGCTTATCCCATAGGTCAGGCTCTAGCATTGCCTCTTAATGAGGATAAGCAACGTAAAGCCTGCCCACGCCGAGCGATATATATGCATACACCGCGGCCACACCAAGCATATATACACAAACAGAGTGCGCCCAACAATGGGGTACACCTTATTATATATATAAAGGGATGTTGACCGCAGGATGATATAAAATCAACCCACGTAGACGCTTCTTGTTGCACTACCGCTGCATTAAGATTCAAAGTTGCTAGATTTGACCTAACAGACAGTAACGTTAAGAAAACGTCCTTCGAGACTGGCCGTACAAATGGCCTGGGTCTCGTTCCATCGATGTAAGTTTTTAGCAAAGGTAAACAAATTTTATGAAACAACAAAGATTTTGCTGAAAAAATTATTAAATTAACACAAAAAACACCCTGCCCACGGCAGTTCGCACAAAAAAAGCGAACACAGATGACTCAGATTAATCGGAATACTCTGAATAATCAGATTACTCGGATTAACTCAGATTACTCGGAGTACTCGGAGTAGTCTGATAGAGAATAAAATAAAGAAAACCATTTGCAGCGGGGGGACGGTTTTCTTGGTTATTGATTTAAGAACGGAAAAAAAATCCCAGGTGATGGCTGAAGAATCAAGGATTCTTATTCTGTCGTCATCTGATGTTGACGACGTGCATCATGATAGAGAAAATAGACCCCAACAACTGTAGCAAACAATGCTAATGACCCTGCTATAATAATAGTATTCATTTTCTACTTTTTTTATTTTCAAAACTATTACCATATAAAATCCATCCCCAAAAGAGAAGAACAAAAGCTGAGAGCAAAGCGCAATATATCACAAGTGGTTGTTCCATATCGGCAAAAATGGTGGATATTAGCAATGCCGTGAACATGTATTTAGCCACATCCATCAACCATTTGCCCATTTCACGTTTCATTTCTTGCTCAACCATGGTGCAAAAATAACAAAAAAAAACAACTCATGCAAGAAAATACTGCAAAGAATTTATTTTTTAACTCAAATAGCCATGCAAAATCAGGGGCAGAAGTTGACAAATCGTAAGTTGTTGGGAAAGAATAGTATTTTTATGCAAGAAAATTTGCGGGAATTAATTAAAATTGTTACTTTTGCAACTTAAATTTACAAAAGGACACAATTGATGAAGAAAGTACTACTCACAGCTCTGATGAGCATCTGCCTGCAGATGGCCAGCGCACAGCTGCCCAAGGCCATGCTGAAGGACATCAACGGCAAGCCCGTTGCCACCGACACGCTGAGTAATGGCGGTCGGCCGTTTATCATCGACTTTTTCGCCACCTGGTGCAAACCCTGCAACCGCGAGCTCGACGCCATTGCCGAGGTCTACGACGACTGGCGCGAGGAGACCGGCGTGAAGATTTATGCCGTGAGCATTGACCAGGGACAGAACATCAACAAGGTGAAGCCCCTGGTGGACAACCACGGCTGGGAGTACGACGTGCTGCTGGATCCCAACGGCGACCTGAAGCGCGCGCTGGGCATCCAGATGATACCCTACGTGCTGATAGTCGACGGCCAGGGCAACATCGTCTATAAGCACAACGGCTATACCGACGGCGCTGAGACGGAACTGATAGAGAAGGTGCGCGAACTGCTGAAGTAGAGAGAGAGATGAAGAGACACCTATTATATATAGTAGGACTGTGCGGCACACTCGCTGCTGCGGCCCAACAGCCACAGGGCGACGAGGCCAAGGTGTCGGGCAGCGTGCAGAGCGACTGGCTGCTGCCGCAGAGCGACGACGCCATTGGCGCCGAGAAGCGAGGCGACGTGAACACCAACACCTATGTCGACGTGCTGGTGCAGAGCAAGTATGTCGATGGTGGCGCCCGCTTTGAGTACCTGCAGCACCCCCTGCCGGGTTTTGAGAACGACTTCGAGGGTTGCGGATTGCCCAACGTGTGGCTGAAAGGACGGCTGGGCAACAACGAACTGACCGTGGGTACCTTCTACGAGCAGTTTGGTTCCGGCTTCATACTGCGCACCTACGAGGAGCGCTCGCTGGGCATCGACAACTCGCTGCTGGGCGGACGCCTGGTGGTGAGACCCCTGAAGGGCGTGACGCTGAAGGTGCTCTCAGGACTGCAGCGCCGCTACTGGCAGTGGGACGGCGGTACCGTGACTGGTGCCGACGCTGAAGTGAACATCGACGAGTGGTGGCCCGCCATGCAGCGCCACGACACAAGACTCAGCGTGGGAGCGTCGTGGGTGAACAAATACGAGCAAGACGAAGACATCTTTGCCGACCCCACACACCGCTACAACCTGCCCCGGTACGTCAATGCCTGGGACGTGCGCGCCACGCTGCACCACGGACCGTGGAGCGTGACGGGCGAATATGCGCAGAAGACGCAGGACCCCTCGTTTGACAACCAATACAGCTACCGCAAGGGCCATGTGGCCATGCTCTCCACCAGCTACTCCAAGCGCGGACTGAGCGTGCTGCTGCAGGCCAAGCGCTCAGACAACATGGCATGGCGCAGCCAGCGCAGACTGAGCGGTACGTCGGCATTCATCAACCACCTGCCGGCCTTCACGCTGGACCATACCTACGCGCTGGCCGCCCTCTACCCCTATGCCACCCAGCTGGCCAAGGGCGAGTGGGCTTACCAGGCCGAGGTGGGCTACAACTTCAAGCGCAAGACAGCACTGGGCGGCAGGTATGGTATGAATGTCAAGGTGAACTACTCGTACGTACGGGCCATCCAGGACGCCTGGTTCAAGTGGGGCCACGACACCTACTACCAGGACCTGAACGTGCAGCTGACCAGGCGCTTCACCCGCGACTTCAAGCTGAACCTGATGTATATGAACCAGCGCTACAACAAGACCGTCATCGAGGGTGAGGGCGGTATGATACACTCCAACATCTTCGTGGCCGACGGCATGGTGCAGCT
This sequence comes from uncultured Bacteroidales bacterium, assembly GCA_902760315.1. Classification (GTDB taxonomy): domain Bacteria; phylum Bacteroidota; class Bacteroidia; order Bacteroidales; family Bacteroidaceae; genus Prevotella. Next base: position 15,153 of record CACWFV010000047.1, on the reverse strand, counting down.
GGCACGCAAGACCACACTGCGCTGCGAGTTGCAATACCTGCAAACCAAGCAAGACCAGGGCGACTGGCTCTACGGACTCGTGGAACTGTCGGTGGCTCCCCACTGGATGGTGACGCTGAGCGACATGTGGAACGCCGGCGACAGCGACATGGAGCACTACAGCGAGAATACCCACTACCACTACTATCAGGGACTGGTGACCTACAACACCGGCGCACACCGCATACAGCTGGGCTACGGCCGCACCAGGGCCGGCTACAACTGTTCGGGTGGCGTGTGCCGCTATGTGCCGGCCACGAAGGGCGTCACCTTATCTTATAACTATAACTTCTGATGAAGGCCATGCTACAGAAAACAAAGATACTACTGCTGGCGCTGTGCAGCCTGGCGCTGACAGCCTGTGACCACATAGCCGACGACGAGCGGCTCATAGAGGTGAAGAACACACCACAGACGCCCGACGAGCCGGAGACAGCCGTCAGGACCGTGCTGCTGGAAGACTTCACCGGACAGCGCTGCGTGAACTGCCCCAAGGGTACGGAGGTCATCGAACAGTTGCAGGAGGCCTACGGAGACCGTCTGGTGGCTGTGGGCATCCACGGCGGACCGCTGGGTTTCAAGGGTACGGCCAAGGCAAAGGGACTGGCCACCAGCGTGGGCGACGAGTACTTCAGCCACTGGAACCTGGAGTACCAGCCCGTGGGACTCATTGACCGCCACGGGGCTACCAACTATACCGACTGGACGGCGGCCGTCAGACAGCAGATGAGTCAGCCGTCGAGCATCAAGATGGCGCTGACTGCCACGCTGAACAACGGTCAGATAGCCATCAGCGTGGAGGAAGAACCCTACGCAGACTACAGCGGAAAGCTGCAGGTGTGGGTACTGGAGGACGGCATTACGGCACTGCAGAGCATGCCTGACGGTACGAACAACGCCAACTACGTGCACAACCACGTGCTGCGCACCCCAGTGAACGGCACCTGGGGACAGGACATCAGCCTGACCAAGGGCACCAAGGCCCAACAAAGCATGACGCAAGCCGTAGACCCGGAGTGGAACACCGAAAAGCTGAGCATCGTGGCCTTTTTCTATAACGACAGCGGTGTAGAGCAGGCGGTGAAGGCTCCTGTGAAATGACAGAAAACAGTGAAACAAAAAACAATATGCTTATGAAGAAACTTTTTACGCTATGCACAGGGCTGGTGCTTGCCCTGACACTACAAGCACAAAACGACTGTCCGCTGCAGTTTGCCGACAAGGACGGCAACATCATTGCCGACGGTACGACGCTGAACATCAGCGAAGCTATAGTATCAGAGGAAGACGACTGGGGCAATAGCAGTATCGTGATGCCCTCAGGACTCTATGTCAAGAACACCTCTGAGGCCGACGTCCACTGTTCAGGTGTTTACACCGTGCAGTCTATCAGCAACGGCGGTTTCCAGACCTGCTTCCCGGAGAACTGTCTGGCACCTAACACCAAGGCCGGTCAGTACACTACGCAGGAAGGCACCATCAACGCCGGCGTGCTGAAAAGCATGCAGACCGAATGGCTGCCCGAAGCCGAGGGTAAGTGCGTGGTGACCTATCAGATTATCACCTACAAGCAGAACGTCATCACCAAGAAGTGGAATGTTGACAAGCAAGGTTCCACGGTGACGCTGAACTTCACCTACACCACTACCGCCATTGGCCAGACGAAGAGTGCCAAGGCCGTACGCTCGGTGGAGTACTACAACCTGACAGGGCGCCGCGTGCAGACACCTGCCAAAGGCATCTACATCGTCAAGACCACCTACCAGGACGGCACGGTAACGAGCAGAAAGATGACGAAGAACTACTAAATAATAGTATCGATATTTAAATTTCAACAAAAAAACTTTAGACTTTTATGAAACAAAGAGTTACTCTCCTTGTGCTGGCCACGCTCATGCTTGTTGCCAGCAGTTTCGCCCAGCAGAAAGCCCCCCAGCAGACGCTGTCGAAACAAAAGATGGAAGCCTTGGTCAAGCAGCAGCCCCGCAAGGCGGTGAAGCAGCAAGAGGCCAAGAAGTTGCAGCAGATGCAGCAGAACACGGAACGCCAGCAGGCTCGCCGTGCTACCATAGTCAGCCACAAGAAGGCTGGCGTGAAGGCTACCCGCCGTGCCAACCGTGCGCTGGACATCATCAGCGAACAGCCGGCAGGCGAGAAGAAGACCTACGCCCGTAGCGGCTCAGCCTACTACGCCAGCTTGTTTGGTGTAGGCTCTACCGAGTTGAACGGCGCCCTGGGTACCGTCGTGTTCGGTGACAATAATAAGGTGTACATCAAGGACATCGTCTCGCAGGCCGGTCTGGGCACATGGGTAGAAGGCACCATCAGCGGCAACAAGATAACCATCGAACTGCCCCAACAGCTGGGCTATAACTACAACTACGGCTATGGCTTCCAGGCTGCCGTGGTAGAGTATGACGCTGCTGAGGGCTGGTATGTGAAGTCGGCCAACCAGACCGTCACGCTGAACTACGACGCCGCAACGGGCGAGATCAGCACCCCCGCAGGCAAACTGCAGACCGGTGAAGAGCTGATAGGTATCATCTACGACGACGACGACTCATGGGCCGGCTATGGCGACTGGAACCTGACGTTCTCTGCCGTTACAGACCCGTTGGTAGAGGCTCCCGCAGGACTGCAGACCGAGCTCTACGCACTGACCAGCGAGGGCTATGAAGGCTCGCTGGTCAAGGTGGGCTTCGACGGCAACGACGTCTACGTGCAGGGCATCGACAAGAATCTGCCCGACACCTGGGTGAAGGGTACCATCAACGGTGACAAGGTCACATTCAAGAGTGGCCAGTATGTCGGCGCCGACGAAGTGGCCGGATACCACCAGTACCTGATGTCGGCTACTGCCGAGGAGAAGTACGACGCTGATTATGACGAGTATTACACAGAATACACACTGTCCGACGGCGACATCACCTTCAACTACGACGCCACCACGAAGACGCTGTCTGCCAGCACACCCTTCGTGCTGAATGCCGGCAAGGACAAGGTGAACTACCTCTATGCCTTCAAGAGCGCTACCATCAAGCCCTTCCAGGAGGTAGCCGCTACCCCCGCTACCCCCGTCATCAACAAACTCTTTGAGGGTGGCTGGGACTACTTCGCTTCCGGCTATGGCTGGGGATACATCGACTTTGACCTGCAGGCCAGCGACGTCGACGGCAACTACATCATGCCTGAGAAGCTGAGCTACCAGCTGTATACTAAGGTGAACGGCGAGGTGAAGCCGATGACCATTTCGCCGGAAGACTTTATCTATCTTGAGGAGACCATGACGGAGATTCCTTATGGATTCCAAGACGGTTGGGACATCTACGCCAATGGAGCGAATACTTCTTTCTACTACCACGTCGTCGGTCCGGAGGCCTACGGCGTACAGGCCATCTACCGTGGTGCCGGCGAGGAGCGCCGCTCGGAGATAGCATGGGCGGAGGTTTACGACTTGGGCGCCGAGGTGCAGCCCGACGCCGCCACGCCCGCTTATCCTGACGTAACCCTCAGTGCCACTGACAACCGCATAGGCTATGGATTCTACACCGGTGAGGAGCAAGTCAGCACCGTCACCAACAACTCCAAGGCTGAGACCTACGACGTGGCCATCCACCTGAACGATGCCGCCACGGTGGGAACGGCTATTGAGAGCATCACCTTCCCGCTGCAGACCACCGAGGGTGTCAGCGACCTGCAGGTGTTCCTGACCTCCCAGTTGCGCGTAGAGAACGGCAAGAACGCCGCTGACCTGGCAGTGAAGGCCGTGACGCCCACAGAGGCCGGTTTCGTCACCGTAACACTCGACAAGCCCTACCTCATTCCTGAGGGTGGCGTCTACGTAGGTTACTCGCTGACCGTCAACGACGCAAGCAGCGAGGAGAACGCCCAGCCCATCGCCATCATCAGCCAGCAGAACGAGGGTGGCTTCTATCTGCACACCTCTGACGGATTCCTGAAGTGGCTCGACGTCACCGAGGGCTTCGGTGGCAGCTCGCTCATCCAGGTACAGCTGGCCGGCAGCGCTATCAAGGCCAATGCCGTGGCTGTGAATGACGTCGCTCAGCAGTATGTCATGACGGGCCAGGCTGTCAGCATTCCCGTTACCGTTGTCAACCACGGTGCCAAGGGCATCCAGTCATTCGACGTCATCTACAATGTCGCCGGACAGGATGGCAGCCAGCACGTTGACGCCACCGTTGACGGATTCTTCGGTAAGTCTACCAGCTTCGATCTGAATATCCCCGCTATTGCAGAAAAGGGCAACTACGAACTCGTTGTAAAAGTTGACAAGGTGAACGGTGTCAGCAACGAGGATGCCTACAGCAGCACCACCATACCTGTCGTAGCCCTGAACAGCGTTCCCAAGAAGCGCACCCTGCTGGAGGAGTACACCGGTTTCTGGTGTGGCTACTGTCCGCGTGGCTATGTGGGTCTGGAGAAGCTCGCCGAGCTCTATCCCGACGACTTTGTGCTCATCAGCTATCACAATGGCGACGAACTGGAGATTATGCCTTCCAGCAACTTCCCCTCACCTGTTGCCGGATTCCCCGACGCATGGATGGACCGCACTACAGAGGTGGATGCATACTATGGTTCCGGCAACAAGGAGTTTGGCATTGCCGACGACATGGCTGCCAGCAACAAGCAGTTCGGACAGGCTGACATCGCCCTGAGTTCAAAGTTGAATCAGCGCTCATCTACCCTGAACATCGACGCACAGGTGGTATTCCCCTACAACCTCACCGACGGAGACTTTGCCGTAGAGTATGTGCTGACCGCTGACGGTCTGAAGGACGCAGCATGGGGCCAGAGCAACTACTATGCTAACGGCAGCATGGGCACACCGCTCTATATGGACACCTTCACGAATACCAGCGACGGCACTGTCTATGGCTTGTCATTCAACGACGTGGCCGTCATCACCTCTGAGATGCTGGGTGGTTCCGGACAGACCATCACCACTGCTTCAGACGGCACGCCCGTGCAGTTGCAGTATGCCTTCGACCTGAGCCAGGTGCTTAACACCAGTAGTGCTCCCATCATCCAGAACACAGAGAACCTGAAGGTTATCGTCCTGCTCATTGACAAGAGCACCGGTGCCGTCGTCAACGCCAACAAAGCCAAGATTGGTACCACTACGGGCATCAGCATCGTCGAGGTGCGCAACAACAGCACCGAGAACGTCTGCTACGACCTGGCTGGCCGCCGCATTGCCCAGCCCGCCAAGGGTCTCTACATCGTCAATGGCCGCAAGGTGGTTGTGAAGTAATAACACGGAAATACGCAAGAAAAGAAATGAAGAAATTTTTTACGCTTTTTATCATGCTGGCCGTGACCATGTTGTCGTATGGTCAGACCGGCAACCAACTCTGGTGGGGCTACGTCAATGGCTCCGAGAAAACATCAGGACTGGGTGTACAAAAGGCTGACGTCTATCACTGTGCCATCTTCATTCCCGGCAACCATTGTATAGCCGGTGGCAAGACCATCCGCAGCGTACGCTTCGGACTGGTGGCTCCCAACGCCACTAACTGTAAGGTGTGGCTGGCCTCAAGTTTGCCTGCTACTGTAGATAAGAACAGCACCCTGCAAATGGCAGACGTAGCCGCCACGGAACTGGGCAAACAGCAGATAGAAGTAGCGTTGCCCACCGCCTACGCCATTCCTGCAGAGGGTGTCTACGTGGGCTACTCGTTCACCGTCAGCGATGTGGTATATCAGGCCGACGCCTACCCCATCCTGATAGCCGGTACCGACCAGCCAAACTCCCTGCTGATCAAGACTGACAATCTGGTACCTGAATGGTCTGACATGTATGGCTCAGGCTATGGCGCACTCTACATGCAAGTACTGCTGGAGGGCGAGTTTGCCGACAACACGGCTACTCCATCCATCACCGGCGAGTATTATGCCCAGTTGGGTGGCAGTACACAGGTGGCTGTCAGCCTGCTGAACAATGGTGCGTCACCTCTCACCAGCATTGACTACACCATCACCACCGACGGCGTAGCCGGCGCAGAACAGCATCTGGAGTTGGAGAGCCCCATTGCCTTCAACAACAGCGGCAGAGCCACCATCGAGGTAGCCGCCGATGCCGAGGCAGGCTCGAAGACCAAAACGCTGACCGTCACCAAGGTCAACGGGCAGGCCAACAATGCCCCCGTCACCACGAGTGATTTTACGCTCATCACCCTGGAGAAGCTGATAGCCCGCAACGTAGCTGTGGAACAGTTTACGGGAACAGGCTGCGGCTGGTGTCCGCGTGGCCATGTGGGTATGGCCAAGATGCGCGAGGCCTTTGGTGACCGCTTCATCGGCATTGCCATCCACCAGTACTCCAACCAGAGCAGCGACGCCATGTACCTGGCTCCCAGCAAGTATGCCAACCACGGCCTGAATGGTGCCCCGTCGTGCCGTCTGAACCGTGGAGAGTCCATGGATCCCTACTATGGCAGTGGCGAAGACGTTCTGTACGACATGCAGCAAGCACTCGCTGTGCCGGCACTGGCAGAAGTCAGCGTCAGTGGCGTGATGGACCCCAATAAAACCAAGATTGACGCCAAGGCTACCCTGACGCCCCTCATTGCCGGCAACTACACACTGGAGTTCGTAGCCGTTGCCGACGGACTGACAGGTACCGGTGCTGGTTGGCAGCAGACCAACTACTACAGCTCACAGTATGCCAGTCAGACAGGCATTACGAAGAGTTCACTGCCTGAAGACCTGCAGTATCTGTTCGACCTGCGCAGCACCTTCACCGGCACCTTCAACGACGTGGCCATTGCCAGCTCCTATGTGAGCAGCAAGAACCAGGTGGAGAAGCTGACGCTGACAGCCAACGAAGAGCGGGAGGTCAGCTATACCATCACCATGCCCACCTATACCAAGCTGAAGAATGCACTGAAGGACGACCAGATCTATGTCGTGGCCCTGCTGGTGGATGCCCAGGGCAAGATTGTGCAGGCTGCCAAGCAGCAGGTCAGCATTGCCGACCCCACAGGCATTGAGGATGTCAAGTCCATGGCCGATGCACAGCCCACAGACGTCTACACCCTCGACGGCCGCAAGAGCAGCAACGCCCAGCGTGGTCTGCAGATTGTGCGCCTCAGCGACGGACGTACCGTCAAGGTGGTCAAGTAAGACTCTTTGACTTTTTCTTCTTCTCTGCCTCATCAGGCAGCACAGTGACCCGGCGATTCGTCGGGTCACTTATTACATCATGTACAATGGTGGTGACCTGCTGTTTCAGTTCAGCGATGAATTGCTGGGCGTCATATTTCTGTGCCTCAATGTCGCGCAACTTCTTCTCCCAGATGCCGGTGAGTTCGCAACTCTTCAGCAAGTCTTCGCGAATTAGGTCTATCAGTTCTATGCCCGTAGGTGTAGCCACCAGGCGCTTACGCTCCTTGCGGATATACTTGCGCTTAAACAGCGTCTCGATGATGGCCGCACGCGTAGAGGGACGTCCTATGCCGTTCTCCTTCATGGCGCGGCGCAGTTCTTCGTCGTCCACCAGTTTGCCGGCCGTCTCCATGGCGCGCAACAGCGTAGCCTCAGTATAATAAGGTGGCGGTGTGGTCATCTTCTCCGTCAGCGTGGGCTGGTGAGGTCCACTCTCGCCCTTCTCAAAAGCCGGCAGCGTGCGCTCCTCCTCGTCGGGTTTCTTCTCGTCATCGTCCGTCTGCACATCTTTGGCATAGACAGCACGCCAGCCTGGGTCCAAGATGGTACGTCCCGTAACCTTGAACTCGATGTCGTCCACAGCACCCAGCACCGTCGTCTGGGCATATTTGCAGTCAGGGTAGAAGACGGCGATGAAGCGGCGTGCTATGAGGTCAAACACCTTGCGCTGCATGTCGGTAAGTGCCGTGGGTATCATGCCCGTAGGGATGATGGCATGGTGGTCGGTAACTTTCGACGAGTCAAACACCTTCTTCGACTTCAGCAGGGGCTTTCCTCCCAGTGGGCGCACCAGGTCAGCATAGGGCGACTGGCCGGCGTGCTTCACCTGGAAGAGGCCATTCATGGTCTGCGGACACTTGCTGTAGACGTCGTCGGGCAGAAAGGTGGTATCCACACGCGGATAGGTGGTCAGCTTCTGCTCGTAGAGTTGCTGGATGATGTTCAGTGTGGTCTCGGCAGAGAATCCGAACTTCTTGTTGCAGTCCACCTGCAGCGAGGTGAGGTCATAGAGCGACGGCGGCGTCTCCCGCCCGTTCTTCTTCTCCACCTTGGTAATGGTGAAGGGCTTGCCCTCTATGGTTTTGAAAGCTTGCTCGCCCTCCTCCTTCGACGTAAACCTGCCCTTGGTAGCGGTAAATGTCGTGTCGCGATAGACCGTAGCCAGCACCCAGTAAGGCTCTGGTTTGAAGTTGTCTATCTCCTTCTGGCGGTTCACGATGAGTGCCAGTGTGGGGGTCTGCACTCGCCCTATGGAGAGTACCTGGTGGTTCTGTCCGTACTTGATGGTATAGAGCCGCGTGCAGTTGATGCCCAACAGCCAGTCGCCCACGGCACGCGACAGTCCGGCCATGTAGAGTGACTGATACTGTCCCTGGTCTTTCAGCGTGGCAAAGCCCTCACGGATAGCCTCGTCCGTCATGCTCGAAATCCACAGGCGCTGCACAGGGCACTTGGCCCCCGCCTTCTGCATCACCCAGCGCTGGATGAGTTCACCCTCCTGGCCGGCGTCACCACAGTTGATGATGCCGTCGGCAGCCTGCATCAGCCGCTCGATGACAGCAAACTGCTTCTTGATGCCCTGATCGTCCTTCAGCCTGATGCCGAAGCGGGGCGGTATCATGGGCAGGGCCGTCAGGCTCCACGCCTTCCACATGGGGGTATAGTCTTCCGGCATTTTCAGTTCACACAGGTGGCCGAAGGTCCACGTCACCTGATAGCCGTTGCCCTCCATGTATCCGTCGTGGCTGGCCGTGGCCCCGATGATGCGTGCTATGTCCTTGGCTACGCTGGGTTTCTCTGCTATACAAACTATCATACGGGGTGCAAAGGTACGAAAATAAGTGAAAAGTGAAAAGTGAAAAGTGAAAAATTTGGCATTTTACGCACTTATTCGTATCTTTGCACACGCTATGATAGACCGGGCTACAGTTGATAAGATTATGGACGCCGTGAACATCGTCGATGTCGTGGGCGAGTTCGTTAACCTCCGCAAGTCGGGTGTTAACTACAAGGGTCTGTGTCCGTTCCACGACGACAAGACGCCGTCCTTCATGGTGTCGCCGGCACGTCAGATCTGCAAGTGTTTCTCGTGTGGCGAGGGCGGCAATGCCGTCAACTTCCTCATGAAGCACGAGCAGATTACCTACCCAGAGGCCCTGCGTTGGCTGGCCAAGAAGTACAACATCGAGATTCAGGAGCGCGAGCTCAGCGACGACGAGAAGCGCGAGCAGTCTGAGCGCGAGTCGATGTTTGTGGTCAACGAGTGGGCCTGCGACTATTTCCACAACATTCTGAAGAACGACGTCGACGGCATCGCCATCGGCAAGCAGTACTTCCGCAGCCGCGGCATCCGCGACGACATCATGGAGCGCTTCAAGTTGGGCTTTGCCCTCACCAAGCGTGACGCCCTGGCCAACGAAGCCCGTCGCAAGGGCTACAAGGAGGAATTTCTGGTGAAGACGGGACTCTGCATTGACGGCGAACACGGCATCTACGACCGCTTTGCAGGCCGTGCCATCTTCCCATGGCTCAATGTCAGCGGCAAGGTGGTGGCCTTTGGTGGCCGCAAGCTCGACGCCGCCACCAAGGGTGTGCAGCAGAAGTACGTCAACTCGCCCGACTCCGAGATATACCATAAGGAGCGCGAGCTCTACGGCATCTACCAGGCCAAGAAAGCCATCGTCAAGGAAGACTGTGTCTACATGGTCGAGGGCTATACCGACGTCATTGCCATGCACCAGTGCGGACTGGAGAATGTAGTGGCCAACTCCGGTACGGCACTAAGCATCTATCAGATACGCCTGCTCCACCGCTTCACACCCAACATCGTGCTGCTCTACGACGGCGACGCTGCCGGTATTCATGCCGCCATGCGCGGTACGGACATGCTGCTGCAGGAGGGCATGAACGTCAAGGTGCTGCTGTTGCCCGACGGTGACGACCCCGACTCCTTCAGCCGTAAGCACACCGCACAGCAGTTTAAGGAGTACATCGAACAGCACCAGACGGACTTCATCCAGTTCAAGACGGAACTGCTGCTGAAGGGTGTCAGTGACCCCATCAAGCGTGCCGAGGCCATCAACAACATAGTGCGCTCCGTCAGTGTCATCCCCGACCCCATTGTGCGCGCCACCTATATCACGGAGTGCTCACGCCGCCTGAAGGTCAACGAGCGTACGCTGATTACCCAGACCAACAAGTTTATTGCCGGCGACAAGGAGGAACAGCGCAAGACTGCCGAGCGCGAACAGCTGCGCCAGCCACTTGCCGCGGAGCCTATTGAGAACTACGGCCTGCATACGCTCCAAGAGCAAGCCTCCGAGGTGGAGCGCCTGCTGATGCAGAACATCATCCGCCACGGCGAGGAAATCATCTTCGACGGACTGGAGACCGACGACGGCGGCACGGTGAGCCTCAACGTGGCGCAATACGTAGACTACGACCTCTCCAGCGACAACCTGTCCTTCAGCAACGACCTGTACAACACCGTGCTGCGCGAGGCCGTCGAACACTCTGCCGACCCCGACTTCAAGGCCTCCGACTATTTCCTGCGCCACCCCGACCCTGCCATCAGCCAGTTGGCAGCTACCCTGGGCATTGACAGTCACCAGCTCAGCAAGAGTTTTATGATGAAAAACAGCGAGACCACGCTGCGCCAGCGCGTACAGCACCTCATTCTCGACTTCCGCCTCGACATTGTCAGCAAACAGCTCTCTGCCATACAGCAGCAGATGAAGGAGGCCGGAGCCGACATGGAGAAGCTACGCCCGCTGATGGACAACTATAAACAGATGCTGCAGCTGCGCAACGCACTGGCCCAGCAGCGAGGCTCAGACGTGATAGCCTAAGCATTTTCACAAGACGCATGGAGAAACCGCTATATATTTAGAAGACGCATGGAGGGACTGCTATATATAATAGGTGTAACGCTGGCATGGGTACTCATCGCTGCCACCATCATCCACGTCATCATGGACAACCGCCAACCGGCCAAGACCATGGCCTGGGCACTGGTCATCTTCTTCATACCCGTTGTCGGCATCGTCTTCTACCTCTTCTTCGGCATCAACCACCGACGGGAGCGCATGGTCAGCCAGCGCTCCATGGACCAGCTCACCAAGCGCTCCATGCTGAACTTCGTAGAGCAGGAGGACTTCCGCATTCCGGAACGCCAGCGCCAGTTGGTAGACCTCTTTGTCAACCAGAGCATGGCGCTGCCCTTCAAAAACAACCAGATAGACATCATGACCGACGGCTATTCCTTTTTCCCCGAACTGCTCAGCGACATTGCCGCCGCCCGTCACCACATCCACATCGACGTCTACATCTTCGACGACGACGCCCTGGGGCGCCTCATCGCCGATGCCCTCATCGACAAGGCCCGCAGTGGCGTCGAGGTACGCATCATCTACGACGACGTGGGCTGCTGGTCTGTACGCCGCTCGTTTTTCGAGCACATGCGTGCCGCCGGCATCGAGATAGCTCCCTTCCTGCCCGTCCATTTCCCCTCGTTCACCAGCAAGGCCAACTACCGTGACCACCGCAAAATCTTCGTCATCGACGGCACCATCGGCTACATTGGCGGCATGAATATTGCCCTGCGCTACGTCAAGGGCACGGCCTCGCAACCCTGGCGCGACACCATGTGGCGCATCACGGGCAGCGCCATCTACGGCCTGCAGCGCGACTTTCTGGTAGACTGGTACTTTGTTGACCGCACCCTCGTCACCAACCGCATCTACTACCCCCCCATCTCCCTTAGTGCTCTCTCCAACAACTGCGTCGTACAGATAGTCACCAGCGGACCTACAGAAGACTATCCCGAAATCATGCAGGGCTTTGTGCGCACCATCCTGGCTGCCCGCCGCTATGTCTACATCGAGACACCCTACCTGCTGCCCAACGAACCCGTGCTCTTTGCCCTCAAGACGGCTGCCGTGGGGGGCGTCGACGTACGCATCATCTGTCCCCTGCGCTCCGATGCCAGGTTCACCGACTGGGCCTCACGCTCTTATCTGCGCGAGCTCCACGAGGCCGGTGCCAAGGTCTACCTCTACGGTGCGGGGTTCCTCCACTCCAAGATCATGGTGTCCGACGATGCGCTGTCCACCTGTGGGTCCACCAATCTGGACAGCCGCTCCTTTGAGAACAACTTCGAAGCCAACGCCTTCGTCTACGACGAAAGCACCGCACTACGCATGAAGAAGATCTTTCTGGACGACCTTGCCATGAGCACGCCGCTCCATCAGCTGCCTGAGCGCATAGCGCCCCGCTTCACGCGTCGTCTGTGGGAGTCGCTGACGCGTCTGGTGTCACCGCTGCTTTAACGGCAACGCCACACGCTGCCTTTTTTTATTCGGAAAAAATAGAAAAGTTCACGCTGCCGTACTGCCGGTGTTCCACAAAGTGCGGATGCGCTTCAAAGCTGTGGTCTTTGCCGTGTTCCAATACAAAAATGCCCCCTTCCTTCAGCAAGTGGCGCTCCATGACGAGGTCCGGCAACTGTGCCAGCTCCTTCAGCGCATACGGTGGGTCAGCAAATACCATGTCGTACTGCTGCTTGCACGACTTCAGAAAGCGGAACACGTCGCCCCTGATGGGTATGATGCCCTCAGCGCCCAGTTTTTTCACGCACTCCTGGATGAAACGGTGGTGGTCACGGTCCATTTCCACGCTGACCACCTGACTGCATCCGCGCGACAGCAACTCCAGCGAGATGCTGCCCGTACCCGAAAAGAGGTCCAGCGCCTCAGCATCCTCAAAGTCCACATACTGTATCAGCACGTTGAAAATGTTCTCCTTGGCAAAGTCCGTCGTCGGACGGGCCTTGAATGAGCGCGGTATGTCGAAGTGGCGCCCCTTGTATCTGCCGGTAATAATCCTCATCGTCCCTTCACGTAAAGTACCATTAAGTCGTAGGGCATGCCCTGTATCTGGGTCACCGCAGCCCGGTTGAACTCCCCTGAGGGATTGATGTAGAACACCCGCTTCACGAAGCGCTGAGCCTCTTCCATCAACCTGTCTCTGTCCGGAATGTCACCCGCCAAGTGCAACTCGTCGTGTTCAGGCTCCAGCGCCAACTGTTTCCATACGCCCAGCACATAGTACAGTGCATCGTTGGGATTGTTGACGGCAAAGGAGTTGCAGAACTTAAAGCGGTTCTGTGCAAAGCTGAACACCTCCATCCTGCGGTCATGGAAATAGGCGTAGAGCTTCTGGTGCTGACCTGTAAAGCTGCGCTGGTGCAGGTGGCGCCACACAGGAGCCACGGCAGCCGTATAGCGCACATTGCTGAACTGGCTGTCGATGACGCCGCGCAGGTCCTTCTGTATGCTGAACAGCACCACCGCATTCAGGTCGGGCAGCACAGTGTGCATCACCGGCTGCTGGTCCTGTCCCGTGAAGGCGTGGTGGTACAACTGTTCACCCTCTCCCTCCACAAAGATGTCAGCAGGCACCATCAGCGTTGGCGTGTCCACCATCACGAGCACCCGCTCAAACTGTTCCTCCAGCAAGGCCACTGTGCGCAGTGCCTCGCGCATGTTGGCAGCCATGGAGATGCTGCTGTTCAGGGGGTAGTCCTCAAAACTGATGTCGCTCAGGTCTGCCGTAGAGAATGTCAGCCGTCCCCTACTGATGCGTATTACTAGTCGTTTCTGTCTGTTTTCCATTTATGTCAGTATGCTCAGCACGCAGAGTGCGGCCAGTGTCGCCGCCACCAGTGCCAGCAGGATGTTGGTTTTGTGAATACTTGTCATTTCGTTTGCAAAATTAAGAAATAATTCTTAATAATCCATTGCCTCTGCCCGTTTTCTTTCTCACAAAAACTTTTTTTACTAGAAAACAGGGTTCACTTCAAACCCTTTGATTGACACGTTTCAATATCTCATGGGATTAAGTTAAAAAAGCTAATCAGAAGAACATTTTTCATAATTAATTAATAACTTTGCAAATCATATATGAATCGAATCATCGGAATAGCATTCATTCTGTTGTTGATGCAAGCGAAGACGTTGGCACAGACAGAGGGCAAAGGCATAGACCTTTCTGGTACTAATACCTATGCCTCCGCAAATCATCTGCTTAGTGATTCGATGACGTTACATATTGCTCCCCAATTCACCACGCCACCCAAAATGAGCGGGCCTAGTTATGGCTATCATAATAGTCTCGTGGAGACTACGAAACAGGGCGGCGTAGGTTTCCAACTTTGGAAGGGCGCATCGGTGGGTATTGTTGGCTCCAATTACCACTTACCCGGCTTAATGGATACATCTTCTGGAATGCTGTCGCTGAATCAGGACATAGGCCGCTGGCATTTCTCCGTTTCTGGGAGTGCCCATAAATATTGGATGCCTTGGCAGCGAAGTCTTTTTACCCAGTATGGTATGGGCGGTACCGTGGGCTATGATATAAGTAGTGTCGTCTCACTACATGCCTTCGGCTATTATTATGCCAACCAGATGCAAGTAGGTCCGGCCATGAGTCCGTACGTCAACAATAGCACCTATGGCGGTTATGCAGATATTCGTTTTAGCAAAACGTTTGGCACCAATTTGGGCGTTCGACGATATGTCAACCCCATGAATGGCAAGTGGACTACCGAGCCTATTGTCACCCCCCATATAAAAATAGGAGACTCCAAGTTAGAGCTTCCACTTGGTGGGTTATTGAAAGCCTTTTTTGATAGTCGTCGAGAAAGCCCGATGCAATTTCGCCCCCACCCCTTTAGTCGCCCGGCATCTAATAAATAGTTTGAGCCCATCAATCAGAGGGACATTTTTGATTGATTGGATACAGCTAATACAGGTCTGTATACAACTAATACGTCGCTGTATACAACTAATACGCACCTGCACTACAACTAATACGCCGCTGTATACAACTAATTTCGGCAAGAAACGGTCACGGTCACAGTTGTGACCATGT
>CACWFV010000046.1 GCA_902760315.1 uncultured Bacteroidales bacterium | reverse complement strand
ATCGGCCATGCTACAGAATACCCCAACGGCACCTATCGCGACCTGTATCTGTACTGCGCGCGGAATACGTTGGGCTCACACGTAGGCATCTACAACTATGCCAACTTCGCCAATCTCTATACCACAGGTCCGAAGGACTTTTTTGTCAAGAGATAAAAGGTCAATAGAGACAAGTTATCTTGCAGTAACGTACTTGTGCAGCGTGGCGCGGACGGCACCCTTGCCGGCATAGAGTTCCTTGACCATGCCCTCTATTTGTTCGCCAAGACCTGCTTCGTAGAGGTCGAGGCCGAAGATGTCCTTGCGCGAGTAGAGCTGGTGCAGCGGACTCCAGTCCTGGTCTGCCTTGCCAATCTCCAGCGGGGCAACAATAGCCTGCAGCTCGCTGAGCATGGGGTCGGGTGACGGTTCGAAGGGTGTGAGGTCGTCCTTCAGTCCCTTCAGGTAGCGGGCGTAGCCGGCCAGTGTCAGTGGGATGAGTACCAGATTGCTCTTGTCCAGTCCGCGGGCGATGTACTTCTTCAGCGTCTCACCAAAACGGATGGGCAACTTCTGTGAGGTGTCGCAGGCAATACGCTGGGGGGCATCGGGCATGAAGGGATTGGGCAAGCGGCGGTTGATGACAGCACCGATAAACTCGTAGGGATTCAGCACACCGGGATCTACCACGACGGGCATGGCCTCTATATAGCCAATCTTCTGGATGAAGGCCCGCAGGTCATCATCCTTCATCTCGGCAGAGATGAGCGTGTAGTCCAGCATGCAGCCATAGATGGACATGGCCGTGTGCAACGGGTTCAGACAGGTCGTCACCTTCATGGTCTCCACCTTGTCCACTGTTTCGCGCGTAGTATAAAGCGCACCACCCAGATCCAGTGGCGGACGGCCGTTGGTATAGTGGTCCTCGATAACCAGATACTGCACCTCCTCGGCATTGACGAAGGGAGCGGTGAAGGTGTGCTTCTCTGTCTCTATGTAGTCGTTGTCCTCAAAGCCGTCGGCAGCCAGCAGTTCCTTGACCTTCTCGTGCGGACGTGGCGTAATCTTGTCAATCATCGACCAGGGGAACGTCACCTTCTGCTCATCCTTCAGATAGTCCAGGAAGGCTGCAGGTACCAGTCCGTCTTTCACCCAGCGCTCGGCATAGGCAAAGACACCGGCCTTCACCTTGTCGCCATTGTGTGAGCAGTTGTCCATAGACTGCACAGTGAGCGGCAACTGGCCTGCCTGGTAGCGCTCGTAGAGCAGGGCGCACACCTTGCCCATGGCAAATCTGGGACCGCTTGTCTCCCCTCCTTGGGAGGGGAAGGGGGAGGTTTGCAGGTCAGCCTCATTGAAGGTGTAGCCCTTCTCGGTAATGGTGAATGATATCATCTGCAGCGAGGGGTTGCGGAAGATGTCTACCAGTCGCTGCCAGTCAGCGAACTGCGGGTCGGCTTTGAGTGCCTCGGTAACAGACGCTATTACCTTTTTCTCTATAGAACCGTCAGAGCAGAGATTGACGCATAGCGACAGGTTGTCGTAGGGTGCATAGGCTTTGTCGATGACTTCGAAGTCGAATGTCTCGGCTACGATGACACCGCGGTCGTACTTGCCCGTATTGAGCGCATCGTTAAGGATGGCAGCGGGAAAAGCACGGAAAATGTTGCCGCCGCCAAAGTGTACCCAGGTGGGCGCTTTGGCTGTCTTCTCACGTACTGCCTTGATGTCGTACTGAGGAAGCTGGTAGCCTTTTGCCTCCCACTCGGCAGTATTCAACTGTCCATTTAAGATGTCCTTTAATTTCATGGATGATGTGTTTTATAGTTGTTGATAAAAGTTATTTCTTTGTTAGCAGTTGCAGTGCCCGTCCGACGACGTCGCTCTGCTCGTTCATAATGGCAAAGTATTCGTTCATCGACCACAGGTCGCGAGCCACCAATGCTTTCAGCTGTTGGCGTAGGTAGGGTAGCGTGCGCTGCAGTTCGTCGTCGTCCTTGAGAACTATTTTCTGCTTCTTGGCCTCGGCCAGGATATTGTCTATGAGCGATTGTGGAACCTCATACTGTTCGCGGAAACTTGCAAAGTCGGGGTACAGCTGATGCAACTGCTTGCGGTGGCCGTCCACGTAACGCAGATTCTGGTTGATGATGACCGACTTGGCCGCCAGTTCCCGATGGAATCGGGTATATTTAGTTGTGTCAAGTGGTACAAACTCGTCAGGCATGATGCCGCCGCCACCATAGACTACACGGTGTTCGCGCAGCGTATAGTATTTCAGCGAGTCGACAAAGTGGACACTGTCAGCCGACATCAGTTCGCCACTCTTCAAGCGGTTGACCACATCCATGGCGTAGTCTTTCTTCTTCCCTTTCTCGTAGGGTTTCTGGATGCAACGGCCGGAGGGTGTGTAGTAGTGGGCAATGGTCAGCCGAATCATGGAACCGTCGGGCAGTTCGATAGGTCGCTGCACCAGTCCCTTGCCAAAGGTGCGCCGGCCCACGATGATGCCACGGTCGTGATCCTGGATGGCTCCGGAGACTATCTCTGCTGCCGATGCCGTATAGCTGTCGACGAGTACAACGACCTTTCCTTCTGTGAAGAGTCCACCACCACGTGCCGTATACTCGTTGCGGTTGACGCGGCGCCCGTCGGTATAGACGATGAGGCTGCCGCTGTTGAGCAGCTCGCTGGCCACCTCCACGGCAGCGTGCAGATAGCCGCCGCCATTCTCCTGCAGGTCCAGCACGAGCGTCTGCATGCCTTGTTCCAGCAGTGTCTTCAGACTTTCACGGAACTCGTCGGGCGTGGTGGCTCCGAAACTGCCTATGCGGACGTAGCCCACCGTTGGGCGCAGCATATAGGTGGCATCAATAGAGTGGACGGGAATCTTGTCGCGGGTAATGGTAAACGACAGGCGGTCGCTGATGCCCGGCCGCATGATGCCCAGCAGCACTTTCGTTCCCTTGGGGCCACGCAGGCGACGGACAATCTCCTCACGTGACATCTTGACACCGGCTATTGCTGAGTCGTTGACGGTAACGATGCGGTCACCGGCCATGATGCCCATCTTCTCAGAGGGACCACCGCTGACGGTCTGAATGACGAGTAGCGTGTCTTCCACCATATTAAACTGTACGCCAATGCCTTCGAAGTTGCCTTGCAGCGGCTCATTCATCTCCTTCACCTCCTTGGGTGTAGAGTAAGTGGAGTGAGGATCCAACTTTTCCAGCATGCCACGTATGCCGTCCTCTACCAATTTCTGCTCGTTGACAGAGTCTACGTACAGACTGTTGATGGCCATCTCCGCTATCTGCAGTTTGCGTAGCGGCGAGTCGTTGCTCACGTTGATTTTAATTTGAGCCGTAGCGGTGGTAACGGTGAACAGCCAGCTGGCAGCAGCCAGCAATATATACTTATTCATAGTCGTAGTCTTCGGGTTTGTCTTCCTCGATGACGAGGTTGTCGATGATAAAGTTCTGGCGTTCCATGGTGTTCTTACCCATATAATATTCCAACAGTTTCTGTACCTGGTCATTCTTGTGGAGCGTCACCTGTTCCAAACGCATATCTGGACCAATGAAACCGGCGAATTCATCAGGGCTAATCTCTCCAAGTCCCTTGAATCGGGTAATCTCCGGGTCTGGTCCCAATTCCTGAATAGCCTTGACGCGCTCTTCGTCGCTATAGCAGTAGCGCACCACGAAGTCGCCCTTCTTGCCATCCTCTCGCATGGCCTTGTTCTTGATTTTTGTCCGTCGGTTGCGTACGCGGAACAACGGCGTCTGTAGCACATAGACGTGTCCTTTCTTGATGAGTTCCGGGAAGAACTGCAGGAAGAAGGTGATAATCAACAGACGGATATGCATGCCGTCAACATCGGCATCGGTGGCTACTATTACCTTATTATATCGTAGGGTGTCTAGACCTTCCTCTATGTCGAGAGCCGCCTGCAGCAGGTTGAACTCCTCGTTCTCGTAGACTACCTTCTTGGTAAGTCCGAAGGAGTTGAGGGGTTTGCCGCGGAGCGAGAAGACGGCCTGTGTATTGACATCACGGCTCTTGGTGATGCTGCCGCTGGCTGAGTCGCCCTCCGTGATGAAGATGCACGATTCCTCCTTATGCTCGTTCTTGACATCAGAGAAATGGATGCGGCAGTCGCGCAATTTCCTGTTGTGGAGGTTCGCTTTCTTGGCTCGTTCACGAGCCAGTTTGGTGACGCCGGCCATGGCCTTGCGCTCACGCTCAGACTCCTTGATCTTGCCCTCTATGACCTCAGCCACATCCTGATGGATGTGCAGGTAGTTGTCGACTTGTTGCTTGATGAAGTCGCCTACGTATTTGTTGATGGTGTCACCGTCAGGTGCCATCTGTGTAGAGCCCAGTTTTATCTTTGTCTGACTCTCGAAGACCGGCTCTTCAACATTGATGGCGATGGCGGCTACGATACCGGTGCGGATGTCGCCATACTCGTACTTGCCGAAAAACTCCTTGATGGTCTTGGCAATGTGTTCCTTGAAAGCCGTCTGGTGGGTACCGCCCTGTGTGGTGTGTTGTCCGTTAACAAAGGAGTAGTATTCCTCGCCATACTGGTTGGCATGGGTGAATGCTATCTCAATGTCGTCGCCTTGCAGGTGGATGATAGGGTAGAGCGGGTCGTTGGTCATGCGGTCTTTTAGCAAGTCCTGCAAGCCATGACGCGACAGGATGCGGCGACCATTGTACATGATGGCCAGTCCTGTGTTCAGGTAGGTATAGTTGCGCAACATGTTCTCCACGATGTCGTCGTGGAAACTGTAGTCCTTGAACAGCGTGTTATCCGGTTCGAAGTAGATGTAAGTACCATTCTCGTCTTGGGTATCCTCCGTGTGGTCTGTCAGCAGGTTGCCGCGCTCAAACGTTGCATGGCGCACCTTGCCGTCGCGATAGCTGGCTACCTCGAAGTGTGTACTCAACGCATTGACGGCCTTGACGCCGACACCATTCAAACCTACTGACTTCTTGAATGCCTTGGAGTCGTACTTACCACCCGTGTTGAGCACGCTGACAGCCTCGATAAGCTTGCCCTGCGGAATGCCACGGCCATAGTCGCGGACGGAGACGCGCAGGTTGTCGTCAATGGTGATTTCCAGACGGTCGCCGGCCTTCATCTTGAACTCGTCTATGGAGTTGTCGATGACCTCTTTCAGTAGTACATAGATGCCGTCTTCCGGCAAGGAGCCGTCACCCAATCGTCCGATGTACATACCCGGTCGGGTACGGACATGCTCCATGTCGCTTAGGTGGCGTATGTTGTCGTCGTCGTATTTGACGACCTCTTCTTGGGATATTGTGTTGATCTCTTCTGACATATCATTCTTGGTTAACCCATCCTACAGGCTTTTCTTATAACACCTTCTGCGTTTGTGTTGCACATGCTCCAGATACTGCCACTGGCTTTGCACCTTCTCGTTGGTTTCCATCTCCACATTGGTCTCTCCCCACTTGAACCCATACTTCTGGTAGATGGGGATGAGGTCGTTGAAGAGCAAGGCATTGACACCCTTTTGCTGGTATTCCGGTAAGATGCCGATAAGCATCAGGTCCAGACACTCGGCTTTGTGGAACTTCAGTGCACGCAGGCAGTGCCACCAGCCGAAGGGCCAGAGGCGGCCGTTCTTGCACTTCTGCAGTGCACGGGTCATCGACGTGATGCTGATGCCTACGCCAATCAGCTTGTGGTCAGGCGTGTTCCAGTCCTCTATGAGGCAGAGCATGTCCATGTCGAGCATGGGGAAATACATCTTCAGGTACTCGTCAATCTGGCGCTCCGTCATCTGCGAATAACCGTAGAGGTGGCCAAACGACTTGTTCACCACGTCGAGCACCTTACGTCCGTATTGTTCCTTGCCAAACACCTGGCTGCGCTTGGGGTGCAGCGTGTGCAGGTTGTAGCGTTTCTGTACCAGTTCGGCAACCTTTTTGTATTTCTCCGGCATGCCGTCTTTGGGAACAATGAGCTTGTACTCCACATAGTCGTTATCCTTGGCAAAGCCGCCCAGCTGTTCAATGTGCTGGGGGTAGTAGGGGTAGTTGTAGATGGTAGCCATGGTGCCCAGCTGGTCGAAGCCCTCAATGAGCATGCCCTCAGGGTCCATGTCGGTGAATCCTAAGGGACCCACCATTTCTGTCATGCCGTGCTCACGTCCGTACTGCTCAACAGCACCGAAGAGTGCTTGCGACACTTCCAAGTCGTCAATGAAGTCTAACCAGCCGAAGCGTACACTTTTATTTCCCCACCCTTCGTTAGCACGATGGTTGATGATGGCGGCCACACGTCCTACTACCATGTTGTCACGATAGGCCAGGAAATATTCAGCCTCGCAAAACTCAAAGGCAGCATTGCGGTCTTTACTGAGTGTGTGCCGTTCATCGGTGTATAGGTTGGGAGCATCATATGGGTTTCCACGATACAAGTCGTAGTGGAACTGGATGAAAGCGTCAAGGTCTTTCTTAGTGGTGACTTTCTTAATCTCTACTGTTGACATTTCTTCTTTACACTTGATAACTATCTTGCAAAGGTAGCTAAAAAGCGGGAAACACCCAAAATATTTAACCAATTTTACAGCAAATGTACAGCCGGTGTTCCCCATCAGCCTGTGTGGTGGCAAAGATATAGCAGTCGCCTCCATCCTTGAGCTTGAGTCTTTTCCGCAACTGTTCGGCAGATAGTGGGAAGTTACGTACGGCAATGTTGGCACGGTCTGTGCCGGCGAGAGCCTCTTTCAGCGCATGCTTGTTCATGGATGAAATGCCCAGAATTTGAAACCCTCGTCCGGGGAAATCACGCATTTCAACGGAAGAAAGGAAGAGATGGGAGTTGGCAGAAATCGGAGCTACAGAAAACTGCTGCTCCAGTTCCGTAAAGCAACCAGCCTTCATGATGCTGGCGTTAGGCTCATAGAGGTAAGAAGGTAGAGGGTTTAGGGCTGAAAGTTGAGAGTCGATGGCTGATGGCTGACGGATGGGTACTGGTTGTGAGCCGGGTGGCATGCTCACCTCAAACACGCTGTCGTTGTTGACACATACCAACCGAAACGGATTTTCACTCCGTGTCAGTACTAGTAGCAGTTCTTTGCACTCGTTGTCGACACTGACGATGTGGACTTCCCTGACATAGTTCAGGTCGTCAACAGCCTTCCGCCAGTCCAGCATGGGCGATAGCTTCAGTATCACTTTGTCGGCTTTCTCCATCAGTTGGGGAAGCATTTCAAGTATGTTGGGTGTACAGTCCTTGATGTCGTAGGTGCGTCCGCCTTGTTCGTTGCGGCGGGCGGGATCCAGGAAGATGACGTCGGCATGGCTGATGCCAGTGAGTGCGGTTGCGGCACTTCCACAGCGTACGGAGCAAGCCAGTCCAAGCGTCCGAAAGTTGTGCTCGGCCAGTGAGCAGAGTTCTTTATTTTGCTCTATGTAATAGCGTTGCTCGAAGTTCTGCGACATCCAGTAGAAGTCAACACCTAGTCCGCCCGTCAGGTCCATATATCGATTGCCGCCACCGGCCACGAGTGTGGCCTTGTAGCGTGCTGTCTGTTCGCTGGAACACTGTTCCATATTCAGATGAGGCGGGTAGACGATGCCGTCTACCCCGGCCCATGAGGGTAATTTCCTGCGGGCAGTCTGTTGTCCGGCAATCTGCTGCAATGCCCTCTTCAGGTCCACCTCCCGGTCCTTGCTCCCCAGTAAGGCAAGCTTTCTGATATCGTCTTCAGCATGCTCACGGATGAAGTTCCATGTCTTTTCGTTGATGTCCATGCAGGTTGTTTACCACTTGTCACGCGTTATAATGTCGTCAGCCCAACGGTGGTCCTTGGGGAATGGCTGTCCTCCCCAGGCCTTTACCTGTGTCCAGGGCTGAGGCTCGTCCGTCCAGAAGGGATGCGCTGCCGGCAGTCCCAACGGCATGAAACTGAGCGATGTCATGTATAGTGAACCGTTGTTCGTGTACCAGTCTGCCGTTTCAGGCTGGTGTCCGCAGAAACCGATGGTGAGGTATCCGCCGTCGTTGAAGTTCTGTTGTTGGTCGAACATGCGGTGCATCACCTGTGTCAGTGCGGCTCGCACCTGTCCGTTGCTCAGTTCTGCGGGCAGCTTCTGATACCAAGCCATCAGTGCCAGCGGCTGCATGGCGGCCAGGCGGTAGGGGGTGGAGCGCCCGATGACGGGAAATGTACCTTCCGGCGAGATGAAGCGCTCCAAGATGATGGCATATTTCTGTGCACGTTTCAAGGCTCGGTTATAGTATTTCTGGTAGTCCAGCCGACTATTGACCTTGGCATCGATCATGGCCTGCAGTGTCTCCAGGTACATGGCGTGGAAGACGTAGCTGCTGTAATAGTCAAAGGCAAAGACCGGCCCGTCTGCGTACCAGCCGTCGCCCACATACCACTCTTCCACCTTGCGGCAAGCTGTGTTGACGCGGAACTCGTCATACTCTTTTCTATCAGTTGCTTTGGCGATGAAGCTCTCAATGACTGACGAGAACAAGAACCAGTTGGTATAGGGAGGGTCTATGCGGCGCAGTTTCTGGAACTCCTTGATATATCGCTGTTGGGTCGTGACGTCGAGGGGCTGCCACAATGCATCCCACGCTCTGAGAAATGACTCAGCAATATAGGCGGCATCCACAAGGTTCTGTCCGGCTCTACCCCAACACAGGTAGTCAGGTGACTCCCGGTCTACAGCGTTCTTGTAGGCTGCCAGTGCCCATTGGCGTAGTTGGCGGCGCTGCTGTCCCTCAGCCGTGTTGTCGTCGGGCAGTGTCAGCCAAGGAGCAATGCCGGCCATCAGGCGGCCGAAGGTCTCCATATAGACCACACTGCGGTCGCGGTTGTCGAAAGATGGCGAGAACTCGGTCTTCATATTCTTCTGCAGTTCGCCTTTGGCCATATTCTCCAGCACGGGCTGGGCCATTTTGTAAGCCAGGGAGCACCAGTATTCGCGGTCGGTCTGCTGTGGTTGCTTCGCTTTTTTGGCGGCCTGCAAGGGCAGTAGCAGCGTGATGGCCGCCAGGAGGATGAGTGTTCTTTTCATTGGATGGAATATTCAATAGGGGTTCGTGATAAGAATTCGTCAATAGTTAACTGCCACTGGGCTTGCGTGCGGATGTCGTATTGGCTCCACGCAGAACCGAAATAGTAGGTGTAGGGGGCTCCCCGGTAGTTGTTGACGATGCCGAGGCCATGGCTTAGCTCGCCCTCCTGTAGGCAGGTCTCGTCAACACCCTCAGGGAATAGTACGGCCACATAGATGAGCGACTGATGGAGCTCTGGATTGTCCGTAGGATCAGCATATTGCACGTAATTCTTGCCCAGCACGAGAGGGTCATTGCCGTGCAGCACGATACCTGCGGCCAGCGAGCATGGCTCCTTGATGCCGTCATACCACACCGTCATGCGGTTGAAGTGGGAGCCTCGGTCCAGACTGATGAGACGATGCTCGGTGATGCCGTCGGCATTGGCGCCATAGGTCAGTTCTACGGTAAAGCGCAATGGGCCGTTATCGAGTATACGGTAGGTTTCATAACAGTAGGGCATGACCAGCCGGTCGCCTTTCATCAAGGCTGGTGCACCGCACCCTAATGATGGCCCCACGCCATAGGCATCCATGCCGTTGCCGTGGTCCAGATGGAACGAGGTGCTGAGGTCAATATCTTTCAGCGCCACTTTTTGGCCGCCCTTGCGGAGCGACTGCTCCAGCATATTCCCTTCATGGTCTTTCCTGTATCGCTGGTCTGCCACCAGGTCGGGCGTGTTCTTTACCCACACGTCAGTGCCAAACGAGCGTTCGCCCGACTTCTGGAGTGCCGGGCCATAGACGCGATAGATGCCCAGGTCGTTCTCCCACGTCAGGTCGTCCTTACGGTGGGGATACACCTTTCCTGTAACATACGAATGGACTTCTGCGGGTTTGCCCTTGCTGACGGTGAACGTGGCCGCGGCCAGCGGGTGCAGCGAAATGTAGAGCAGCAGTTTGCCGTCGTAGGTCTTCTGGTAGGCCACTTCCTGACCGGCAGCATTCTCAACGACTATCTGTTCGTCGCTGCTGATGCCTAATTGCCGACAGACGGCTTGCCAGTCGACTTCCACCACCTCCTGGCGCTGCTGCTCAATCTCGTTGCTGAAGGTCAGCGTAGCCTTAGGGGTTTGCAGATAGCGGTAGTATTCGCAGGCAGCCAACAGGAATGCCCCTACGCCAAAGTTAGCTTCGCTGTTGGCGTCGACGCGCTGTCCGGGAATGGCTCGCTCGCCGATGGGCTGCACATAGCCCACCTTGCCACTCTGCTGTAGGGCAATGGTGGTCAGATAGTGCCAGGCCTTGGCTATTGCCGGTTCATATTCTTTCTTGGCCAGATAGCCGTTGTTGACGCCCCAGAGCAGTCCGTAGCAGAAGAAGGCGGTGCCGCTGGTTTCGTAACCTGGAGCCTGTTCGGGGTCCGCCATGGAACGTGTCCAGTGGCCTGCAGGTTGCTGCAATTGCTTGACCGCCTGAGCCAAACGGACAAATTTCTCCGCAAAGAAGGGCTGGTGACGGTAAGTTTTCGGCATGTCTTGCAACACCTTGGCCAGTCCTGCCAGCACCCATCCGTCGCCACGCGCCCAGAAGTCTTTCTTGCCACTGGCGGTTTTGTGCTTGGGATATACATATTTGCCGTCACGGAAATAGAGTCCTGTCTCCGTGTCGAGCATGATGCTGTCGCTATAGCAGATGTTCTCATAGAGTTTGTCCAGATATTTCTCGTCGCCTGTCAGCCGGTACATCTTCGTCATCACCGGCATTACCATATACAAAGCGTCGGCCCACCACCAATAGTCGTGTGCTTTGGAGTCAGCCTCGTAGCGCATCACCTCCTTGGCACGGGCCACCTTTTTCTTCTTGGGTGCCAGATTGTAGAGGTCTATATAGGTCTGGAAACAAATCTGCCAGTCGCCGAAGAGCACAAAGTCCTGCCCCTCGCCATAGCGCTTATACTTCCACTTAGCAGGGTCTTTCTCCGTGGCCCCCTGCCAGTTGTTGTGCTCTGCCCAGCGAATGCTGTAGTCCAGCATCTGCTTGTCGTTCAGTAGCTTGTATACTTCCATATTACCAGTGTGGTAGGCGGCATGGTCCCAAAACGCCCTTTCCTCAGCAGGGTGGTTAGTCTGCCAGTAGGTGTTGACGCGCCTGATGACCTCTTTCACCTCGTCCAGTGTCCACTCCTTGGCCTGCAGTGTGAATGCCATGAAGAGACAGATTATCGTAGTTAGTTTTCTCATACGGATGGTTAATAGGTAATTCGTACTGCAAAGGTAACAAAAAAAATTAATAAACCGTGTTTTATTTGGATTTTCGTTTTATTTACAGTATCTTTGCAGCGTATTAATACATTATTATTATGAAAATAGCTTTAATCGGCTACGGCAAGATGGGCAAGATGATAGAAAAGATAGCCCTTAGCCGTGGTCACGAGATTGTGAGTATCATTGATATTGATAACCAGCAAGACTTTAACAGCCCCGCGTTTGCCTCTGCAGACGTTGCCATAGAGTTTACCGCACCGCAGGCTGCCTTTGGCAACTATCTGAAAGCATGGGAGAAGGGCGTAAAAGTGGTATCGGGGTCTACCGGCTGGATGAAGGAACATGGTGACGAAGTGCGCCGCATGTGCGGAGAAGAGGGCAAGACACTCTTCTGGGCGTCAAACTTCTCCATCGGCGTAGCCATCTTCTCGGCCGTCAACAAGTACCTGGCCAAGATTATGAACCAGTTCCCGCAGTACGACGTAGAGATCGAGGAGACCCACCATGTGCATAAGCTCGACCACCCCTCAGGGACGGCCATCACGCTGGCAGAGGGTATCCTGGAGAACCTGGACCGCAAGGAATCCTGGGCTGAGGACACGACCGACCCGAAACTGCTGCGCATTGACCACATCCGCCGCGGCGAGGTGGCCGGCATCCATACCGTGCGTTACGATTCTGAGGCCGACATCATCAGCATAACCCACGACGCCCACTCACGTCAGGGCTTTGCCCTCGGTGCTGTGCTGGCCGCTGAGTACACCCAGGAACATCAGGGCCTGTTAACCATTAGCGATATGTTTAAATTCTGATTATTCGGAATACTCAGATTAATCAGATTACTCAGAATAATCAGACAATACAACCATCATGAGAGAAAAGAAAAAACTGAATATGAAGGTACAGTGGGCCAAGTTCGTCTGTGTACTTGTGCTCTACCTGTTGTTCCTCTATTGGGTAGAGTCCTGGCTGGGACTGCTGGTCGTGCCCTTCATCTATGATGTCTATATCACCAAGAAGATTAAGTGGCAGTGGTGGAAGGACGCAGAAGGCCCTGTGCGCTGGGTGATGTCGTGGGTCGACGCCCTGGTGTTCGCCCTCGTTGCCGTGTACTTCATCAACCTGTTCTTCTTCCAGAACTACGTCATCCCGTCCAGTTCGCTGGAGAAGTCGCTACTCACCGGTGACTACCTGTTTGTCAGCAAGGTCAGCTATGGTCCCCGCATTCCTGAGACACCGCTGACCATGCCGCTCACGCAGCACACCATGCCCGTGTTCCAGTGCAAATCGTATATTGAGTGGCCCCATTGGGACTATCGTCGCGTAAAGGGACTGGGCAAAATCCAGCTCAACGACATCGTCGTGTTCAACTTCCCTGCCGGTGACACCATCTGTTCGGATCCTCAGTATCAGGCTTACGACTACTACCAGCTGTGCTACCAGATTGGTTATCAGCTCTATCCGCAGCGCCCCAATCCGGACTCGCTGACCCAGCAGCAGTTGCCCCTTTATTTCAACGCCATCTACCAGGCTGGTAAACAGGCTATTGAAGCCAATCCCCAGGAGTACGGCCTCATTGACTCCCGTCCTACCGACCGCCGCGAGAACTATGTCAAGCGCTGTGTGGGACTGCCCGGTCAGACGCTGCAAATCAAGAACCGCACCATCTACATCAACGGCAAGGCCAATAAGGAGCCCGACAACGTGCAGTACACCTACCACCTGAAGCTGAAGCGCCACTTCACCGACGAGGAGATGCAACAGTGGGGCATCACCATGGAGGAACTGCGCGACCTGAACAACTATGGCTACATGCCCATGACCAACCGGACGGCCGACGCCTTGAGAAAGCGCCCTGACATTGTGGAAAGCATCGCGCTGAATACTGACGCTTCCGAATTGGACATCTATCCGCTGAATGGTAACATGCACTGGACGCGCGACAACTACGGTCCCATTTGGATACCGGCCAAGGGCCAGACCATCGACCTGACGCTGAAGAACCTGCCCATCTACGAGCGCCCCATCCGTACCTACGAGGGCAACAAGCTGGAGGTCCGTGACGGCAAGATATTCATCAACGACAAGGAGACCACGAAGTACACCTTCAAGATGGACTACTATTGGATGCAGGGCGACAACCGCCACAACTCCCTCGACTCCCGCTACTGGGGCTTCGTGCCCGAAGACCACATCGTCGGCAAACCCATCTTCATCTGGTGGAGTTCCGACCCCGACCGCAGCGGATTCTCCGGCATCCGCTGGCACCGCCTGTTCCGCTTTGTCGACAATATCAAGTGACGGATTACTGAGAACGAGGGGGATGAAAGCATAGCACCATGAGAAAGTGGCTGAAGAACGCACTGGTACTGGCATCAGCTTTCGCACTGATGCTGGCCTTTCGTGCTTTAGTCTTTTCCGTGCATAGCGTCAACGGCAACGGACTGGCACCCGTCTTCCGTAATGGCGACAGACTCCTGGTGAACCGCTGCAGCTATGGTCTGCGCATCGAGGGCAACGGATTGCTGCCCTACAGCCGACTGATGCGCCATCCCGTGAAGCGTGGCGACATTGTGGCGTTCAGCATGCCCGGCCAGGCTGATGGCGGACTGCTCATAGCCCGTTGCAAGGCTGTGCCGGGCGACACCATCCACACCCTCCAGGGACAACTGGTGGTGCCGGGACTGACCACCTGTGCCAAGGCCGACTACTACTGGCTGGAGGCGCTGAACCAGCAGAATCCTGTCGACTCGCGCCATCTGGGTTTCATCCCTGAGAGTAGCATCATCGGACAGGTCGTCACCGTATTGTATAACCGACAACACCTGCAGCTGCAATGACTACGGCACTGCTACAGACTACCTATTTCGGCCCCATCCAGTGGTATCAGAAGTTGTACCGCTACGACCGCGTGTTCATCGAGCAGTACGACTCCTACCAGAAGCAGACCTACCGCAACCGCTGTGTCATAGCTACTGCCAACGGCCTGCAGACGCTGACGGTGCCCGTAGAGGCAGCAGGAGAGAAGTGCCTGGTGCGCGATATCCGCCTCAGCGACCACAACCAGTGGCGCCGCGTCCACTGGAATGCCCTGCTGTCGGCCTATAGCGAGAGTCCGTTCTTCGACTATTATGCCGACGACATCCGTCCGTTCTTTGAGAAGAAGTACGACTACCTGGTAGACTTCAACGAAGCCATCCGTCAGACGATATGCCACCTGTTGGACATCCAGCCGCAGGTGACCTACACCACCGAATACCAGCAGCAGCCGGAAGGCGTTGCCGACTTCCGTGACATTATCCATGCCAAGCATCCGCGGCCCGATGCCGACTTTCTGCCGCGCCGTTACTGGCAGGTCTTTGAGCGTAAGTACGGTTTCCTGGCCAACCTCTCCGTGCTCGACCTGTTGTTCAATATGGGAAATGAATCAATTTTTTATTTATAAACCTTTAAAAAACCAACAACAATGAAGAAAATCAGTTTGAAAGTGGCTGCATGCCTGCTTGCAGGAAGTTTCCTGTTCAGTTCGTGTTTCGTAGGACAGTATGGTCTGTGGAACAAGTACATCAACTGGCAGAACCACATGACCAGCAGCAAGTTTGTCAATGCTATCGTGGGCTTCGTCCTCGTGCCCATCGTAGGTGGTATTGCCAATTTGGTCGATGTCCTGGTGCTCAACACCATCGAGTTCTGGTCTGGCGACAACCCCGTAGCCTCTAACATCGGCAAGACCCAGCAGGTGATGGGCAAGGACGGCCGCTACTATGCTGTCACCACCCTGAAGAACGGCTATGAGGTCAAGGCTCCTACCGGCGAGATTACCTATTTCATCCACAATGCCGAGAACGACTCTTGGTCTGTCGAGCAGAATGGCGTGCAGAAGGAACTCTTCCGCTTCAATGCTGATGGCACCATCCAGGCCAACGTCAATGGCGAGACCAAGAACTTCACCCTCAACGAGGCTGGCGTCTACGAGGCTCGCATGGCTGCCTGTGGCACCTACTTCGCTATGAACTAAGGGGTAGTGCTTGCTTAGCCGTAAACTAAGGGAGTCATAATTCCCAATAGTCTGTCTCGTCTTCCGTCTCAGCCAATTGGCTGCTGCGGAAGACGGGTTTTTCTTTACCCTGTCGGTTTCCTTACGCGCGTTCCTTATTAATACATTGGGGACAGATGCCCTTCACCACGTATTCGGCCTCTTCTATCTCGAAGCCCGCAGGCAGCGGCACCGAGGGTATGTGGACATCCTTCAGGCAGAAGGTGCGGTGGCAACAGCGACATGTCAGGTGCACGTGGCCAAAGCACTGCCGCGTGTCGTCCAGATGGCAGACGCAGTATTTCTGCGACCCTGAGCCGTCGTCGATGTCGTGCAGCAGGTGGGCCTCCGAGAGCAGCGTCAGCGTCCGGAACAGCGTCGAGCGGTCTACCGTGGGCAACGCCGCCTCCAGGTCTGCCAAACTGAAGGCGTCGCTGAAGCCATGACGTATCTTGCGCCAGATGAGCAGTCGCACGGCCGTCAGCCGTATGCCGGCATTGTCCAGAACCTGTTCGTCAGAGATGTCAAGATGCATGGTGCTGTGTGGTATTTTTATGTAATGTCGCTGCAAAAGTACAAAAAATCTCTTAATTCTTCATCCTTAATTCTTCATTTTTTCGTACCTTTGCAACAGAACATGATAATATGATGACACAAGAAAAGAAAACACTGCTCGAAGAGCGCATCGTCGACGTCTTGAAGACCGTCTACGACCCTGAGATACCCGTCAATATCTACGACCTCGGCATGATCTATAAGATAGAGGTGCAGGACGACGGTACTGTGGATATGGACATGACGTTCACCGCCCCCAACTGCCCTGCTGCCGACTTCATTCTGGAGGACGTGCGCACCAAGGTGGAGTCCGTCGACGGCATCACCACCGCCAACGTCAACCTGGTGTTCGAACCGGCTTGGGACCAGAGCATGATGAGCGAAGAGGCCCGCGTCGAACTGGGCTTCGACTAATCGTCATCCCGCCATTCCGTTATCCCGTTATTCCGTTATCCCGAAAAAAAAGAATCAATGAAGAACATCTATTTCCTTTCCGACGCCCACCTGGGCTCACTGGCCGTTCCCCATCAGCGCACGCAGGAGCGGCGCCTGGTGCGCTTCCTGGACTCCATCAAGGAGAAGGCTGCCGCCATCTATCTGTTGGGAGACATGTTCGACTTTTGGTACGAATACAAGTATGTGGTGCCTAAAGGCTTCACCCGCTTCCTGGGCAAACTCTCGGAACTGACCGACATGGGTGTCGAGGTGCACTACTTCACCGGCAACCACGACATCTGGGCCTACGAGTATCTGGAGAAGGAGTGTGGCGTCATCCTGCACAAGCGGGCGGAGACCACCGAGATTTACGGCCATGAGTTCTTCTTGGCCCACGGCGATGGCATGGGCGACCCGAACCGTTCGTTCAAGTTCCTTCGTGCCGTCTTCCATAACCGCGTGTGCCAGTGGCTCTTCTCTGGCCTGCATCCCCGCTGGGGTGTAGGTTTCGGACTGGCCTGGGCCAAGCACAGCTACATCAAGCACAAGGAACAGAACGATGTGGTCTTTATGGGTGAGGACAAGGAGCACCTGGTACTCTTTGCACGGACATATATCGAGAGCCATCCCAACATCGACTATTTCATTTTCGGCCACCGGCACATCGAACTCGACATCAAACTGGCACGCAACACCCGCCTGATGATTCTGGGCGACTGGATTAGCCACTATACCTATGCCGTCTACGATGGCGAACACATGTTCCTGGAGGAATATGTCGAAGGAGAGAGCCAACCATAATACAGACTAGATGAAAAAGAAAATCGTTACATTCGGAGAATTACTGCTCAGGTTTTCCAAACCCGGACAGCTGCGGCTGACGCAGGGCGATCTGTTTACCAGCAAGTATGGGGGCAGCGAGGCTAACGTCGCCGTGTCGCTGGCCACCCAAGGCGAGGAGGTGACCTACATCACTCGACTGCCCGACACCCCCGTAGGTCATGCCGGTGCCATGAATCTGGCCCAGTTGGGCGTCAATACCTCTCAGGTGCTCTATGGCGGACAACGCATCGGCACTTACTATTTCGAGCCTGCCGCCGGCATGCGTGCCGCCAAGGTCATCTACGACCGCTCCGGCTCAGCCTACTACGACCTCCGGCCGGGCATGATTCCCTGGCGCCAGATACTGCGCGACTGCGACTACTTCCACGTCTCCGGCATCACTGCCGCCATCTCGCAGCAGGCTGCCGAGGCCACCTTCGAGGCCCTCGACATTGCCGACGAACTGGGCGTCACCGTCTGTTTCGACATCAACTACCGCAAGAACCTGTGGAAATATGCCGGCGCCGAGCCGCGCGAGACGCTCAGCCGCATGCTCTCCCGCTGCGACATGATGTTTGGCGACGCCATCGAGTTCGAGTGGCTCTCCCAGCATGCGCAGCCACCCTTCACCGCCGTTGACTCCCACTTCCAGATGCAGATGCAGGAGTACGGCCAGTGGTTCCAGGAGCTCCACGCCCGCTATCCGCGCGTCAAGCAGTGGATGATGGGCATGCGCAACATTGTCAACTCCAACCACCATACGCTCACGGCCCTGCTCTTCGCTGACGACACCCTGCTCCAGGCACCCATCATCGACATTCCCGACGTGGTGGACCCCGTGGGTGTGGGCGACGCCTTCATGGGTGGCTGGCTCCACGCCATCAGCCTCTTCCCCGCCGACCGCCAGCAGCAGCTCGACTACAGCCTGGCCGCCGCAGCCCTGAAGAACACCATACCTGGCGACTTCAACCTCTCCACCGAGTCTGAAATTCTTGCCGTCATGCGTGGCAACTACAGTGTCTCCACGCTCTATAAACAAATAGAGTAACAGTATCTATCTTTCTCCCTACACCTTATTAAACATATAATTGCCATAGAATTATTCATGTAATGGCTACGCGCAGCTATTAATGGATCATTCGTGGCAATTCGTGTTCATCAGTTTTCAGCAACTTTTTCTGTGCGAATAGCTGTTGGCAGTGCTATTTTTGTGTTAATTTAATAATTTTTTCAGCAAAATCTTTGTTGTTTCATAAAATTTGTTTACCTTTGCTCCCGAAATAGGCCTGTCCGCGCGTGG
>CACWFV010000045.1 GCA_902760315.1 uncultured Bacteroidales bacterium | reverse complement strand
CTCAGAGAAAGCACTCTGTGTGCGGCCATAGACAATCTGCAGGAACAGCTCGCGCATAGCGGTATTGATAGCGTCGCAAACCAGGTCGGTATTCAGAGCCTCAAGGATGGTCTTGCCAGGCAGAATCTCGCTGGCCATAGCGGCAGAGTGAGTCATACCAGTGCAACCGATAGTCTCAACCAGAGCCTCCTGGATGACACCGTCCTTGACGTTCAGACTCAGTTTGCAGGCACCCTGCTGAGGTGCACACCAACCAATACCATGGGTGTAACCCGAAATGTCCTTAATCTCCTTTGCCTGGATCCACTTGCCCTCTTCGGGGATGGGTGCAGGACCATGGTAGGCGCCCTTGCAGACGCTACACATGTTGTTCACTTCTGTTGAATAAATCATACTTAAAAATATAAACTAAGAAATAATAATTTCAAAAGTATTTGCCTATAGTCTTGCAAAGTTACTAAGGAGATTTGACGACACCAAACGCAGTTTCTATTATTTAAGAACAATTAACAGACAATTTGACTGGTTTCTTGCTGTTCAGCAGTTTTCTTTGTAACTTTGCAAACTGCGTATGACAATTAGATGGCTGATGGCTGATGTAAGATGGCTGATGTAAGAAGTCAGATGTAAGAAATATGATGGAAACAATGAATAATAAGGAATTGGAAACGAGAGTGGACCGCGCCGTAGACTATTTTATGCAGGGCTACGGCTGTTGTCAGAGTGTGGTGGCTGCCTTTGCTGACCTGTACGGCATGGACCATGAGTTGGCGCTGCGGGTGGCCGCCGGTTTTGGCGGCGGCGTGGGTCGGCTGAGGATGATGTGCGGTGCCGTGTCGGGTCTGGTGATGCTGGTAGGACTGGACTGTGGCCAGACGGAAGGCAGCGACCGCGAGGGCAAGTCGGCCTGCTACAAGGTGGTGCAGGAACTGCTGGCTCGGTCAGAGGCCGAGAACGGCAGTTTGATATGTGCCGAGATACTGGGACTGAAAGGTCACGAGAAGGCTACCAACAGCTATGTGGCGTCGCCCCGCACGGCTGAATACTACAAGACGCGTCCCTGCGCTGCCAAGGTAGAGAGCGCGGCACGCATCTTTGCGGACTATCTGCGCGAGAAGTATCTCGGCGCTGGGGTGTAGTACGCCGGGCTGTTAATACAGCTCGGCAGGAATGAGCTGCTTGGCATGCTCGAAGTCTTCGGGCGTGTCGAGCTCGATGGAGAAATAGCGTGTGGTGTCGACGACGCTGAACGTGTGGCCCTGGGGGATGAGTCGCTCGAAGGCCCGCTCGTAGAAGACGTCGATGAGTCCCTCGTGCTCAATCATCTGCTCCAGTTCCCGGAACAGAGCGGTGCTGTACGAGGCTGTCATCTTCTCGAAGCCCACACTCTCGCCGATGGCCTGCTGGATGCTGCACGTCTTGCTGAGCTCCACGATGTGGTTCTGGCTGTCCACGATGACCTTGATTTCCTCCTCACCACACTCGTGGCGGTTCAGCGCCAGCGCATTGCCGTCGGCCGAGAGCACAGTCTTAATTAACTGCGGGTCGAAGAGAATGTCGCTGTCAGAGAGCAGGAAGTCGCGGCCGTCGGTATAGGGGCGTGTCATCCAGAGCGAGAAGATGTTGTTGTTGTGCTCGTAGTCAGCATTGTGGATGAAGTGGATGGCCAGCGTGGGGTAGTGCTGGGTGAGGAAGTCGCGAATCATCTCGGCGCGGTAGCCGGTGACCACCACCAGTTCGCTGATGCCGGCGCTGAGCATGGCGTCGACGGTGCGCTCCAGCAGGGTGCGCTCGCCAATCTTCAACAGACACTTCGGACACTTGTCGGTCAGGGGACGCAGACGTTTGGCCATTCCGGCAGCTAAAATAACTCCTATCATATTAATGCTTAATTCTTAATGCTTAATTCTTAATGCTTAATTCTTAATGCTTAATTCTTAATGCTTAATTCTTAATGCTTAATTCTTAATGCTTAATTCATATCTTCTACCTTCGAGCTCCCCTCCCTTGGGGAGGCGGTGGGGGTGGGTATCTTCATCAGCGCCATGCCTATGGCTATCCAGATGATTTCGCGTACGCGGCAGATGATGCTGACAAAGATGCCCAGCGCTGCCGAGAGTCCTAAGGCTGCTATGGAGAGTACGAAGCCACCCTCCTGGACGCCAATCTGCATGGGCAGAAAGCCGATGAGGTTGGCAAACAGCGTGGTGAAGGCTACGATGAGCACCGAGTGCAGGTAGGTCAGCAGCAGTCCGTTGAGTCCGCCGCCATTGTCAATGCCAAAGAGCAGGAGCATGAACATGACCTCCAGGCTCTGCACCATGCGCGACGAATACTCCAGCACCAGCGAGCTGTAGAAAGCCTTGGCGTCTTGCGAGTAGAGTGCCGCAATTTGGGCGTCGATGTTGCGCAGTGCCGAGGCATGACGGCCACGGAAGCGACGGCTCCAGCCGCGTAGGAAGGGAATCTTGCCGATGAGTCCCAGGACGTAGACCACCAGTCCGTGGCGGTAGCCGCGCGAGAAGACGTAGAACGCCAGGAGGCAGAACAGGATGATGACGCCAAGTACGGTGCCTATGGCCGTGGTCATGGGCATGTCGCCGACGAGCACCAGTGCCAGGTAGATGAAGATGCTGAGAAACCAGAACCAGAAGTGGGCGAAGAAGTGCATCATGGCATAGAGAATGACGCTGGACGTGGCGTGCTGCTGGTCGATGTCTTTCGACAGCTCCATGATGCGGTAAGGCTCGCCGCCCAGTCCGCCCACCGGTGTGGCGTAGTTGAGGGCGTAGCCCGTGATGGTGAGCCGGAAGATGCGCCAGAAGAATTTACTGTTTGACAACTTACGATTGACAATTTCCTCTTTTCCGACATTGCCCTTGATGATGGCCAGCCAAGCGAAGGCGTTGAGGCCGTAGACCACCAGCCAGATGCCGATGATGGGTATGAGCCAATAGCCGGCATGACAGAGGTGCTGCCAGAGTTCGACAAAGCTGACGTCGAAGGTGAACAGCATGACTACGCACGCCGCACAGCCAAGGAAGAAAAACAGATTGTTCAGTCGCTGCTTAGTCCAGACCATCGGCTATGCGCTTGCAGAACGATTCGTGACGGTGGTTGACATAGTATGCCAACAGGCCCATGACGACAATCTCCCACAAGAAGTTCATGGCGGGGATGTCGAGCAGGCAGAAGAGGAACAGCCAGAAGGAGCGGAAGTTGAACGTCAGCAGTCCGTTCCAGAAAATGACGGGCAGCGAGGCGTCGTGGAACTCCTTGCGGATGCTCTCCGGGACATACTCAATGCCGCCAAACCTGTCGCGCAGTTTCTGCATGAGGCGCTGGAACTGCGGGGTGATGCCCTCCTGCTTCTTGGTGTACTCGATGTAAGACTTCTGGAAGTAGCGCTCCACAAAGCTGTGGGTCTGGGGCGTCATCTGGTCGTAGAGCTCCTGCTGGCGCACGGAGTTGTCGAGTTCGGCACCCTTCTCGCCCTTCAGGAAGAAAAGGTGTATCTGGATGTAGTAGTCGGCCATGCGCTGTTGGCCGGCCAGCCCGACGATGCCTGAGATGAGTCCAAGGATAAAGACCACGGAGGTGGCTATGATGGTGTTCTCAGGGGTGTTCTCAATGCCCAGCCAACTGAACTCGATGTCGTGGTGCAGGTAGAAGCGGTAGACCAGCAGGACGTAGATGGGCGTGAACCAGGCAAAGCCGGCCACACCGTCGAGGATGCGCCCCAGGCGGCTCTTCTTGCCCGACAGACGGGCCAACTGGCCGTCGGTGCAGTCGAGGATGTCGGCCACCATGAGCAGCAGGATGGCGATGATGTTCATCAGGAGTCCCCACGTACCATTATAATAGAAGCTGCCACA
Source organism: uncultured Bacteroidales bacterium (assembly GCA_902760315.1). Classification (GTDB taxonomy): domain Bacteria; phylum Bacteroidota; class Bacteroidia; order Bacteroidales; family Bacteroidaceae; genus Prevotella. The sequence goes on along the minus strand of CACWFV010000045.1, from coordinate 30,411 downwards.
GGCAAAGAACCCCGCGCTGGCAGCGCCGATAATCATGGACCAGATGGTGACGGTGTTGGGGTGCACGTCAAACTTGTTGAAAGCCAGCGCGCAGTAATAACAGAAAGGACGGATGACATGGAGGTCAAGCCAGTCTTCCGTCTCTGATGATTTTAGTGATGCTTGATAACCTTCGTTCATTTCAATGCTAAATGCATAATGCTTAATGCTTAATTATTTTTGAGCGGTAGTTTGAAGATAGCATTTTTTGATGGTATCGCAGACCACCTGCGTCTGTTCCTTGCGGCCCAGCGTGATGCGCAGGCACTCCTCCAGACCCTTGTCGCCCATGAACTTGATTTTGTAGTCCTGCACCTTGAGAGCCTCCATGAGTGACTCCTTGATGGCAATGGGGTATTTGATGAGGATGAAGTTGGCCACCGACTTATAGACCTTGAAGCCGGGCAGTGAGCCCAGTTCCTTCTTGTAGAGCTGGCGTCCCCACTCCATGTCGTCGGCTACGTGGCGGTAGTGCTCGTCGCTGTCGAGAGCTGCCAGTGCTACGGCCTCGGAGAAGCGGTTGTAGCCCAGATACTTGTTGACGTAGCTGAGGAACTGGTCGTGACCCTTGCCGATGAACCCGAAGCCGCAGCGCAGGCCGGGCAGTCCGTAGAACTTAGACAGGGTGCGCGAAATGATGAGGTTCGAGTATTTGTTGACCAGCGGTGCTATGTAGTCGGTATCGGTAGAGATGAAGCTGGCATAGGCCTCGTCGACTAGTACCATGGTGTCGCTGGGGATGTTCTCCATGATGTGGCCAATCTCCTCAGGGGTGAGGCTGTTGCCCGTGGGGTTGTTGGGCGAGGCCAGCAGCAGCATGCGGGGGTGCAGGCGGTTGGTGTACTCGATGACCTCGTCGACGTGGTAGGCAAAGGTGTCTTCCTGCTCGTAGAGGGGGTACATCTCGAAGACGCCGTCGCACTCGGAGGCTACACGATTGTAGTACCACCAAGAGAACTCAGGGATGAGAATCTTCTTGTTGTCGCCCTTGGAGAGGAAATAGTGTATAGCATTCTTCAGAATGTCCTCGCCGCCGTAGGCCAGCAGTACCTGCTCCTCAGGAACACCGTAGATTTCGCTGACGCGGACAGAGATGACACTCTTCTTGCCCTGGTCGTAGATGCGGGTGTAGAAGCATAACTCCTTGGGGTCGAAGTTCTTCACGGCATCGATAACCTTCTGGCTTGGTTCGAAATTGAATTCGTTTCTATCAAGATAATTCATGTTGCATTTTTTGTTTCAGCCTGCAAAGATACTACTTTTAAATGAAACGGCCAAAGATTTTGCGTAGAAAACATTTGGCAGCGACGTTTTCTCTAAATCTGAATTTCTGTTAAAAATCAACAAAACTTCTCCTAAGGGGCATGATGGGTTTGGCGGTTAGAAAAAAATATGGTAACTTTGTATTTGCCGACAATAATTAAAACCCTAAAATATTATGAAGCAAAAGCCATTCTTATTCATCGTTGGCCTGGCAGTCCTTGTGTCATGTAAGCAGAAGGTGCAGACACAGAAAGAGACCGTTGTGAACGTGAAGACCATGACTGTGGCGTCGCGTTCGCACGTGATAGGCAAGAACTATATGGGCACCATTGAGGAGGAGGATGGTGCTAACGTTTCCTTTAGTGTTCTTGGCAATGTGGTGCGGGTGATGGTCGATGAAGGTCAGTTTGTGAGAAAAGGACAGGTCATGGCCGAGGTCGACGGGCAGAACGTGAGAAATGCCCATGACATCAGCGCCGCCACACTGAGCCAGGCCGAAGATGCGTATAAGCGACTGAAGAACCTGTATGACAAGGGTACGCTGCCAGAAATCAAGATGGTGGAGATGGAAACGGCGCTCGCCAAGGCCAGGGCTGCCGAGGCGATATCGAGAAAGAGCGTCGACGAGATAGTGCTGAAGGCTCCCTTCGACGGTTACGTGGCTTCGAGCACGGTGCATGTAGGAGCCAGTGTGGTGCCCGGCGTGACGGGCTTCAAATTGGTGAAGATAGATCGCGTAAAAGTTGCCATATCAGTACCTGAAAAGGAGGTTGGTAAGGTGCTTGTAGGACAGACCGTGACATTCACCGTGAATGCACAGGGAGACCAGGTGTATTCGGGCAAAATTGTCAGTCGTGGCGTGACGGCCAACACCGTCAGCCACGCTTACGTGGTAAAGGCCATCGTGGACAACCGCAACCACCAGTTGCTGCCGGGCATGGTGTGCAAGGTGAGGGCAGAGAATACGGGTGGCGACTACGCCATCGTTGTGCCGCAGCAGGCCATTCAGATTAATGGTCAGGACAAGTTCGTATGGATCGTTAAAGACGGCAAGGCTCACCGCCAAGGCTTGACAACTGGTGATGTCATCAACGAAGGTGTCGTCGTAGAGACGGGCCTGACGAGTGGCGACGTGATTATCATTGAGGGACAGAACAAGGTGAGTGAAGACGTGAGGGTGAAGTATGAATAAGGAAAGGACGGATTTTGTGGCTTCGGCCATGCGCCATAAGAACATCACACTGCTGCTGGTAGTGGTGATGATGCTGGCCGGCATTTTTTCGCTGGTCAAGATACCCAAAAACGAGTTCCCACAGTTCAACATCCCCGTAGGACTGATGGTGGCTGTCTATCCCGGTGCGTCGGAACTGGAGGTGGAACGTCAACTGGCAAGACCCATGGAGGAGTTTCTGTGGACCTTCAAGGAAATCAACAAGCAAAGGACGAAAACCATCTGTGTCAATAATGCCTGTGTTGCGATGGTCTCTCTGGACAACTCGGTGACAGACCAGAATGCGTTTTGGAGCAAGATGAAGAGCCGTCTGACGTTGCTGAAGGCGAAGCTGCCGGATGGTGTCGTGGACCTGGCGGTTAATGATGAGTTTGGAGAGTCATCGTCTATGCTGTTGACGCTGGAGAGCGAGGGAAAGAGCTACCGCGAGATGGGTGATTACGTTGACGGACTGAGCGACAAGCTGAGGACTGTGCCTGGACTGGCCAATATCGTTAGGATGGGTGGTCAGAAGGAACAGTTATCCATCTATCTGGACCGCGACCGTCTGTCGATGTACGGCATCAATACTGTTATGCTGATGAACAAAGTGTCGGGACAGAACGGCACTTTCTATTCTGGCAGTCTGGATGACGGTCAGTTGAGCAGAGTCATACATGTACAGCCCTCGCTTAACTCCGAGAACGACTTGGCGCAGACCATCGTCAGTAACGACCATGCCGGCAACGTGGTTCGCCTGGGTGACATAGCCACCATCAAGCGAGAATATCCCGACCCGCGCCAATATATCAAGAACAACGGACATAAGTGCATACTGCTGTCGCTGCAGATGATCCGTGGCCAGAACATCATCGACTTTGGCGCGAAGGTGAAAGAGATTATAAGCGACTACCAGGCTACGTTGCCTGCCGATGTACATATCAACGTCATCAGCGACCAGAGCCAGGTGGTGGGACACTCCATTGAAGACTTCATGTGGGAGATGCTCATTGCCATCGTGTCGGTGGTCATCGTAGTGATGCTGATGCTGCCCTTGCGAGTGGCAGGCGTAGCGGTGGCTACGATTCCCATCACCATATTTGCTTCGCTGGGGCTTTTCCTCCTGTTTGGCTTGGAAATCAACACGGTGACACTGGCAGCGCTGATAGTCTCGCTGGGTATGATAGTCGACGACAGTGTGGTAGTGGTAGACTGCTATCTGGACAAACTGGATGCGGGTGTCAGCCGATGGAAAGCCGCCATAGAGTCGTCGCGTGAGTTCGTCAAGAGCATCATCACTGCCACGCTGGTCATTAGCATTACTTTCTTCCCGCTGATATTTACGACAGACCAGGTGGTTCATGACTTCCTGCAGTGGTTCCCCTATTCCATATCCATTGTGCTGACGGTATCGCTGCTGGTGGCCATCTTCTTCGTTCCCATCCTGCAACATCAGTTTATACGTCATGGACTGCACCATGCAGCGGTCGGAGGCGTGAAGAGAGAAAGCATGCTCGACCGGCTGCAGAAAACCTATGACCGACTGATAGAAGCGTGTTTCCGCCATAAGAAGGAGACGATGGCTGTAGGATTGGCGTGTATTGTCGCAGGAGCAATGCTGATGCCGCTGATACCACAAAAGTTGATGCCGAGAGCTGAACGTAACCAGTTTGCCATTGATGTTATACTGCCCAGTGGTACCGACCTGCACCATACGGCAGCCGTGGCAGACAGTCTTGCCAATATTATGCGGAAGGATGCGCGCGTGCAGAACATTACTGTGTTTTACGGCTGTGGAGCACCACGTTTCCATGCCACCTTCATACCAAGTCTTGGAGGCAGCAACTTTGCCCAGTTTATAGTAAATACCCATAGCGACGCTGAGACGCAGGGCATGCTCAACGACTACTCACAAAAGTATGCTTATCATTTTGCCGACGCCCAGGTGATGTTTCGCCAGCTGGAATATTCAGACCGCACTTACCCCATAGAGGTAAAGGTGCAAGGCGACAATCTGGACAGCCTGCACATGGCCGTCGACAGCATCAGATACCGTCTGGCCAAACATCAGGATATTGATGTGCTGACCACCAGTTTCGGCACTAACTACAGTTCACTGGAGGTCATCATGAACCCAGTGGAGGCCAACTATTTCGGACTGAGCAAGTCGCTGCTCTCGTTGAACTTCGCACTGCGCTATGGTGGAGGTATTCCCGTGACATCAATATGGGAGGGCGACCATGAGGCGGGTGTGGTCATCAAAGATGCCTACACTGGTCATCAGCGCGTAGAGGACTTTAAGAATATCCGCGTGTCGGGTCTTCTGCCCAGTCTCACCTCGGCATCGCTGTCGCAGGTGGCTGACATTAAACCGGGGTGGGGCGACGGCAACATCAACCGCATTGGCGGACAGCGCACGGCATCTGTTTTTGGCATGCCGGGAAGAGACGCAGTAGTTGGCAAACTGACCAAAGCCGTCTATAAAGACCTACAGACACTCCGGCTGCCTGAAGGCGTCATCCTACAACCAGGCGGACAGGCTGAGATGGAGGCCACCTATCGTCCGCAGCTCTATCTGGGGCTTGAAATATCTGTCCTGATCATCTTCTTCATCATCGTATTCCATCTGAAGAGCATTCCCCTGACTTTGCTTGTCATGTACTCATTAGGATTCTCCATGCTGGGCGGTGCTTTGGGCTTGTTGGTGTTTGGTCAGGAGTTTGGCGCAACGGGCATCTTAGGATTTATCGCATTGATGGGCATTATTACCCGTTGCGGTATTATCATGATAGACTATGCCGAGGAATTGCGCTATCAAGAAGGGTGTGACGTAGCGACGGCTGCACTGGAGTCGGCCAAGAGGCGCTTCCGTCCCGTGTTCCTGACATCAATGGCTGCGTCGATGGGCGTCATACCGATGGTCATCAAAAATACACCGCTCTGGGGACCAATGGGCGTGGTCATTTTTCTGGGAGCCTTGGTGTCTATGCTCTTCATTGTTACGATGATTCCTGTAGGCTATTGTATTGTAAGAAATAAGTTTAACTCAATAAACGACGAACATGAAGAATAAGTCATTAGTAGCACTGACGTTACTCCTGTTCAACAGCCTATTGTCAACAGTCTGCGCTCAGCGCATTATGACGTTGGAAGCGTGTGTGGAGGCCGCTCGTAGAGGAAATGTGGCTGCCAAGGATGTACAGAACGACATCTTGATGGCCAAGGAACAGCAGAAACTGGCACGCTCGAAATACTTCCCGTCATTGACGGCCTCGGTCTTGCACTTCCAAAGCAGCGACTATTTGGCAAAATACAATGTCCTGGACCAAGAAAGCATAGACTATATGAACAATTCGTTAGGCAGTGCCTATACTATAGAGGATTACACGATTGGAATTCTCAAGAAAGGAACGACTGCCGGGGTGACACTCGTTGAACCCATCTATACGGGAGGCCGTATTACGAACTACAACAAACTGGCCGACCTTCAGGTGAATGCCCGTAAGCTGCAGCGCGACGTGGCTGATGACCAAATCGTGATGCAGACGGAATTCCTGTACTATAAGATTTTGGAACTTCACGAGACCGAAAAGATGCTCGACGCCATGGATCGGGAGCTGGAGAATATTCATCAAGATGCCGTCAACGCATGGGAAAACGGTATCGTCAACAAAAACGACGTGCTGAGCGTGGAACTGGCTCTCGACCAGCTATCGGCATTCCGCATAAAGGCCACCAACGGACGTAAGCTGCTGCGCAGGGCACTGGCACAGAATATCGGTATGCCCGACGAGGATATTGACATCGACACTACACTGAGCAAGGAACTGATAGCCCCTGAGCAGTTGGCCGTCAGCGCCCAGACTGCCTTGGAGAACCGTAGTGAGACACAGTTGTTAGACCTCTTGGTGGAGAAGTCTGTGTTGGAACGAAAGATCTCTGCGGCAAATATGCGTCCGATATTGGCTGTGGGAGCTTCGGCCAGCTACAGCAAGCTTACCACCTACGACTGGAATAAGCGGATCATGGGGTTTGTCGGTATGCAGGTGCCCCTGAGTGCATTCTGGAGTGAACGCCACGAATACAATCGCAAGAAAATAGAGGTACAGAAGGCCAATGACTTTCGTCGCGACAAGCGCGAATTGATAACCTTGCAGATACAGGATGCCTACGACAATCTGGTCAGCACCTACCTTCAGGCGCAGGTTGCCCAGAAGAGCATCGCCAGGGCTGAGGAGAATATGCGCATCAACCGTGAACACTACCGAGAAGGACTGGTCACGATGACGGTCTTGCTGGATGCCCAACGTCAGCAGCAGCAGGCACTCGGTCAGTACAATACGGCTGTGAGTGAGTATCTGCAGGCTAAAACAAAATACCTTATTCTTACTGGACGCCGCCAATAACAGAATAAAATAATTTGAGACAGATGAATTATATCAATTTTACCATTATGTATGCTAGGAAAATGTGTATCCTGTCAGGCTTGATGCTTCTGATGGTATCGGCGACAGAAGCCCAGACTGCCGAAACCTTTTCAGTGGCTACGCTGAATGTTGATGGCCTGCCCCAAAAGCTATTGGTGTTCAATGTTAATGCCGACGGACCAGGGAGCGTGGGTAGTGTGCGAATAGGCAAGTATCTGGTCCAGAAAGACTATGACATGGTGTTCCTGCAAGAAGACTTCAACTATCATGGTGAACTGGAGGCAGTGCTGGAAGACAACTACCGTCTGGACGAGTGGAGTGGTGATGTTGACGTGGCAGGTCACGACATCGACTACATGCACCTGCAGAACCATCGCTTTACGTGCGACGGACTGATGGGACTATGGAAGCCAGCCATCACCATAACCGGTAAGGAACATGTGAGCTGGACTGATGGGTTCGGTAAGTTCAGCCACGCACTCGATGAGATGGTGACCAAGGGCTTCCGCCGCTATGAGGTAAAACTGGCCTCGGGTACGGAAATTGTGGTCTATAACATGCACATGGATGCAGAGGACGATGTTGACAGCAAGAGTGGCAACGCCACAAAGGACCGCAAGGCTCGCGAAGGACAGTGGCAACAACTGCGCGACGACATTCTGAACAAGTTGGACACCCGTCCTGTGGTAGTTGTGGGCGACTTGAACTCTTATTATTTCCGCGACCGTGTGAAGGCACTTTTCGTCGATGCCATCAATAACACGGACAAAGCCACCGTCGCAGACAGTTGGATAGTCCTTAGAAATGACGGTCAATATCCTGACTATCAGGAAGATAACCGTATGAGTGATGATGAGGCAGAACTGTACAGCGGTGAGACGCTCGACAAGATTATCTGCATCAACCCCACTGGCGGGCAGCAGCTGCGCCCCATCGCCTACAGCTGCGACAAGGAGGGCTATCTGCACAATGGCAAGCCCTTGGGTGACCACTATCCTATTGCTGTCACCTTCGAAGTGGTAGGTGCCACGGGCATCTATGCGGTTCATGCCGCAGAGGGTAAGGCTAATGGTTACTACGACCTGCAGGGGCGCCACATCGAGCAGCCACTAAAGGGTATCTACATCCAACGCGATGAGAAGAACACCAGAAAAGTGATTGTCAAATAACAACACTGCGACACTATGAAAAAGTTATTCTCACTCCTGATGCTTGGCTTGGCCTCACTCACAGCTCAGGCCGAAGATGCCACATACCATATTATATTTGAACGCGACACCACCGTCAGTTTTACTCTGGGAGACATCAGCCTGGGTAGTCGTGACATCCACATGGTGCACTATGAATATCCGTCGAAGGATGTGGAAGGCAATACGGTGAACATTAGTGGTTCGATATGGGTCCCTATGAATATCTACGACGGTACGGACCCCTGTGATGGCGTGGTGCTATATAATCACTTCACTCACACCAAAGCCGTCGAGCAACCGTCAATTAAAGGCGAAGAGGTGTGTAACGGATTAATGGTAAGTCCGCTGAAGCCTAACTATATACTGGTGATTAGTGACTATATCGGTTTTGGCTCGACAGCAGACCGCCCACAAGCCTACCTCTGTGGTGAGACCAATGCTCGCAACTCGCTTGACGGACTGGTGGCAGCCCGTCAGCTGATGACCGACGCTCAGATTCCGCAGGGCAAGTACCTCTTTAACGTAGGATACTCGCAGGGGGGTACTGAATCAATGTTTGTTGCCAAGCTGCGTGACATGGAGTATAAAGACCGAGGCATCACTTTCGACAAGACCTTCGCCGGAGGAGGACCGCTCGATTTCGATAAGGCATACACTGAGGCGGTAAGTAAGCAGCACACCTCCTTCCCTGTAGCTATCGCCTTGATGTTGGTAAGCCTGAACGAGAACTTCAACATGAGGCTGGACTACTCGAAAGTGTTCATGGAGCCACTGGTCTCGAACATCGATGAGTGGATACTCTCTAAGAAATACGGCTCATACGATGTGAACGACAAGATTGGTGTAGACAGCCTGAAAAACTTTATTCAGCCCGACTATCTCGATGTCAACAGTCAAGCCGCCATGACTCTGCGTGAGAAACTGAAGGAAATCTCTCTGACCAATGGCTGGGATCCGGACCCGGCACAGAAATACTTCGTTCAGCATAGTCGTCACGATACCTACGTCGGTATTCAGTCAGGGCGCTGCATCGTTGAGTTTATGAAGAATTACGGCTATCAACCTAGCCTTGTACCTGGAAAGACGGGTTTGCAGACGAACTTGATAACCTTCAAGGTCGACCATCTTATTTCCGGTGCCATCTGGGGAATACAGACGGCAGTAGCCCTGCAGCTGTGGCCTGTGATCTACTATGAGGGCGAGCAGAACCGCTATTACAACGACGTGGTGAAAGATCTAAACCTGCTTAAGGCCATCAAACTGTTTGAGAGCCTTGGCATCGACTTGCGCAAACTCATCAACAGTTCTGATTCTGCTGCCGGAGATACCGATATCTGGAGCGTCTTAGTCCAATTGACGTCAGTACTTGAGACACTCAACCTGACCATCAGCGACTTCTTGGAAATGATTACCGATTCTGGCATTACCGTCGAAGATATCTTAGCTGCCCACGAATATCTGACGGCGAATCCTGAAGAGGCAGGGCAGGATGCAGACAGCACTTCGGCATCTGCCGTACTTCATCTGATGAGTCAGTACGGGCAAACACTGGCCTCATGGCTCCTGATGGGCGGCATCAACGTGGAGTACGACAAGTGGGACTGGACTACACGGGCTGAGGAATGGGTTACACGGTGAGCGAAGGCGGCGATAGGAAGTCTAAAAATAGGTGGTCGATTTTTCAACCACCTATTGACAACCTTGCGCTGTCGGCATCGCTGACGAAATATCGAACATAAAGTTCATCGAGGACTTCGACAAAATTGTGAACTTTATGCTTGCAACAGTACACGCATAGTAAAACCAAAATCGCCATAAGTAGGGGGAAAACCCTCTGCCTATGGGGGTTGGGTTTATGTATCCTCTTCGTTCTTTTTCATTCCTACTAAATGGTAGGGATAAAACAGTTCTTTCAATTAATTCTGCCAGCCTACTGAATATTTTTATCGCTACTATACCAACTTTTTCTAACTAACGTACTATTTATATTAAAACAATAATGACAATGAGAAGAGAATATCGAGACTTACGTGATGATACCAAGCTGCGTATCTCACAGAGCTTGCGAGGTCGCTCGTTCAGCGAGACCCACAAACAAGCAATATCAGACGCTATGAAAGCGTACTGGTCAACAATCCCTTACAAGGACGAGGAAAAAACGAGAGTAATAACCAAAACGATGAAGCGAGTATGTAAGAGACCTATTCAACTTGATGCAGTGAACCTTTGCTACGAGGTAGTGCATCCCTACTACTACGAACAACTCAGCGTCCTCGACTTTGGCGAGTGCCTTGATATGGACGAGTTCAGACTATACAGAACAGAGGGCAGATACTTTGAAAACGTCTATGCCATTCGATTGGATAACGGCACACGTGATATTGAGTGGGGCTACTTGAAATTCAACCTTGCACGAGGTGACGAGCAGAGCAACACACACACCAACGGCAATCGTAAGGTTTGGTTCAGTCTCAACAATGAAACACTCTACTCAAAGGACACCTATTTTCTGACCTACATAGAGCAGAGGCTGGGGCTGGAGTTCCATAACGTGACGAGTCTTGACCTCGCACTTGACACACCTTTCTGCGTTAGTCCACTCGTAAAAGCGTACCTCCATAACAAAGACGTGACCACCATCTTGAACGGCAAACGCATCATTGACAGAGACGAGGACAGACCAGAAATCACATACACAAACAGCGGAAGCCTCAACAAACAAGACAAGTATAAGACGGTGAACATCAAGCAACGTAACGCCATCAAGGACAAGAATAAGGGCATAACGGTACAAACCTACGACAAAACGGCAGAAATCAGCAATGCTTCTGACAAGCAGTACATACTCGACTACTACGGCAATCCCAAGAGGCTCTACCGTACTGAGGTACATCTAAATGCAGAGGACATCAAGAACTATGTTGAGCGTATAGGCATCCAATACACACCTCTCATTCTATTCGATGAGGCTGTTCTCGAAGGTTTGTTCTTTCATTACCTTGGGAGCGTTATACGTTTTCAAAGCCGCAAGATGGATGCCAGTTGGGAGCATCTGTTAGGACGCTCGTAGGATTATAACAACCACCCCTACGAGATATGTCACAAATCACATATACCTTAATATATATAGGGGATAGCGTGTCAAATTAAAAATGTATCAGTATAATCTATAAATCAACTATACTGATACATTCTTTTTGTATCATCTTAACTTAAAATATTAAGGTGATATTAACTACAATTCATCACTAACTTCTTCATAATAGTTGTTATCTAAGTATTCTAACATAGTTCCATATATGATATTTCCTGCAGTAGATTCATACCTTCTACAAATAACAAAAACACCACGCTGCATCTTGGTATAACCTACTGACATTTTATATAAAGTAGTATCTCTAGAAGCGTAATCTGTCAACTTATATTTTGCAGAAACAGCATGAAATACTTCGTTATATTGATTAAGAGCAGATGCTTTATCATTATTCGTATTAATAAATCTTATATAATAAAATTTATTGTTTGAAAAGAGAACATCTAACATCTTCCATGAAATATTACCAAAACTAAACCTAGAGCCTTGAGTCGGAAAAAAATGTAATAAGACATCTGAACTCTCATTCCGATTGAGAACAAACCCATGACCTTCCAAATTTTTAATAACCTCTTCCTTACTTGCACCAAACTGAGTCCCAAAAAACACACCTTGGATATTATCATTATAAAGTGTATCTTTTGTCACTTTCTGCTGTTCAGTTATATTACTACTTGAACTTTTATTTGAATTAATACATGAGCACACCATGGTGGTAAGAACTATCAATGAAAAAACAAAATACTTATTCATACTCAGATACTATTTTACAACATTGTTTACAACACGCTCTAACTCTTCTCTGCTGTTAAATTGGTATATCTGCGCACCAATCCTTATGAACCCTTCGACATCATCCAACGGTTCAAAAAGACTCTTCATCGACACGCTCAAGGCGGTCGCTATCTTCTGAACCGTATCAAGGCGAGGATTGCCGTTTAGTGCCCTTGTAAGGGATGCTGGGTCTATACCCATATCCGCAGCAAGGTCTTTCATTTGCTTCCCTTGTTCTTTACAGATACGTCTCACGTTATCTGCCAATAACTTACTCATACGCCAATTTTTCGGCAAATATAGCCCAAATTGTTGTATAATGCAAATTATTTTAGAATTATTAGTAAAATAAATCAATTAGTATTTGTGGGATTCTTAACTTTTTTGTACCTTTGCAAAAGAAATAATTAACGCATATATCAAATATGGATAGAATTTGCATCTTTGCCAGAGTTAGTACCAGCGTTCAAGACTACGAGCGTCAAGTGAATGAACTTACCACCCTCGCCCAGCGTAATAGTTGGAGCGTTGAGGCTGTTTTCTGCGAGAAGGTGAGCGGAGCCAAGAAGAACGCAGACCGCAAGGAACTGAGCCGTATGGTGGATTACGTACAAGCCCATCATATCAACAAGGTGGCAGTGACAGAACTCAGTAGATTAGGACGTGATACGCTGCAAGTGCTCGAAGTGATTGAGCAGTTCAATAAGTTAGGCATCAGCCTCTACATTCAGAACTACGGCATCGAGACACTGACCGAAAGCGGAGAGGTCAACCCTATGTCTCAGTTTCTCATTACCATCTTGGCAGAGGTGGCAAGGATGGAACGTAAGACCATCCGTGAACGTGTCGAGAGTGGCTACAAGAACTATCGAGCCAATGGGGGCAAGGTCGGACGTAAGGAAGGCTACCGCAAAAGCGAGTCCGATATGAAGGGGCAATATGCAGAGGAAATCCGCTTGTTACGCAAGGGCATCAGCCTACGCAACATCAGCAAGATAACAGGCACGAGCGTTAACACAATACGCAAATGTCAATGCCTTGTCTAAAATTCATTTAACAAAATTTTGGAATTATAAAACATTTTCTATATCTTTGCACTGAACGTTCAACTCAGCTGAGTACCAAAAAGAGAGAAGGTGAAAGCCCTTCGAGGTAGAACTATGCCTCAAAAAAATAAGTGCTGAGAGTAGCACATGGTAAAAGTTAAGTAATAAATGTTCACAGATGAAGAGCTGAAAGACTATGCAGAACAATTTAAAACAATAGGAATAACAGAAGAAAAGAAGCAGAAAGAAGTGTTAGAATACTTCTATCAAATTGGAAAAATAATTATCGAATTTAATATCAAAAATTATGACGAGAAAAATTAAACAGACGAAAGTAACGAAATTCTCAGAGTTGGAAAACAAGGTCGCAGCCCTTTGGACGAGGGTGTCAACGGAACGGCAAGAAGAGAATAATTGCAGCCTCGAAACACAAGAGCGCATTTGCAGAGAGTACGCAGCCAAACACGGCATCACCATCAAAAAGCAGTACGGAGGTACGCACGAGAGTGCAAAAACTGAGGGACAGTTATACCGCAAGATGATAGCAGAGGTGGCAGCAGACAGAGACATCAACATCATTCTCGTTTACTCATTTGACCGTTTTAGTCGAGCAGGAAACGAGGCGATAATGACAAAAGCCTATCTCAAATCCAAGGGGGTATATGTTATCAGTGCCACCCAACCAATAGATACTGACAGCATTGCTGGCGAATTTATGGAGAACATCTTGTTTCTGTTCAATCAGTTCGAGAACAGCCTCAGACGTGACAAAGCCGTTACTGGTATGACAGCTTGTTTGCAACGTGGCGAGTGGTACGGAAAAGCACCATTGGGCTACGACCATAAGAAAGTCGGTAAAACCCACATCTTGACCGTCAATGATGATGGACGCATCTTAAAGAAAGCCTTTCTATGGAAAGCAAACGAAGGTATGGGCGACATCGAAATAGTTGAGCGTTTGGCATTGGAGGGCTTGCGGATTGACCGAAAGCACCTCAACAAGATACTGCACAATCCGTTCTACTGCGGAAAGATAACACACAATCTGTTAGGGGATGAAGTAGTAGAGGGTAAGCAAGAGAAACTAATCGATGAGGCTACCTTCAACAAGATACAAGGTATCACGCACGCAGGATACGAGCACCAAGAGGAAACCGAGGCGTTCCCTCTGAAACGACACGTTCGCTGTTCTGACTGCGGAGGCTATTTGACAGGCTACACTGTCAAGAGCAGAGGCAAGGACTACTACAAGTGTAACAAGAAGGGTTGCAAGAGCAATCACAGCACCGAGAGACTACACCAGCAGTATTGTGCCTTGCTGAACACGTACAGCATCCCCAAAACGCTTGTTCCCATCTTAACAAAGGTGTTACACAAGGTGTTTAGGGAGTACAATCAAGAGCGCAGTGACACAAAAACGTTCCTTTTGAAGAACAAGAGCGAACTCGAACACAAACAAGTAGCCCTCAAAGTTCGTCACGGTTTGGGCGAGATAGACAAGGACATCTACAACGCCACATCTGCCCACTTGAACGAGCAACTGACGCAGATACACAAGGCACTCCAAGAAGCGGAGCGAGACCTATCGAACGAGCGGAAGTATATCGCTGACGTTATCACAATGTCTTGTAAATTAGGCACTTTGTGGAAAGAAGGAAACTTCCGCACACGTCAGAAACTCCAAAATCTCGTATATCCTGACGGTATTTTGTATGACAAACATTTGGGTAGTTATCGAACAGAAAACGAGAACGAGGTGTTCCGTATATTTCGCAGTATCTCAACAAGTTACAAAATGCTCCTTTGTCGCCTTGTGTCGGGATGAGGCGACTCGAACGCCCGACCCCTACGTCCCGAACGTAGTGCGCTACCAACTGCGCTACATCCCGCTGCTTTACTGAAAGCGGGTGCAAAGGTACAGTAAATTTTTGAAATACGTGCAGTTTTGCACAAAAATATTTGCTGTAATGACAAAAAAGGGCTAACTTTGCAGTCAAAACGAGCTATTGATGAAACGATTTATCCTCTTTTCTCTTGTCATCTGGATCTCCTTGACCATGCAGTCACAGCAGGTGATTGAGGTCAAGAAAGGCGACGCGCAAAGCCTGTTGGCTGCCATCCGTCAGGCCAACACAACCAATGCCGATATGACTGCGGAACGTACCTATATATTTATTCCCGACGGGCTCTACGACTTGGGAGAGACGGTGTTGACCCAGATAACGGGGCACCACATAGCGCTGATAGGTGAGAGTATGAGGGGTACCATTATCAGAAATGCGCCGGACTACAGGAATGAGGGAATCGGAAAGACGGCCGTCCTGCAGAACCATGGTACGGGCAACTACTTCCAGGACCTGACGTTGGAGAACGCGCTGGACTACTATGTCTGCCGTCCGGCCGGACGTGCGGTGACGCTGCACGACAAGGGTACGCAGACCATCTGTAATCGGGTGTGCCTGCTGTCGCATCAAGACACCTACTATGCCGACAATCTGGATTGCCAGCACTACTTCCAGAATAGCGAGATTCATGGAACGGTCGACTTCATCTGTGGCGCCGGCGACGTGTGGTTTGAACAGTGTCGCATCGTGACGGAGAAGCGCACAGAGGATGGTTCAGGAAGAAACGTGATAGCCGCTCCGCGCACAGCGGAAAACGGATGGGGCTTTGTCTTTAACCATTGTACGATAGAGAACCGTGTGTCGGAGTTTACCTATGCCCGTGCATGGCATACGGCACCACGATGCACGTGGCTACATACGACACTGCTGACACCGGAGAAACTGCAGCCGACGCGCTTCGATGAGCAGGGCCTCAGGACAGCGGAACTGGACTTTAAAGAATACCGGACGGTAGATGCCGGTGGTCGTGATGTGACGCCGCAGTCGAACATTGTGACCTTTACCGCCAAAGGAAAGAGCAAGGCTTCGGAGACTATTCTCAGCGAACGGCAGGCTAAGCAGTTTACCAGGCAGAACGTCTTTAAACCATGGAATCCGGTAAAGGTGCTAAAGCAAGCGGAGCGCGAGAGTCGGAAACTGAAGAAGCGTCTACATCGGTAGGCGCTTCTTCAGTATATATAAATAGGTGTCGTCAGAGCAACTGCTCCAGTTCGTCGAGTTCTTCGGCAGTGGTGGCCCAGCTGGTGACGAAGCGGCAGATAGTGCGGTGACCTTCGGCCGGTCCCCAATGGGTGAAGAGCATCTTACGCGACAATTCCTCTACCTTAGCGTCAGGTAAAATGACAAACTGCTGGTTGGTAGGCGAGTCGAGCCAGAATTCGTACCCTTTCTGCTGGAAAATCTGCTTCATGCGCATAGCCATGTCGATGGCGTGGCGTGAAAGTTGGAAGTAGAGGTCATCGGTGAACAACGCTTCAAACTGCAGTCCTATGAGTGCGCCCTTGGCAATGACGGCTCCGTGCTGCTTCTGGATAGAGAAAAAATGCTTGTGGGCCTGGCGGTTGGTGAAGACGACAGCTTCGCCGCAGAGAGCACCAATCTTGGTGCCGCCAATGTAGAAGACGTCGCAGTGGCGGGCCAGATAGGGCAGGGTGACGTCGCAGCCCTCGGCCATCAGACCGTAGCCCAGTCGGGCGCCGTCGATATATAGCGGTATGTCGTAGCGCTGACACACCTGATAGATGTCGTCAAGTTCCTTGGCACTGTAGAGTGTTCCCAACTCAGTGGGGAAAGTGATGTAGACCAGTCCGGGGAATACGGCATGAGCATTGTTGCCGTCGTGCATGAAGTCGTCGAGATACTTGTCGAGTGTCTTGGCTCGCATCTTGCCCAGTTCGCCAGGCAGCGTAATAATCTTGTGTTCCGTGAACTCTACGGCACCGGCTTCGTGGATGTTGATATGTCCGGTGTCGACACAGATGACGCCCTCGTACTGATAGAGCATGGAGTCGATGGTGGTGGCATTGGTCTGTGTGCCGCCCGTCAAGAAGAATATCTGGGCGTCGGGCATGCCGATGGCCTCACGGATGCGGCCCTTGGCGCGTTCGGAGAAAGCGTCGAAGCCGTAGGGTGTGGGCTTGGCGTCGTTGTACTTGACCAGGTTGGCCAGTACTTTGGGATGGGCGCCGTTGTTATAGTCACATTCGAAGGAAAGCATCATTGGTATAATTACGATTGGGCAATGGGTGGTTTACAGCGCTTCCAACATGCGCTTGATGACTACTGAGCAGGAAATCTCGCGGTTGGCAGCCTCAGGGATGACCAGACTGTTGGGCGACTCGATGACGTCGTCGGTGACAATGAGGTTGCGGCGTACAGGCAGACAGTGCATGAACTTGCCGTTGTTGGTCCACGACATGTGCTCGGTGTCAACGGTCCAGGAGCGGTCCTCGCAGGTAATCTTGCCATAGTCGGCAGCATTGGTTACGCCTGGATTCGACCAGTTCTTGGCATAGATGAAGTCGGCACCTTCGAAGGCTTTGCGCTGGTCGTACTCTACACGGGCACCACCCACAAACTTCGGGTCGAGCTCGTAGCCCTTGGGGTGGGTGATGACCAGGTCGACGTCTTCAGCAGCGTTCATCCACTCTGCAAAACTGTTGGGCACGGCCTGCGGCAGGGCACGGCAGTGGGGAGCCCAGGTGAGGACGACTTTGGGGCGCTTCACCGTCTTGTGCTCCTCAATGGTGATGAGGTCGGCAAAGGCCTGCAGCGGGTGGACGGTGGCTGTCTCCATGGCGAAGACGGGACGGCCGGAGTATTTGATGAACTGCTGCAGCACGGTCTCGGCATAGTCGTAGTCTCGGTCGGTCAGTCCGGCAAAGGAGCGCACGCCGATGAGGTCGCAGTAGCAGCCCATGACGGGAATGGCCTCCAGCAGGTGTTCTGACTTGTCGCCATCCATGATGACGCCGCGCTCGGTCTCTAGTTTCCAGGCTCCGGCATTGACGTCGAGCACGATGACGTTCATGCCGAGGTTCATGGCAGCCTTCTGGGTGCTGAGACGGGTGCGCAGACTATTGTTAAAGAAGATCATCATCAGGGTTTTGTTCTTACCCAGGTGCTGATATTTGTAACGGTCGTTCTTGATCTCGAATGCTTCGGCCAGCGCCTTGTCCAGCGGACCGATATCCTGTACGTTGATGAATGATTTCATGTTTTTATTTTTTTTTGATGTTTCGGTATTCCGGTGTTTCGGTATTCCGGTATTTCGGTGTTTCGGTATTTCAACCTTAAGAGACCAGGGGCAGCGTCATGACGAAACGGGCACCGGTGGTGTAGGTCGTGTCGAGTTTGACGTCGCCACCCAGACGTCTGACCGTGTTGCGTGCTACGGCGAGTCCGATGCCGGTGCCATCATAGTATTGGTCGAGCTGTACGAACTCGTCGAAGATGTGTTCAGACTCGTTGGGCGGAATGCCTATGCCTGTGTCTTCAACGGTAAAGACGGCCTGACTATGGTCTATAGACACTTGTAACTTGACGATAGCTTTCTCTTGGGGTATCTCGTCGTGGTTGATGGCTTCTGCCGTGCGGGTGAACTTACGGGCATTGTCGAGAAGCATGGTTAATGCACGGGCGGCAGCATGGAGGTTGGTCTTGAACAGCGTTTTCTCTGCCTCTTGGTCGGCTTGTAGTGTGAAATGAAGGTGGGCTGCGCTGGTAATGCCCGACTTCTCAACGGCTAACTGGGCTATCTGTGATGCCGATGCCTGGTCGTCCTTGCTGATGACTGCCTGGCTGCTGGCGTCGCTGAGTTCCAGCATCTTGTTGACCAGTCCGGTGATGCGGTCCGTATTCTCTGTGATTTTGTGGTTGATGTCGTTTTTGGTGGCATCGTCAAGCTGGATGCCTGGCGTGGTGACGATCTGTGTGAAGCCGGAAAGGATGTTCAGCGGTGTGCGTATCTCGTGGGAAATCTGCTGGATGAAGTTGGTCTTCATGCGCGATGACTCCTCAGCACGTGCGTTGGCAATGGTCAACTCCCGGTTCTTGGCCTCCAGACGTTTAGAAGCGCGATGGCGCAAGTACACGATGATGAGCAAAGCCAAAGAGACAAGCACTGCGGTGAAGATGATGAAGCGAGAGCGCTCCAACTGGCCCTTCATGCGTATCTCGTCGAGTTGGAACAAGGTGTTGAACTCGTCCAACTGCATTCTGACATCTTTGGTGAACGTGGAGTCGCGCTGCTCGAAGACCTGGCGGTAGAAGAGTGCCGCATCATGGTATCTGCCCGTCGCCATCAGTATCTCGCCACGGAGCCGCATAGCCAGTTGCCAGTGGTCTTCATTCATGATGGGTACATAGAGGTCGCTGTAGGCTTCGGCTTTCTTGATGTCGCCCTGTTGGAAGGCGAGGTTGGCCCGGTGTACCTGTATCTGATAGATAAGATAGGTGTCGTTGATGTCCTGACAGAGTTTCTCGCTGGTGGACAACTCGCGGTCGGCCTCGTCAAGGCGCTTCAAACCAATGAGTGCACTGGCATTCCAGAGATGGTACTCTATGTAATGGACTTTCTCCTTGCTGGACAACTCTCCTGACGATGTCCTGTCGAGCGCCTCCTTCCACTGCTGACAGACAGCCAACTCTCTGGTGTGCTCGCCTGTCTGGTCAAGAGCCTGAGCCAGATAGTAGTAGCCACTGAGCAACTCGTTGCCTTCGGCCTCAGGAATGGCCTTGAGAAGTTCAACGCTTTTCTCAAAAGCCTTAACAGCCTGCTTGTGGTCGATGAAGTCGTAGATGACACCCATTTGCTGGTAGGCCAATGCCAGACCGATAGCATTGTTGCGCTTCTGGGCGTCGCTGCGCATGGCTTCAGCCTCGCGGAGAGCCGTCTGTGGCTTGTGGTTATAGGTGTAGCTCTCGCAGATGTCGCGCCAAGCCTTGTAATAGGAGTCCCAACGCTCGTGTTTCTCCATCCATTCGCGTTGTTTCTTGGCCTCTTCACTAAGCATATCCCACTCCTCTTCGTTATAGATGACGGTGAGCTTGCGGTTGCGGGCATTCTCCTCATAATAGAGATCGGCTTGCAGATGGGCATAGTCAATCCATGCGTCACAGAGGGCAAGGGTGTTCTGAAAATTTCCTGTCCACTCGTTTTCTAAGATGAGCTCCTCGTAGACCTTCATCTTTTCTATGCCGGTAAGCCTTGACAACAACCTGCTGAGACTGTCGGTCCTTTGGTTGTTGACGGCTGCAAGCGCCCCTACGAGGGTTGTCGCCATAAGCGTGAGCGTTATGAGGTGTCTTCTCATGTGGTGGTGGGGTGTTGTGAGTTTTCAAGGACGTATCTGTCCCTCACCTTCGATAATCCATTTATAGGTAGTCATCTCTTCCAAGGCCATAGGACCGCGAGGACCGAGTTTCTGAGTGCTGATGCCTATCTCGGCACCAAGACCGAATTGTGCGCCGTCGGTAAACGAGGTAGGGGCATTCCAATAGACACAGGCTGCGTCGACATGCTGTTGGAAATGGCGGGCAGTCTGTTCGTTTTGCGTGATAATGGCCTCGCTGTGCCCACTGCCGTAGTGGTCAATGTGTGCCAGTGCCTCGTCGAGTGACGCAACGGTGCGGATAGCCATCTTATAGTCCATGAACTCTGTACCGAAGGAGTCTTCTGTAGCCGGCTGGAGCAGGATGTCGGGATAGTGGCCTACAAGTAGCTGATAGGCTGGCGCGTCGGCATAGAGTGTTACCTTATGGTCAAGAAGCGGCTTGACCAACTCTGATAGTTCACCTAGACGCTTCTCGTGGATGATGAGACAGTCCAGGGCGTTGCAAACACTGACTCGGCGCGTCTTGGCATTGCAGATGATGGCTTTTCCCATCTCCAAGTCGGCATCGATATCAAAATAGGTATTGACAACGCCTGCTCCGGTTTCTATGACAGGAATACGAGCGGTGTTGCGTACAAAATCGATGAGGCGGCGTCCACCACGAGGTATGCATAGGTCGATGTAGCCTACGGCGTTGAGCATCTCGGCTGTGGCCTCATGGGTGGCAGGAAGCAGCGTGACAACGTCGGGGTTGACGCCATACCGTTCCAGGACCTGGTGTATGAGTTCCACGGTAGCCTGATTGGAGAAATCGGCATCAGAACCTCCTTTCAATACACAGGCGTTGCCACTCTTGAAGCAGAGCGAGAAAACATCGAACGTTACATTCGGGCGAGCCTCGTAAATCATACCAATCACGCCAAAGGGCACACTGACTCGATGCAGGCGCAGACCGTTGGCCAGGGTTTTCTGCTTCGTGACAAAACCTAACGGAGAAGGCAGACTGGCCACATTGCGCATGTCGCCGGCAATGTCGGTGAGACGTTGACGGGTAAGTTGCAGACGGTCGTAGAGCGGATTGGTCGGATCCATCTTTGCCAGGTCTTTCTGGTTGGCAGACAGAATATACTCTTGACCATCAATGAGGCTGTTGGCTACGGCTTCTAAAATCTGGTTCCGCAGGTCATCGGATAGCAGCGGCAGTTGCTTGCTGGCCGTCTTGACGCGCTTGAAAGTGTTAATGAGCTCCATAGGGTGTGAATTCTGTATGTGGTACGGTTTGTTTTTGTCGGATAAGGTCGATAAGTATGTTCTCACGCTTGCCGTTGGCAATGATGACACGGATGCCGGACTGCTGGATGCTGGTGGCAGTGGCATATTTTGACTGCATGCCACCGCGCCCTGCACTGCTCTTCTCGGTCTGAATGTAGGCTGACAGGTCGGTGCCGGGCATTACCTCTTTGATGAGTTCCGATTGTGGGTCAGCAGGATTGCCGGTGAATATGCCATCGATGTTTGACAACAAAACCAGCGTGTCGGCCTTCATCATCTTGGCAATCAGTCCGCTGAGTTCATCGTTATCAGTAAACATCAGCTCGGTGACACTGACGGTGTCGTTCTCGTTAACGATAGGCAGCACCCCATTCTCCAGCATGACCTGCATGCAGGCCTGCTGATTGCGGTATTGCTCGCCAGGCTCGAAATTCTCTCTCATGGTCAACACCTGCCCGACATGGATGTGGTATTCACGGAAGAGGTCGTAGTAGAGTCCGATGAGTTTGGCTTGTCCCAACGCAGAGAACAGCTGACGCTGCTCTACGCTGTCCAGCTCGTGGGATACGTCCAGTTCGCGGCGGCCACAAGCTACGGCACCTGACGACACGAGGATGACTTCATAGTCGTGTTGGCGCAGCCAGGCTATCTGGTCTACCAGTGCCGACATGCGCGTCACATCGAGGCGCCCGTCACTGCGCGTCAGTGCATTGGAACCTATCTTAACTACTATTCTTTTTTTCATTTAGCGTCTTTTTGTCTAATCTCTACACGTCGTATCTTGCCGCTGATGGTCTTTGGCAGTTCGTCGACAAACTCCACAATGCGTGGGTATTTGTAGGGGGCTGTCTCCTTCTTGACGTGCTGCTGGAGTTCCTTGACCAGTTCGTCGCCAGCCTTGTCTTTCCACTCTTTGCCCAGCACGACAGTAGCCTTGACCACCATGCCGCGGATGTCGTCGGGGACACCGGTAATAGCACATTCTACGACGGCGGGATGGGTCATCAACGCGCTTTCTACTTCGAACGGACCAATGCGATAGCCACTGGACTTAATGACATCGTCGATGCGGCCCTCGAACCAGTAGTAGCCGTCTTCGTCACGCCAGGCCATATCGCCGGTATGGTAGACACCGTCGTGCCATGCCTCGCGGGTCTTCTCGTCGTCGCGATAGTAGCCTTTAAAGAGACCGACGGGCTTCTTGTCGCCTACGCGGACCACAATTTCTCCCTTCTCACCATCTTCACAACTGGTACCATCGGCACGCACAAGGTCGATGTCGTATTGTGCATTGGGGATACCCATTGAACCGGGCTTGGGCTGCATCCAAGGAAAGGTGCCCAGCGTCATCGTGGTCTCGGTCTGTCCGAAGCCTTCCATCATGCGGATGCCTGTCTTCTCAAAGAATTTGTCGAAGACGGCGGGGTTCAGTGCCTCACCTGCGGTGCAGCAATACTCTAGTGACGACAGGTCGTACTTGGACAGGTCTTCACGTATCATGAAGCGATAGATGGTGGGTGGCGCACAGAAACTGGTCACTCTGTATTTCTCTATCTGGCGAAGCAACGTGTCGGCATTGAACTTCTCATGGTCGAAGACGAAGACGGTGGCACCGGCAAACCACTGACCATAGAACTTACCCCAGACGGCCTTGCCCCAACCGGTGTCTGCTACCGTCAGGTGCAGTGAACCCTCATGGAGATTGTGCCAGAAAACACCTGTCGTCAGATGGCCCATGGCATAGAGATAGTCGTGAGCTACCATTTTGGGTTCACCACTGGTACCGCTGGTGAAATACATGAGCATCGTGTCGTCATTGGTGTTGACAAAGGCCGGCTTCTGGAACTTGGGCGCTTGCTGCCATTCGCTCTGCCAGTCATGGAAACCTTCAGGGATGGGCTTGCCATGATCGGTGATGGTGATGTACTGTTTTACGGTAGGACTCTCGGCTTTGGCAGCCTGAATCTGGCTGACAACGTAGGGATCGTCAACGCAGATGATGGCTTTCACCGAGGCGCGGGTGTTGCGATATACGTAGTCGTGTTTGGTTAGCATGTGAGTGGCAGGAATGACGATGGCACCAATCTTATGTAGTGCCAACATGACCACCCACCATTCGTAACGGCGCTTCAGAATGAGCATGACGGGGTCGTTCTTGCCAATGCCCAGTGACATCAAATAACTGGCGGCCTGGTCACTCTGTTCTTTCAACTGTCCATAGGTGGTGCGAATCTCTTCGCCTAAGTCATTGGTCCACAGAATGGCCAGTTTGTCGGGTGCCTCCGCAGCCCATGCGTCCATCACGTCATAAGCAAAATTGAAGTTCTCAGGAATGATGAACTCCAAGTGTTTATTGTAGTCCTCCACTGAGGTAAAGCTTGTCTGCTTCAGAAATCTTTCTATCATAAGTCTAGTTTTATTCTATCGTAAATGCCAGGAATTTGACAGCTTTGTCGCCAACAGCCAGCATGCCATGGGGCTTGGAAGAGTCGAAGTAGATGCTGTCGCCTTCTTCCAGTACGATGGTCTTACCACCGATGTAAAGTTCCATTTTGCCTTCCAGTACCATATTGAATTCCTGGCCGGCATGGGTATTCTTATAAATGGTACGGGCACCGGGCTTGGGCTCGACGGTGACGATGAATACGTCGGCCTTGTGACTCACGAAACCGCCTACCAGCGACTGGTATTTGTAGGCCTTGGTGCGCTCGATGCTCATGCCCTGTCCCTTGCGGGTCACGTAATATGACTTCATGTGGGGAGCCTCGGCAAAGATGAGCTCTTCGGTGGAGACACCGTATTTGTGGGCTATCTTCATCAGGTTAGAGATGGTGATGTCCATCTCGCCCTGTTCTATCTTCTCATACTTGTCAGCACTGATGCCAATGGTCTCAGCCATCTCGCTGACGGGTATGTCAAGCACGTCGCGCAGTCCGCGCAAGCGCTCGCCAATCTGTTTCAGTTGTTCGTTTACCATATGTACAATTTGACTATTTACAATTTTCTATTTATTTCGCACCAGCCTTCAGACCTCGAATGACGCTGGACGTGAATCCCGCGTGCTCCATCTCGTTGAGACCTTTGATGGTAACTCCGCCAGGGGTCGTCACTAAGTCTATGGCGACTTCTGGGTGCAGACCGGTAGCCTCTAACAGTTCGACAGCACCACGCATGGTCTGCATCACGATTTGTTTAGCATCGTCGGCCTTGAAGCCCAGTTCTACACCACCCTCAGCGGCAGCACGTACATAACGCATGGCGTAGGCAATGCCGCAGGAGGCCAGCGTGGTGCCGGCAGCGAGATGTTGTTCGTCGGTGAGGATCGTTTTGCCCATGGAGTCAAACAATGCCTGAACTTGTTCGGTGTGCTGTTGTGTCGTAGCTAATGCCGGTACAATGAAAGTCATAGACTGTAGCTGAGCAATGGCAATGTTGGGAATGACGAGGAATGTTGCTATCATCTTGTCGTCACGGCCTAACCACTCCTTGATGCTTTCTGACTTGACACCGGCGGCAACAACAACCAGTATCTGGTGTTCGTAGTCTAATACGTCCTTGATGCTTTTCAGCACCTGTTCTACCAGCCAGGGTTTTACAACGACGCAAACCACGTCGGCTCCCTGAGCAGCCAACTGGTTGCTGGGCGTAGCTGTAATGCCCATGTCGGCAAATTTGTCGCGTGTCTGTCTGACGGGGTCGCTCACACAGATATTCTCATTCTGTATGAAGTCGCCCTTGATGAGTCCTTCGGCAATGGCACCGCCCATGGCGCCAGCGCCAATGATTGATATCTTCATAGGTTTTTCAGTATCTTGTTTAGTTTCTCGATGAATAAGTCTGCATCTGCTTTTGTCAGGCAGAGTGGCGGAAGGAGACGTAGAACGTTCTGACCGGCGCAACCGGTGAAGCAGTGCTCCTGATAAATAAGTGGCTGACGAACGTCTTTGTGGGGGATGTCCAGTTCGATGCCTATCATCAGGCCGCGGCCGCGTACTTCCTTAATATGTGGACTGTTGATAACCTTCAATTGCTCCATCAGGTAGTCGCCCATTTCTCGGGCATTATCTACCAGGTGCTCCTCTTCAAAGACGTCGAGTACGGCCATGGCTGCGGCACACGCCAGGTGATTGCCGCCAAACGTGGTACCCAGCTGTCCATAGATGGGCTGGAAATCAGGTGAAATAAGTACGCCGCCCATGGGGAAACCATTTGCGATGCCTTTGGCAACGGTGATGATGTCGGGCTTGATGCCCAGCCATTGGTGAGCAAAGAACTTGCCGCTACGACCATAGCCGCACTGTATCTCGTCGCAGATTAGTGTCGCTCCGTAGCGCTTGCAGGCGTAGGCCAGGTCTTGAGCAAATTGAGGGGTGGCCATCTGTATACCGCCTACACCTTGTATACACTCTATAATGACAGCAGCGACACCGCCTCTTGACAATTCGCGCACCCACGGCTCAATGTCGTTCAACGGCAGGAAGCGCACATGATGATTATCGTTCAGTGGAGCGATAATCTTGGGGTTGTTGGTTACCTCAACGGCCAGCGACGTGCGACCGTGGAACGCTTTTTCGCAGGACAGAATGCGCGTGGCCGTCGGGTTCTTGAACGACGCCAGCTTCAGGGCATTCTCATTGGCTTCTGCACCGCTATTAATCAGGAATAGCTGATAGTCCTCGTAGCCGCTGATTTTTCCCAGTCGCTCAGCCAGTTGTTGTTGTAGCGTGTTGATGACAGAGTTAGAGTAGAACCCAATCTTACTCAGCTGTTCTGTTACTTTCTCTATATAGTGCGGATGCGAATGGCCGATGGAAATAACGGCATGTCCGCCGTAGAGGTCCAGGTACTCCTGACCCTTGTCGTCCCAAACCCGACTGCCTTTACCCTTGACGATGTTTACGTCGAAGAGTGGATATACATCGAATAGTTTCATTTGCTTACCTGTACTTATTTATATATGTGAGTGCAAAGATACACTAAATATCTGACAATGCCAATTTCCCCAGTCTCTTTTTTGTTTAGAATCCTGATGCTTTCAACCGGAGCCCTGCTGTCTCGGCAATACCAAACATGATGTTCATGTTCTGGACGGCCTGACCGACAGCACCTTTTAACAGATTGTCGATGCAGGAGGTGACGAGAACTTTCCCTTCGAAACCGTCAACATGCACCAAGGCTTTATTGGTGTTAACTACTTGTTTTAAGTCTATTGACTTGTCGCAATAGTGAGTGAAGACGGCCTCTCGGTAAAAGTCCTTATAGGCTTCGATGATGTCTTCAATGGGTGCCTTCGTCTTGATGACAACTGTGCAGAAGATGCCGCGGGCAAAATTGCCTCGATAGGGGATGAAGTCAATAGAGGCATCCAGATAGCCCTGTATTTGTGTTAATGATTGGCGGATTTCGGCAATATGCTGATGGGTGAAAGGCTTATAGATACTCAGGTTGTCTACACGCCAAGAGAAATGGGTCGTGGAGCCAGGCTTTTGACCAGCTCCTGTAGAACCGGTAATGGCATTGACTGCGACGTCTTCCTTTAATATATTAAGGTATGCGGCAGGCAACAGCGCTAACTGGATGGCTGTGGCAAAACAGCCGGGATTGGCTACGTGCTGGGCCATGGCAATCTCTTTTTTGTTTATCTCCGGCAATCCGTAGACGTAGTCGTGGTCACCCTTGATGCGGAAATCCTGGGCCAGGTCGATAATCTTGACGTTGGCGGGGATGGTGTGCTCCTGTAGGAAATGTTCACTCTTGCCGTGACCAAAGCAGAAGAAGACGACGTCAACCTTGTCGAAAGGCATCTCGTCGGTAAACTTCAGATTGGTATCGCCAATAAGTCCTTCGTGGACGTCACTTACAGGATTTCCTGCGTTGCTTTCTGAGTTGGCAAAGACAATCTCTGCCTCAGGGTGGTTGAGCAGCAGGCGGATTAATTCACCGCCCGTATAGCCTGCCGCACCTAAGATACCTACTTTAATCATTCGTGTAATTCGTGTTCAAATAAATCAGCGTTTCTCGTCCTTGTGGATTCCGTAGTAAACACGGAGTGGGGTGGAGCTGACCTTGATGAATCCTTTGGCTTCATCTGCTGTCCAACCTGTCTGGGTCTCACCATATTCACCGAGTTTTGACTTAGTCAGGTCGTTTTCGCTGTCGATACCTACGGTATCAAATCCGTAAGGGCGCAACTTCAGAATGGCAGTGCCTGTTACGTTGCGTTGTGAAGAGGTTAGCATGGCCTCTATGTCGGGCATGACAGGCTCTAAATATTGGCTCTCATGAAGGAACATGCCATACCAATTAGCCACCTGGTCTTTCCAGTATTGCTGCCATTTTGACAATGTTGACTTCTCAAGTAGACGGTGAGCCTCGATGATGAGTTTGGGGGCTGCTGCCTCGAAACCTACACGCCCCTTGATGCCGATGATGGTGTCGCCCACGTTGGCGTCACGACCGATGGCATAACTGGCACCAATCTCCTCAATCTTCTGAATGGCCTTAATCTTGTTGTCGTAGTGCTCACCGTTAACAGCTACTATCTCACCCTTCTCAAACTTTATCTTCAGCAATGAGTCTGGTTCCTTGGCGGTGACATGTTTCAGGTAGGCTTCTTCGGGAAGACCCTGTGTGGGGTCGAGCAGCTCGCCGCCACAGATGGAGGTTCCCCAGATGCCAACGTTGTATGAGTATTTCAACTTGGTGAAGTCGGCGAAATAGCCATTGGCATTCAGGTAGTCTACCTCTTCCTTACGGGTCAGATTGCGGTCGCGAGTCAGGGTGATGATTTCTATTCCGGGGGCCATGACAAGGAATGTCATGTCAAAACGAATCTGGTCGTTGCCCGCACCTGTTGAGCCGTGTGCGATAGCGTCGGCACCAATTTCCTTGGCGTAGCGTGCAATGGCAATGGCTTGGAAAATACGTTCGCTTGATACCGAAATGGGGTAGCAGTTGTTACGCAATACGTTGCCAAAAATCATGTATTTCAGTGATTTTTCGTAATATTCCTGCGTAACATCCAGGGTTACGTATTTTACTGCGCCTAGTTTGTAGGCGTTCTCTTCATTCTTTTTTAATTGTTCAGCTGAGAAACCTCCTGTATTAGCACAGGCGGCATAAACTTCATAACCTAACTCTTTGGTGAGATACATCACATTGTAGCTGGTGTCAAGACCACCACTGAATGCTACCACAACTTTTTTCTTGTTCATATTGTTTTATTTTTGTTCTTCTAATTCTTGTAAATGCTTGATACGTGACAGTACGTCTTCTGATAGTTTTACAGGCAGGTGTTCTGTGGGGTCGAAAAGCATGGCGGTGCAAATGCAGAATTTGCGGTTACGCTCACGCAATACTGGGTAGTTGACGCAGCCTTCACACCCCTTCCAAAATGCTTCGTCGTCAGTTAAGTCGGCAAAAGTCACCGGCTGATAGCCTAATGCAGTGTTCATCTTCATAACGGCAGCACCGCTTGTCAGTGAAAATATTTTTGCGTGTGGCCATCGTGTACGAGCTAGCGTGAATGTCATGTCTTTGATGCGCTTGGCTATGTGTAACCCCCGAAAATCCGGGTGTACTATCAGGCCGCTAGTGGTCACGTATTGTTGGTTCTCCCATGTCTCAATGTAGCTAAACCCTGCAAAACGTCCGTCTTTTGTCAAAGCGATGACGGCTTTGGCTTCAAACATTTTTTTTGCCAGGTATTCGTGGGTTCGCTTAGCAATGCCGGTACCGCGAACCTTGGCTGCATCAGCTATTGTCTCCAGAATGGTGTCTACATATATTTCGTGCTCCGGTCCTGCCACCAGCACTTCAATTGCTTCTTCTTTTTCCATTTATCTATGCATTATGCATTTGTTCGTATATTATCTCATGTTCGGCACTACCTCGCTGAGTGCATCGATTACTTCGTCTTTGGTGACACCTTGCTTGATAACAATGAAGATGGTGTCGTCGCCTGCAATGGTACCTAAAATCTCGTTAACTTGGCTGTTGTCAATGTTGTAGGCAATGGAACTTGCATAACCGGGACGGGTCTTGATAACTCCCATGTTGCCTGAAAAATGAATACTTTGGAACCCTGGCACTTGCATCATTTCGCGTACAGAGGAAGGGGTACTTATACGCTTGTACATAGTATCGTTGGGTAATACATATACGTAGTTGCCACGCATGGATGCTGCCTTGGCAACTTTCAGTTGTTTAAGATCTCGACTGAGTGTGGCCTGCGTTAACTTGAAACCTTCTTGTTTCAATGCAGACAGTAGCTCGTCTTGACTGCCTAACTCTTGACTGGAGATAATCATTCTCAGAGCTTCTAAACGGTCGTTTTTTACTTTCATGCTGGTATATTTATACAAATTCAGGTGCAAAGGTACGAATAAATATACAAACCGCCAAAAATATGACGTATTTTCTTTAGCTAATTATAATTTGTGTTGTTAAACTGACGATGCCGCAGTGTACGTAGTGGTAATGACAGGATGGCCTTGCAGTAACGTTCACTCTATATAATAAATAATGTGTATTCTGTTTTGGTCTTGATTTGCATCAATTCCCGATATTTTTTTGCATGAAAAGTGAAATTTTTCTTAGAAAAGTTTTGGTGTTTCGGAAAAAAGCCGTACCTTTGCATCCGCTTTCAGGGAGAGTCCTGATGAGCGAATAAGAAAGAGTTCTTTGAGAGTCTTACATAAAACAGAGAATAGTAGTACAAGAAGCGAAGTATTATATACTTCGGGTATAGAAAAAACTGTTAATTCTTTGACTACCGGATAGAGCGTTCTGAGCATACAGATAGAATTGGTATCTGCCTGTTTTTTTTAATTAGGTAGTATATCATTAGATTTATAA
>CACWFV010000044.1 GCA_902760315.1 uncultured Bacteroidales bacterium | reverse complement strand
CAACTCAGTGCTCGTCATGTACATCAACGACATCGTCTGCTACACGCAGCGCATCTACGGCATCCAGAAGAACTGCTGGAGCATCAACAACTATGGTGGCTCCATCACCATCAGCGATGTTAAGGTCAGCCAGCAATAGGGCAACATTACTGTTAACAATATGACGAATAGCCGGAAGAGCAATGATAGCTCTCCCGGCTATTCTTTTGCGTGCCGGCCTTGACAGCATCAACATGATTCGTCACATCGTAGGAAACTCTTAAGTGAAAATTTTCTGTAATTATTTGGAATTTATAACATAATCCCTTATCTTTGCAAAATAAAACTATAGAAAGGAGATGAGCTTATGAAAAAGACTATTCTGTTTTTCTTCGCTATAATGCTATCAGCTGTAGCAAGCGCTAGCGAGGTAATAGAGATTGCTGGACTATGGGATATTTATGAGACAGGTAGTGCTTTTATAGGGTCTGATGTAACAAATAAAGTAGCACAAGGACCGGTTGTTGTTAGCAATGTGAACATTACAGTTAAGGCAACTCAAGGAGCAACTGTCACTAAAGATTTCGAGGTTCAATTAGGAGCAACATTCACGATTACAAACTAATATATTTTAATCATGAAAAAGGCATTATTGTTTTTCTTGTTCATGGCTGTGCAGACAGTTCTTTTTGCACAGGAGCGTCAGTATGTACCGTTCGTGGAAGAAGGCAAAACCTGGTATATGAATTACAGCAATGAAGAAGTACCAGAGTATCCTGATTACGATTATTGCTATTATATTCAGGGGGATACCGTGATTGGAGGCATCGAATGTAAGAAGTTTTATGCTTTTAATTATAATAACGCCCAAGAAACAGAATATTTATTGGCACTTTTCGAAAACGACAGAAAAGTGTATTTTATTCCGAAGAATATGGAGAATAGTCATGTTTTATATGATTTTGACAATACTAAAGGTGGGATAGTTTCTGTAACAGATGCCATACACACAGATTGGGAGCGAGAGATGAAAATGGTTGAAGAAAGAATTCTGAACATTGGATTGGAATCCAGACGTTGTGTTCTCATGCAACCAATGTGGGAAGAACGACCTACTGAGACTTCATCGGGATGGTGGATAGAAGGTATTGGTAGCGAAATAGGTCCCTTAAACACATGGCTTTTTAGAGCAGCGGGCAATAACAGATACTTTCAGAAATGCGTGATTAATGAAAAAGTGATAATTGACATGGAAGACTTTAAAAGTCTGAGTTCGGGTGTCCAACATGTTCACCATATAGAAAAGAATTGTCCATCCAACATTTTTTCTGTTTCTGGAGTTAAAATAAAGAATGGACATGGAATCTATATTCAAGATAAAAAGAAAGTACTTAAACAATGAAACGGGCTCATGAATTAAAAAATGATGTTGTACTCTATCTCCGACCTCCAAGGCCGTCGCTTGACGTCTCAACCATCTATGGGTGTGTTTATCAAAGACGGGAAAAAGGTGGTGGTTAGGTAGGGTTATTCCGTGAGAATAACTAACATATTTTTCAATCATGAAAAAGGGGCTCAATCTGCAAATCTAATGTATTTTAACTTTATAAATTTGCATAACTTATATTAGATAGTTATTTTTGCAATATTAAATCCTATTAATTATGAACAAACCATATATCGCCTTCTTATTCTTTATCTTATTGTCAGCTCAGTCATATGCAGAGGAGAGCTACAAACAGTTCTTGACTGAGGGTAAAATATGGCAATATGTTTATCATGATATGAATGATAATACTCATAACAAGTCGCTAACCGTAAGGGGTGACACACTGATTGCCAACATTAACTATAAGAGAATAGTAGACGTAGCTACAGGACGTTGTGAGTGTGTTATGCGCGAAGATGGAAGCAAGGTATATTGTTACCAAAACGAAAACGAATTTATTGTTTATGATTTTAGCCTGAATGTGGGAGATGCTTTTGTAACTGCCAACGTAAATGCAACTGTAACAAGTGTGGATACTATCACTCTCGGTAGCCGCTCTTTCCGGGTCCTGGGAATACATGATAATGAGAATGATTATAGTAAAAACTGGTGGATTGAGGGAGTTGGGGGTATGAATTATCTTACAAACAGTGTTCGAATGCCAGGTGACAACTACACACTTCTCCAGTGTTTATTTGCTGATGACGTTGCGTTTTCAACAAAGGATTTCTTTCTTGCCCAAGAGTATTTCCCCGAAGGCACCAAATGGACGGAAATCAGGCTTGACACGCTGAAATATGACAGTTGGTATTCAAAGGATGGTGAAGAATGGATGCCAAACTTTGAAACTGTAGAGTACTATGTGCAAGGCACATATACAAAATATGACGAGACGTTTAAATGCGTGTATACCAGTGGCCCCACATGGACTGACTCCCTTACACTAATGATATTGGAAAAGAATGATAAGGTCTCGGTATCAGTCCCGGCACACAATGACCTTGAAGAACTTTATGTGCCATGGCCGGGAACTGCATACCAGTTTGACTGGAGCATAGGAAAAGGACTATACTATGAAAATATTCTTCAGTGCAATACCACCGACATGCAGAGTTACCATCTTTACTATGGCATTATTGACGAGATAAAAGAAGCAGACTTCGGAGGTGTACGCCCCCTGCAATATGTTGACCTGGACGGCAAGGCCCCAGAGGAAGATATTTCTCTGCCCATAACTAATCTTAACACAGAGGGTGGTCGAATTATTCATGGGATAGGCATCACAGAATGGAAGGACGGCGAGTGTCTGTTCGGACCTCCCAACCCATATGATGCCTTGAGTATGTTTGATTATGACCATGGGGATTTGTATCCCCAACGCCACTACCGCTCCATGCTCGTTCATTTCGAGCGTAATGGTGATGTGCTGTATAACAGATGGCCAAAGAAAGATGCAACCGACGGTATCAAATCCGTAAGCAAAGAGGAAGCGCCACTAAACAATACCTTCTTCGACCTCCAAGGCCGTCGCTTGACTTCCCAGCCCACGAAAGGCCTGTATATCCGGAATGGTAGGAAGTTTATAATAAAGTAGGCTTACGTTAGAGGAATAAACAGGCTACGGATATTAGGATGACGACTGGTGATATGAGGATGAATCTGAGAGAGCGGTATCGGCGGTTCAGGACCTGGCAGGAGCATCCGTTTGACTACGCGAACCACAGCGAGCACACCACCAGATGTGCCAACTGCGGTACGGAGTTCCGTGACAACTTCTGTCCCCGCTGCGGCCAGAAAGCCGGGGTGGGGTCTATAGGGTGGAACACGGTGCGGCAGGGCATCATGATACTCTGGGGCATGGACAACCGCTCGCTCAGTTTCACGCTGGTTCAACTGGCATTGCGGCCCGGCTACCTGATACACGACTATATCAGCGGCAAGCGGCAGGTGGCGTTCCCACCCGTGAAGATGCTGTTCATCGTAGCCCTTGCCAACGCGCTGGCCGCTCGACTGCACGAGAAACTCTATGGCAGCGTGGCAGAGGCACAGTCCTTTGAGGGGGAGTTGGCCTTCCTGAATCAGTTTATGACCTGGGCGAAGGACAATACGGCCTGGAGCACGCTGCTCTTCATGGCCGTATTTATCCTTCCCACGTGGCTGTTCTTCCGCCGTGCCCCCCGCTACCCCCGGCACAACCTGCCCGAAGGGTTCTTCATTCAGGTGTTCATGGCCAGCCTCAACCTGCTGATAGACACGGTTGCCCAGTTGACGGTCATGCAAGTCAGCCTCCTGTTCCCCATCTATTTCATCGTGACCTACAGGCAACTCTTCGGCTACGGGTGGTGGGGCACCATCTGGCGGCTTCTTTTCTGTGCCGCTATCGGTCTCGGGCTAATCATCATGGCTGCTATGGCCTCGGTGGTCTGGTTCAATGTAGAGGAGATTTTCAGTTCGTAACAATCATGTCTCACCTTTCAAAGTCCAGTATCAGTTATGACATTCTATTCCAGGTGGAATCTGACGCCAAACTGGAGGGCAGGTGTCAGGGGGTGCTCCTTATAATAATGTTGCAGCGATGAGCCGTCATTGAAGTAATAACCCAACGAAGGTTCCAGGTAGAAGCCTAACAAGCGGCTGACGCTATATTCCACGCCGGCGACGCCACCCACCGACCATTGCCACGGATGCTGACGGGTTATGGCAGCAGGCACGTCGGCACTGACACACTTCTCCAACTGGATCATGGCTGACAGATAGACATGCAGGTGAGCGGTAGACCACAGTTGGTAAGACAGTCCGACAGGGATGCCCACATACTGCAGGCGCTGCTGACTGTTCTGGCCATTGACTGACGGAAGGCTGATGTCCGACTTCAGCATCATGTAGCTGACACCTGTGAGCAGAGCCAGGCGGGGACTGATTTGGTAATGCAGGGAGAGACCCAGGCGCAAGGGTCTGTGGTGTTGGTACCTTGGTTCTGGCTGTAGCGCAGCCGGCATTGGTGGGGTATTAGTGCCGCTTGTGGCATCGTACTGAGGCCCCAGAACAGATAATCCTCCTCTTTCTTCTGTGTTGATGGCCAATAGTCCGTCAGAACCCGCCAGCCCGACAGTCCAGCGGTTGGAAGGTGCTGCCGGCGAAGCCTCTGCTGCCGGCGTCGGTTCAACGGCCACCGTTGCCGGCTGCTCTTCAGTTGTCGGAGCAATAGTATCAGCCACCGCCAACGGCTGTTGCGGAACGGTGGCGACCGTTACGGCTGTCGTTGCAGTCTGCTGGGCTGCGGGCAGAGCCATCGGTATCGTGTCGGGAGCACCGGTTGCTACGCGCTTTCGCTGAAGACCGGTTGCCATGCTGTGAACACCAGCCATCTGGCGATGCTGGTTTGACGGCTGGCAATGACGGCTTGTTACCGGTTGCTGTCCGCCCGTCGCCTGACGCAGTTTGCTGGTCAGTTCTTGCGGTGCCTCCTGGCCAGACGGCACGAAGACGAAGAGGCCGGCCAGCAACAGCACCACCGCTGCCGAGAACGCCAGCGCCAGTTCACGGATTCGGCGTGCCAGGCGCTGTTTGGCATAATAAAACTGCGTGGCAGAGGTTACCTCCTTGATGCCAAGCAGTTGGGCAATCTGGCGGTGAGAGTAGTGGCCGAAGACAAAGAGGTTCAGCACCGTGCGATAGCCTATGGGTAACTCGCTGATGAGTCGGTGCAACTGGGCGGGTGTAATCTCCTCGCTGCTCGCAGTCGTGTCCTCATCATCGGTCGTGACGGTGGCCGCAGCCAGCTGCACCGTCTGGTGGCGCTTCTGGTCTCTGAGGAACACACGCGCCTCGTTGACCACCACCTTGCACATCCACGCCCTGAAAGCCTCTTCGCCCCGGTAGTCAAGGGTGGGAATGGCGGCGAAAATCTTGATGAAACTGTTCTGCAGCACATCCTTGGCGTCGTCAGCGTCAGCCACATAGCGACGACAGACGGACGCCAGCTCCTGGACATACATCTCATAGAGCTCGCTCATCGCCCGCTGGTCTTTCTGCCTGATACGCTCAACTATTTCACTGACCATGACGCTGTTTCTGCTTCAGTTCTGCTATAATAATTCAAAAATACGCAATTCTTGTATGATAACGCCTGCGGTTTTGCATTTATTAACAATCTTTTGTACAAGAATTTGATTACCTTTGCATTATTAAGTCAGAAACTCAAAACATTATCGCATTATGAGAAAGTATCTTTTTTCCATGCTCACCCTGCTGGGTACCGTGCTGACGACAGCCTCGTGCTCCTCAGCGTCAGACGCTGAGAGCGAAGACCAGGAACCGAAGATGCTGGTCAACATGACGACGCCGATACAACCTGTCCGGCTGACCGACGAACAGCGCACCTTCGCCAACGACAACAACCGCTTCACGCTGAACTTCCTGGTGTCGGCTGACAAGGCCAGCAGGCCAGGCTCCAGCTACGTCTACTCGCCGCTGAGCGTCACCTACGTGCTGGCCATGGTAAATGCCGCCGCCACCGGACAGACCGAGCGCGAACTGGAGCAGACGCTGGGATTCCACGAAGGTGGCATACAGGCAGTGAACGACTACTGCAAGAAACTCATCGACGGACTGCCAAAGGTGGATGCGAAGGTAACGCTCGACATCGCCAACGCACTGTTTGTCAATAAAAACAAGGCCACGCTACAGCCCGCCTACCAGCAAGATATGCTGACCTACTACGACGCGCAGGCTGAAGCCCTCGACTTCAGGTCAGACGACGCGAAGGATCGCATCAACGGCTGGTGCAACGAAAAGACCAAAGGTATGATACCCACCATACTGAGCCGGGTAGACCCGGATGTACTGACCTATCTGCTCAACGCCAT
Organism: uncultured Bacteroidales bacterium; assembly: GCA_902760315.1. Taxonomy (GTDB): domain Bacteria; phylum Bacteroidota; class Bacteroidia; order Bacteroidales; family Bacteroidaceae; genus Prevotella. The sequence continues at coordinate 37,492 of CACWFV010000044.1, read as the reverse complement.
CTATTTCAAGGCAGACTGGGCATCGAAGTTTGACCCTAAGAACACCAGGACGGAGGCTTTCGGCAGCGGCACGGTGCCCATGATGCACCAGAACGTGCTCATCGGCTATATGAGAAACAGCACCTACTCGGCCATCGAGATGCCCTACGGTCAAGGCGCTTGGAACATGACCGTCATGCTGCCTGAGGAGGGCAAGACCACCGACGACGTCATCAACAGCGTGGTGAACAGTGCCGTGCTCAATAGCCAGGGCTGGTGTCTGGATCCGGAGACCACCTTCCAGGCTCACGAGGTGGACCTGAAGCTGCCCCGCTTTGAAACCAGTTCGGACACCGACGAGCTGAATGGCGACGGACTCATCAGTCTGCTCCAGCAGATGGGCATCCGCCTGGCCTTCGACCCAGACATGGCCGAAATCACCAATATGTGTGTCCACAAGCCCGTCTACATCAGCATGATGCGCCAAAAGGCCAGAATCAAGGTCAACGAGGAGGGCTCCGAGGCTGCCGCCGTGACCGTTGCCGGTTTCTCCGCCACGTCAGTCGGCCCTGCCGACTACCCGGCGGCTGTCTTCCACGCCAACCGCCCCTTTGTTTATGTCATCCGTGAACGCACATCAGGTGTTATCCTCTTCGTCGGAAAGTATACCGGACAGTAAAACACCCGTTTATGACTCATGCAGTCGGATGACATCGTCGCAGAGCAAGCTGACGGCAGGACGGTGGGTGATGAAAATCATCGTCTTGTCGTGGCAGTAGTCGAAGAGCCGGCTGAAGAGTTCGTGCTCGGTTTGTTCGTCAAGTGACGAGCTGATTTCGTCGAGCAACAGGATGCTGCCTGGACGTAACAGGCCGCGAGCAATGGCTATGCGCTGCGCCTGACCCTCGCTGAGTCCGATGCCGCGCTCACCCAGCATGGTGTCGATGCCGTCGGGCAACTGGTAGACGAAGTCGGCCATGGCCACATGGAGCACCTGGCGCAGTTGGTCGTCAGTAGCATCGGGACATGCCAGCTGCAGGTTGTAACGCACGGTGCCGCTCATCAGCGTGTTGCCCTGAGGCACAAAGACGAAGTGCTGGCGCGTGTGCTCGTCGACCGGCTGGGTGTGCTGATGACCGTCAAAAAGGTCGATTTCACCGGCATCGGGCTTGATGAAAGCCAGCATCAGCCGGAACAGTGTCGTCTTACCAATGCCCGTAGACCCCATGATGGCGGTCTTGCTGCCCGGCTGGAAATGGTGAGAGAAATGGTGGAGCACCGGACTGTCGCCAGTGGCATAGGTGAAGCTGACGTTGCTGACGGTGACCCCCAGCGCGCCGGCTGTGAGTTCCGTTGACGGGGCGGGGCTTGTAGCCGGTGTTTCCGACAGTTCCTCCAGGCGGTCTATGCTGGCCGTTGCGTAGAAGAACTGCGGCATCATGTTAAGAATGTTGAGTATAGGGTGCTGGATTTGTCCCACCAGTTGCAGGAACGACGTCATGACACCGAAGGTGATGACGCCGGCACGCAACTGCAGACCACCCCAGATGAAAGCCAGCAGATAGCCCAAGCTGAACGTAAAAGCCAGCATCAGGCGGGTAACCACGGTAAACCGCGTACGGCGCAAGACGCGCCCCATCAGTTGGTCCTGCATGTCGCTCAGCCGGTCGGTGACCCATTGTTCGCTGCCCAGCGAGCGCAGGATGGCATTGTGCTCCATGCCCTCCTGTACCTGCATCTGGATGTTGCTCTCCTGTTGCCGTATGTCCAGCGTCATGTTGCGCAGCCGGTGGGCAAATAATTTGCCAAAGGCCACGATGAACGGTGTGATGAGCAGCAGGCACAGCGCCAGCCGGCGGTCCATGGAGTACATCAGGAGAAAGGCTCCCGTGAGCTGTACGCCAGTGACGATGAATTGCGGCAACAGCGTGGTGGTAACGTCAGAGACGGTGTCGATGTCCTTGGACAGTCGGGAAGTGACGTCGCCCGAATGCAGCTGGTCTTCAAACATCTGTCGGCGGAACAGGCTGCTGAACACCCGCAGGCGGATGCTGTTAGACTGATAGGTGCTGGCCTTCGTCGTCATGTAGTAATAGAGCTGGCGCAGCAGGATGCCCGCAACCACCAGACTGACCAGCAGCAGCACCATGACGGCCACGTCGCTGTCGGTGCCCGTGCGGATGGTGACATCAATGAACTGCTTGCTGAACCAGATCATGACCAAGCCCAGCACCACCTGCGTGATGCCCACCACGACGCGTACCAGGGTGTTCCACCTGATGCCCGCCATGTTACGGACTATCCAGAGGACGTATTTCATCCGCCTACTCTTCGACGATGCCCAGCTCCTTCCACTGAGCTATCATCTTGGCCACGTCGTCGTGAGCCTGCTGAGCGTCGACGTCGTACTCCTGACAAAGGGCGTCGGTCAGGCTGTCAACAGAGAAATTGCCCATTTCAGCGGCTTTTTTCCATATCCAGGCTGCTGTCTCGTTGAGACTGATCAGTTTGCCAAAGTCAATAGTTCCCAGGCCCTCGCCCACGATGACATTCTCGCCGCAAACGGTGCGCAGTATGAATCCTTCTTTTTGTTTCATTATTGTTGTTATTTTTTTTGTTGTGTGGTTATACTTAGTGATAGAGCAGTTTCAGCCATGTCCGGCGGTAGATGGCCAGAATCCAGCGGCGCACGGGCAACAGGCGGCACCACAGCCGGCTGGCCTTGCGGCGCCATGGCGCATAGAGTGCATGGTGGCGGCCCCGCGGGGTGACGACGTGCGTGGCCAGCGCCTTGACATCGCTGAGCAGACAGTGCTCCACACCGGCAATGTTGCCATCGCCCATGAGCACCACTTGGTCGCCGTCCATCCGGATGATGCGGTGGACTACATAGCGGCAGCCCTCCACCCAGGCCAGTACGACGTGGCCCACCTGCAGGTCGGCGGGTTTCACCAGGTCGACACTCTCCTTGCCACCGATGATGAACGGCAGCATGCTGTAGCCTTTCACCGGGAACGTGACGCACAAGCCATCGTTGACCAGTCTGACGGCACTCTCTATGATTTCGTTGTCTGACGGTGTGGTCATGCTTTCTTAATGGTTTCAGAACTGAGACGTGCAGCTGCCTCGTCGGGCAGACACTCCAGATGCCATACGGCCACCTCGCCGGCCATCATCTCTTCCGTCTGGTGCAGTCCCTCGGCAACTTGCTTGTCCCATCGTTTGCCGGAAATGGACGGCACCAGAGCTGCGTAGGCCGTCAGCGGGCGTAAGCGCTCTATTTTATTATAAGGTGCCTGACTCAGTTGGACGACACCGCCCAAGGGGTAGTTCACATTGCGATAGCAGGGCGTCTTGCCACTCCATGGAGAACCAAAAACGTAGAATCCATCGGGCATTCTGCGTACTACGGGGTTGTCGTCGTTGATCAGTTCGGTGCCATCGATATGCTTTAGCCACAGACTGGAATGAGTGCTCTTACCTGTACCACTCTTACCTAAGAACATATAGCCATAGCCTGCACAACTGACAACAGAGGAATGGAACAGCGCCGTCTGCAGATTGGCTGTTGACAGGGCATACATCACCATCAGGGCATTATTGATGCCAAACAATGGTTCGTCAACCAACAGAACGTCAGCATGGTGATAATGGGCATCTGTGACCATACGGGCTGCACAGCGACCCCACAGTTGGAACTCAAAATAGGGCTGTTCATGGAGACGGCCTGCCAAAATCTGAGAGCCGTCATCATCCTGATTCATTTCAGCAACAATATCGTCAGTCTGTGGGAACTCGTCCTTGCCTACCACTCGAACAGAGAATACCACCTCAGAGGCTTCTTCTACGGAAAAAGGCTCATATTGGCCCATTTTATCGAGAAGAGCCGTTCCTTCTGGCAACTCCACAGAGAAGGTATGACCAGCGACTTTATAAAATTTATTCATCCTAATCAATCTTTCTATTTATATTTATCAATCTTTCTTTTTATATATGATTTTATTAGCGCCGGAGGTTAACTCCAGTTCATCACGATGCTCCTGGATGAACGTATCAATGTGGCGCTTTCGTTTCTCTTCAAAGATTTCGTCAATGGCAATCAGGATGCCTGTCTCTTCAACATCTCCAAATCCATAGTTGATGGCAGTTCCAAAGAGCTTCATCGTGGGCGACAATCCCATGTAGGCATTGACCAACGGCGGAATGTTATAGCCTAACTTACGGATTTCACCATTAAGAATCTTATAATCTTCCTTGAAGTTATTGCCACAGAAAAGTGCCGCCAATTCAGCAACATCTGTTTCTAATTCCAGCGGTTTCATCGGGATAATCAGGTTCTCCTTATCGTCAAAATACTTCTTGAGGAAGTAGAGAATCATATCACGTCCCTTACGGATATAGCTGGGGTACATCGTCATCTTGCCAAAGTAGTATTTTACGTTGGGTTTGATAACTGTCAGTGCACCAAGTCCATCCCACAGATTGTCGAGTGCAAACAAACTCTTGGCCCCCATTCGTGAACTCTGGTAAGGCAGAGAGACGAAAGAACGTCCGAGTTCGATGGTCCATGGCGCATAATCCTTGATAAACTTCTCAGAAAAGTGGAACATGTGACTAGTTGCTAATATGGGCTGTCCTTTATCGTCGTATTGCCAATCCGTTCCTGCCAAATAGCGATAACCGCCAATAATCTCCTCTTCGTCAGGATTCCAGACAATGAGTTGCTTGTAGCAGTTCTCGCAGATATCGAACTCGTCAATATCGACCTCCTTGCCAGTACCACCGCCAGCCTCGCGGAACGCTATCTCGCGCAATCGGCCAATCTCCTGCATTACGTTGGGTGCATTATGTGCCGTAATGACGTAGATTTCGTTGTTGCTTTTGTTGGTCATACGCAACTGTTTGTCAGGAGTAAGCTCACTTTTGAGCACTTCCTTGGGAATGGGCTGGATAATCGGTTGTTCCATTATATGAGAGTTTAGAGTTTTAATATTTAGAGAGAATAGACGATATCTTGTACATAATTTGCCCATTCCATCGGACTTTTGCTCTTGTCAAAGGTCTGCCAGGGGATAGGTTTGCCAATGGCCACGCGGAACGTTTTTCCTACGTTTTTATACATTTCATCGACCAAAAACAGCATGGCCAAGTTGAATGGCAGGAAACGGTCGGAGAAATTGGCCAAGCGATAAAAGAAGCTGGAGTTCTGACCACCGAAGTGGATAGGAACCACGTCGCGCTGGTATTCTACGCTCTTGGCTATGAACGTCTTCTTCCATGGGATATCACGAATCACACCATCGTGACGACGGGAACAGAGACCGGCAGGGAACATCAGCATGTGGTTGTCGCTCTGGAAACCAGCCTCCACCATAGCGGGGAAGTTGCGACTGGCCTTACCTGTCTTGTTGATGGGAATACAAAGTGGCGCCAACCCTGGAAGGTACATCAACAGGTCGTTGACCAAATAGCGGAAACGAGAATCGTAGTGGCGACCGATAAGGGCACCCAGTGCCACTCCGTCCTCACCACCCAGTGGATGATTGGACACAAAAGTATAGAGACGACCGTCTGCAGGATCAGGCAGATTCTCCATTCCCTCTATCTCAAGCGTCATCTGTAAATAGTCGACACAAGCCTCTAACCAAGGCGTTCCTACTTTGTCGCGAGACTCCCAGAGGAAAGCATTCACTTGATCTTGGTGAGCAATGTGTTTAAGCCATGCCACCAACGGACGGGGCACCCATTTTGCCTTGGCCCCCATCTTGTTTTTCAGAATGCTATCAATGTCAATAGTCTTCTCTGTAATCTGTCCCATTTCTCTCTATTTGCCCTAACGGCATGCAAATATACGGAAAAATGTTCTAATAATTGCACTTTTAAAGAAAATTTGCGCAAATAAGGAATCTTTTGCATCTTTTCACTCAAAAAAAGTGGGGAAATGTGGGGAAATGTGGAGGAAAATGTATACCTTTGCATCCGAAACTAGTTTTTATATAAGTACGCATGCGATTTTTAGGTAATATAGAAGCCAAGATGGACGCTAAAGGACGCGCCTTCCTGCCCGCAGTATTCCGCAAGATACTGCAGACAGCTAGCAGTAATGGCACGGCTTACGCAGACCAAAGTCTGCGTCTGGTATTACGCAAGGATGTATTCCAGCCTTGCTTAGTCCTGTACCCTGAAAGCGTATGGAACGAACAGATGGATGCTTTGCGCCAGCGACTGAACCGTTGGAACAAGCAACACCAGCAGGTGTTCCGCCAGTTTGTCAGCGAAGTGGAAGTGCTGACACTCGACGGCAACGGCAGATTCCTAGTACCTAAGCGTTATCTGCGCATGGCCGATATCGAGCAGGACATCAAGTTCGTGGGTATGGGCGACACCATAGAAATATGGAGTTGCCAGCAGGCTGAGAAAAATCAGATGAACCCAGAAGATTTCGGCGAGACGCTGGAAGAACTGATGGTGGAAATGAAGAATGAAGAGTGAGAAATGATTGTTGACACTGAGACATATCACGTACCTGTGCTCTTGAAGGAGAGCGTTGACGGACTGGACATCCAGTCCGACGGCATTTATGTGGATGTAACCTTCGGTGGAGGCGGTCATTCCAAGGAAATTCTCTCACGATTGGGAAGCAAAGGCCACCTGTATAGCTTTGACCAGGATGCCGATGCTGAAAAGAATATCGTTAATGACGACAGATTCACCTTCGTACGCAGCAACTTCAGATATATAGAAAACTGGATGCAGTATTACGGAGTGGACTATATTGACGGGCTGTTGGCCGACTTGGGCGTGTCGAGTCACCATTTCGATGATGAGACCCGCGGATTCTCCTTCCGTTTCGATGCTCCATTGGATATGCGTATGAACAACCGTGCCGGCAAGACTGCCGCTGAGATACTGAACGACTATAGCGAAGAGCAGTTGGCTGATGTATTCTACCTCTATGGAGAGTTGAAAGACGCACGCCGTATAGCAAAAACCATCGTGAAAGCCCGCCAACAGGCACGTATAGAGACTACTGGCCAGCTACTAAAAGTACTTGGCATAGATGTTGACAATACGAATGGCCTGTGGAAGAAAGATATGGCAAAAATCTATCAGGCGTTACGCATTGAGGTGAACCACGAGATGGATGCCCTGCGCGAGATGCTAAAAGGTGCTACTCACCTGCTAAGAAAAGGCGGACGACTGAGCGTTATCACCTATCACTCACTGGAAGATCGTCTCGTAAAAAACGTGATAAAAGCAGGTAATACAGAGGGCAAAGTGGAGCAGGATTTTTTCGGACGTTTCCTGTCGCCCTTCAAAGCTACTAGCAACAAGGTGATAGTGCCTAATGAACAAGAGCAGGCAGAAAATCCACGCAGTCGCAGTGCCAAGCTCCGTATAGCTGAAAGAATTTAACAGAAGAACATGACTGACGAACAGATACAAGAAGAGCAAATCCAAGAGGACAGCGCATCGACAACGGCTAATGAGAAAAGCCAGGGAGAGCACGACCTCAAAGAGACGCTGAAGAAGATTAAAGAAACGGTGCGTGAGGAAGACCCTAAACCTTCTTCACAACTGAATCTGCGTACCATCCTTGGTGGCGACCTGCTGACTTCGGAGATGGTGCGTTCACAAATCTGGCTGTTCGTACTGATTGTGGCCTTCTCAACGGTCTATGTAGCCTTCCGCTATCAATGTCAGCAAGACATGCTAACCATTGACAAGATGGAACAACAGTTGAAGGATGCCAAGTTCAGAGCACTGAGCTCATCGAGCAGACTGACAGAGAAGTGTCGCGAAAGCCACGTATTAGAGATATTGAAACAAAACAAGGACTCACTGCTCCATCAGGCAGACCAGCCCCCCTATATAATAGAAGTACCAGAATGAGCAAGTTTGACAATGATAAAGTGATGCCGCGCTATATGGCTATTGCCTTAGTGCTGACACTTGTTGGTATTGCCGTTATCGGCAAGGCCTTCTATATCATGACTGCTCAAAAACAGTATTGGACGGAGGTGGCTGGTCGTCTGAAGCGAGATAGTGTGGTGGTGAAGCCGAATCGCGGCAATATCCTCAGCAGTGATGGTCAGTTGATGGCTAGCTCCATACCAGAATATAAAATCTTCATGGACTTCCAGGCTTCAGCCTTTGAGAATGACTCGTTGTGGCTGGATAAGGTAGATTCTGTCTGTGAAGGTCTGCACCGTATTTTCCCCACGCGCACGGCTGAGGAGTTCAAGGCCCATTTGGAGGAAGGTCGTCACAAGATGGTATATGACAAGAAAAGTGGTCAGCAGAAGATGGGCTCCCGCTGGTGGAATATCTGGCCGAAACGCATCGACTACAACACCTATATGGAAGTGAAGCAACTTCCCTTCTTCAATATGTCGAAGAACAAGAGCGGCTTTACGGAGGAGATTTACAACTCGCGTAACCGTCCCTTCGGTTCGCTGGCCAAGCGTACCATTGGTGGTCTGTTCGGTGCCAAAGACTCTGCTTACTTCGGTCTGGAGATGTCGTATGACTCCATCCTGCGTGGTACGCCAGGTATTACGGGTCGTCGTAAGGTCCTGAACAAGTATATGAATATTCCTGTCATGCTGCCTATTGACGGTGCCGATATCGTCACCACTATCGATGTCAACATGCAGGATATTGCTGAACGCGCATTGATAGACGAACTGAAACTCGTCAACGGCGAGATGGGTGTCGCTATCCTCATGGAGGTGAAGACAGGTGACGTGAAGGCCATCGTCAACATGATGCGCATGGGTGACAGCCCAGAAAACTACCAATATGCAGAGGCCGTAAATAGTGCTATCAGCTATCGCTGTGAGCCTGGTTCAGTATTCAAGGTGGCATCATTCCTGGTAGCGCTGGACGATGCAGTCGTGGACACCAGCTATGTCATCCATACTGGTAGTGGTGTTCAGGAGATGCATGGCCGTTGGATGAAAGACCACAACTGGCGTCGTGGCGGCTATGGCGATATCAATGTAGCCCGTACACTGGAGGTCAGTTCGAACATTGGTGTCAGTCATGTCATCGATAAGTTCTATGGCAAGAATCCTGAGCGCTACGTCAAGGGACTCTATCGTGTGGGTATCCATGAAGACTTGAAACTGCCATTGGTGGGTTATCTGCCTCCACGCATCCGCATGCCTCGCAAGAATAAGCGCGGCCAGTATGAGAACTGGAGCAAGACTGCCCTACCCTGGATGTCTATCGGTTATGAGACGCAGATTGCACCTATCAACACGGTAACGTTCTATAATGCCATTGCCAACAATGGTAAGATGATGCGTCCACGCTTCGTTAAGAAGATTGTCAAGAATGGTGAGACAATTGCCGAGTTTGAACCAGAGGTTATCAAGGAGCGTATTGCCAAACCACAGGCTATCAAGACCATGCAGACCATTCTGGAACATGTAGTCAGCCAAGGTTTGGGACGAAAAGCCGGTTCTCCACTGTTTAAAGTGGCAGGAAAGACAGGTACCGCACAGGTTGCCGACCAGCATGGTAGTTACCATTCAGGTGTTACCCGCTACTGGCTGTCGTTCTCCGGCTACTTCCCTGCCGACGATCCTCGCTATACGTGTATCGTCTGTATCAAGAAGACTGGCCTGCCAGCTTCAGGTGGTGGTATGAGCGGTGTCGTTTTCCATCATATTGCTGAGGGAGTGATGGCTCGTCATCTGAAGATGCGCGTCGATGATGCCCACGATGAGCGTTCTGTTGTCATTCCTGATGTAAAGAACGGTAATATCATTGCTGCGAGTCAGGTTCTTTCTGATCTGGGTATCAAGACCAATAAACACTGGAGTGGCAGCTACTCGAATGGCAATCCCATCTGGGGTACTGTAGAGCGTCGTCACGACGGTGTAGCTCTGTCGAAGACCAAGATCAGTAACACAGCGGTTCCTGATGTAACAGGGATGGGCGCCAAGGATGCCGTCTATCTGCTGGAAACCTATGGTTTGCGTGTTAAGCTGCATGGTCGCGGCAAGGTGAAGCACCAGAGTCTTCCTGCTGGAAGTGCCGTTGTCAAGAATGGCGAGTGCATGTTGACATTAGAATAAAAACACTATATAATATAATAAGGTATATGAAATTAAGTGAACTGCTGAAGTACGTTAAGCCTATTGCCATCGTTGGTAATGCTGAAGTAGACATCACTGGTGTGAACATCGATTCACGCAAGATTGAGAAGGGACATCTCTTTGTGGCTATCAAAGGCACACAGACGGATGGCCACCGCTTTATCCCCAAAGCATTGGAGCTGGGAGCTGTGGCTGTGCTGTGCGAGGACCTGCCCGAGGGTTTTAGCGCGGAAAGCGCTGAGAACATCACCTATGTGCAGGTCGCTTCAACAGAGGCGGCTGTAGGTCCAGTGGCTACTGTGTTCTATGGCGAGCCCTCACAACATTTGAAGCTGGTGGGTGTTACAGGTACCAATGGTAAGACAACCATCGCCACCTTATTATATAATATGTTCCGTAAATTCGGCCACAAGTGCGGTCTGCTCTCTACAGTGTGCAACTACATCGAGGGCGAGGCAATCCCTGCCGACCATACTACCCCCGACCCTATTGAACTGAACAAGTTGCTACACCAGATGGTAGAGGCAGGTTGTGAATATGCCTTTATGGAGTGTTCCAGCCATGCCATTGCCCAGCAACGCATTGGCGGTTTGAAGTTTGCAGGTGGTCTGTTTACGAACCTGACACGCGACCATCTGGACTATCATAAGACCTTTGAGAACTATCGTGATGCCAAGAAGGCTTTCTTCGATGGACTGTCAAAGGATGCTTTCGCCATTACCAATGCCGACGACAAAAACGGCAGTGTGATGGTACAGAACTGTAAAGCACAGGTGAAGACGTATTCCGTACAGTGCATGGCCGACTTCCGTGCTCGCATCATTGAGTGCCATTTCGAAGGTATGTACCTGGATATCAATGGTCAGGAAGTTGGCGTACAATTCATCGGAAAGTTCAATGTCTCCAACCTGTTAGCTGTCTATGGTGCTGCAATTATGTTGGGCAAGAAGCCAGAGGATATTCTCGTGGTACTCAGCACATTGAAGAGTGTTGCAGGCCGTCTGGAACCCATTCGTTCAGAAGAAGGTATAACAGCTATTGTCGATTATGCCCATACCCCCGATGCACTGGAGAATGTGCTTAATGCCATTCACGAAGTGATGGAGGGTAAGCAGGGCAAGATTATCACAGTCTGCGGTGCTGGTGGTAACCGTGACAAGGGTAAGCGTCCGTTGATGGCTCAGGAGGCTGTCAAACAGAGCGACCGTGTTATTATCACTTCCGACAATCCCCGTTTCGAGGAGCCCCAGGATATTATCAACGACATGCTGGCTGGTCTCGACCAGAAGCAAATGAAGAAGGTGGTAAGTATTGTTGACCGCAAAGAGGCTATCCGTACCGCCAGTATGATGGCCGAGAAGGGCGACGTCATCCTCATTGCCGGCAAGGGTCATGAGGATTATCAAGAAATCAAGGGAGTAAAGCACCACTTTGACGACCGCGAGGTAGTTCGCGAGATCTTTGGCCTCTCGTAATAACGAAATAACGTTATAACGCAATAACGATAAAAAGAAAGATTATGTTATATTACATCTTCAGATTCCTCGAACAGTTCAATATACCGGGTGCCCACATCTGGTCGTACATCTCGTTCTGCATGGTTTGGTGAGTACTTTATCAAGTGGATGAAACGTCGTAACATTTCGGAGACTGCCCGTGATCCAAGCATCGACCCCTTTGGTGTGGAGAAGAAGGGCGTGCCCACGATGGGTGGCATCATCATCATTGTGTCCATCCTGGTGCCGGTGCTTCTGCTGGGACGTATGCGCAACGTCTATCTGTTGCTGATGATAGCCACCACGTTGTGGCTGGGCTTTCTTGGCTTCATGGACGACTATATCAAGATATTCCGCAAAAACAAGGAAGGACTGAAAGGTCGCTATAAGATTATCGGTCAGTTGTCGATAGGTTTTATTGTGGGATTGACACTCTGGCTCAGTCCTGATGCAGTTGTCCGTGAGAACGTCTCAGTAGCACAGCAGAATCAGGAGGTCGTCGTGAAGCACCAGCCGCAGGCCGTCAAGTCGCTGAAGACGACGATACCTTTTATCAAGAACCACAATCTGAACTACTCCGACGTGATGTCGTTTTGCGGTAAGTACAAGGTAGCGGCCGGTTGGGTGTTGTTCGTCATCATGACCATCCTGGTGGTGACGGCCGTGTCAAACGGTGCCAACCTCAATGACGGCATGGACGGCATGTGTGCCGGCAACTCCGCCATCATTGGTGTGGCGTTAGCCATCTTTGCCTATGTATCGTCGCATATTGTCTATGCGGCCTATTTCGACATCATGTATATTCCTGGTTCGCAAGAACTGGTGGTGTTCCTGGCCGCCTTCATCGGAGCCATGATAGGTTTCCTCTGGTACAACGCCTATCCCGCCCAGGTCTTCATGGGCGATACCGGTTCGCTGGCTATCGGCGGCATCATTGGTGTCTGTGCTGTCATCATTCACAAGGAACTGCTGCTGCCCCTGCTTTGTGGCATTTTCTTCATCGAGAGTCTGAGCGTCATCATCCAAACCCAGTGGTTTAAGATACAAAAGCGCAAGGGCAAGCGTGTGCGTGTGTTCCGTGCTACACCTATCCACGACACCTTCCGCCGGCTCGACTCCCAGCTTGATGCTACCAGCCACTATATCCTGAAGGGTTGGCCCCACCGTCCGTTCCACGAGTCGAAGATTACCGTTCGTTTCTGGATTACCACCATCATATTAGCCGCATTAACAATCATAACACTGAAAGTAAGATGAGCAAAATAGTTGTATTAGGAGCCGGCGAGAGTGGCGCAGGAACTGCTGTGCTGGCCAAGAAAGAAGGTTTTGAGGTGTTTGTCAGTGACCTGTCGAACATCAGCGACAAGTATAAGAAAATACTTGACGACCACCAGATTGCGTGGGAAGAAGGTCACCATACGGAGAAACGCATACTGACTGCCGACGAGGTTATCAAGAGTCCAGGTATTCCCGAAACAGCACCGATGATTCAAAAAATCAAGCAGCGTGGCATCGGCATTATCAGCGAAATTGAGTTTGCCGGGCGCTATACTGACTCCAAGATGATTTGTATTACCGGCTCGAACGGTAAGACCACCACCACGTCACTCATCTATCATATCTTCAAGAATGCGGGTTACGACGTAGGTTTGGCCGGCAACATTGGCAACTCGCTGGCGCTGCAGGTGGCCGAGGATCCTCATGCCTACTACGTCATTGAGCTCAGCTCATTCCAGTTAGACAACATGTACGACTTCCGCGCCAATATCGCCATTTTGTTGAACATCACACCCGACCATCTGGACCGCTATGATTTCAAGATGCAGAACTACGTGGATGCTAAAATGCGCATTATTAGGAACCAGACGCCGCAGGACGCTTTCATCTACTGGAACGACGACCCTATTATCAAAAAAGAGTTAGAGAAGTATGACATCCAGGCTATCCAGTATCCGTTCTCTGAGCTGAAGGAGAAAGGTTCCATCGGTTATATCGAGGCTGGACAGTACACCATCGAACAGCCGGAGCCATTCAATATGGAACAGGAAGCCCTCAGTCTTACAGGTAAACACAATATATACAACTCACTGGCTGCAGGCATAGCTACAAACATTGCCGGCATCAAGAAAGACGTCATCCGCCAGTCGCTCAGCGATTTCCCCGGCGTAGAACACCGCCTGGAGAAGGTGTGTACCGTGCGTGGCGTGCAGTATGTCAACGACTCTAAGGCCACCAACGTCGACGCCTGCTGGTATGCGCTGGAGTCGATGAAGACGAAGACCATCCTGATTATTGGCGGCAAGGACAAGGGCAACGACTATGACCCTATCAAACCGCTGGTCAAGGAGAAATGTGCTGGATTGGTATATCTGGGTGCTGACAACCAGAAGTTGCACGACAACTTCGACGGATTAGGCATTCCCGTGCGCGACACCCACTCCATGAAGGAGTGCGTAGAGGCCTGCTACGAGATGGCCGAACCCGGCATGACGGTTTTGTTGTCGCCCTGTTGTGCCAGCTTCGACCTTTTCAAGAACATGGAGGATCGCGGTGAGCAATTCAAGACATTGGTAAGAAATCTATGAACAAGAAAATAGGCAATATATTCAAGGGAGACAAAGTCGTTTGGATGATTTTCTTCTTCCTCTGTATGGTAAGTCTTGTGGAAGTGTTCTCAGCTTCCAGTGGACTTACCTATAAGAGCCAGAACTATATTGGTCCTATTATCTATCATGCAGGAACGATATTCATTGGCGTTGTGGTAGCCATCATCACGTTGAACATTCCCTGTCGCTACTTCAAGCTGATGACACCGTTCCTCTTGCTGTTTTCTGCCGTCACCCTAATTTGGGTGTGGCTGGCCGGTACCAAGGTGGGCGACGCCGGACGATGGATCAGTCTGTTTGGCTTAACCTTCCAACCCTCAGAGATAGCCAAGGGCACTGTTGTGTTGGCTGTGGCACAGATACTAGCCGCCATGCAGCGTGAGGACGGCGCCGACAAGAACACCTTCAAGTGGATCATGCGCCTCACCCTTCCGGCGTGTTTATTCATAGGTCTGGAGAACCTGTCAACAGCAGCCATGCTTTTTGTTGTGGTTTACTTCATGATGTTCATTGGCTTGGTGCCCATGCGTCAGTTGGCCAAGCTGACCGCTACGCTCGTCGTGATGTTTGCCTTAGTGCTCTCCATGATTTTTCTTGTTGGTCACGACCTTAATGCCGATGAAAACCAATTGGCGCAGGTCGAACAGGTGGATACACAGCCTAAGAGCAAGAATGTCGTCGAGAAGGTGTTCCACCGTGCCGATACCTGGAAGAGCCGTATCATGAAGTTTGGCAAATCCCAGCCCTCGCCCCAGGAGTACGACCTTGACAAGGACGCTCAGGTGGCCCATGCCAATATTGCCATTGTCTCCAGCGACATCATAGGCAAAGGCCCCGGCAAGAGTACCGAGCGCGACTTTCTGTCGCAAGCATTCTCCGACTTCATCTATGCCATCATCATTGAAGAGCTTGGCATCCTCGGCGCCTTTTTCGTCCTGTGTCTGTACATTTTCCTGCTCTACCGTTGCGCCCGTATTGCCAGCCGCTGTGAGAACAACTTCCCCGCTTTCCTGGCTATGGGGTTGGGATTGTTGCTGGTCATTCAGGCCATTTTCAATATGATGGTGGCCGTAGGTTTGGCGCCAGTCACAGGCCAGCCGTTGCCGTTAATTTCCAAGGGTGGTACGTCAACCATCATCAATTGCGCCTATATAGGTGCCATACTTAGTGTGAGCCGTTCGGCGAAAACAAAAACAGAAAAAGAAGAGAATAAAGAGAAATATGAGTAACGAGTTAAGAGTCATTATCAGTGGTGGCGGTACGGGAGGCCACATCTTCCCTGCCGTGTCCATCGCCAATGCTATCAAGGCTATGCGTCCCGACGCCAAGATACTGTTTGTCGGAGCACAGGGCCGTATGGAGATGCAGCGCGTTCCAGCTGCCGGTTATGATATCGAGGGTTTGCCCATTCGTGGTTTCCTGCGCCCGCTGTGGAAGCCCGGCAACATTGGTGTAGCCATTGACTACCTGCGCAGCAAGCACATGGCCAAGAAACTGCTGCGCCAGTTCCGGCCTCAGGTTGCTGTTGGCGTAGGTGGCTATGCCAGCAGTGCTGCTTTGGGAGCGGCCAATGCGCTGGGTATTCCTACCTTGCTGCAAGAGCAGAATAGCTACGCAGGTTTGGCCAATAAGACGCTGGCCAAGCACGCCTCGAAGATTTGCGTGGCATATGAAGGCATGGAGCGCTTCTTCCCTGCCGAGAAAATCCTGCTGACCGGAAATCCCGTGCGCCAGCAGTTGCTCGAAACCACTGTTACACGTGAGGAGGCTCTGAAGAGCTTCTCGCTCGACCCTGCGAAGCGTACCGTCCTTCTGGTTGGTGGCTCGCTGGGTGCCCGTACCATCAACGAGAGTGTGTTGCGCCATCTCGACCTCATTCGTCAGCACGATGACGTTCAGTTTATCTGGCAGACAGGTAAATACTATAGCGCCGAGATAGCCCGACGCCTGCAGGACAACAAGCCGGAGAACCTGGTGGTCACCGACTTCATTAGCGACATGGGTGCTGCCTATAAAGCCGCCGACCTCGTCATCAGCCGTGCCGGTGCAGGCAGTATCAGCGAGTTTTGTTTGTTGGGCTTACCAGTCATCCTGGTACCCTCGCCCAATGTGGCTGAAGACCACCAGACAAAGAACGCCCTGGCGCTGGTCAACAAACAGGCAGCCCTCTATGTTAAGGACGCTGAGGCCGATGCACAGCTGATTCCACTGGCCATTCGCACCGTCAACGACGCTACACAGCTGAAGAGCCTCAGTGAAAACATCCTGAAGCTGGCACTGCCTGCCTCTGCGGACATCATCGCCAAGGAAGTACTGAAATTGGCTAATCAACCCCGTTAATCAGAACAACAAGCAATTATGGATATTAAAGATATAAAAGCAGTTTATTTCATCGGTGCTGGTGGCATTGGCATGAGTGCTATCGCACGCTATTTCATCAAACAAGGCTTGGTGGTTGCCGGCTACGACAAGACGCCCAGCACGCTAACCCGCCAACTGGAGAAAGAGGGCATGCTCATTCACTACGAAGAGAGCGTTGACGAGATACCCCGCGTTTGTCGTAACCCGGAGAGTTGTCTGGTTGTCTATACGCCAGCCATCCCCGCCGACCACCAGGAACTCCAGTACTTCCGTGAGCATCATTTCGATATACAGAAGCGTGCCCAGGTGTTGGGTGCACTGACCCGTCAGCACAAGGGTCTCTGTGTGGCCGGCACTCACGGCAAGACCACCACGTCGACCATGTGTGCCCACATCATGCACCAGAGCCACCTGGACTGCAATGCCTTCCTTGGCGGCATCTCCAAGAACTACGGCACGAACTATATTCTCTCCGACTCCGACTACGTTGTCATCGAGGCCGACGAGTTTGACCGTTCCTTCCATTGGCTCAACCCCTATATGACCGTCATTACGTCTACAGACCCCGACCATCTTGACATCTACGGCACCAAGGAGGCCTACCTGGAGAGTTTCCGCCACTATACAGAACTCATCCAGCCAGAAGGAGCGCTCATCATTCACCGCGGTCTGGAGATGCAAGAGTCGCTGCCCGACGGAGTGCGGCGCTACGACTATTCGCTCACCGAAGGTGACTTCCATGCCGAGAACATTCGTATAGCCAATGGCCGCATCACTTTTGACTTCGTTTCGCCCATCGAGCGTGTGAAGAACGTCGAACTAGGCCAACCCGTTCCCATCAACATCGAAAACGGCGTGGCAGCCATGGCCATGGCTCAGTTGGCAGGCTGTACTGCCGAGGAACTGCGCATAGGGCTGAAGACCTATAGCGGTGTGGAACGTCGCTTCGACTTCAAGATCAAGACCGACCGGCTGGTATTCCTCAGCGACTACGCTCACCACCCGAAGGAAATTCTGCAGAGTGCGCGCAGCATTCGCGAGTTGTACAAAGACCGCAAGATTACGGCTATCTTCCAGCCACATCTTTATACTCGCACGCGCGACTTCTACCGTGACTTTGCCGACGCGCTGAGCTTACTGGATGAAGTTATCCTCACCGAAATCTATCCTGCCCGTGAAGCGCCCATCGAGGGCGTCACCTCACGGCTCATCTACGACCATCTGCGTCCTGGCATTGAGCGTCAGCTCATCAACAAGTCTGACGTACTGTCGCTTGTCAAGCAGCGTGACTTCGACGTGCTCATCGTGCTGGGTGCTGGCGACTTGGACAACCTGGTGCCGGAAATGACCAGAATATTGAAAGATAAAACAAAACAATAATAGTTCAGAACCGTGACTATCAATTGGAAACACTCAGCCCTTGTGGTGGTCGACATCGTCTTGGCGGCCTACCTCGTGCTGGCCGTCACCGCCTTCAACCAACCTGACGAATCAGACAATGTCTGTCGCGAAGTCAACATCGTCATCAGCGATGGGGCGGTCAATGGTTTCCTGGATAAAGAGGAAATCAAGACTCTCCTTCAGCGTACCCGGTGCTACCCCGTGGGCGACCAGATGAGCCATGTCGACGTACGAGCCATTGAGGAACAGTTGCTACGCAATCCTTTTGTCAGCAGTGCGCAGTGTTACAAGACTCAGACGGGTCATGTCAACATTGTCATTAACCAGCGGCTGCCCGTCATCCGCGTCAAGGCTGACAATGGTGACGACTATTACGTCGACGAGCAAGGTAAAATCATGCCCAACACGCGCTTTGCCAGCAATCTGGTCATAGCCACCGGCTCCATCAGTCGGCAGTATGCTACTACCGCTTTGAAGGCCATGGGGCGTTTCCTGCTTCAGTCACCTCTGTGGAGCAGCCAGGTGGAGCAACTCCACGTGCTGTCCGACGGCACCGTTGAGATGGTGCCTCGTGTGGGCGACCATATTGTCTATTTGGGTAGCCCCACCAATCTTGAACGCAAGCTGACGCGACTGGAGAAGTTCTATAAGTACGGCCTTTCACAGGCAGGCTGGAACAAATATTCTTACATCAGCGTCGAATTTGACAACCAGATTATATGCAAAAAAAGAAAAACTAAAAATATGTAAGACATGCCAAAGGAATTTATTGTAGCCATCGAACTGGGATCGTCCAAGATTACCGGTATTGCCGGTAAGAAGAACCTTGACGGCAGCATTCAGGTGCTGGCTTGTGTCAAGGAGGACTCTTCCTCGTTTATCCGCAAGGGAGTCGTTTACAACATCGACAAGACCGCCCAGAGCCTGACCAACATCGTCAGCCGTCTGCAGAAGCAACTTAAGACCACCATAACCCAAGTCTATGTGGGTGTCTCTGGTCAGTCCATCCGCTCTGTTAACAACATCGTTGCTCGCGACCTGCCCAACGAGACCCTCGTCACGCAGGACATGGTCATTGAGCTGATGGACTCCAACCGTAACATCAACTACCCCGACCAGGAAATTCTGGACGCCGCCGTGCAGGAGTACAAGGTTGACGCGCAGTATCAGCTTGACCCCGTGGGCATACAGTGTTCGCACGTCGAGGGTAACTTCCTGAACATTCTACAGCGCAAGACGTTCTACAAAAATCTGAACAAGTGCTTCGAGAATGCCGGCATCAACGTAGCCGAGATGTATCTGGCACCACGTGCACTGGCAGACAGCGTGCTGACGGAGACCGAGCGTCGCTCTGGCTGTGCATTGGTTGACCTGGGAGCCGACACCACTACCGTCAGCGTCTACTCTAAAAACATTCTGCGCCATTTGGTGGTCATTCCGCTGGGCTTTAACAACATTGTCAAGGACATTGCCTCGCTCCAGATGGAGGAACGTGTGGCCGAGCAAATGATGATCAAGTACGGCAGTGCTTTTACAGATAATAACGACATCGACAACAACCTGAAATACTCTATCGACCAGGATCGTCAGGTGGATTCGCGTAAGTTCATCGAAATTGTCGAGGGCCGTCTGGAGGAAATCATCGCCAACGTCTGGTGCCAGGTACCTGAGGAGTATTGGGACAAGTTGCTGGGCGGCATCGTCATCACTGGTGGCGGCTGCAACATGAAGGATATTGCCAAGGCTTTCCAAAACTATACACACGTCGAGAAAATCCGTTTGGCGAAGTTTGTCACGCAAACCATTTCCTCCCAGATTGCCGATATCAACGTCCACGACGGCCGCATGAATACCGTACTGGGCTTGCTGGCTAAGGGCGATATCAACTGTGCCGGCAGCGACTTTGACCCCAATGGCGACCTGTTTGCGCAACCGAAGACACCAGCCGATACTCCTGAGCAGCGTCGCGCCCGTCAAGCCACAGAGACACCGGCCGGCGTGGTGCGTACGGCTGAGGAGATTCGCCGTGCCGAGGAGGAGGCTCAGCGTAAAAAGGAAGAAGAGGAACGACTGGCGCGCGAGAAGGCCGAAGAGGAGGCTCGCGAACAAGAGCGTCTTCGTCGGGAGAACAGCACTTGGAACAAGTTCGGCCGCTGGATTAAGAAGGCCGCCGCCGAGATTGTGGGGGACGAAGAGGAGTAATCGGAGTAATCAGAATAATCAGAAAAAACAACGACTATGGCAGACAACAACATACTACTCGATTTCGGTGAGCCCGAAAAGGAGAATAGCATCATCAAAGTAATCGGTGTCGGTGGCGGTGGCGGCAATGCCGTTAACCACATGTATCGTGAGGGTATCCACGACGTGAGTTTTGTACTCTGTAATACCGACAACCAAGCACTCAACGACTCGCCTGTACCCGTTCATCTTCAACTGGGTAAGGAGGGACTCGGTGCCGGCAATAAACCCGAAAAGGCTCGTGCCGCTGCCGAAGAGAGTATTGACGATATTAAAAACATGCTTAACGATGGTACCCGCATGGCCTTCATCACGGCCGGCATGGGTGGTGGCACGGGCACCGGCGCTGCTCCTGTCATTGCACGCGTCTCCAAGGAGATGGGCATCCTGACCGTGGGTATCGTCACCATACCCTTCCGCTTTGAGGGCGACCGCAAGATTGACCAGGCACTGGACGGTGTCGAAGAGATGCAGAAGCACGTTGACGCATTGCTGGTCATCAACAACGAGCGACTGCGTGAAATCTATCCCGAACTGACCGTACTCGATGCCTTTGGCAAGGCCGACGACACGCTGAGTGTGGCCGCCAAGTCTATTGCCGAGATCATTACCGTCCACGGACTTATCAACCTCGACTTCAACGACGTCAAGACAGTACTCAAGGACGGTGGCGTGGCCATCATGTCAACCGGCTATGGTGAGGGCGAGGGCCGTGTGCGCAAAGCCATTGACGATGCGCTCAACTCACCGCTGCTCAACGAGAACGACGTCTTCAACTCTAAGAAGATACTGCTCTCCATCTCTTTCTCTGGCGGCAAGGATGGCAAGGAGTCGCTGATGATGGAGGAGATGAACGACGTCAACGACTTCATGGGCAAGTTTGGCAACGACTTCGAAATCAAGTGGGGATTGGCCACCGACCCCGAACTGGGCAAGCGCGTCAAGGTGACCATCCTGGCTACCGGCTTCGGCATCGACAGCGTCGATGGCATGTCGTCGCACCGCCAGCGCCACAATACGCAGGAGGAGGCAACACGCATCGCTGCCGAACAGGAGAAGGAAGCCCAGCGCCAGGACCGTCGTAACCGTTTCTATGGCAGCGACGGCTCTAACAAGCGCTACAAGCGCCGTCCACACATCTTCCTGTTCCGTTCGGAGGACCTCGACAACGACGACGTCATCTCGGCCGTAGAGCAGACACCCACCTACAAGCGTACGCGCGAGATACTGGACAGCATCTATCAGCAGGCCTCCGGCGAGGACCCACAGCAGAAGCCGGAGTCGCAACCTGAGGTCGTTCAAGGCACCATCAAGTTCTCGTAACCATCCGCTGACGACCAACATGGAAACCATCAACGCCTTCTTCTCGCTGCTGAGCGGCTTCCTCTGGGGGTGGCCCATGATTATCCTGCTCCTGGGCACCCACGTGTTCCTGACCGTGCGACTGCGTTTCCCGCAACGTAAACTGCTGACGGGCATTCGTCTTTCTGTCAAGAAAGACCCTGGCGCTGCCGGCGAGGTCAGCCAGTTCGGGGCTCTCGCCACAGCTCTTGCCGCCACCATCGGTACGGGCAACATCGTCGGCGTGGCTACCGCCGTGGCCTTGGGTGGCCCTGGTGCCGTCCTGTGGTGCTGGCTGACGGGCATCTTCGGCATGTCCACCAAGTATGCCGAGGGCTTGCTGGCCGTGAAGTACCGCGTCAAGGCTCCCAACGGACAGATGTATGGTGGCCCCATGTACGCTCTGGAGCGCGGACTTGGCATGAAGTGGCTCGCCGTGCTCTTTGCCGTCTTCACCGCTCTGGCATCGTTTGGCATCGGCTGTACCGTACAGGCAAACAGCATTGCGCTACTGGCGCGCGAGACGTTCCATGTCGACGCCTGGATGATTGGCGTCTTCGTCTGCCTGTTGACGGCAGCCGTCATACTGGGTGGCGTCAAGTCCATCTCGCGCGTCTGTGGTGTGCTGGTGCCCTTCATGGCCGTCTTCTACGTCATGGGCTGCCTGGTCATTCTTGTCATCAATGGAGCCTACGTGTGGCCCGCTCTCCAGCTCATCGTCGACAGTGCCTTCAACCCCTCCGCTGCCGGTGGCGGCTTTGTGGGTGCCACGGTGATGATGGCGGCGCGCTACGGCATAGCCCGCGGCCTCTTCTCCAACGAGAGCGGCATGGGCTCCGCACCTATCGTGGCTGCCGCTGCTCAGACGCGCAACCCCGTGCGACAGGCACTGGTCAGCAGCACCGGCACCTTCTGGGACACTGTCGTCATCTGTGCCCTCACCGGATTGGTTCTCGTCAGCAGCATCTTGGCCTATCCCGACATCACCTATGCCGACGGTGCCGCGCTCACCAAGGTAGCCTTCTCCAAGATTCCCTATGTCGGCGCACCCCTGCTCACCTTTGGCATCCTGACCTTCGCCTTCAGCACTATTCTTGGCTGGAGCTACTATGGCGAGAGTGCCGTCAACTACATCGAGGGGCGGCGCACCAACCGCTTCTACCGCATTCTCTACATCGTGGCCCTGTTCTTCGGTAGCATCATCGACCTCGACATCATCTGGAACATTGCCGACTGCATGAATGCACTTATGGCCATCCCCAACCTTATAGCCCTCATCCTGCTCAGTGGTGTCGCTGCCCGTGAAACCGACAAATACCTCTGGGCAAACCGCCTTGACGCAGAGATGGAAGAGCAATGATTGCCAACGTAAACATGACTAATCTAGTATTCCCATCGTCCATATATAATCAAGTAACGGTGGAGGGTGCAGAAAGCAAGTGTGAGTTCAGAAGCCTGAAGAGCATTTGGAGATAGACTCTCTCCCCTAATAATAATTCTGCCGGTTCGTGAAGAACCGGCAGAATTATTATTGTTGTGTTATCGCTTAATCAGTAATCAGACATTCGCCCGTCATGTCGCTGGGTTGCTCTAAGCCCATGATGTGCAGAATGCTGGGAGCTACGTCGGCCAGTCGGCCGTCCTTCACCGTTGCTGAGTTGTTGTTGGTGACGTAGATGAAGGGCACGGGGTTCAGCGAGTGAGCCGTGTTGGGCGTGCCGTCGGGGTTGATGGCGTTGTCGGCATTGCCGTGGTCAGCAATGATGATGGCCTCGTAGTCGTTCTTCTTGGCGGCCTCAATGACCTCGCGTACACAGTTGTCGACGGCCCATACAGCCTTGGCAATGGCGTTGTAGACACCGGTGTGACCCACCATGTC
Source organism: uncultured Bacteroidales bacterium (assembly GCA_902760315.1). Lineage (GTDB taxonomy): Bacteria > Bacteroidota > Bacteroidia > Bacteroidales > Bacteroidaceae > Prevotella. The sequence goes on along the minus strand of CACWFV010000044.1, from coordinate 14,082 downwards.
GCCGTTGGCAAAGTTGACGACGATGAAGTCGTACTCCTGGGTGTTGATGGCCCCGACGAGTTTGTCTTTGACCTCGTAGGCCGACATCTCAGGTTTCAGGTCGTAGGTGGCTACCTTGGGGCTTGGCACGAGGATGCGGTCCTCACCCTCGAAGGGCTGCTCGCGGCCACCATTGAAGAAGAAGGTGACGTGGGCGTACTTCTCGGTTTCAGCGGTGTGCAACTGCTTCTTGCCCTGACGCGAGAGATACTCGCCCAGCGTGTCCTCGACGTTCTCCTTGGGGAACAGGATGTGGACGCCCTGGAAGGATGCATCGTAGGGCGTCATGCAGTAGTACTGCAGGCCGGGGATAGTATGCATACCCTGCTCCTCCATGTCCTGCTGGGTGAGCACGATGGTGAGCTCCTTAGCGCGGTCGTTGCGGAAGTTGATGAAGATGATGACGTCGCCCTCCTCGATACAGCCGTTGACAGCCGTGTTGTGGATAGGCTTGATGAACTCGTCGGTGACGCCCTCGTCGTAGGACTCTTGCATGGCTTGCAGCATGTCGGCCGACTGCTTGCCTTCTCCCTTTACCAGCAGGTCGTAGGCTTCCTTGACACGCTCCCAGCGCTTGTCGCGGTCCATGGCGTAGAAGCGACCCACGATGCTGGCTATGGCGGCATCGTTAGCAGCGCAGACGTTGGTGACCTGCTCGATGAAGCCCTTGCCGCTCTTGGGGTCGGTGTCACGGCCGTCCATGAAGCAGTGGACGAAGGTCTGGTTCTTTAAACCATAGTGCTTGCCGACCTCAATGAGTTTGAAGAGGTGGTCAAGGCTGGAGTGTACGCCGCCGTCGGAGCATAGACCCATGAGGTGTAGTTTCTTGCCTTTCTCCTTGGCGTAGGTGTAGGCGGCCTTCACCTGTGGGTTCTCTACGATGGAGCCGTCCTTGCAGGCACGGTTAATCTTAACCAGGTCCTGATAGACAATACGTCCGGCACCGATATTGAGGTGTCCCACCTCAGAGTTGCCCATCTGACCGTCGGGCAGTCCTACGTCCTCGCCGCTGGCCATGAGCTGTGAGTGGGCTGAAGTGGCGGTCAGCAAGTCGAGATAAGGTGTGGGTGTGTTGTAGATAACGTCTCCTTTTCCATGTTTTCCGATTCCCCATCCGTCGAGAATCATCAGTAGTGCTTTCTTTGCCATAATTGCTTATAATATTATATGTGTAATTGTTTGTTGAAACATCATTTTCGCTTTCTCTGTCTTCGGGCGTGTGTGTTTGCTGCTAATCTACTTTCAGATACATCAGCGTCATATCATCGTTGGGTTCAGCGCCGTTGCGGTGACGCTCGACTTCGGTGCTGATGGCCTCGACAACCTCTTGGGCACTGGTGCATTGGCAATTGCGGAGAAACTCCAGCAGGCGCTCGTCGCCAAACTGTTCCTGTGCAGGGTTCTCGGCTTCGTTGAGTCCGTCGGTATAGATAAAGAAGGGCTTGCTCTTAACGTTGTCAATCTCTTCGCCTACGAAGTCGAGGCCTTCCCAAAGTCCGATGGGGGCATTAGTCTCCATTTTCAGAAACTCGTCAGCAAAGACAGGTGGGTTGTGGCCGGCGTTGCAGAAGTGCATGTGGCCGGTAGAGAGGTCGATGAGCCCGATGAACATGGTGACAAACATGCCCTGCTCATTTTCCTCGGTGAGTTCGTCGTTGATACGCGTGGCAATGGTGGACGGCAGCTGGTGTTGCTTGGCAATGGAGCGGAACAACCGGATGGCTTGCGCCATGAATAGTGCTGCCGGTACGCCCTTGCCACTGACGTCGCCCACACAGAAGTAAAGTTTGTCATCCTGCAGCAGGTAGTCGTAGAGGTCGCCTCCAACTTCTCTGGCGGGAGTCATGGAGGCGTGGATGTCGAGCCCCGGGCGGGTGGGGAACTGGCTGGGCACCATAGAGTTTTGAATGTCGCGGGCAATGCGTAGCTCACTTTCGAAGCGCTCCTTGACCTTGGTGGTTTCCTCCAGCTGGCCGTAGGCGGTCTTCAGTTTGCTGTGAGCCTCCTCCAGCTTGTCGTGGGCAGCCGTGAGGCGTCGCTGGGCCTTGCGTCGTATGATGATGTAAACAACGAGGAAGATGAGCAATAGCAGCATGATGCCCGTTACGGCGATAAACTGCTGGCGTGACATGGCAGCCTGTTGGCGGGTCAGTTCGTTTTCTTTTTCGTTGGTGTGGTAGATAGTGGCTAGCTCTGCCGAGGCACTCTGCTTTTGCAGGGTGATAGCCGAGTCGAGGATGTGGAGTATGCGTCTGCCCATGGCGTTAGCTGAGTCGGCCCGGTGAGCTTCGTAGTTGGCGCGGCATTTGGGTAGCATGTATTGCTGTATGACGTCTAGCGTAGGTTGCAATCCGTGTTCGGCCATGGCTTTGTCCAAGTAGCGATAGTTGTCGGCAGCTTCGCGGTAGCGGCGCGCTGACACCAGATAGTCGTTGCCGTGGATGCGCCCTGTGCCGGTCTTTGAGAAGGCAGTCTGCTGGAACCGCTTATAGGCTTCATTAGCTAATTTCTTCTGTCCCAACCCTTGCAACGCTGTGGCACGCATGATTTCTATACGCCCCTGGTATTCGTCAAAGTAGGAAGTGCGGGCGTCTGGGCGCTGGCGATACTCGTCGAGCAGCATCTCCGTACGGTTTGTCCAATAGATGGCTTGTTCGTAATTACGCCTCTTGATATAAGCCTGACTGGTGTAGACGGTACCCACTACGGCTTCTTGGAGTCCGCGGCTGGTGGTATCTGTTTCCCAGCGCTCGCGATAGTTCTGGCGTGCTTTCTCGAAACTCTCAGCGGCCTCTTTGTCTTGTCCCAGGTTGAGCTGGCATACACCGATATTGTTGTAGAGTATGGCGTAGTCGACATCGGAGCCGATGCCCGTTTTATCCATTTTGTCTATAGCAGGTACAGCTATCTGTAAGGCACCCTCGTAGTCGCCGCGTACCACCAATAGTTCTGACAGGCGGCGCACCACCTTGTTGTAAACCAGCTGGTCGAAGTCGGTTTTGACATCGTTGTCGAGGGCTTTTCGGAAGCAAACCTCCGACATGCGGTACTGTTTCTGATGGTAGTAGTAGGCGCCGCGCCATCGGTAGGCGTCGAGTTTGTTGATGTCGCCAGTAGCCTCGAAACTATCTACCAACGTCAACAGTCGGTCGTACTGCATGAGTGCCCCCGCAGCGAAGATGAGACTGTCGGCATGACTGGCTTTCAGTTCCTCGCGCTGCGCCTTGTTGCACGAGCACAGTGTACTGATGAACAGTACTATAGTGGTGATAATGGTGAGTTGACGTACTCCTTTCATGGAGGCATTCTTATTAATAATGCGGCAAAGGTACGAAAAAACAGTCAGATAACCAAATATTACAGCTTTTATTTATCGCCGTAGAAAGATTACCCCTTTACCGCATTGCCAGTGCCCGGTTCTCTGCAGCCTCCATCTGTTCGCGCTCGCCAGGACCTTTGTCGTTCTGGCCGCAAAGGTGCAGGATGCCATGGATGATGACACGGTGCAACTCTTCGTCGTAGTCTTTGTGGAAGAGTTCGGCATTGGAGCGCACTGTGTCCAGTGAGATGACGAGATCTCCGTTGAGCACGTCACCTTCACAATAGTCAAAAGTGATGATGTCTGTGTAGTAGTCGTGCTGCAAGTATTCGCGGTTGACACTGAGAATGTGCTCGTCGTCACAAAACAGGTAGCCCACCTCGCCGACGCGCTTGCCGTAGGTGGCGGCAACGCGCCGTATCCATGCCGTGGTTTCGCGGCGCTTGATGTTGGGGAACTTGACGTTTTCCGTTGAATAGGTTATCATGCGTCTAATGGTTTTTATGGGGAAGATAGGGAGAGACGTCGACGCCAAAATGCTGCAACTCGCGTACCATGGTCGATGAAATGGACGAATATTGCGGCTCAGCATAGAGCAGGATGGTCTCGACGCCGCTAAGCTGGCGATTAACGTCAGCCTGCTCACGCTCGTACTCAAAGTCCTTGACTGAACGTACGCCTTTTACGATGAAATGGGCGTTTTCTGCACGAGCAAAGTCAACTGCCAGGCCATAATAGGGCTTCACCTCGATGCGCGGCTCGTCACGATAGAGGTCGGCGATGGCTTTGATGCGTTCCTCGGCACTCGGCATGTCGGGCTTATGTACTTGGTCGCCCACTACGCCAATCACCAGGCGGTCGAACAGCGGCAGTGCTCTAGTCACGATGCTGTCGTGACCTACTGTAAAGGGGTTGAAACTGCCTACAAATATACCTGTTCTCATTCGAAAAGACTTGGTTCCATGATGTTGCCACTATAGGGATTGCGCCCGAAGTGCTTGTACGCCAGTTCTGTGACCATGCGGCCACGCGGGGTGCGCTTGATGAAGCCCTCCATGATGAGGAAAGGCTCGTAGACTTCCTCGACGGTGCCGGCGTCCTCGCCGATGGCAGTCGCAATGGTAGTGATGCCCACGGGACCGCCACGGAACTTGTCGATGATGGTCAGCAGGATGCGGTTGTCGATTTCATCGAGACCGTACTGGTCGATATTCAGCGCTTTCAGTGCTATCTTCGTGATGTCGGAGTCAATGCGCCCGGTGCCTTTGACCTGTGCGAAGTCGCGCACACGGCGCAGCAGGGCATTGGCGATACGAGGCGTACCACGCGAGCGGCGCGCAATCTCCAGTGACGCATCGGTGGTGATGGGTACACGCAGGATACTGGCCGAGCGCTCAATGATGCGCTGCAGCGTCTCCGGGTCGTAGTATTGCAGGTGCATGTTGATGCCAAAACGGGCTCGCAGCGGGGCGGTGAGCAGTCCGCTGCGGGTGGTGGCACCAACCAGCGTGAATGGGTTGAGGTCTATCTGAATGGAGCGTGCCGAAGGACCCTTGTCAATCATAATGTCGATGCGGTAGTCCTCCATAGCAGAGTAGAGATATTCCTCAACAACAGGCGACAGACGGTGTATCTCATCGATGAACAGCACGTCGTTCTTCTCCAGCGATGTCAGAATGCCTGCCAGGTCGCCGGGCTTGTCAAGCACAGGGCCGGAGGTGATCTTGAAACCTACGCCCAGTTCATTGGCAATGATGTTGGAGAGCGTTGTCTTGCCCAGTCCAGGAGGACCATGCAGCAGTACGTGGTCAAGCGGCTCGCCACGGTATTTGGCTGCCTCGACGAATACCTCCAGATTCTCCACCACCTGCTTCTGTCCGCTGAAGTCGTTGAAGGCCAGCGGGCGCAGTGCGTTCTCGAACTCTTTCTCGGTAGACGACAGCTGTTCCTCTCTGATGTCAAAATCTTCGTTCATCGTCGGTCATTTCGTTGTATGAAGCCATGAGGGTGTCCGGACTTACAGCAGGCTCTTGATGCGCTGCTCCAGGTCCTTGATGTTGGCTGCGCGCCCCACGATGTTGTTGCCGCGGTCAATGAGGAAGAAGTCGGGAAGTCCCTGGACGTTATAGAGTGCCAGCGACGCTGACTGCAAACCCTCGGAGTCGCGGACGCTAATCCAGGGCAGTGCGGCAGTCTGCTGTTTCCAGAAGTGCTCGTCAGGGTCAATGCTGACCTGATAGATTTCCAGTCCCTGGGCGTGGTACTTGTTGTAGAGCTCGCGCAGTTGGAGAATGCGGGCTGGCGACTGGTCGGCAGCGAAAACGTGGAAGTCGAGCAACACGACCTTGCCTTTCAGGTCCGACAGCTTGCGCAGCTTTCCCTTGTTGTCAGGCAGGGTGATGTCGATGATGCCTGCCGTCTGCACCTTGTCAGCGTCAATGGTCTGCTGCTGTGCGGCGTCGTTCAGACGGATGTTCTTCATGCCCTCCAGGGCAATGTTATGCAGATTGGTGCCTCGTATAGAGTTGGGATAGTAGCTGTCCCAGCTGGTAGCAACGGCGGCAAAAGCCTTGATGTCGTCACGGTCGGTGCGCGGATTGAAGAGCAACATGTCGCCAAGAGTCTGGAAGAGGGCAAAGTAGGCGTAGGCCTTGTTGGGCGCTGCGTAGATGTAGTCGTTCTTCACCGTCTCCTTGTATTGCTTGATCATGCTCAGAATGCTGTCATTGGTAGCCTCCACGGTCATATCCTCGTTCTCGCTGACGGCCACGGCGCGCTGGTAGAGGTCTATCTGTTTCAGCGACAGTTCCTTGATTTTCTGACAGTTTTCGGAACCGCTGACCTCATAGTTGGTAGCCATCTGCGGGTAGCTGCCCTTGATGGTAACGGTCTCCGTGGAGTCAATGGATACGTTGATAATCTGGCCGGCTATGCGTAAGCGATAAAACTCCGGAGCCTCGTGGGCATCGCCGCTGAAACTGAAAGTGCCGTCAGCATCCAGGCGGATGGAGTCGAGGGTGCTGACATCCTCGATGCCGACGTGCTCAAACAGCAGCAAAGAGTCTTTGGCATTGCTGATGGAGCCCTCTACGTGGAACTTTTTCTCACTACACGATGCGATGGCCAACGCAGCCATTGTTATCAACAGATATTTCTTCATGTTTAATAGACTTATTTTCAAATTTGACTGCAAAGGTACACCTTTTTTCCTAAAAAACAATAATTTAGCGGTGAATATTCGTTTATTATATTAATAATGTGTACCTTTGCACAGTTTTTTGCGCAAAGCCGCAGTATTTTTATTTTTTTAGATGTTATAATCAAGATGAACGTAATTACGAAAAGTATTCAATTGCCTGATGGAAGAACCATCACAATTGAAACCGGGAAAGTGGCAAAGCAGGCCGACGGCAGTGTGATGCTCCGCATGAACAACACTGTGTTGCTGGCTACTGTTTGTGCCGCAAAGGACGCAGTTCCCGGAACAGATTTCATGCCTCTGCAGGTAGACTACAGAGAGCAGTATGCCGCCGCAGGCCGTTTCCCTGGTGGCTTCACCAAGCGCGAGGGTAAAGCTTCGGACAATGAAATCCTGACAAGCCGTCTGGTCGACCGTGTGCTCCGTCCGTTGTTCCCCTCCAACTATCACGCAGAAGTCTATGTCAACGTAATGCTGTTCAGCGCCGATGGTGTTGACCAGCCCGATGCCTATCAATGGTGAGTATGTTATCGATCCTACCTTCGAGCAGATGAAGGAGGCCGATATGGACATCATGGTCGGTGCCTCTGCCGAGAACATCATGATGGTGGAGGGCGAGATGAAGGAAGTATCGGAGCAGGACTTGCTGGGTGCGCTGAAGGCTGCCATGGATGCCATCAAACCCATGTGCGAACTGCAGGCTGAGCTGTCCAAGGAATTGGGCAAGGACGTGAAGCGCGAGTACAACCATGAGGTGAACGACGAGGCACTGCGCGAGCGCATGAACAAGGAACTCTATCAGCCCGCCTACGACATCACCAAGCAGGCACTGCCTAAGCAGGACCGCGCCGACGCCTTCGAGAAGCTGCTCACCGACTTCAAGGAGAAGTTCTTCGAGGAGCGCAAGGCTGCAGCAGAAGCAGCTGCTGACACGACAGCAGCCGAAGACGTCGAGATTAGCGACGAGGAGTACGATGCCATGATGGACCGCTACTACCACGACGTAGAGCGTGACGCCATGCGTCGTTGCATCCTGGACGAGGGCATTCGTCTGGACGGTCGTAAGACTACCGACATCCGCCCCATCTGGTGCGAGGTATCTCCGCTTCCCATGCCTCACGGCAGCAGCATCTTTACCCGTGGCGAGACCCAGTCGCTGACCACCGTTACCCTGGGTACCAAACTCGACGAGAAACTCGTTGACGACGTGCTGGACAAGAGCTACCAGCGCTTCCTGTTGCACTATAACTTCCCCCCGTTCTGCACGGGCGAAGCCAAGGCTCAGCGTGGCGTAGGTCGTCGTGAGATTGGTCACGGCCACCTGGCTTGGCGCGCTCTGAAGGAGATGATTCCTGCCGACTTCCCTTACACCGTTCGTGTAGTGAGCCAGATTCTGGAGTCTAATGGTTCTTCGTCTATGGCTACTGTCTGTGCCGGTACGTTGGCTCTGATGGACGCCGGTGTTCCCATGAAGAAGCCTGTATCAGGTATCGCCATGGGTCTGATTAAGAACCCTGGTGAAGACAAGTACGCAGTGCTCTCTGATATCCTTGGTGACGAGGACCACCTGGGCGATATGGACTTCAAGACCACCGGTACCAAGGATGGCTTGACCGCTACCCAGATGGATATCAAGTGCGACGGTCTGTCGTTCGACATTCTGGAGAAGGCACTGATGCAGGCCAAGGCTGGCCGTGAGCACATTTTGAAGTGCATCACCGACACTATTGCTGAGCCACGTCCGGAACTGAAGCCCCACGTACCCCGCATCGAGGCCTTCGAAATTCCGAAGGAGTTCATCGGTGCTGTCATTGGTCCTGGTGGTAAGATTATACAGCAGATGCAGGAAGACACCGGTGCTACCATTACCATCGATGAGGAAGACGGCGTTGGCAAGATTCAGGTCAGCGGTCCTAACAAGGAGAGCATCGACGCTGCCATTGCCAAGATTAAGGCCATTGTCGCCATCCCTGAAGTTGGCGAGGTCTACGAGGGCACCGTACGCAGCATCATGCCTTATGGCTGCTTCGTAGAGTTTATGCCTGGCAAGGATGGTTTGCTCCACATCTCGGAGATTGACTGGAAGCGCCTGGAGACCGTTGAGGAAGCTGGTATCAAGGAGGGTGACAAGATTCAGGTGAAACTGCTGGAGATTGACCCCAAGACTGGTAAGTTCAAGCTCTCTCACCGTGTGCTCATCGAGAAGCCTGAGGGCTACCAGGAGCGTCCCGCCCGTCGCGAGCGTGGTGAGCGCCCTGATCGTGGCGAGCGTCGCCCCCGTCCGGAGCGTAATGGCGAGCGTCGTCCCCGTCCTGAGCGTGGTGAGCGTCGCGAGCGCAACGACGAGTATCAGGCTCCCGCCGAGAACCATGAGCCCAAGGACTTCAGCGACGAGCTGGACAAGATGGACTTCTAAGACTGTAGTTTAACAACATAAATAGAAAGCGCCCCGACAGCTGTCCTTGCTGTTCGAGGCGTTTTTTGTGCTGTGTTGTCAGCTATTGCTGGGCGATTTTCTTTCTGTTGTATCCATCAGAAAAGCCGGCGCGAAGGCCGGCTTTTACTGATGGTTTGTGCGCTACATGGTCACCTCAATGGTGTGATGACCTGCTGTGGCCTTGACGATGTTGCCCGCGATGGGTTGTCCGTCGACCACTATCCGGCTGATGCCGCTCTCCTTGCCGTCAGGGTTCTTCACCGTGATGTCAAACGTAGCGTCGCGCAGCGTGCGCTGTACATTGTACTCCTTCAGTGTTGACGGGATACAAGGGTCTATCTCTATGCCGTCGAAGGTAGGCTTGATGCCCAGAATGTACTGGGTGATGGTCAGCCAGTTCCATGCTGCCGTACCCGTCAGCCACGAGTTCTTACCCTCGCCAGGTTTGGCAGCATCCTTGCCGGCCACCATCTGGCAGTAGACGTATGGCTCCACCTTGTGCAGCTGCTGGTCTTTGATCCATGCCGGACATATCTTCGTATAGTGCTCCCAGGCGTCGTTACCACGGTGGGCTACCGTCTCACCGATAATCACCCATGGGTTGTTATGGCAGAAGATGCCCGCATTCTCCTTGTAGCCAGCAGGGTAGGAGCTAATCTCGCCCATCTCTACATAGTAACGGGTGAAGGCGGGATTGTTAAGTACCATGCCGTGCTCGCAGTCGAGATATTTCTTGCAACTGTCAAGTGCCTTGTCCACCATGCCTTCCTCTTGTCCGATGCCGGCCATGGTGCAGAAGCCCTGTGACTCAATGAAAATCTTACCCTCCTCACACTCCTTGGAACCAATCTTGTGGCCGTAGAAGTCATAGGCGCGCAGATACCACTCGCCGTCCCAGCCGTGCTTCTTGACGGCTTCCACCATGGCGTCGATACACTGCTGGGCACGCTGAGCCTCCTCGCGCTTACCCATTTTCTCGCAAAGCTCTACGTACTGCTTGCCAGTGAATACAAATAGGCCGGCTATCATCAGCGACTCAGCCTTCGAACCCTCGCTGTTGTTCTCTGTCGTCTGGAACGACTCGTTGGGGTCCCACGAGAAACAGTTCAGGTTCAGACAGTCGTTCCAGTCGGCACGGCCTATTAGGGGCAGCATGTGAGGACCGAGGTTGTTGACGACATGGTCGAAGGAGATGCGCAGGTGTTCAAACAGTGACACCTCGCTGCCAGGTTGGTTGTCGAAGGGCACGGGCTCGTCGAGAATACTGAAGTCGCCTGTCTCCTTGACGTATGCCACCGTACCGAAGATGAGCCAGCAGGGGTCGTCGTTGAAACCGCCGCCAATGTCGTTGTTGCCGCGCTTGGTCAGCGGCTGGTACTGGTGGTAGCAGCCACCGTCAGGAAACTGGGTAGACGCGATATCGATGATGCGCTGGCGCGCACGACTGGGAATCTGGTGGACAAAGCCCACCAAGTCCTGGTTGCTGTCGCGGAATCCCATGCCACGGCCCACGCCACTCTCGAAGAACGAGGCAGAGCGTGAGAAGCAGAAGGTAATCATACACTGGTACTGGTTCCAGATGTTGACCATGCGGTCGAGGCGCTCGTCGCTGCTCTTGACAGAGAACTTCGACAGCAGTTCGTCCCACAACTGGCCTAACTCCTTGAAGGCAGCGTCGACAGCTTCTACTGTCGAGAAGCGCTCTATCACGGCGTGGGCCTTCTCCTTATTAATAATAGTGTGGTCCAGATCGCCTAGCGAGGTGATGAGTTGAGCGTTGGGAGTAGATTGTTGAGCGTTTGCTTCAAACTTCTTCTCCTGCTCGTTCTCGGCGTAGCCCAGTACGAAGATGAAGTCCTTCTTCTCACCTGGCTGCAGCGTCACCTCTACATAGTGAGAGGCTATGGGGCTCCAGCCGTGAGCCAGTGAGTTGGCGGGTTTGCCAGCCATGACACACTGTGGATTAGAGAAGTCGTTATACAGTCCGATGAACGACTCGCGGTCAGTGTCGTAGCCGTCGGCCTTGGCATTGGTCAGCGCGTAATAGGCATAGTGGTTGCGGCGCTCCTTGTATTCCGTCTTGTGATAGATGGTGGTGGGTTCGACAGAAGAGCCGTCAAGAGTGAGACGCTCTATCTCCACCTCGCCGGTCGACCAGTTGCGCTGGAAGTTCTCCATATCTGTAGCCGCATTCCACAGACACCACTCAGCAAACGAGAAGAGTTTCAGCGTCTTCACCTCCTTGGTGGTGTTCCGCAGCGTCAGCTTCTGCACCTCGGCCCATGAATGCAAGGGTACGAAGAAGAGCACAGAAGCCTCGACGCCATTCTTGCTGCCCGTAATGCGGGTGTAGTTCATGCCATGCCGACACTCATAGCTGTCAAGCGGTGTCTTGCAGGGTTTCCAACCGGGGTTCCAGACGGTTTCTCCATCCTTGATGTAGAAGTAGCGCCCACCGGCGTCCATCGGTACGCCATTATAGCGGTAGCGAGTGATGCGGCGGAACTTGGCGTCTTTATAGAAGTCGTAACCTCCTGCCGTATTACTGATAAGTCCGAAGAAGTCTTCGTTGCCCAGGTAGTTAATCCATGGGAACGGTGTTGCTGGGTCGGTGATGACGTACTCGCGGTGCAGGTCATCAAAATGTCCGAATGTCTTTGCCATGTTTGTTTTTCTATATTATCAATTAGTCACTTTTTCCGTATTTACTTTTCCAGTCCTTTTGCTTGCATCAGCATGTCCACCAGGGGCTTGTCCTTGAAGGTGTGCTTCTGCTGGTCCCAGAAGCCAAAGTCGGCATCGTAGCACCAAGTCGTCCAGGCAATGTTAAACTCGTCAAAGACGCTGAGCATGTCCTTGGTCCACTTGTAGGCCAGTTCGCGGTCTACAGGCTCATAGACGCCCCACTCGCCACAGAACAGTTGCAGGTTGTACTTCTTGGCGACGGCAATGGCGTCCTTGAAGTCCTCGCGAATCTTGTTGATGTCCCACACCTGTTGCGTGTACTGCTCCAGTTCCGGTTTCAGTGAGTCGGGCGCAGCTTCGTAGTCTTCCTTCGATACCAGTATGCCGGGGTAGTTTACCTTGCCTGTGTACTTGCCGATAGGTGTCCACCAGGCACCATAGTGTGTCAGCAGCATGGGGTTGTAATAGTGAAAGGAGAGCACGATGTTCTTGTCGCCCTCCGGCACCTTCAGGTATTTCATGGTCTCATAGCCTTGCCAGCGGTTGCTGCCAATGACCAGCGTGCGCTGAGGCTCGCGTTCGCGCAGTGCTTTGTGCACCTTGGCAATGAGTTGGTTCCATTGTTCGTGGTCTTCTGCCACCGGCTCGTTCATGAATTCATAGGCCACGGAGTCGTTGCTGTAGCCTTTCAGTACGTCCGACAGCTGGTACCACAGGTTGATGAGGTCTTGCTGTGCTTTCTCCGAGGTAAACAGCGTGTTGGCATCTGCCCCTCCTTCGTTGACGGCATTGAAATAGTGTGAGCGGATGATATGCAGGTCGACAATGGCGCGCAGGTGGTGCTTGCCACACTGGTCGAGTGCAAAGGTCAGCAGGTCCCAAGCCTCCTGCAGCTTGTTGCCCTCCTCGTCCCAGAACTGCACCTCGTCAATGGGTATGCGTACAAAGTCGAAACCCAGTGAGTCCAGTCGTGCGAAGTCGTCTTCCTGGATGTGCAGCCGGCGCGCTTCGCCGCGGTCTTCATTGTTTTGCGACAGCCAGTGGCTTAGGTTGGTACCTCTCTTGATGCGAAAATTGTTTACTTCGTTGTTGGTCTCACTCTTGCTCGTGCAGGCGGTCATTGCCAGCATGGTGATGGCAATCACTGCCACCGAATACAGAATCTTTTTCATATTTTGTTATTTAGGTTGTTCGGTCATGTTGTCCTCCTCTTGCCGGTGACGGGCTATTGTCCGCCCAGGTGCGAGAAGTAGTCTATGATGTCATCCCACGTCTTGAACGTGTCGCTGCCGTATTCCAGCAGCGTGGCCATGGTGTCGCCCTCTTTCTGCCGGCTGATGAGGTAGTCGCCGTAGAGCAGGTCGCGTCGCCAGGTGACGACGAGGTGGTGCCAGGCCGGTACACCGATGTACTGCTCCAGCCACGGTTGTGTGGCGGCCTCGTCTCCGGCCACGAAATACACCTGGTAGTGCTCTATGAGTTGGCGCACAGCCTTCTGCACCGATGCCGCCGGTTTCCGGTAGTTGTCAACCATCGTCTCCATACCTATATAAATGATGGGTCGTTCGCGGTGCTCCTGACGGTCGTCTATCCACCGGATAACAGGTACCACGCTGTGCATGAAACTCTGGTCGTTCATGCGGTGCTCGCCATGGAAGTGGAGCGCCTGCGGATAGGCCTCACGGAAGATGTCGTATGTGTCTACCGTCGTGTCCTGGTCGCCAAAGAGTCCGTAGACGCGCCGGCGTTCCTCGTCGGTAGTGCCGCTGAAGCGCTGTTCCGACTGTTCCTTATACTCCTTGATAAGCGCCTTGTCAACATAGAACTCCTGTATGCCGTCCTGTCGCGGATTTTGGAATTGTTGCGTGCCCGTCATGCCGTGCGTTCTCATGGTTTCGCCCATCTCCAAGGCAGGGTTCACGCAGATGCGGTCGTATCCGTAAAGCTGTTCCGCATACATGCCTCCCATGGAGGTGCCTAAGATGAGTGCCGGCTGTTCTTGCCGACAGATGTCATGCAACAGAACCATAGCCTCTGCCGGGTGGATGGGCAGGTCGGGTGCGACAACCTTGGCCTGCGGCATAACCTCACGCAGCCGGGCCACGGTACCCGACTGTCCGCTGCTGGCAAAACCGTGGCAGTAGAGCACTGTCTTGCCGGCCATCAGTTCCGGATATTGAGTGATGTAAGGATTTTCTGCAATCATGTGTGCAAAGTTAATTATTTTTTTCGTATCTTTGTGCCGTTAATAACTAAAAAAGATGAAAAGATTTTATTTTCTGCTCTTATCAACCGTATGTGCGTTGCTGACGATGGCTCAGGAACTGCACAATCCTATTATTCCCGGTTTCCATCCTGACCCCAGCGTCTGTCGGGTGGGAGATGACTACTATCTCGTCAACT
>CACWFV010000043.1 GCA_902760315.1 uncultured Bacteroidales bacterium | reverse complement strand
TATCGTCCTGCTGCCCCTCGACTTGCATGTGTTAAGCCTGTAGCTAGCGTTCATCCTGAGCCAGGATCAAACTCTACATTGTAAAATTTATAAATCTAACGATATACTACCTAATAAAAAAACAGGCAGATACCAATTCTATCTGTATGCTCAGAACGCTCTATCCGGTAGTCAAAGAATTAACGGTTTTTTCTATACCCGAAGTATATAATACTTCGCTTCTTGTACTACTATTCTCTGTTTTATGTAAGACTCTCAAAGAACTCTTTCTTGCTTATTGCTCACCGCGCCGGTTTAGCGCGAAAGCGGATGCAAAGGTACGGCTTTTTTCCAAACCAACAAAACTTTTCAGACTTTTTTTTCAAAAAATATAAAAGTTTTCGCTTTACATGACAATAATACAAATATACACCTTATTATATATAGGGAATCATTCTCTTTTTCCGAAAATTCGCAAAAGATAGAGGAACAAGTTAATGAAATCCAAATATAGCGAGAGTGCTCCGAGGAGCGCCACTTTCTGTGCAGCTTCTCCTGCATCCGGAGCCTCAAGTAGCATCTGCTTAATCTTCTGAGAGTCGTATGCCGTAAGTCCGACAAAGATAAGAACACCTACATAACTAAGGATCAAATCAAACGTGGAACTCTTGACAAAGACATTAACCAACGTAGCTATGATGAGACCTATCAACGCCATCAGTAACAGTTTTCCCCAAGAAGTCAGATCCGTTTTAGTAGTATAGCCATAAAGTGCCATTGCTGCAAACGTGCCTGCGGTGATAAAAAACGCCGTGGAAACAGACGAAGCGGTGTACACGATGAAGATATATGACAACAACGCCCCATTAATAACAGAATAAAGAATGAACATCAGCGTAGCCGTAGCCAGTGACAGTCTGTCGATAGCTGCGCTAACCCCAATGACTAACGCGAATTCAGCAATAATCAGTCCCCAAAAGAAGAACTGGTTAGCATAAATAGCCTGCATCAAGCCTGGACTGGTAGCTACGCCATAAGCCGTGAAGCCGGTAATGGCCAGTGCCAATGACATCCAAACATATACTTTTCTCATCAGTACGGGGAAAGCCTGACTGACCTCCCACGCACGTTCGTTAACAGAGGAATACTCTTTCAGTTCAAAATCCTGATAATTCATTGTTGATAAATATTAATTGGTTGTTTTGCGGAGCAAAGATACAGAATAAATCGTCCTCTTGCAAATGTTTATATTAAAAAAGAATAAAAAACTTGTTAACGCGAATAAAAATCCGTATATTTGCCCTGTAAATGCAAAGTGCATTTTCAATTGAATAACCTAAACATCTAAGATTTATGACTTACAAAGTAATTGACATTGAGGGTGTAGGAGAAGTCTACGCTGAGAAGTTAATGGCAGCTGGTATTAAGACCGATGCTGAACTATTAGAGAAATGTGCCAAGCCCGCAGGCCGCAAAGCCTTGGAAACAGAGACAGGCATTAGTGGCAAACTGATTCTAAAGTGGACCAACCACTGCGACCTATATCGTATCAATGGCGTAGGTCCTCAGTTTGCAGAGTTACTGGAGGCCTGTGGTGTAGATACAGTGAAAGAACTGAAGCACCGTGTTGCCGAGAATCTTCAGAAGAAACTGGAAGAAGTGAACGCAACAAAGAATCTGACCAACCGCGTACCTGCTGTCTCAGAAATACAAAAGATGATTGACCAAGCCAAGGCATTGCCTGCCGTCATAGAATATTAAAAAAGAAAAGTGAAAAGACATTTTATACATTTGACATTGGCAGTTCTGCTATGCGGAACTGCCAATGCTCAGTCCTCCGTTTCGCAGTTCAACACTGCCACTTACCAGTCAACATTCACCCATCCGTGGATGCAGAAACGTGTAGCTTATTTTGGCGATTCGATAACTGACCCGCGTAACAGCGGTTCTAAAAAGAAGTACTGGCACTACCTGCAAGAGTGGTTAGGCATTACCCCCTACGTTTATGCAGTCAGCGGACGCCAGTGGGATGACATACCAAGACAAACAGACAAATTACAAGTTGAGCACGGCGACGACGTCGATGCCATTATGATATTCATGGGCACCAACGACTATAATAATGGTGTTAAAATTGGCGAATGGTATGAAGAGCATTCCGAAGAAGTGATGTACGGTCATGGAGAACCCAAAAAGATGGTACCTCGCCAGCGTCGCTACATGATCATGGACAAGAGCACCTTCCGCGGACGCATCAACATTGCCATAGACAAGCTAAAGCGCCTGTACCCCACCAAGCAGATTGTATTGCTGACCCCCATTCACCGTGCAGGTTTCTATGCCAACGAGAAGAATTGGCAGTGCACGGAAGACTACACCAACCAGTGCGGCATCTATTTAGATGAATATATTCAGGCTGTCAAAGAAGCCGGCAACATCTGGTCTCTGCCTGTCATTGATCTAAATGCCGTCAGCGGATTGTATCCTATGATGGACGAACACGCCCAGTATTTTAAGAGTGCCACTAACGACCGTTTACATCCTAACGACAAAGGACACGAGCGTCTGGCTCGAACCTTAATGTACCAACTGCTAGCACTACCGTGTTTTTAACAGACTACGACACTATACGAAAAACGAATCGCTGAAGTGCATTACTACTGGACTAACGAGCATTTTTTAACAAAACGCATTAAGGAGGTCGGCAACATTGCCGGCCTCTTCGTTTGTCATGGCCGGATGGCACGGAATACTCAGTTCCTCACGGTGGATGCGCTCGGCAACAGGAAATGACAAATGGCCGAAGGAAGCATAGCAACGCTGCCGGTGAGGGGGAATGGGATAGTGAATCTCTGTTTCTATGCCCCCCTCAGCCAGATATTTCTTCAGTTCGTCACGACGTTTACAAAGTACGGGAAAGATATGCCAGACACTGTCGCGGCCGCACTGAGGAATCTCAATCAAGGTATTCTTCACCTTATTAATATATATAGTGGCAATTTCCTTACGGCGCTCATTCATGGTGTCAAGATCTCGCAACTTAGCATAGAGAATGGCTGCCTGTATCTCATCCATGCGACTGTTGCGCCCCAGATAGTCGAAGACATAGTGGCGCTGAGAGCCATAGTTACCCAGGGCACGAACCAACTGAGCGAGGTCGGCATCATTAGTAGTTACTGCACCCGCGTCGCCCATAGCGCCGAGGTTTTTCGTAGGATAGAAACTATGTGCCGCGGCGTCGCCAATGGAGCCTGTCCGTCTGTGTTGCTGACCAGAAAGGAATAGCGCCCCGTGAGCCTGTGCATTGTCCTCAATGAGTTTCAGCCCGTAGCGCCGGCATAGTTCACCTATTTTGTCGGTATAGGCGCAACGTCCATAGAGGTGGACTATCATGACGGCCTTGGTACGTGAAGTGATGGCGCGCTCAATGAGTCGGTCGTCAATCTGAAGCGTGTTAACGTCCGGTTCCACCAGCACAGGTACAAGACTATTATCAGTAACTGACAAGATGCTGGCAATATAGGTATTAGCCGGTACGATGACTTCATCGCCATCTGCCATGACCCCCATTTCCTTGTAGGCCCGAAAGATGAGTGTCAAAGCATCAAGGCCGTTACCACAACCTACACAGAAATTGGTGCCGATATAGTCAGCGTAAGCATTTTCGAAGCGGCGTGTATATTCACCACGCAGATACCAGCCACTCTGAAGCACCTCGTCAGCGGCATGTTCGTACGGTTTATTGATTGCTTTTAAGTCTAAATACTTCATCATAGCGTCCATTCGTAAGTGTCATAACAGACGGCCCTGGCGCCAAAGCCCTCTTTCTGGAAGATGAGCGATGCGTTCAGACTATCGTCAGCTACCATGTTAGAGGTGCCAAAGTCGAAGAAGATACGCCCCTCGGCCGCATAGCGGTCTAATAGCCTGTCAAACAAAAAGTCGAGGGCTCCTTGCCGGCGCCCCTCCTCCGAGGCCACAATGTACTGTGTCTTGACGGTCTGCCCGCAATCATAGAGCACGGTGCCCCCCAGCAGTTCGTCATCACGGCAGACGCCCATCAGTTGGATGTCGTCAGGGAAGCGTGATTTCAACAACATGATTTCGCTAAGTGTATGTACAGGCTGGGCGTTAAACTTCTGACGCAGGTGGTGCTCCAGCAGCCGCCAGAAGTCGCTGAAATCTGACAGTTGCCTGACGCTGAGCCCCGCCCGCTGCCCTTTCTTCACGCCCCTCTTCCTAAGTGTTGTGAAGGACAGGCGACGGGGTAACACAACAACGGAAGCAACGTCACGCGTAAGCAACTGAGCCCTGCAAACACTGGTCAGCGCAAAGAGATCCTCCTCTGATGGTAGCTGGGCATAGTGCCAGGGAATGTGTTTGTAGACCACCCGTTGAAAGCCCCGGCAGCGCAGGTAGTCGTTCATGGCCGTCATCATCTCACACACCTGTGCTGCCCTGGTATGACCATCCATGAGCAGTCCACCATAGCTGAGTCCACGATGTGACCATAGCGTGCCCTGACCGTCGTCGTTGGCAGGCAGCAAGGCTGACAGTCGTCCTTTCTCGTAGAGCATCAGCGAATGGTCAGCAAACCTGTCAGCATGGTAGTCCATATAGCCCCGACGGAAGAGGAACGTGGCATTCTTGGAGCGACCAACAAAGGAATCCCACTCGGCAGCTCTGTCTGGTGTATATCTGATGATTTCAATCATTGTGTCTCACCCATTCTGTGAATTCGTCGTATTCATAGAGGTACTCTTCCTCGTCAAAGAGTTCAGAGGCCAGCACCAGACATACGGCTCCGCTGGAAAAATCCTCCAACGTGCGCCACACGCCGGTGCCCACATAGAGTCCCTGCCAGGGGTGGTTCAGGTGGAACACCTCCTTGCCACCTTTGCCGTCGTCCAACATAACGTCAAACGAACCGCTGACAGCAATGATAATCTCCTGACACGTGCGGTGAGCATGACCGCCACGCCGTTCTCCCGACGGGACATCGTAAGTCCAGTAGACGCGTGCAATATGGAACGGGACATTCTTCATTTGTTCGGCCACCGTCAGATTGCCACGGGGGTCCACTATCTTGGGCAGGTCAATGAGTCTGGCTTTATTTTGTTTCATCATGATTAAAAACGTGATTATTGGCCGTTTATTGTAGACAGCAACCGTCTATTTACAGGTTGCACGAACCAAGTGTGTACCAGCCAGCTCAGCACGACCACCACTGCCACGCAAGAGACCAGCGCTACAGGATAAGGCAGCTGCATGCCCGACTTGTCGAGATTGTTCAGCACGACGGCAAATACCAGTTGGTGGAGCAGATAGGTGTCCAGTGTCAGTGCACCCAGCCACACCATGGGTCGTCTTTTCAGCAGTTTACTGACGAGTCCGCCACAGCTGTCGCCCTGCATGAATACCAGCACCAGCGGTATCATCACCACCCAGTGGATGAGTGCCACGTGCCACCGCTCGTGCAGCGGATAGGAGACAATAGTCAGCACCACTCCACACACGAGCAGCAGTTCTACCAGCGTGGGCCACTTCGTGCGTCCTTGCGTAGGGTAAAGCTGGTAGCCACGCCACAGCATCATGCCCCAGATGAAGTCTACGAGGCGAACTGGCGGAAAGATGTAGAGCCAATAGTTCAAGTCGTCTGTCTGCACCAGTGCCACATATGCCACATAGACTGCCAGGAGCGCCGCCGCCGTTTGGAAGAGAGCTCTACTCCCCATGCGACCTATCTTGCCATAGAGCCACGGAAAGAGCAGCAAGAAGAGCATCAGGTCTGACAGATACCAGGATACGGCGTTGCATGAGAAATAATAGTGTTGTGAGGGTATCCAGCTCTGCACCAGCAACAGGTTGGGCAGCACAGTCAGATAGTCGGCACCCGTCAGGGTCTTATGACGCACCACGAGTACGGCCACCAGCGTCAGCAGGTGCAGGGGATAAAACTTGAAGAGCCTACGCAACAGGAAGTGCCTGAAACGGAACGTGCCGTCGAGCACCCGTGGGCCATAGCTTCTGGACATCACTAGTCCTGTCATGAGCATGAAATACATGGGACCCACGCCGGTGGTATGGCCTTCAACCCCCGCATACGAGAAATGCGCCAACATGACTGTCAGCGCAAATACGAAACGCAGGGACTGAAGGGTCTCTATCATCTCTCTTAATGTTCAAACTTGGTATAGGGGTCGGTGCCCAGCACAGTCTTGGCCAGACGCTTCGCCTTGTCGCGCAGGGCATTCACGTCGTCGCCCACCTCGCCATAGCACAGCACTACACCCATGCGGCGTCCCTTGTGGGCTTCAGGCTTGCCGAAGATGCGTATGCGGGTGCGGTCTTCTTTCAGGGCATCCACAAAGTTGTAGGGCAGCAGTGAGCGGTCTACAGGTGTCTTAGCCTCTGTCGGAGAGAGAATCACGGCCGAAGCCCCAGCATGCTCCAGATGGATGCCGGCAATAGGCAGTCCCAGTACGGCACGCAGGTGCAGTTCAAACTCAGAGAGGTTGGTGGTATGTCCCAGCGTCACCATGCCCGTGTCGTGCGGACGGGGCGACAGTTCGGAGAAGATGACTTCGCCCTGCTTGGTCAGGAAGAACTCCACGCCCCAGATGCCGGCACCTGTCAGGGCCTTTGTCACCTGGTCGGCCATATGCTGCGCCTGCTTGAGTGCCTCATCAGAAATTTTGTAGGGCTGCCATGATTCACGGTAGTCGCCCGATTTCTGAACGTGTCCGATAGGCGGGCAGAACAGCGTGGGCCATCCGTGCTGCTGGGTGACGGTGAGCAGAGTGAATTCTGAGTCGAAGTCGATAAACTCTTCGATGATAACCTCCTTGACATCACCACGCGAGCCCTCCATGGCCTCGCGGAAGGCGGTTTCCAGTTCGTCGTCGTTATGTACGTAGCTCTGACCATGACCGGAAGAAGACATCAGCGGCTTCACCACGCAGGGGAAACCGATTTCGTCAGCAGCTTTCTTAAACTCCTCAAAGGTCTTGGCATAGAAATACTTGGCCGTGCGCAACCCCAGTTCCTTGGCTGCCAAGTCACGGATGGCGCGGCGGTTCATCGTGAAATTGACGGCACGGGCAGAAGGTACCACTTGAATGCCCTGTTCTTCAAACTGGAAGAGGCGTTCCGTGCGGATGGCTTCAATCTCTGGCACGATAATGTCGGGCTGGTGCTTCTTGACGACAGCTTCCAGCGCGTCGCCATCGAGCATATTGAACACCTCGCGCTCGTCGGCTACCTGCATAGCGGGAGCATTGTCGTAGCGGTCACAGGCAATAACATACTGGCCGGCACGCATGGCGGCAATAACGAACTCCTTACCCAGTTCTCCTGAGCCTAATAGCAAAATCTTTTTCATACGGGTTTATCTGTTTGCATACATATTATCATAATACTTCTGGTAGTCACCGCTGGTCACATTGTCCAGCCACTCCTGGTTGTCCAGATACCAGCGGACGGTCTTCTCGATGCCCTCCTCAAACTGCAGCGAAGGTTCCCAACCTAACTCTTTCTGCAGCTTCGTGGAATCAATGGCGTAGCGAAGGTCGTGGCCTGCACGGTCTGTTACAAAGGTGATGAGGTCCATGTCCTCAGGTACTTCGACCTGACGACCATTTTCATCTTCTACAATTTTGGCCTTGCGGCCCAGCAGACGGTCTACGGTCTTTATGAGCACCTTGATGATGTCGATGTTCTTCCACTCGTTGAAGCCTCCGATGTTGTAGGTGTCAGCTATCTTGCCCTCATGGAAGATGAGGTCAATGGCACGTGCATGGTCCTCGACGAACAGCCAGTCACGCACGTTCTCGCCCTTACCGTAGACGGGCAGCGGCTTGCGGTGGCGGATGTTATTAATAAAGAGGGGTATCAATTTCTCTGGGAACTGATAGGGGCCGTAGTTGTTCGAACAGTTGGTCACTACCACGGGCATGCCATAGGTGTCGTGGAAGGCACGAACGAAGTGGTCGCTCGATGCTTTCGATGCAGAGTACGGAGAGTGCGGATTGTACTTCGTGGTCTCCAGGAAGAACTTGTCGCCATAGGCCAGATGGTGCTCAGCACTGGAGGCTGTAGTTGTAAACGGGGGCTCTATGCCGTCAGGGTGCGTCAGTTCCAAAGCTCCATACACCTCGTCAGTAGAGATATGGTAGAAGCGCTTGCCCTCATACTTCTCCGGCAGCGACTCCCAATAGAGCTTGGCAGCCTGGAGCAGGCTCAAAGTTCCCATGACGTTGGTCTTGGCAAAGGTAAAGGGGTCTTTAATCGAGCGGTCCACGTGGCTCTCAGCAGCCAGATGGATGATGCCGTCTACCTTCTTCTCCTTCATCAGCTGGTAGAAGGCATCGAAGTCGCAGATGTCCATCTTCACAAACTCATAGTTGGGTTTGTTTTCCACATCTTTCAAGTTAGCCAAGTTGCCTGCATAGGTCAACTTGTCGAGGTTGATGATGTGGTAATCGGGATACTTGTTCACAAACAGGCGCACCACGTGGCTTCCGATAAAGCCCGCACCGCCGGTAATGACAATAGTTCGTTTCATATCTTCGTATTTTTTTTTATTGTTTCCCTAATGTTATAACTTCACAATCGCTGAATTTATTGCCGTCAATGGTCAGTCTGACGAGTGTGCGCTCCTTGTGCCATCCCTGCAAGCCGGCGGCTCCGGGGTTGATGTGCAGCAAGTTCAGCGTCTTGTCGTACTTCACTTTCAGAATATGTGAGTGCCCGGCAATAAACAGCTGGGGCGGAGAGGCGTAGATGCGGCTGCGAATAGAGTAGTCGTAGTTGCCCGGATAGCCCCCGATATGCTTCATCAGCACGTCAACGTCCTCGCACTTCCAGCGCAAGATTTCCGGATACATCAGCCTGAGGTCGCCACCGTCACAATTGCCGCAGACGGCACGCAGAGGGCGGAACTCCGCCAGCCGCTCTGCCACCTCCAGACTACCGATGTCGCCTGCATGCCATATCTCGTCGCAGGGTTCGAAATAGTGCAGGTATTTGTCGTCCCAATAGGAGTGGGTATCACTGATGATGCCTATCTTCTTCATAGTCCGAAACGCTTGCGAATGAACTGGGCAATGAGTTTCTCTGTATCTGCCAGCCCCAGTATGCTGGAGTCAATGCAGAAATCGTAGCTCTCGGCAGCGCCCCATTTCTTGCCGGTATAGTAGTTGTAGTAGGAGGCCCGATGGCCCTCGGCGTCCAGAATGATGCGTTTGGCCTGCTGCGGTGTAACCTGCTGATGAGCCAGAATCTTGTCAATGCGGGAGCGCATGGACGCCGTGATGAAAATCTTCACAACATTGGGCATGTCGCGCAACACGTAGTCAGCACAGCGGCCCACAAAGACACAGCTACCCTCTGCAGCGGCCTTGCGGATGGCATCGCTCTGAAACTGGAACAGGCTCTCCTGCGAGAAGTTCGGCCCAAAGGAACTGCCACTAAGATGGGGTGTAGAGATGTTGAACAACGACTTCAGAAATCCCTTTTGTTCGTCATTCTTCTCAAATATCCTCTCGCTGAAGCCACTCTCCTTGGCTGCCAAGTTTAGCAGTTCGCGGTCGTAATATTTGGCATTAAAATCCTTGGCCAGCATGCGGGCAATGTCATGTCCGCCACTGCCCAACTGTCGGCCGACGCAAATAATGATGTGATTATTGTTTTCCATTTGCTTTTAGTTTTCTCATATACCAGAAGAGTAGCGGCAACGTCATGGAGAAAGAGAGGAAGTCGCTGACACACATAGAATACCAGACGCCGTCGAGTCCCAGAAACAACGGCAACACATAGGCCAGCGGAATCAGCAGAATGAGCTGTCGCGATAGCGAGAGGAAAATGCTGACCTTTACCATACCTATACACTGGAAGAAATTGGTGATGACGGCTTGCGAGGCTACGACAAAGAACACCAGCATGTTGAGGCGGATGCCTCGTGCCGACAACTCCACCAGTATAGCGTCAGCGGTAAATATCCGTGCTATCTGCGAGGGGAAGAGCATGGACAGCACCCACCCTATCAGCAATATGGTGGTAGACACGGCTATGGTCTGCCACAGGCAGCGGAACATGCGGTCGTATTTCTCGGCGCCATAGTTGTAGCCCACAATGGGCTGCATGCCTTGGTTCATACCCATGACAAACATAAACAGCACCATCACCACGGAGTTGGCTATGGAGTAAGCACCTACCGCCATGTCGCCGCCATAGCGTACGAACTGATTATTCATGAAGATAACCACCACGCAGGCCGTGACATTCATCAAGAACGGCGAGATGCCTATGGCAATGATATTACGCACCAGCGCGGAGCGCAGCTTATAGATGCCTCGCTTCAGGTGCAACAGTTCTTTCGGGTTGCTAAACACCCACATCTGCCAACACAGTGCCAGTGTCTGTGACGTCACTGTAGCCAGCGCAGCGCCACGGATGCCCCAGCGGAACCACCACACAAAGGCTATCACCAACACAATGTTGCACGCCACCGTAAACAGGGTTGCATACATGGCGTGGCGCGGCTTGCCTGCAGCACGTAGCACGGCATTCATGCCGAAATACATGTGGGTAACCATATTGCCCAACAGGATGACCGTCATAAACTCACGGGCATAAGGCAGCGTGACGTCGGAAGCGCCGAAGAAGCGCAAAATGGGATTCAGGAATATCAGGCACACCACCATAAAGAGGAAACCTATTATCAGGTTCAGCGTGACGGTATTGCCCAACAGGTGCTCGGCGGTCTTATAGTCGCGCTGACCCAGTTTGACGGAGATGCACGTCGAGGCACCCACGCCAACGGCGGCTCCGAAAGCACCGCTCAGATTCATAAAGGGGAAGGTGATGCCCAAACCGGCTATGGCCTCCGGACCCACCATCTGGCCTATCATGGCACGGTCAATGATATTATAGAGACTGCTGGCCGTCATAGCCACAATAGCGGGCATGGCATACTGCGTCAGCAATTGTCCGACGGGCTTCGTTCCTAATTCAAGAGTTGCTTGTTTATTGTCCATATTTAAATAATGTGCAAAATTACAGTTATTTCTCCGAATAGCCAAAAAAAAGATTAAAATCTTTTGTTTTATGCCCGCATAATCGTACCTTTGCATTTCCTAACGCAATAAGTATTGATGAAACAGCTTCTACTGACACTTGTTTTGCTGCTAACGCTGCCTGCGCTGTGTGCCGCTAAATGGCCCCACACGGCGGAACGTGTCAAGTACAAGAACGGACCTTCTTTCATCTACCGCCTTTACTTGAAAGACAAGCAAGGCACTCCCTACTCTCTTCACCACCCCACCCGCTTTCTGTCGCGCCGAAGCGTAGAGCGCCGCAAGCGCCAGCAGCTGCCTATAGACAGCACGGACCTGCCGGTCAGTTCCCGCTACGTGCGCCTCATCGAACAGCGCGACGTCAGCGTCATCGGACAGAGCCGTTGGCAGAACACGGTACTGGTGCGGCTAAGGGACAGTTCCGCTATTCACCGGCTGGAGCAGCTGCCCTGCGTCAGCGCCAGCAAACTGGTATGGATAGCACCTGACTCTATCACTCCTACCGCCACCAAGACGCCCTTCCACGACGAATTTGAGGAGCGCGACAGTGCCGGCCACATTTACTACGGTAAGAACGACAACCAAATCAGACTACTACAGGGCCACCGCCTGCACCAGATAGGACTGACTGGCGAGGACATGATGATAGCCGTCATTGACGGAGGATTCAAAAACGCTAACCGCATCCCGGCTTTCCAGCAGGTTGACATACAGGGCTACCGGGACTTCGTACACCCAGCGTCGCCCAGCATCTTTGCAGAAACAGACCACGGCACGAAAGTGTTGTCTACCATGGCGCTTCACCAGCCCTACTTCTATATCGGCACGGCTCCCAAGGCTACCTACTGGCTGTTGCGCAGCGAGGACCAGCAGACGGAGCAAGAGGTGGAGGAAGACTATTGGACCATGGCAGCAGAATTTGCCGACTCGGTGGGCTGCGACCTCATTAACTCATCGTTGGGATATAATGAATACGACCATTCCTGGATGTCACACCAGCTGCGCCAACTGGATGGCCACACAGCCTTCGTCAGCCGTTCTGCCTCGATGCTTGCCGACAAGGGCATCATCCTCATCAACTCTGCCGGCAATTCCGGCATGGGACCGTGGAAGAAGATTGGTGTGCCGGCTGATGCCGACAACATGCTGACCATAGGTGCCATCACAGCCGAGGAGCCACGCCACATTGCGCCCTTCAGCTCTGTCGGACCCTCACAGGACGGAAGGGTCAAACCGGATGCGGTAACCATTGGCGCGCCCACCTTTTTGGTCAACGGCCGCGGCGTCATCATGGAGGACATGGGCACCTCGTTCTCCGCACCCACCATCTGTGGGCTGGTAGCGTGCTTATGGCAAGGACTTCCGGAGAAGCGAGCCATAGACATCATCCGCCTGATACGCCAGAACTGTGACAACTACGACCATCCAGACAATATCTATGGCTATGGCATGCCAGACTTCTGGCAAGCCTACATGAAGGGAAAGGCGATGAGCGAAGAACAATAAACCAGCAGTCTTTTTGAAGAGTGATGAGCGAGAACAGATATACCCTGCGCCAACTGAACCTGATGGTGCGCGACGCCATTGAGATGCAACTGCCCGACGAGTATTGGGTGGAGGCCGAGCTGTCAGAATGTCGGGAGCGAGGTGGCCACTGCTATATGGAACTCATAGAAAAGGAGGAGATGACCAACACCCCAGTGGCACGGGCCTCAGCCAAGTGCTGGCGACAGACGTGGCAGATGCTGCGTCCCCACTTTGAGCGCACCACCGGCCAGCCGTTGCATGCCGGACTGAAGGTGCTGCTGCGCGTCTATGCCCAGTATCACGAGGCCTACGGCTTCTCATGGATAGTCACCGACATTGACCCCACCTACACCATTGGCGACATGGCCCGCAAGCGCCAGGAGATTATCCGTCAGCTCAAGGAAGAGGGTGTCTTCGACTTGCAACGCGAACTACGGATTCCCATGTTTGCCCAGCGCATAGCTGTCATCTCTGCTGCCGGGGCTGCCGGCTACGGCGACTTCTGCCGCCAGTTGGCCGACAACGACTACGGTTTCCATTTCGAGGTAAAGCTCTTTCCGGCCATCATGCAGGGTGAGCAGGTGGAGCAAAGCATCATTGCAGCTTTAGAGAGGATTTATTCAGAGTACTCTGAGTACTCCGAAAACTCCGAGTACTCCGAAAAATCAGCCCCTCTGCCACCTCCCTTCGACGTTGTCGTCATCATCCGCGGTGGCGGCGCCACTGCCGATCTCAGCGGTTTCGACACGCTGGCCTTGGCCGAGAATGTGGCGCAGTTTCCGCTGCCCATCATCACGGGCATTGGCCATGACCGTGACGAGAGCATTCTCGACATGGTCAGCAACACACGCGTAAAGACACCTACTGCGGCGGCAGCGCTGCTCATCGACAATCTGCACCAGGTCTTGGAGCGGCTCGACAATGCGCACCAGCGCCTCAGCATGGCGGTCAGCCAGCGTCTGGCCAGCCAGAAGTCACGTCTGACTACTCTACAGACACTCATCCCGGCCCTTGTCCAACGCATGTTGGGCAATGCTCGCCACCGCATAGACCTGCTGGAGAGCAGGCTGCCCATGGCTGTAGAGCGCCTGCTGACCAACCAGAAGCACAAACTGAGCCAGATGGAGTTGCTGCTACAGAGCTACGACCCACAACGGCTGCTGCGCCGTGGCTACAGCATCACGCTGCACAACGGGCGTGCCGTCCGTGACCCGAAGGCGCTGAAGCCCGGCGACGAGATAGAGACACGCTTAGAGAAAGGCACCATTCGTTCAACGATAAAATAAGTATACTATGGCTGAAATGAAATATGAAGAGGCTATGGCTCAGTTGGAGACCATTGTCCGCAAAATGGAATCAAACGAACTGGATATAGACGAAATCGCCGCGCAGCTGAAAACTGCGCAGCGACTCATCAAGTTATGTCGTGACAAACTCACGAAGACCGAGGCTGAGCTGTCAGAAGAACAGACCCACGGTGAGTGAGTGGAACTGGGGATTCTCCACGCCGTTCTCTGACTTCTTCTTCAGCACGCTCATGGGCGAGTACTTGCAATAGAGGCCCCAGCCGCCGTATTTCAGTATGCCCATGAAGTCGACGGTTACAGGACGGTAGCCGATGTTCTTGGTGCCTACCTCGTAAAAGTCATCGCCGTCTTTCCACTCGTTGTTGATGCGGCCCAGGAGGTTGACGTTGACAACAGGACCCAGCGAGAAGCTGGCCTTGCTATGCTTGCCAAAGCGCTGGGTAAACAGGAAGGGCACTGACAGGCTGAATATGCTGATGTGCGAACTGGTGTTGCTGTAGTTGGCCGGATACTCGCCAAAGACGACGATGTCGTCGGCATTCTTCGACATCATGTTCTTCTCAGGCACACCATAGCTGCGCCAGTTGAGCCACAAACCTGTTGAGTAGGTCTGCAGGGCACCCTTCGGTGTGTAGCCATAGCGGAAACCCAGCAGGAATTCCCACGAGCGGAAGGTGGCAAAGCCGTGGCCGTCAGGTGTGTTGGTGGGGATGGCTACACCGACACCCAAGTCGAACAGCCACTTGTCGTCTTCGCCGGCTACTTTCTTCACAATCTTCGTCGTGGTCTTAGTCTTGTCAATGGCTACGGTAGACTCATAGCGGAAACGCTCGTCGCCGTCCTTGCCGCTGACTCTTACCTTCTGCACGGAGTCGTTGGTCATCACGGTAACCCTTCTCGGATTGCTAAACACAACGGTGTCATTCATCTCTGTAGCGCTTACTGCTGTGCAGGCTGTCAGCGCTACCATCATCAATAAGTTTCTCATCATTTTCTGATATCATTATTATAATGTTGGTTTTACCGGAATTATGTTGCCCTGCTCGTCAAACAGCAGACGGTCTATGCAGACCTCGCGGTTGTAGCCCGCACTCCAGTCTTTCTTGGCTCCCTCAGGGCGCTGGAAGCGGTGGTAGACGATGTACCATTCGTCGGTGCCGGGCTTCTGGATGACGGCGTGGTGGCCAGTGCCGAATATCTGCTGGCTGTTGTCGCGCTGCAAGACGATGGTCTTCTCGGCACCTGTCACGGGCTGGCCGTTGCGCACCAGCGCCGTGGGCGAGTCGCTGATGGCGTAGCGCACCCGGTAGTTCTTCGAGCGGGTGTCGTTCTCTGACCAGGTGAAGTAGTACTTGCCGTTGCGATAGAACACGTAGAGACCTTCGTTGAAGTTGTAGCGGGCCTTGTCCTTGCGGGGCATGATGACTTGCGGCTCGCCCTTGAAACTGGTCATATTGTCGTTCAGCTCGGCGCAGACGATGATGCCATTGCCCCAATAGAGATAGTACTTGCCCGTCTGCGGGTCTTGGAACACGTCGGGGTCTATCGTGGCGCCGCCGTCTTTCATCACGGCAAGCTGGCGCGTGGCCAGTGGTTTGCCCAGGGCGTCCTTGAAGGGACCTGTGGGGTTGTCGCTGACGGCTACGCCTATCTGGTCTTCGCCGACAAAGTAATAGTAGTATTTGTAGCGGGCCTTCTTGCCCTTGCCCACCTTGCGCTCAATGATGCAGGGAGCCCAGGCCTTACGCTTGGCCCACTGGCAGTCTGTGGCCAGGTCCAGTATGACGCCTTCGTACTGCCAGTTCTTCAAGTCTTGAGACGAATAGCAGCGGAAGTCGTGGTTGTCCCAGTTTTCCTGTCCGTCGGTGGTGGGATAGAGGTAGTATTTCCGGTCACGCTCCGACCACAGTATTTCCGGGTCAGCATAGAGGCCCTCGATGACGGGGTTGTTCCTGTTGGGCTTCATGGTGGCCAGTTCGTAGCCGTCGCTCCAGGCCTGCAGGCGGTCATACTCTTCTTTGGTCAGACGCAGGAAGGAGCCGTGCTGGGGGGCGTTGACGCCCTCTATGTTGCGGGGCTTCTGGAAGTTACGCATGTTCTTGTCGGCCATGCAGATGCGGTAGTTGCGCGGCTTCGACGAATACTCTATGTAGCCTATCATCCAGTCGTCGTGGCCGGCCAGTTGGAAGGCCGAGACGCCCTCGCACTTCTTGTTGCCCTCAAAACTGACGTAGTCGTCCTCGACGGGTTCTCCCCACGGACCTGTCAGTTGCTTGGCGGTGGCGGTGAAGAGTCCGGGCTTGCCGCCCTCCTTCTTGATCATCATGTGCCACTGCTGGTCTGTCTCCACCCAGTTGATGTCGGCGTCGATGGTGGCATAGCCCCAGTCAAAAAGCAGACGGGGCTGGGTGAGCCGGGTGAAAGTCTCGTCGGCATAGCTATAGTACATGCGGTCATATTTCTCCTCGGCGCGGTTCCACATAGAGTAGTAGACGAAGTAGCCGCCGCGCTTGCCGTCGGGCCACTGGTAGTCGGCATCCCACATCACCTGCGGAGCCCACACACGGTTGATGGTGGACCAGTCCTTGTAGACACTCTCTGACTGCGGGTTGCAGAAGATGCTCGTGCCCTGCCTGTAGTCGAAGGTCTTGGAGCGCCAGTGAATCAGGTCGTCACTCACCAGCAGGTCAATGCCGTAGTTGTCCCACTCGGCCTGCTTCTTCAGGTCCTTGAAGCGCCCCACATTCATGTCGGTGCACACCATCAGGTAGCCCGTACCGTCGTGCTTACGGCAGATGAAGGCATCGCGGGTGGCTCCCTCAATGCAGGCCACCTGGTGGTCGCTGAAGATGCTGTCGCCATTCAGCAGGTCGTGGTAGTGCAGTCCGTCGCGGCTCAGCGCATAGGCTGTCCAGGCGCGTCCCTTGTCGTTCATGTGGCAATACAGGTAGCCGTAGTCGCCACGTTGCAAGTTTCCCTTTTGTTGGGCTTGCGCACCGCTGAAGGTCACACAAGCCATAGTCAGGCAGAGTATCAGTCTTTTCATCATCTAAGTAGTTTTTCTTCTGTGCAAAGGTACGCAAAAAATCTGCAAGCTTCACACTTTTCAGATAAAAAACTTGCACAAATGACAGATTTTGATTACTTTTGCCACCAATTTGAAATTTCAACAACAAAAAAACATACAGACCACTATGAAGAATTTAGATTGGGCAAACCTGTCGTTCGGTTACATGAAGACCGACTACAACGTACGCTGTTACTATCGTGACGGCAAGTGGGGCGAAATAGAAGTATGCTCCGACGAGTACCTCAAATTGCACATGGCAGCCACCTGTCTGCACTACGGCCAGGAGGCTTTCGAGGGCTTGAAGGCCTACCGCTGCAAGGACGGCAAGGTGCGCGTCTTCCGTGTCGACGAGAATGCGGCCCGTCTGCAGTCTACCTGCCGCGGCATCTTGATGCCTGAGGTGAGCACCGAACTGTTCACGGAAATGGTCAAGAAGGTGGTACGGCTCAACCAGGAGTGGATTCCCACCTACGAGAGTGGCGCCACGCTCTACATCCGTCCGCTGCTCATCGGCACCTCGGCACAGGTGGGTGTACACCCGTCGAAGGAGTACTGCTTCCTCATCTTCGTCACACCCGTAGGACCTTACTTCAAGGGGGGCTTCGCGGCCAACCCGTATGTCATCATCCGCGACTACGACCGCTCAGCACCGCTGGGCACGGGTAAATATAAGGTGGGCGGCAACTACGCTGCCAGCCTCTATGCCAACAACCTGGCTCACGAGAAGGGCTACGCCTGCGAGTTCTACCTGGACGCCAAGGAGAAGAAGTACATGGACGAGTGCGGCGCAGCCAACTTCTTCGGCATCAAGAACAACACATACATCACGCCGAAGTCTACCTCTATCCTACCCTCCATCACCAACAAGAGCCTCATGCAGGTGGCCGAGGACCTGGGACTGAAGGTGGAGCGCCGCCCCATTCCTGAGGAGGAACTGGAGACCTTCGAAGAGGCTGGAGCCTGCGGTACGGCTGCCGTCATCAGCCCCATCTCCTATATCGACGACCTCGATACGGGCAAGCGCTACTCCTTTGGCGACAAGCCGGGACCCATCTCGAAGAAGCTCTTCGACACGCTGCGCGGCATCCAGTATGGCGAGATTGAGGACAAGCACGGCTGGACGACAGTTGTCATTGAGTAAAGGTGAAAAGGTAAAAAGGTGAAAAAGTAAAAAGGTAAAAAAGCAAGAAATTGGGAAAAGGCAAACTGGCGAAATTCGCCGACATGGAGACTTACGAGAACGTGTTCCAGTACCCCTACTCGGTAGTGGCTCGCGTGCCACACTCAGACCTTCAGGTCGGAGAACACGTTCTCTCACCTAAAGGAGAGAGTGTGGCACGCATTCCCTTTGAGATGCAGGGCCACTGGCGCGAGCAGTACTTCCACAACCAGAACCCCATCGTGCTGGAACTGGGATGCGGCAAAGGCGAATACACCGTCGGACTGGCCAAGATGTTTCCCGACGTCAACTTCATCGGCGTCGACATCAAGGGAGCACGCATGTGGACGGGGGCTACGCAGGCCCTGCAGGAAGGGCTGAAGAACGTGGCCTTCCTGCGCACCAACATCGAAATCATAGACCATTTCTTCTCCAAAGGCGAGGTGCAGGAGATATGGCTCACCTTCAGCGACCCGCAGATGAAGAACCCACGCAAGCGACTCACCTCCACGTGGTTCCTGGAGCGCTACCGCAGGTTCCTGTCCGACGGGGGCTTCATTCACCTGAAGACGGACTCCAACTTCCTCTTCACCTACACGTCGCTGCTGGTGGAGCACAACCACCTACCGGTACTGGTCAAGACCGCCGACCTCTACGCCACAGCCTCCAAGGACTCCATCGCCGCCAGTATTCAGACCTACTACGAGGGCATGTGGATGGCCCGCGGCATCAGCATCAAGTACCTCAAGTTCTGTCTGCCGCACTTGGGCGAACTCACCGAGCCCGACGTAGAGATTGAACTCGACGACTACCGCTCCTACCACCGCGACAAGCGCAGCAGCAAGGACAAAGCGAAGTAGCGCTACAGAAAAAAATATTTATTTAGTTGCCTACATTGCCTACACCGACACTTAACGTGCTATCAATCATCGGTTTACGTAGTGTAGGATGCAATGTAGGATGTGTAGGATGGTGCTCCGAAAGCCCCATTTTCGCCCTTTTCATGCTCAAAAATCAGGCAAAATGCAACATTGCAAAACGCCGACTTCGTCAACAGAAACAACAATTAAATCAGCTGCAGCAACATTTAAAAAAAACAGCTGCAGCAACATTTTTAAAAAAACAACTGCAGCAACATTGTCCCACCGAAATCCCAAGCCGTGGGACTTTTTTCCCACAGCTTGGGAATTTTCTCCCAAAGTTTGGGACTTTTCTCCCACTGTTTGGGACTTGACTGGGACTGATTTTTGTTTGACACGCCGTTCAGGATTCCAGTTGGCAAAATGATGGTCGTTTGGTATTCTGGTTGGCAAGAACGGAAAAAGGTTATAAAATGATTGCCAGACCCCACTTTTAGGACTAAAAATCACGTCATCCTACACATCCTACACCGCATCCTACACTACATAAACCATTAATAATAAGCACGTTAAGTGCCAGTGTAAGCAATGTAGGCAACTAAAAAAATATTTATTAGTGATGACAATCAAGACAATCAAAGGGATGCAGGTTTTGATTGAAAAATCAGATTTCGCACAATAAGCAATAAGGCTATAACGTTATTGGATTAAACAATCAATGTATGCCAAGGGTTGGAAGAGAGCAAAGC
>CACWFV010000042.1 GCA_902760315.1 uncultured Bacteroidales bacterium | reverse complement strand
CTCCTCATTCCAGTATTTCCCCGGTGTACCCATTTTCCATTCCAAGGACCTGGTCAACTGGCAGCAGATAGGCAACGTGCTCGACCGCGACAGCCAGCTACCGCTACACGGCGCCACCTCATGGCAGGGCATCTATGCGCCCACCATCCGCTACCACAAGGGCGTCTACTATATGATTACCACCAACGTAGGCAATGGCGGCAACTTCATGGTGACAGCCACCAATCCCGCAGGCCCGTGGAGCGAACCCGTCTGGCTGGAACAGCAGGGCATCGACCCGTCGCTTTATTTCGAGAACGACAAGTGCTACATGGTCTCCAACCCCGACAACACCATCATGCTCTGTGAGATTGACCCCAAGACCGGCAAGCAGCTGACAGAGAGCAAACCACTGTGGCAGGGCACGGGTGGCCGCTACCCGGAGGGTCCCCATCTCTATAAGAAAGACGGCTGGTACTACCTGCTCATTTCCGAGGGCGGTACGGAGATGGCTGCTGACCAACTGTTCGTTAGCTGGCCAGTATCTCTCTGTACAGGGTACCGGCCATGGCGACTTCGTCCAGGCTGCCGACGGCTCCTGGTGGGTGGTGTTCTTGGCCTATCGCAATTTTGGAGGTGCCTACCACCATCTGGGTCGTGAGACCTTTTTGGCTCCTGTAGAGTGGAAGAAGGGTGAGTGGCCTGTCGTCAATGGTGGCCAGCCCATAGATACGCTGATGCATGTTGCGACACCGGCTCCCCAGCTACCGCGTCAGGCTGTGACGCACGCTGCCGACTGGCTCTACATGCAGAACCCCATCCGTGCCAACTACCAGCGTCATGGCGACGGATTCCGACTGCAGGCCTCCGAGGGTACGCTGACCAACAACCAGCAGCCCACCTTCCTGGGTCGCCGCCAGGAGAGCAGCGTGTTCAGCGTGGAGACCGAGATAGACACCGACTCGCTGGATTTCGGCTGCAAGGCCGGCCTGACGGTTTACCAGATCAATGACGGCCACATGGAGGTCAGCGTCGTGAAATACATGACCGGCACCGTAGCCATCGTCATGAACTACACCGTGAAGAGTCTACTGGGCGAAGAGATGGCCGACAGCGGGCACCCCGGTAAGGTACGCCTGCGCATCAGCAGCGACGGCAACAAGTATCGTTTCGAATATGCCTGCCGGGACGAGTCGTGGCAACTGCTCTGTGAGCACGACTGCACCCTGCTGAGCACTGAGGTCGTCGGCGGTTTCACCGGAGCCATCGTGGGCATGTATGCTGAAGGCGAGGGCGCGGCAGACTTCTCCTACTTCAATTATGTCGAGGAGTAGCGTTTTTTGACCGAAAAAACTTGCACTTATCAGATATTTTTACTATATTTGCCGCCAGTTTGACAAAGTATTTATATTAATCACAAAACTGTAAACGTTATGAAAAAGTATTTAGCAGAAATGGTGGGCACCATGGTGCTCGTTCTGATGGGCTGCGGCGTAGCAGTCAGTCTTGGTTGTGACCCTGTTAATAATATTCCGGCGGTAGTGGGTACGGCTTTTGCCTTCGGCTTGGCCGTCGTTGCCATGGCCTATACCATTGGCGGCATCTCCGGTTGCCACATCAATCCCGCCATCACGCTGGGCTGCATCATTGCCGGCCGCATGGATGCCAAGGAGGGTGCCATGTACATGGTCTTCCAGTGCATCGGTGCATTCATCGGCTCCACACTGCTCTATATCCTGACCGCCAATGTCCCCGGACTGGAGGGCACCGGCGCTAACGACCTGCAGGCCAATGTCAGCGTGCTCGGCGGTCTGCTGGCTGAGATTATCTTCACCTGCGTCTTCGTACTCGTCGTGCTGGGTGCCACGGCCAAGACCAACGGTGCTACCAACAATTTTGCAGGACTGGCTATCGGTCTGAGCCTCGTACTGGTTCACCTGGTTTGCATCCGTTATACCGGTACCTCCGTCAACCCCGCACGCTCGTTGGCACCGGCCATCTTCCAGGGTGGTTCGGCACTGCTCAACCTGTGGATCTTCATTGTTGGTCCGTTCGTCGGCGGTGCACTGGCAGCCTGCATCTGGAAGCTGATAGAGCCTGCAGAGAAGTAAAAATTGCTATTCGGACTTTGCAAAGTTCGTGCCGAACGTTGTGCAGTCTTCAGACGACACAGAGAATTAAGTTTTTTTTTCTTAATTCTCTGTGTTTCTGTTTTCTTGTGTTTAAAAAAAATAGTATCTTTGCGCTCAAATAGATTTTTAGTAACTTTTTAATAAGAACAATTTATGGTTAATTACAAGGATTTGGGTCTCGTGAATACCCGCGAGATGTTCAAGAGAGCTGTTGCCGGTGGCTATGCCATCCCCGCTTTCAACTTCAACACCATGGAGCAGATGCAGGCTATCGTGCAGGCTGCTGTTGCGTAACTATGCCAACGCTACCATTCTGCGCTACATGGCAGAGGGTGCTGTGGCTTACGCCAAGGAGTTGGGCTGTGAGCATCCTGAGATTGTGCTGCACCTCGACCATGGTGACAGCTTCGAGCTCTGCAAGGACTGCATCGACATGGGCTTCTCTTCCGTGATGTACGACGGTTCTTCACTGCCCTACGAGGAGAACATCCGCATCTCTCGTCAGGTTGTAGAGTACGCTCACAAGTATGATGTCACCGTTGAGTGCGAGCTCGGCGTGCTGGCAGGTGTTGAGGATGAGGTAGCTTCTGAGGAGTCTCACTACACCAAGCCTGAAGAAGTCATCGACTTTGCTACCCGCACCGGTTGCGACTCTCTGGCTATCTCTATCGGTACTTCTCATGGTGCTTACAAGTTCAAGCCTGCGACCCGAAGACCGGCAAGCTCGTTCCTCCCCCATTGGCATTCGACGTGCTGGCCGAGATTGAGCAGAAGCTCCCCGGATTCCCCATCGTGCTCCACGGCTCATCGTCAGTTCCTCAGGACGAGGTAGACACCATCAACAAGTATGGCGGCAACCTGCCCGATGCAGTAGGTATTCCTGAAGAGCAGCTCCGCAAGGCTTCTAAGAGCGCTGTCTGCAAGATCAACATCGACTCTGACTCTCGTCTGGCCATGACTGCTGCCATCCGTAAGTACCTGGCTGAGCATCCCGACCACTTCGATCCTCGCCAGTATCTGAAGCCCGCTCGTGAGAACATGAAGAAGATGTACATCCACAAGATCAAGGAAGTACTCGGTTCTGACGGCAAGCTCGCTGAGTAATACCATCACCTATTTATAATAAAAGGCTCCCCAATCGGGGAGCCTTTTACTTGTCTGTACGCTCTTGACTACTTCATGTCTCTTGACTACTTCATGTCGGCATGAATCTTGTCCACAGAGCCGGTGGTGGGGTTCAGTGTCATGTGCGTCACGTAGCGCTTGAAGAGTGATCCGCTGCGCAACTCGACAAAGCCAAACTGTGCGGCATAGAGGTCGAAAGAGCCCAAGAAGTGGTTGTCGCGGTGCAGTGTCATCTTGATGCGGCCCGGCACGTTGACGTAGAAGCCACCCTCCTTCTTCTTCTCGTCAACATCGTATTTCTGGAATGTTGTGTGGTGCATGTCCTCTATCGTCATATAATAAGGTACGCCCGACAGGTCGTCCTTGTCCACCAGTCCCAGTTTCTTTGATATGCGGAAAATAACCTCCCGCTCCACCTCCTTCTCCGGACAAACCACCAGCACCTGTTCCACCGTGTCGCGGTGTGTGGTTCCCGTGAAGAGTGTCAGCAGGATTTCGCGCTGCTTGTCAATCTCGTCAATCATCAGCTGCAACTGCTGCTCGTCCTGTGGAATGTCCTCTGCCTCGCCCGTGATGAGTGCCTGGCGGCGCTCCTGCAGTTCGATGATCTGTTCCACGGTCAGCTCAGCCATCTTTGCCGTGCTGCCGGCCGACAGCACCTCCGCGTTCAGATACTGTCGTGGGTCCGGACCCTTTACCGGCGGGGCGGGCTTAAAGGGCGTGCGCTTCTTCAGCACGGCAGGTTCGGCGTTGAGCGACTGCAGGACGCCCTCGTCGGTCAGGTGAATCTCCGCGTTCTCGCACTTGCCGCCCTTTGTCTTGACGTAGTAGCACTTTGTCGTGTCGATGATGCCTATTGACGTCAGTCCGTAGTTGGCAATGCTATACGTCACCTCTTCTTCTTGCTTGATACCGCGCAGGCGCAAGTATTTCTCACCATATTTGGCGAAGATACCCGGAGTGTAGGTCTTCTTTTCTATGAGCAGGTTAAACTCGATGGCCGTCTTGGGCAGATAGTAGATGACGCCCTCGGCCGTCCTGCCGGGCTTCATCTGCGTGGCCTGCTTTTGGGCCATTGTTGCTATGCTGCACAGGAGCATGGCTGCAAAAAGTAATTTTTTCATGTATCTATCTCTGTTTTTTAGTCTTTCAGTCTCTTGAAGGCAGGTGCTATGTAGCTGACGATGTCGCCGGCCGTCAGGCTCTCTTCGCCCAGGTCGGCCGCTGCCAGATCGCCGGCCAGTCCGTGCAGGTATACCCCCACCATGCAGGCCTCTTTGGGCTGATAGCCCCGTGCCAGCAGTCCGGTGATGATGCCTGTCAGCACGTCGCCGCTGCCGGCGGTTGCCATGCCTGCGTTGCCCGTGCTGTTGAACATCACGTGGCCGTCGGCCGTGCAGATGGCCGTATGGTGCCCCTTCAGTATCACGATGCCCTGCAGCCGTTCTGCCAGGTTGCAAGCCTTCGTCAGTCGTTCGTAACTGTCGTTAGAGTGTCCTTCCATGCGGTCGAGCTCCTTTGGGTGCGGTGTCAGTATGATGCCCTTGGGCAATTGCTGCAGCCAGGCACGGTGGGTGCCCAGTATGTTCAGCGCGTCAGCGTCGGCCACTAACGGGCACTGCGTGCGGCGCAGTTGTGCGATGAGTGCTATGGCTGTCTGCTCGCTCTGTCCCAGTCCCGGTCCGATGCCTACTGCCTGATAGTCTTCCGTCTCTACCGCCTCGGCAAAGATGGTCTCCTCGGAGCCTTTCTGGATGACCGCTTCCGGTATGGCCTGCTGCAGAATGGCAATGTTGCGCTTCGGTGTGTTCACCGTCAGTTTGCCCACTCCTGAGCGCAGACAGGCCTTGGCTGCCAGAATGGCCGCTCCCGCCATGCAGTAGCTGCCGGCAATGAGCAGTGCGTGACCCATCTCACCCTTGTGTGCAAAGGGACTCCTGGTCAGCAGGCAGCGGCGTATGTCGTTCTCTTCGACTATCGTGTATGAGGCCTCCGTCTTCTTGATGCCCTCCTGACTAATGCGTATGTCCAGCACGCGCAGCTGGCCGATGTACTGCTGGTTCTCGGCAAAGAGGAACGACAGCTTCGGCTGTTGCAGTGTCAGCGTCAGGTGAGCCCGGATGATGTTCGCCCGCACGTTGTAGCTGTTGTCCTCGGCCATCAGTCCCGACGGTATGTCCACGCTGACAATCTTCGACGGAGAGGCATTGATGTATTTCACCAGCGAGGCAAATCCCCCGGCCAGCGGTTTGTTCAGTCCTGAGCCAAACAGTCCGTCGACCACCAGCGTCTGCTCGTCCAGCACTGGCGGGTCAAACTCCTGTGTCACCTCCACGAACTGCTTGACGCGCTTGTGGTCGGCCAGCAGTTTCTTGTTGGCGCCACATTCCGGCGACAGGTGCCCGCTGATGTTGAACAGATAGGCCGTCACCTGATAGCCCTCGTCGGCCATCATGCGTGCTATGGCCAGTGCGTCGCCGCCATTGTTGCCGGGTCCGGCAAACACTACGACGGGCGTGGCCGTACCCCACAATTCGGTGATGGCACGTGTCATCGTCCTGGCGGCACGCTCCATCAGATTCTCGTTCTCAATGGTGTATTTGTCTAGCTCTTTAATCTGAGCACTCGTGAATATCTTCATTCAGTATGCAAAAATACGAAAAATATGTTATACAATACCCATATTTGCGAAAAAAATTGTAATTTTGTGCCAAAATTCACACATTTCTCAAAATGAGCACAGTTAAAATTAAGGACAAAACGTTTAAAACGTCCATTTCCGAAGCCGAAATCAAGCAGCGTGTCAAGGAGCTGGCCGCCAAGATCAGTGATGACATGGCCGGCAAGAATCCGCTCTTCCTTGGCGTGCTGAACGGCTCGTTCATCTTTGCCGCCGACCTGATGCGCGAGATGACCATCCCCTGCGAGATATCCTTCGTCAAACTCGCCTCCTA
This sequence comes from uncultured Bacteroidales bacterium, assembly GCA_902760315.1. Lineage (GTDB taxonomy): Bacteria > Bacteroidota > Bacteroidia > Bacteroidales > Bacteroidaceae > Prevotella. Next base: position 36,921 of record CACWFV010000042.1, on the reverse strand, counting down.
CCAAGGCACCACGTCGACAGGCAAGGTGAAGGAGGTCATCGGCATCAACGAAGACCTGACAGGCCGCACGGTGGTCATCGTAGAAGACATCGTTGACACTGGAGGCACCATGAAGCAGATGATAGAGGCTCTGGGCACCCGCAATCCCGCATCCATCGACGTCTGCACGCTCTTTGTCAAACCCGACAAGCTGAAGGAGCCGATAGACATCCGCTATGCGGCCTTCTCCATCCCCAACGACTTCATCGTCGGCTACGGTCTGGACTACGACCAGCAGGGGCGCCAACTGAAGGATATTTACACACTTGTGGAAGAATGAGAGAAGTCAAACTGCCCCATCTGCCCAGCGACGTGGAGGCCCGTGGCAAGGACCTCATGACCGACCTGTGGTACAAAGGAAAGGAAACACAAATCAAACAAGACAAAAAAGTAATAAAAATCAGGATGAAAAACATTGTAATTTTTGGTGCTCCTGGATCAGGAAAGGGAACACAGAGCGACTTGATGATTGAGCACTACGGACTGGGACATATCTCTACCGGCGACGTGCTGCGCAACGAGATTAAGAAAGGCACCGAACTGGGCAAGACCGCCCAGAGCTACATTGACAAAGGCAATCTGATACCCGATGAGCTGATGGTCAGCATCCTCGCCAAGGTCTACGACGACTTCGGCCGTGGCCACAAGGGAGTCATCTTCGACGGTTTCCCCCGCACCATTCCGCAGGCTGAGGCCCTGAAGAAGATGCTCGACGAGCGTGGCGACAAGGTGGCCGCCATGATTGAGCTGGACGTCCCTGAGGACGAGCTCATGCAGCGACTCATCAAGCGCGGACAGGAGAGTGGCCGCGCCGACGACAATGAGGAGACCATCAAGAAGCGCCTCGTCGTCTACCACTCACAGACGCAGCCGCTCATCGAGTGGTACAAGCAGGAAGGCCTGCACCACCACATCAACGGCCACGGCACGCTGGAGCGCATCTTCAGCGATATTCAGCAAGTAATAGACAATCTGTAAATGGAAAGTAACTTCGTAGACTACGTAAAAATCATGTGTCGGTCGGGCAAGGGCGGCAAAGGCTCCATGCACCTGCGGCACGTGAAGTATAACCCCAACGGCGGTCCCGACGGCGGCGACGGCGGCAAGGGTGGCAGCATCATTCTGCGCGGCAACCACAACTACTGGACACTGCTGCACCTGAAGTATGAGCGCCACATCTTTGCCGAGCACGGCGGCAACGGCGGGCGCGACAAGTGCCACGGCACCGATGGCAAGGACGTCTACATCGACGTGCCCTGCGGTACCGTGGTGTACAATGCCGAGACGGGCAAGTATGTCTGCGACATCACCTACGACGGTCAGGAGATAGTGCTCCTCAAGGGCGGCCGTGGCGGACTGGGTAACTTCCAGTTCCGCTCGGCCACCAACCAGGCGCCACGCTATGCGCAGCCCGGCGAACCCATGCAGGAGATGACCATCATCCTGGAGTTGAAACTGCTGGCCGACGTAGGACTGGTGGGATTCCCCAACGCCGGCAAGTCGACGCTGCTGTCGTCGCTGTCCAATGCCCGTCCGAAGATAGCCAACTACCCCTTCACCACAATGGAACCCTCGCTGGGCATTGTCGGCTACCGCGACCAGAAGTCGTTTGTCATGGCCGATATTCCCGGCATCATCGAGGGTGCGGCCGAGGGCAAGGGCTTGGGACTGCGCTTCCTGCGCCACATAGAGCGCAACTCGCTGCTGCTCTTCATGGTGCCCGGCGACACCGACGACATCAAGCGCGAGTACGAGATACTGCTCAACGAGCTGGCCCAGTTCAATCCCGACATGCTCGACAAGCACCGCGTGCTGGCTATCACCAAGTGTGACCTGCTGGACGCCGAACTCATAGAGATGCTGCGCGAGACGCTGCCCAGCGACCTGCCCTGTGTCTTCATCTCGGCCGTGGCCAACCAGGGGCTGGACGAACTGAAGGACGTGCTGTGGCGCGAGCTCAATGCCGAGAGCAACAAGCTGGCGGCTGTCATGGCCGAGGACACACTGGTGCACCGCGACAAGGACATGACGCGCTTTGCCGAGGAACTGGCCGACGAGGGTGAGGACGAAGATATCGAGTATGTGGACGACATAGAAGACGCCGACGACACAGAAGATCTGGAAGACCTGGAGGACTTCGAATATGAGTAAATGCTGCAAGTCCACCGCCCTGCGCCACCTGTTGCTGCTCCTGCTCGTTGCGCTGGTTGCGCTGTCAGCCTGTGCCCAGAGCAAACAGACGGTACAGGAGCAGTCCCCTGCCGACAAGTCTGCCGAACCGGTTGCCGGCGCCGCCGAGTCTGCCGAACAGTGGTGGGCCTTCCCCCTGCCGGGCTGTAAGGTCATCAGTCCTTACGGTCGCCGAGGCGGGCGACGCCATACGGGAGTAGACCTGAAGACGGTCAACAAGGACGAGATTCATGCGGCCTTTGACGGCGAGGTGGTCTATGCTGCCAAGTTCTATGGCTACGGCCTGCTGATACGCATACGCCACGACAACGGCCTGGAGACCTACTACAGCCACAACAGCAAGAACCTGGTGGAGGTCGGCGACCGCGTCAAGGCCGGTCAGGTCATTGCCCTCACCGGCCAGACGGGGCGAGCCTCTACGCCCCACCTGCATTTCGAGACGCGCATAGCGGGACAAACCGTCAACCCCAACCGCTTCTTCGACTTCCAAAACCATACCATCCGTCTGAAGGCCTTCAGCAAGAAGCGCGACGGCTACGTCGTCAAGCCCTGAGCAAAAACGGTTTTCAAAAAAACGCTTTCACTTTCACACCATAGCCTCAAAGCCCAGTAAATACAGGGGTTGCGGGCACGTTTGGTGCTTCCCGACGCTTCATTTTGCTTTCACGCACGTTTCACGCGCATAATAATGTACGCGCGCATGTATCCTGCGCGCAGGAGTACAGCTGATACGGCTACGGGACAGCTGTAGCCAGCTACGGGAACAGCTGATACGCGTACGGGAACAGCTGATACGCGTGCGGCAACAGCTGATACGCGTGCGGCAACAGCTGATACGCGAAAAAGTGGTACCACTTTCTAAAAAGTGGTACCACTTTTTGGCGGCAACAGTTGTCTCGCCACCGGCAACAGCTGACTCGCCACCGGCAACAACTCCCGTGCGGGTGGCGCAGCGTGTGAAACGTGTGTGAAAGCAAAATACCACCCCGCGCGCTGCGAACGCGCCCGCGAGCCCCGTATTTACTGGGCTTTGAGGCTATGGTGTGAAAGTGAAAGCGTTTTTTTGAAAACCGTTTTTGCTGTTGCCGGGAACAGCTGTTTTGGTCTGGGTTTTATTATTTTTTCAGAAAAATGCAACAACTTTACGGAAATATTTGTATATATGCAGCCGAAAAGCTGAACATGAAGACTTGTTCCCCTTCTACACAACCATTCAAACAGTAACTGACGATGAAGAGAACCATTGAAATCTTAAGACGGATGCGTGCGACAGTCCTGTTGCTCGCCGTGTTACTTACCTCCCTGTCGGCACATGCCGAACTGACTTGTATTGCCTCGCCCAACTCCGCCTGTGGCACCGTGACGGCTGAGGGAACTTTGGTGTATGTCACGCCCGCCGCCGGCTACTACATCTCTGCCGTGACGTATAATGGAACGGGACCGAACATCGCGCTCCAATAACTACCGCTTCACGCCCTTCTATCCCTTCCCCTACCGCTACAACTCGATACTCGTCAAGCTGGGCGAGGGCCGTGAGGTGCAGCAGCAGGTGCGCTTCGACGAGGAACTGACCGACAGTGACCCCTACGACAGTAACCAGAGCCTCATTGCGATGCATGCCGAGAGCACGGAGGAAGGTCCTGTCAATGTGCTCATCAGTGGGCGCACCCTCTACAGGGACGGCTACTGGAACACCATCTGTCTGCCCTTCGACGTGGCGCTGACCGGCTCAGTACTCAACGGTGCCACAGCGCGTCCGCTCACAGCGGCCAGCATCAGCGGCACGACGCTCAACCTGACGTTTGGCGATGCCGTCACGACACTGGTGGCCGGCACACCGTATATCATCAAGTGGGAGGCGGCAGCCACGAATATTGTCAACCCGCAGTTCCTGGGCGTGACCTTCGATGCCACCGACCGCAGCTACGACAACGCTGCCCAAGACGGTGGGCGTGTGCGCTTTGCAGGAACCTATACCAGCACCACGTTCACGGCCGACAAGAACATCTTGCTCATGGGTGGCGACAATACGCTCCGCTATCCCGGCGAGGGAGCGGGCATTGGGGCCTTCCGCGCCTACTTCAAGATTGGAGGCGACTATGCCCAGAGTGCTGCCCGCCTCACGGCCTTCCGTATCGACTTTGGCGAGGAAGAGACAACGGGAATCGTAGATGTTGCCGGGCATGCTGGCAGCCCGTCTGCCGCAAGGCAAGGTGCTTCATGGTATGCCCTTGACGGTCGCCGGCTGAATGGCAAGCCCACCCAGCGCGGCATCTACGTGAACAATGGCAAGAAGGTAGTCGTAAAATAAGAAAAATGACCATGATGAAGATATATAAGAAACCCGCCATGCAGGTTGTCGCACTGGCTCACCGCCATGAGCTGTTGGCCGTTAGCCTGGAAGATACTTACACCAATCTGGACGCTACAGAAACTATTGTCATCGAAGAGGAGAACGCCGGCAGTAGCTTCTGGAGTAGGTAGGGGCTATCGTTGCAAAGACTCCTTCCACCAGGAGTCTTTGCGGCGGCACAGGGCCTGCACGACGCAGTTCATGGTTTTGCACTCAACGGTGGTAATCTGTTCGTCTGCTCGCCGATAGACATACTTCCAGGGGGTGACCAGCAGTAGTTTGTTGGCACTGCACAGGTCGGTACGCTCCTCTGAGGGGTGATAGATGGGGGGCAGACCGTTGTCAATAACGATGACCACGGGAAAACCGCCGTCGATGGCTGTGCGGATAATGTCCCGTTCCTGTGTAGCTATCTGGGCGGAGACCAGCACGGCACCCGCTGCCGCGGCACGTAAGCAGCGCTCCTTCTGTTGGCTAAATAAAGCAGCGTCTTTGCGGTGGCATACCACCGGCAATAGCGTGCCGCTCATCAAGTGATGGTTGCCGTTGGCCTGTTGACGGCCGGCGATGATCAACTGACGGTTGCCGTAGCTGTCGCACGTGATGGTAGTGCCGTTCATCAGCAGGCGGTTTGTCAGTGCGGTCCATGTAGCATCATTGAGAAATGGCTCGCAGCCCTCCCTTCGCAGATAGCCCTTCAGTGCCGCAATACTGACGGCTGTATCCATGCCGCCCCGCGTGATATGAGAGCCGTTGGGGGTCTTCATGCGGAGCAGCCGGTAGCGCGGATTGTTGCGGATGTATTGACGCTGGCGCTCAAGCTGCCCCTCCTGTAGGGGCATCACGTCGACGTAGCCGTAAGCGAATAGGGGAGGACGGCCGGTGGTGGCGGTGGAAGGGACCTTTTGGCCCTGGATTTGGCCCTGGATTTGACCCTGTGGGGAAACCACAGGGAGCGGGACACCGGCAGGGGTTGCTGCCGCCGTTCCCGCTGGGGTCGCTGCCGCCTTTCCTGCCGGGGTTGCTGCCGCCGTTCCCGCTGGGGCAGGTTTGCCCTGCCCCTCCATCGGCGGCTGTTTGCCCGTTATTTCCCAGTACCGGCGGTTGCAGCCCTTCTTGAAGCCGGCGATGACCTGGCCCAGGTGCGTCTCCTTACCGCTGCTGCTCACGATGCGCCTCCGTACCACGAGCAGGAAGTGCAGGTGGTCGGGCATGATGACGTAGTCCTGCACCTCTACCATCGGGTAATGGGTGGAAATGCTGTGCGTCAGTTCCTCTTCTACCATTTGCCCTACTTCGGACAATACCACATGAGGTGCCTGCGGGTCACCGTCCGGTTTGCTGACATCACCCGCAATGACCCCCAGAGGTTGTTGGCGTCGCTCCGCGACATTGATGGTAATGTGATAGACTCCTGGCCAGCAGTAGTTTTTCTGCTTGCCGCGCCATCCCATGTGGTGCTGTTCTTGTGATTGCCGCTTCTTTTCTTCCATCCATTTATCTTTTGAGCCTGACGCCGCCGCTGGTGAGCCTGAAGCTTATCTGCTGACCTTGATGCCGACACTGCTGATGCCAGGTAGGATTTCGCGCTTCATGTCGTGATGGATGGTGACGTGGAGGGAGTCGCTGCGGTGGAGTGGCAGCGTCTTCAAGGGGAAGACAAACTGGTGCAGGCCGGTGCCGGGACCCAAGACATTGCCGTGGTCGTCGTAGAGGTGGCAGTCCAGCGTGTCGGTGGTTGTGTGGCCTGCGGGGTAGACGGTTTGCTGGACGATGAGCGTCAGTCGCATGAAGGGATAGTTGTTGCTGATGCGCAGCGCCACCTCCTCCTGATAGGTAGCGTCAGCACTCATGGGCTGTGTGTCGAAGACGAGCGTGTCGTTCTTCTCCCAGCCACCTTCGGCAGTGTCCTTGCACTGGAAATAGACGGTTGACCGCTGACATGCCGTCAGCAGCCATGCCGCCAGTAAGAGAAAAGCCAACAGACGGGGCTTATTGTTCGGTGCCATGGTTTTGTGGCTTGCGGTTCTTCTTCTTCTTTTTCTTCTTCGAACGGTCAAAGCGGGCTATGTTCTCCTGTGTGGCCAGGTCGACAGGACCTTGAGGTGCCTTGTGGCCACTACCCTGCAGCAGACTGTCGGGTTTCTCGCCGCGGCGGTTCATCTCGATAATCTGCTTGGCGCGCTCAGCCGTGATGGTCTCCACGTTGGCGGCAATGTTCTTGTCGGTAGAGTAAGTGATGAGTCCTGTCAGGATATCGGCCTTGAAGTAGTAGTAGTCGGCGTCCTTCGTCTGCAGTTGTACCTCCTTGGACGGCAGTTGGCGGCTGGCCTCCACATAGTCATCGACCTCGTAGTTCAGACAGCACTTCAGCTTGGCACACATACCCGCCAGTTTCTGTGGGTTCAGCGAGATGTCCTGATAGCGGGCAGCCTGAGTACCCACGCTGACGAAGTTCTTCATCCAGGTGGCACAGCAGAGCTCACGTCCGCAGGGACCGGTGCCACCGATGAGGCCGGCCTCCTGGCGTGCACCTATCTGCTTCATCTCGATGCGTACGTGGAAGGTGGCCGCCAGGTCCTTGATGAGTTGGCGGAAGTCTACGCGCTCGTCAGCGATATAGTAAAAGATGGCTTTGTTGCAGTCACCCTGGTACTCCACGTCGCCAATCTTCATGTCCAGTCCCAGTCCCTTGGCTATCTGGCGACTCTCAATCATCGTGGCGTGCTCCCTGGACTTGGCCTCCTGGTATTTCTCCATGTCAACGGGGCGTGCGATGCGGTAGACGCGGCGGATGTCGTCGGCCGACTTGAGGTTAGCCTTCTTCATCTGCATCAGCGCCAGACGGCCCGTCAGCGACACCACACCGATGTCGTGGCCGGGGTTGGCCTCCACCGCCACGATGTCGCCCTTTTTCAGCGGCAGGTTGTTGACGTTATGGTAGTAGCCCTTGCGGGTATGCTTGAACTGCACCTCCACCAGGTCGGTGGTGGCGGTGTTGCCCGGCACGTCGGCCAGCCAGTCGTAGGTATTCAGCTGGCGGTCCTGGCGGCCTACTGCATGCTTGCAGAGTCCGCGGTCGCAGCCGGTCATTATCATGAGTTCTTTTTCCATATATTCTGATTATTCTGATTACTCTAATTATTCTGATTACTCCGATTACTATTTCTGAATCAGCAGCACGATCATCTGCAGCGCCATGTCGAAGAACACAATCTTGGCATTGGCGTTCTGGCCGATGTCGCGGATGGCACGGTCGACCAGTTCGGTGATGGGCAGCACGTTGGCCTCGTTGATGAAACGGGCGAAGTTGTGGGCGAAGTCCTCCTCGCGCTGCGACATGTAGCACAGCTGCTGCTCGTGGAAGTTGTACATGAAGTTCTCGCGCACCAACCGCAGGAAGTACGCCAGGAAACGCTTCTGGCGCTCGCGACCCATGGATGCCAGTTGTTCGCTCCACTGTTTCAATTCCTTCACCTTGCGCTGGTAGGCCAGTCGCATGAGTGACTGGAAGAGGTCCAGGAAGAGCTCGTTCTCCGTATCGGCGGTGAGCAGTTCCATAGCCTGTCGCCAGCTGCCGTTAGCCATGCGGCCGATGCGCAGGGCCTGTTCGTCGGAGAGTCCGCGCTTGTCTTTCAGCGCCTGACAGATGCTGTCGGTGTCGATGCGCTTGACGTCGATGCGTTGCACGCGGCTGCGGATGGTGTCCAGCAGTTTCTCCGGTTCCTCGCACACCATGATGAAGACGGTCTGCGAGGGTGGCTCCTCCAGCAGTTTCAGTATCTTGTTGGCGCACTCGATGTTCATGCGCTCAGGCAGCCAGAAGACGCTGACCTTGTAGCCACCCTGACTGGACTTCAGCGACAGCTTGCGGATGAGTGCGTCGCTCTCGCCGGCGGTGATGATGGCCTGCTGGTTCTCGCCGCCCATCTGTTCCAGCCAGTCGGTCATGGTGAAGTAGTAGCCTCCCATCACCATCTCGTGCCACTGCTGGGCGAAGTCGTCGCTGACGGGTTTGTGGTCACTACCCATCGAGGGCAGCTTGATGGTGGGGTAGGTGAAGTGCAGGTCGGGGTGCTCCAGCTTGCGCAGCATGGCTTCGTCGTTGGCAGTCCTGGAGAGCAGCACCTTGGCGAACCCGATGGCCAGTGCCATCTTGCCACTGCCCTGCGGACCGCAGAGCATGAGGGCGTGGGGCAGTCGCTCCTCGCTGACCAGCTGCATGAGCCGCTGTTGTACGTCCTGTTGACCTATGACCTGCTCAAACATTCAATGTATCTTATAGTAGTCGTTTTGCTATCTCTACCACCGAGTCGACGGCCGACACGGTGTAGAAGTGGATGTTGTGGATGCCGGCAGCATAGAGTTCCTGACACTGGGCGGTGGTCCATTCAATGCCCAGCTGACGGGCCTGCTCGTCGGTTGTGCACTTGACAATCTCCTTGGCCAGTGCCTCCGGAATGTCGCAGTGGAACGTCTTGGGTACCACCGTCAGCTGACTCAGCTTGGCCATGGGCTTGATGCCGGGTACGATGGGGATGGTGATGCCCATCTGGCGCGCCTTGCGGACGAAGTCGAAGTATTTCTGGTTGTCGAAGAACAGCTGCGTCACGGCATACTGCGCTCCCAAGTCTTGCTTCTGCTTCAGATACTCCATGTCACGTTCCAGGTTGGGAGCCTCCTCGTGTTTCTCCGGATAGCAGGCCACACCGAAGTCGAATGTCGGACCGGGATGCTTGATGGGTGTGCCGTCGGCAAAGAAACCCTCGTTGAAGCGCGCCACCTGGCGGATGAGGTCCGTGGTGTGGGCATGGCCACCTGGCGTCGGTGTGAAGCGGTTGTCCTCCTTGGCTTTGTCGCCACGCAGCAGCATGAGGTTGCGGATGCCCAGAAACTGCAGGTCCAGCAGTTCGTACTCAATGTCCTCAACAGTCTGTCCGCTGCAGATGATGTGTGGCTCTACCGGAATGTCGTAGCGGTGCTGGATGGCGGCGGCGATGGCGATGGTGCCCGGCCGGCGACGGATGCGCTGGCGCTCGAACTGCCCGTTGCTGAGTTCCTTGTAGACGTATTCCGAGTGGTGGGTGGTGATATTGATGAATGCCGGATTGAACACGGCCAGCTTGTCGATGGTCTGAAACAACGCCTCCGTACCGTTGCCTTTCAGTGGCGGCAGTACTTCAAAGGAGAAGTGCTTCTCGTCGGTGTCCAGTTTGATGTAGTCTGCTACTGTCATTGCGCTCTTTTAGCTCTTGAAAGCTACAAAATTAGTTAAAAAGTAGCAAACATACAAAGAAATTCAGAGAAAAATGTTACTTTTGTAATCTATTAACGTAACAACCAAATAAAAAAGCTATGAAAAGAATCCTTGTTGCAGAAGATAATGACAGCAATTATCTGCTAATGACTTTTATTCTTAAGAGTAAGTATGAGCTCTGTCGTGCTGTCAATGGTGTGGAGGCTGTAGAGAAGTCTGAAACAGAACACCCGGACTTGATACTGATGGACCTGAAGATGCCACGCATGGGCGGTCTGGAGGCTACGCGCCAGATCAAGGCCAAACTGCCCGACATGCCTATCATTGCACTGACGGCTAATGCCTTCGACAGCGACCGCCAGCAGGCGATGGATGCCGGTTGCAATGCTTTCCTGGCCAAGCCTGTCAGTGCTGCTGAGTGCTTGAAGGTAATTGGCGAGTTTCTGGGATAAAGGAGAGAAGAAATGCTTCTCCGCCGAATAGCCAGACCGTTGCTGCTCATGCTGCTACCCCTGCTACAGGTGGTGGCTGTTTTGTCGCAACCCTTAAGCAAGCAGCAACGTGACCGCTATGAGTTCCGGCGTAACCTGCCGGTGTATGCCGACTCGCTGTTGGCTGACCTGCACTATCCGCTGGCGTGGGGCCAAAGCGAACTGACCGACTTTCAGGCGTGGCGCCATGTGGCTCGCCAGAAGGTTTTCGACTGTATGCTCACGCCACCGCCTCCACCACCCGCAGGCGGTGTCAGCGTGGAGGTGGTCAGCGAGGAACAGCGTGACGGCTATCGTGCCCGCAAGCTATACATTCGGCTGAGCCGCTATTATGATGTTCCCGCCTACCTGCTGATACCTGACGGTAAGGGACCGTTCCCTGCCGTCAACGTGTTGCACGACCATGGAGCCCATTTGTTTATCGGTAAGGAGAAAGTCGTCCGGCCACTGGCCTGCGAGGACAGCACCGTCGTGCGCGATGCCGACGAGTGGCTGGCGGGTTATGGTGGCCAGTATTTTGGCGACTATCTGGCACGTCAGGGCTATGTGGTGCTGGCTACCGATGCTCCCATGTGGGGCGAGCGCGGGCAGCAGGAGGGACCGCGGCGCGACAAGTACGACATGATAGCGGGCAACATGATGATGTATGGCATTGACCTCTCCGCCTATATGACCTACGACGACTTGGCAGCTACCGAGTGGCTGGCCCGGCAGCCGGAGGTCGACGCCAACAGGATTGGCTGCACCGGGTGGTCGATGGGAGCCTATCGTGCCTGGATGTTGGCAGCCCTGTCGGACCGCGTCAAGGCAGCGGCCAGCATCTGCTGGATGGTGACTACCGACGAGCAGCTCTCCTTTAAATACAAGCGTACGGAGAATGGCGGCTTCGCCAACTGTCTGCCAGGCTTGCGCCGTTGGCTGGACTATCCGCACATTGCGAGCATAGCCTGTCCGAAGGCCATGCTCTTCATCAATGGCACGGAGGACAAGCTATTCCCTGTAGCGGGTGTGGAGAAGGCCTTCCGCATCATGCACGACGTCTGGCAGTCGCAGGGCGCCGACCGCCTGTTGGAGACAGAGCTGTGGCCCATCAGCCACAGCTGTCCCGTTGAGGCCCAGCAGCGCGTAGCCGACTTCTTCCGCCGCCGGTTGTAGACCATCGTCACAGTTTCTTGACTACCAACATGTCTTTGGCATGGTTGGCAAAGAGGTCGAAGAGCTGACGCAGTGCATCGTACTGCGTGTTGTCGCAACAGACATTGCTGATGCGGAACTGGTAGTTGATGGTGACGTTGTGCTTGTCTTCCGAGGAATAGATGATGTGACCAGAAGCACTCTTGTGGGCTGAAGCCCTGACACCCTGGGGCAACTCCTCCAACTGCCATCCTTCGGGCAGTTCTAGCTGGATGTTGATGCTGTAACCACTGCGGTACGGGAACTCCACGGGCAGCATGCGCTCCTTATCAGAAAAGGGATTGCTGGTGACGGGCAGTTCGGTGAAGGGATTGATATAGATATGACCGTCGGCAATAGTGCCTTGTTTGGTGAACTGAGTCACCTCAGTGACGGTGGGAGAGAAGTCGTGTATTCCGTCAATGTTGCAGCTGGTGATGGTCAAACCCTCTTGGGTGGCCTTGGACGTGATGAAGGCAGTGCTGTCAGTGGCCTGGCGGAAACGGATGCGCTCCTGGGCTGCGGCGTTACCAGTGTAGACAGCCGTCTGCTCGCCCTTCAATACGCCGTCAGCCGTCAGCGATGCCTTGATGGTAAGTTGGGTACGGGCCTCGCCTATCTTTTGCAGATTCACCCACTGGCTGGCGGCACCCTTCTGCAGAATGCGCACCTGGTCGGTATAGAGATTGGCTGGCAACACGTTCAGGTAGCCATCAGCAGATGAGGCGTCGACATATATCCACGAACTGCCGTAGGGTACGGCCACGATGAAAGTGTTTAGCTTGTTCAGCGTCGGGTAGGTCTTGGGAATGCGTCCGTGACGGCGTGTACTCATCACTGCCGGATAAGCCTTGACGCCCACGTCGCTCAGCATGTTGATAAGCATCATGTTCAGGTCGGCATTGGTTCCGCTGCCATTCTTCACAATGTCTGACTGCGACTTGATGGCCAATTCATATTCACCATTCCATACCAGACGCTGGCGCAGAAAGTTGAAGGTGGCAGCCACTTTGTCTTTCAGGTCGACGATCTCGCTGATGCCGCTGGCCAGCAGTTCTTCGCGGTATTTGCTGTGCTTGTAGAGACGTTCTCCGAAGTCGGGATGGTCATAGAGCACGTCGTCTACCTGTTCCCAATTCTTACGCATGTCTTCATAAGTGCCGTCGCTGTAGTTCAGCCGCTGCAATTCAGCGGTGACCTTGGTATAGTAGTCGCGTATGTTCCATACGTAGTCGTCTTTCTTCAGTGCCGGAAAGTTACGGCCTGTACAGTTGTAGATGTTGGTGGGGCACTTCCCTTTCCGAGCCATGGCGTCGCTGCTGGTCTGGTAGACCAACGTTCCTTGGGTGACGGTGCTCTGTAGTGGGAAGATGCCGCTGGTCTCCACATTGAACATGAGCCTAGCAGGTATCTCCAACCGATAGTTGGTGTAAGCTACAGGGATGTCTTTCTGTGCCTCCCAGTCGTGGATGCGATAGAACACATTGCTGCGCAATACGTATTCATACTCAATAACGGTACCGGCCTTGACCTGGGGGATGGCAGCTTTGGCCACCACATAGTCTTCATCAACACGCTCCTTGAAGAGCTTGTCCTGACCGATTTTCGTTTTTCTCACTTTGCCGTTCTCCAGGTTATAGGCCGTGGCTTTGAACTCATCAATATTCTCCTGAGCGTATTGACGCTTTCTATTGTCCATATAGGTGATACTGATGTTGGCAACGTCTTTGCCTTCATCTTTTAGTACCTTGATGCGCGTCTTAACGTTGTAGTCGACCATGTAGTTGTTTAGATCCATGGTGTAGCCGACACTGGTCAACTGGCAGAGCACTACGGCTGTGGCGTCCTTGTCGGCGTCATAGACGGTCATGGTCATTTCTTCGTCGGTGGGCTTGCCAAATTTCAGGTTCTGTCCGTTCATCGTGGTCAGGCATAGCATGAACAGGGCAGTGAGTGTGAATAATTTCTTCATGATGCGTTTTTCTTCAATACGATTTTCTGATTATATGTCTTGCTGATGGTGCGATAGAACTCCTGCAACTGGGGGTAGAGCGACTTGTCGTAGCGCCCTGACTTGCGCAACAGGCGGTTCTTGATGTGCAGCGTGTTACCTTTGAGTTTCAAGGTAAACGAGAAGGTGGCAAAAGGTTGCTCCAGGACGACGTCCTTCGGACTGGCCTCGATGGAGTAGCCGTCAGGAATGGTCAGCGTGATATCGTCTTCATCCAGATATCCGCTATAGAACCAGATGTCTTCCGTCCGGTTGGCAGCTGCGGCAGGAACGCTGTAGCCCTGGTGGACGGGACAGACGGGAACGAAGAGGCGCTGGCCGGTGCGGGTGGCATAGCTGTTGCTCTTGACCTCGGCTTCGAGCGTCATCTGTGGACCGGAACCACTCTCGCTGACCTGCAGGTTGCTGATGTCGGCCTGTGGCACATGCACCATGCGCTGGAAGACACGCAGGCGGTCCTTGGCGTCCATGCGCAACAGGGGACGCTGGTCTTCATACTGCTGGTTGGTGGTCTGCTGGTGGACGCTGATGGCGGCACTGCCGTCGGCCGTCATGCGGATGTCGATAGTGCTATGCATGGCGTTGGCACTGTCGGCATAGACCGGCAAGCGTACCAGCCGGCCGCCCTGCTTGCTGATCTCGATGGCGTCGTGGCCGGCGATGTCGTCGTGGACATAACCCATCGGCAACTGGGGGTTGGTACACTCCAGCCACAGGGTGTCGCCGGGCAGCGGCACCTGCAGGATGGCATGGTTCATCTGGCCCACGCTGGCAAAACCCGGCAGGAAGCGGCGGTTGGTGGTGCTGATGGTGGTGTAGTGGGAGTCGATGCCCACGGCCTTCAGCATGGCACGCATGTAGTTGGAGAGTCCCTTGCAGTCGCCATAGCCACTCTTGCAGACGCTGGCAGCCGGAGCGGGCTTCTGTCCACCGATGCCTAAAAGGATAGCCACGTAGCGGGTGGTCTTTTCCAGCCGTTTGTAAAGAGCCTCCACCTTCTGGCGGGCGGTGGGCAGTGGGTCGGTCAGTTGGTGCAGTTCCTGGCACACGTTCTCCGGCAAGGCGTCGAGACCGTTGATGAGGCTGTACTCCCATTGGCCGTAGTCGTTCCACGTGGCGAGGCTGCCCTTGGTGCCATAGTAGACGAAGTCAGTGGGGGCAAAGCAAATCATTGGCATACGCTCGCGGAACGGACGGCCATAGGGCTCATAGCGGAGCATGGGCATGTCGCTGACATCGACGGCGAAGAGTTGGGTGTAGGCCGACATATCGCTGACCGCCACCTGAGTGTCCAACTGCTGAAGGGCATAGCGGACATTCATGTCTTTGGGCACTTTCAGCCGGTAGCTGGCTTTCTTGACGGTGATGTCGTAGTCGCTCTGCGGGCAGAAACGGGGAAACTCCAACAGGTTGTCGTGACTCTCGATGGTCCATTCGTAGCTGATGGTGACGGGGTAGACGGGTGGTGTATAGTCCAAAAACATCTTATAGTCGTCGATGGCCAAGTACTGCGAGTACTCAGTCTTCTGCAGCTCGCTCTCTTTGAGTTTCCTGATGACGCGGCCAGTGGCGTCGGTGACCAGACCCTTGAAGCGTGTCAGTTTGTCGTTCTTGCTACATGAGCAGACGAAGGAGGCCAGTGGCGCTCCCTGCTCGGTGAGAATGGTGGTTACCTCGCGGAAGTGCTGGATGGCGTGGGTGGGTTTGTCGCAGTCTACGTCAATGGCATACTCTTCCACCACGGCTTTCTGGCCGTGGGCGGTGAACAAGGCACACAGCAGGGCTGTGAGTGTGAATAGTAGTCTCTTCATCATATAGAAGGTTATTGGGGAGTCTTTTTCGTCAGGGTGACGATGGCCTTACAGCTCTCTACCTGACGGTCCAGCATGGCTTTCATGTCCTGGTACTGCTGTTGGGTAAAGAAGGTGCGGCTGACGTTCTCCTTATAAAGCACCGTCAGCTGGTTGTCCTTCTGTTGATACATGATGCTGGCCGTGATACCATCGAAGCGCAGGATGATGGGTTTGGGCGTCTCCTCCAGTTGCCAGCCGTCGGGCAACGTCAGCGTGACGTTCAATGTGGTGCGCTGCTTGTAGGGCAATTCGATGGGCAGGTTGCGCGTCTCGGCGGTGAAGGGATTTTTGGTGATAGGGGGAATGACCAGCGGGTTCAGGTAGATGATGTCGCCGGCCGTGGTACACTGTTTGGTAAACTGTATGGTCTCGCGCAGACGGGGTGAGAAGTCGTGACGTCCCTGCAAGCGGTAGTCGCTGATCTCGATGCTTTTGTCCTCCTGCATGTCGTGGATGACATCGGCACTATCCTTGGCGGTGCGCCACCGCTTACGCACGGCGGCAGCGGCTTCGCCGTCAAGGGCTCTTGACAGGGTACCGCTGAGCTGACCGTCGGCGGTGAGTGTGGCCTGGATGAAGGAACGCTCCGTGGCGAGTGCCATGTTCTGCAGGTTCACCCAGTCGCTGGTATGGTCTTTGCGGATGATGCGGGCACGGTCTACCGACAATACCGCCGGCAATACGTTGAGGTAGCCGTCTTGTGCGGAACTGTCAAAATAGGCGGTTGTGGAGTCGTTTAGCTCGACGGCAACGACGAAGGTCGACAGATACTTCATGCTGGCATGCGACAAGGGCAGACGGCCGCGGTTGCGTAGCCGCAGGACAACGGGCGACGACTCGATGCCGGCGTCGTGCAGCATGTTGATGAGCAGGAAGTTGATGTCGGCATTAGTGCCGGTGCCCTCTTTCAGCACCTTGTTGCCCGATTTGGCCCAGAAAGCGTAGCTGCCATTCCATCGGACGCGCTTTGTCAGCATCTTCCAGATGGCTTCGAAGCGCTCGCGGCTGTCGGCAATCTGAGGAATGCCGGCTGCCAGGATGTCGTCCTTCAGTGGACTGCTCTTCTTGATGCGGCCGCCAAACTCGTCGTCTTTCTCCAAGCGCTCGTCAATGTCCTTCCAGGTCGACGAGTAGTTCTTATGGACGTAGCCGGGGATATAGATGCCCTGTAACTCGTGGGTCACCTTGCTGCCATAGTCTTCGGCGCGCCAGACGTAGTCGTCGTCTTTCAGCGCAGGCAGGTTGCGGCCGATAAAGATGCGCTCTTCGGTGTTGACATGTTCTTCGCCTACGGTCAGCGAGTTGCTGTCGGTCTGCTTCTCCAGTGTGTTCATGCCTGATTCCTCTATATGGAAGCTCAACCACTCAGGAATAGATACGGAATATCTGGTGTAGAGCACTGGGATGTCGCTCTGGGCGTACCAGTCGCGCAACTGGTAGTAATAGTCGCTCTCCAGACGGTACTCATACTCAATGACAGTGCCCACTTTGTCGTTGGTGTCGAGCTCCTCTTCATGGACTGAAGAACTCTCCATCTTGGTCTTCACCACCTTACCGTTCTCCAGGTTATAGGCAGTGGCTTTCAGACCGCGTACCACTTCGTGGGTGTCGTTGCTGGAGTTGCGCCAGATGAGTATCTCGCCGTCGGCAACGCTCTTACCCTCAGGTTTGAGCACTTTCAGACGGCGCTTGACGTAGTTCAACACGCGGAAGTCGCCATTGATAAACTCATAGCGTACCTCTACATTGCGATACAGTTCCAGGGCTTCAGCGTCTTTGTCGGGCGCATACTCGGTCATGTTTAATTCTTCTTGTGTGGGCTTGCCCCACTTCAGGTTAGGCTGCTGCGCCTGTGCTGACGCCGTCAACAGCATGAGGGCGCACAGCAAAAGATAGTTTCTCATCATCGGTACATGGTGTGTTTTTATTCGAAAATCATGCAAAAGTAGCCAATTCCTTCGATATATGCAAGAAAAGTGTACAAAATGTACACTTTTCTGCTGTTCTGGGGCGTTTTGTTGAGTTCACAAAGATAAACAAAATCCTAAACAATTGAGGAAAAATGCCTATAATCGTATTAAAATTAACAGATGTATTTTTGACGCAACTGTCTGTTACTGAACAGTTTCTGTCCATTGACTGTAAGGGTGGCGGCGTAGCTGACTGTTGTAGTAGCGTCGGTCACCGGTGACCTCTTTCCCGATGAAATGGGGCATTTTTGGCTCCTCGCTACGGGTCTTGAGTTCTACTTCGGCCATCACTAGGGGGGCGTTGTCGCCATGAAACTCGTCAACTTCGAAGGTGTGCTCGCCAGAACGCACCAGCCAGCGGGTTTTGTCAATAACACCGGGCTCGCAGAGGGTCATTAGCTTGCGGGCGTCGTCAAGGGGTATCTCCTGCTCAAACTCATAGCGCGACAGACCACCGTCCAACGACGGCCCCTTAATGGTGATGAAGGCGTGCTCGTCTCTGATGCGGATGCGCACCGTGCGGCCACGGTCGCTGCAGATGTAGCCCTGCTGGATGTGGCTGCTACTAAAAGCCTCGTGCTTGTACGAGTCGTCAAGCACGAGGAACTTACGTTCAATTTCCAGCGCCATACTACGCCATCATTGAGAAGGTCCAGATGAGATAGATAACCGCCAAGGCAATGAGTCCGCCGAAAATCCAGCCGACAATCTTCTTTCCCTTCTCTTCTTCCTTCTTAGCGTAGGCTTCGCGCTTTGCGTTTGTTTTCTTTTTCATAATGGTATTATTGTTTTATTGTTAGTTGTTGTCTGTAGCAGCGAATTCCATCAGGTAGGCCTTGATGAAATCGTCGATTTTGCCGTTCATCACCCCGTCGACGTCGCTGGTCTGGTAGTTAGTGCGGTGGTCCTTTACACGACGGTCGTCGAAGACGTAGGAGCGTATCTGCGAGCCCCACTCAATCTTCTTCTTGCCGGCCTCTATCTTGGCCTGGGCCTCCAGGCGCTTCTGCATGGCGCGGTCGTAGAGCTGAGAGCGTAGTAAGGCCATGGCACGCTCTTTGTTCTTAGGCTGGTCGCGGGTCTCAGTGTTCTCAATGAGGATTTCTTCTTCCTCGCCGGTATCGGGGTCGGTATACCAGTAGCGTAGGCGCACGCCAGACTCTACCTTATTGACGTTCTGACCACCGGCACCGCTACTTCGGAAGGTGTCCCACGACAGCTTGGCGGGGTCTACATATACCTCGATGGTGTCGTCAACCAGTGGGGTGACGAAGACGCTGGCAAAGGAGGTCATGCGCTTGCCCTGGGCGTTGTACGGGGAGACGCGCACCAGGCGGTGCACGCCATTCTCCGACTTCAGATAGCCGTAGGCATATTCGCCGCCTTCTATCTGCATCGTCACACTCTTGATGCCGGCCTCGTCGCCGTCTTGCAGGTTGGCGATGCTGACCTTATAGCCGTGAGCCTCGGCCCAGCGTTGATACATGCGCATCAGCATCTGTGCCCAGTCCTGGGCTTCCGTACCACCGGCACCGCTGTTGATTTTCAGCACACACTCCATGGGGTCTTCCTCTTGGCGTAGCATGTTTCTCAACTCCAGCGCCTCGATAAGCTCGATGGAATGGCGGAAATTTGCATCTACCTCGTCCTCGGTGACCATCTCTTCTTTGTAGAAGTCAAAGGCCAGCTGCAGCTCGTCGGCAGCGGTGCGCACCTCTTGGTAGTCGTCCAGCCACTTCTTGATGCTCTTCACTTTCTTCATCTGCTCCTCGGCACGTTTTTGGTCTTCCCAGAAGTCGGGAGCCTGAGTACGAAGGTCTTCCTCTTCGTACTCCATTTTCTTCTCGTCTATCTTCAGATACTTGTACAGCGCATCGGTGCGGTCAAGCACATCTTTCAGTTGGTCTTGTGTAATCATGGTGCAAAAGTAATCAATATTGAGCAAATAGCAAAATTCTGCCGTCTATTTTTTCCCCTTTGCAGTCATATCAGGAAGAAGATAGTGTCTTTATTCTGCGTACATCGCGTCGATTTCCGCTTTGTAGTTCTCGTTGAGCACTCGGCGGCGGATTTTCAGCGTGTTGGTCAGTTCGCCCTTCTCTATGCTGAGGTGGTGGGGCAAGAGCGTGAAACGCTTGATCTGCTCATAGTGGGCGAGCTGCTGCTGGAGCGTATCGATGCGTTCGTGCATCATTTGGATGATGCGCTTGTCGGTGCAGAGCTGTTCGCGGCTGTCGAAGGCGATGCCGTGCTCGCGGGCGTACTCTTCCAGTAGCGAGTAGACGGGAACAATGAGCGCGGAGACGAACTTGCGCTGGTCGGCAATGATGCATATCTGGTCGATGTATTTGTCTACAAGCAGTTTCGACTCAATCATCTGCGGGGCAATGTACTTGCCATTGCTGGTCTTGAAGAGGTCCTTGATGCGCTCTTTCAAGAACAATTCACCACCCTCCAAGTAGCCGGCATCACCGGTGCGGAAGTAGCCGTTGTCGGTGAAGGCCTGCTTGGTGAGGTCGTCGCGGTTGTAGTAACCGACGGTGATGGTGGGACCCTTGAGCAGTATTTCGCCCTCATCGCTGATTTTGATGTCCAGTCCCTCGATGAGCCGGCCTACGCTGCCGACGGTGTAGGGTTCGCCCAGATGGTCGCAGCTGACGGTGGCCAAAGACTCGGTAAGTCCGTAGCCTACTATCATGTTAATGCCGATAGAATGGACAAATTCTTCCACATGGGCGGACACGGCTGCACCGGCTGTGGGGAAGAAGTGGGCATTCTCCAAGCCCAGTTCCTTGCGCACCAGCGAGAAGACGGTGCGGTTCAGCATTTCGTATTCCAGGTGGAGAGCCACGGGCGGTTTCTTGCCCTTGCTCAGGTATTCAATGTTATGTCGACGTCCCACGGAGAGCGCGTGCTTGAATAGCCGGCGCTGCATAGCGCTGGAGTGGTCAATCTTGTCCATGACGCCCATGTAGACCTTCTCCCAGAAGCGGGGTACGGCCGACATGCAGGTGGGATGCGTCTCGCGCATGGACTGCTGTACCTGCTGCGGATGCGTGTTGACAATCATCCTTGCTCCGGTGTAGAGGCAGAGAATGGCCCAGCCACGCTCAAAAATGTGCGTGTAGGGCAGGAAGTTCATGATGCGGTCGTTCTCTGTGACGGGCACGCATTTGCCGTTGGCTTCAAAGGCTGCCATAAACTGTCCATGGGTCAGGATGACACCCTTGGAGTCGCCCGTTGTGCCGCTGGTATAGAGGATGTTGGCAATATCGTCGCCGTTGGCCTGCTGCTGCAACTTCTCCACCTCGGTCTGGCGCGGCAGGTTCACGCCCAGTTTCAGGAAATCCTGGAAGTAGATGGCATTGGGGTCATGTGAGGAGATGTGTACCAGCGGGTCGAAGACGATGATGCGCTCTAGTGTGGGGCAGAGCGATACGATACGGCGCGCCTTGTCGTATTGCTCCTGTTCGCCGACGAACAAGAAGCGAATCTTGGCGTCGTTGACCATGAACTGAATCTGCTGCTCCGAACTGGTGGCATAGAATGGTATGGTGACGGCACGGATGCCCCACGCACCAAAGTCGCACTCAATGTACTGTACGGAGTTCTGCGAGAAGATACCAATGTTCTCCTGTACCTTCACACCCAGATTCAACAGAGCGTTGCTGACCTGCTTGACCGTTGCCGACACCTGGTTCCAGCTGAGCGATTTCCATTCTTTACCGCCGAAATCCTGATAAATCAGCATTTCGCGGTCGCCATACTTTTTTGCTTGTTCGTGCACCAGCACAGACATGTGACATTTTGCTTGCATAATGCTATCCCTAATGATTAATTAGGTGCAAAGATACAAATAAATTAAGAATTACGCATGCAGAATTACGAAATATTTTCTAACTTTGCAGCAATTATGAACTACAATCAATACCCCACCGAGGCTGTGGAACTGCTACAGCAGCTCATCAGTACCCCCTCCGTCAGCCGAGACGAGACAGCGGCAGCGGATGTTTTGGCCGATTTCATCGGCACATGCGGGCTCCCGTGTCAGCGCATCGGTAATAATTTGCTGGTACATGGTACACTGGACGAGCGGAAACCCACCGTACTGCTCTGTGCCCATATAGACACGGTGAAACCCGTCAGCACGTGGACCCGCGACCCCTTTACGCCCTCTATTGAGGGCGACAGACTTTACGGCCTGGGTAGCAACGACTGCGGTGGAGGATTGGTCAGTCTGTTGCAGGCCTACAGGATATTGCAAACCGTCCATGCGTCGTGCGCCTACAATTTGGTGTACCTGGCCTCATGTGAGGAAGAGGTGAGCGGTGCCAACGGATTTTCACTAGCCTTGCCCCAGTTGCCTAAGGTCGATGTGGCTATTGTCGGAGAACCTACTGGCATGCAGCCCGCCATCGCCGAGCGTGGATTGATGGTTGTTGACGGTGTGGCCCGTGGCAAGAGTGGCCATGCTGCCCGCAACGAGGGTGTCAACGCCATTTATGAGGCACTGGACGACCTGCTCTGGTTGCGCGACTACCGCTTCAGGAAGGAGAGTCCGCTGTTGGGTGCCACCAAGATGACGGTGACGGTGCTGAACAGCGGTACGCAGCATAATGTGGTACCTGACGAGTGTCGCTTCGTCATTGACGTGCGCCCCAATGAGTATTATGAAAATGAGTATCTTTTCGCGTTTCTGAAGAAACACATGAAGAAGTGTGAACTCACAGCACGCTCGTTTCGCCTGCGCTCCTCACACATTGATGAACAGCATCCCCTAATACAGCGCTGTAAGGACATGGGGCTGCAGCCCTTCGGTTCGCCTACGCTCAGCGACCAGGCACTGATGTCTTTCCCCTCTTTCAAGTTAGGACCTGGCGACAGCGCACGCAGTCATAGCGCCGATGAATTCATTGGAATTTCAGAAATAGAGAAAGCAATTGCCACTTACGTGGAATTGCTTTCGTAAAACTATCTTCCTAACCAACCCTCTGGATTGAGTTTGTGCGTCTCCTTGCGCAGTTGGAACTGCAGAATGTTGTCATTGCCCACCCGCCCTAACACCTGACGGGTGCTGACGCGCTGGCCACGGTGCACGTTGACACTGGCCAGGTTGCAGTAGACAGAGATGTAGCTGCCGTGGCGCACCATTACCACCATGGTACCGCCAAAGCTGAACACGCCGCTAACCTCGCCGTCGAAGATGCTGCGGGCCTGGGCACCGTTCTCACCTTTTATATTAATACCCTTGTTGTCGAGTGTCACGTTGTGCAGTCCCTCTACGTTATACTGTCCGAAGTGGCTAACGATGCGGTAGGCACCGGTGATGGGCATGGGCAGCCGTCCGCGGTTGCTCTCGAAGTTACCGCTGATGCGGATATCCTCTGACGGTGCCGTCATGGGCATGCTCTCAGCCTTGCGCTGGGCGGCAACACGCCTTTCCTCAGCCTCGCGCACTCGGCGCTCGGCAGCCTCGCGGCTCTTCTTGTCCTTGGCAGCCATGGCCTCGGCACGGGCTTTTTCCTCACGAGCTTTGGCTTCAGCCAGCTCGCGCTCACGGGCGGCGGCCTCGGCACGCCTGCGGGCTTCCGCTTCGGCACGGGCCTTCTGGCGGGCCACCTCTTCGGCTATCAGACGGTCAATCTGTGCATTCAGTGCTGCGTCCTTCTTCTTCTGTTGGGCAATGATGCTCTGAATGGTCTTCTGCTCCTTCTGTAAGGTCTTCACCACGTTTTGCTGTTCCGTCTGCTTGTCCTCCAGGGCTATGCGCTCGCGTTCTCCCTTGGCCAGCAGCTGTGACTTCTGCTCTTTGGCAATGCTGATTTCCTGGAACTTCTTGTTCACCTCCTCCTGCTGGGCCTTCACTTCGTCGCCCTGTACGTGCTGGTAGGCTGCGTATTCGCGCATAAAACGCAGTCGGCGGAACATCTGTGTCAAGTTGTCAGCGCTGAAGATGAACATCAACTGGCTCTGAGTAGAGCGGTTGCGGTGCAGATAGCGCATGGACTTAACATACTTCTTCTTACAGTCAGCCAGCATCTTCTGCAACTCGTCGAGCTGCAGACCCAGTGCCTCTATCTCTCCGTCGAGGTTGCTGATGTCGTGGCGAATGGTATCAATGGTACGGCGCTTGCCGGCAATCTCGGTGTTTAGCATCATCAGGTTTTGCAGACGTCTCTTGACGTCTTTCTGCGATGAGGCCAGGCGGCGTTCCTGTTCCCTGATTTGTTGCTGAATTTGCTTGCGCTGGCGCTCCAGTGCCTGTACGGTGGTGGGCTGTTTGCTGCTCTTAGTGGCTTTAGCTTTTTGCCCGGTTTTACCAGACTTCCTGTTCTTGCTGGTCACCGCCGTTTTCTTTGCCGCAGGCTTTCGACGCTGTTGAGCTTGCGGGGCGAGTGTGAACCCTAACAGGAGTATGAGGATAATGGCTATTCGCTTCATCGTGACGGTTTAGAGAGACATAAAGCGGCGCAGAAGTTCGTCAACCGTAACCTGGCGGTATTTTCCTGAGAGCTGGGTACGTGTCTCCCAGTCTTCGTCGTTACCGATGTAGTTGAGTGTCATGTTCAACTTCACCTCCTTGTCGGGTGTGGTGAAGGTTACCTTGTGGTGGGTGGGGAACATCTTGCGGTTGCTAAGCCTGAAGTCGCTATAGTCCCAGTTCAGCGTGTAATTGCCACTAACGTGGTCAACATAGAGAATGTTGGCCATGTTGATACGTCCCGTAGTCTTGTCGGTCAGCCAGCGGTAAGACAGCCTTTCCGAGTCCATGGCAATGATGTTCTGGTTGTCAATGTCTGCCGACATGTCGAATTTCTTCAAGTTGCGCTCTGTCAGTCGCGACCTGCCGGGCTGGAAGAGCTCATTCCAGAACAAAGCCTGTAGCAAGTGGAAGTCTATGTCGCTATGGCGGAAGAACTCCAGTTGGGCATAAGGTACCTTCAGATACTGCTTGTTGATGCGGTCTACGATGAGCGCGTAGTCAGGTGTGAATTCCAGCCGGGCGGCCTCTACGAAGCCGAAGGCCATGAGTTGCAGACGGATGACGTCGTCACGCTTCATCTTCAGGTTGCCGGTCAGGGTCATCTCGCGGTTGCCCATATTGACCGAGAACTTCACCTTCGACGTAATGAAGCGGTTTACCTGTGCATTGTCGCTTACCTTTAGGAGAAAGTCCCCCTTTGTCAGGGTGTCAGCTTGCTGAATGGCTGTTGCCCCTGCTAGTGCTGCTTCGTCCCGCAACTTGCCAGACTTGCGTCCTAAGCCCCGGCTGCTACCGCAGGCTGCTACCACTACGGCAGCAACGACCAGTGCGGTCATCTTCCAAAATCGTAGTGCTTTCATTCTTTGACGTATTTTTTGAGTTTGATTTTTCTGGTGAGTATGTGTCGTCGGTCTTCCTCCTTCGTGCCTTCCTTAGCGTCGGCATCAGCCTGCTCCAGGGCTCGTTGCCAGTAGCTGACGGCTTGTTCTTTCTGGCCGGCATGATAGTAGATGTCGCCGGCGTGCTCCAATACTACAGCCGATGGCACGCTGTCGTTCTCCAGCGTTTGGTCCATGTATTTGCGGGCCTCGTCGTAGCGCTTCTGCATGAAGAGTATCCAGGCGTAGGTGTCCAAAAAGGTGGCATTCTTCGGCTCGGCCTTGATGGTGCGGAACGACATGCGCTCGGCATCGTCCAGCCGTATGCCCTTCTCGCTGAGGTAGTAGGCGTAGTTGTTCAGACAACCCACGTTGTCGTCTTTCCATACCAGACAGGAGTCGTAGGCGGCAAAGGCCTCCTGCTCCATACCCTTCTGGTGCATGATGTCGCCCATCACAGCGTAGAAGTCGCTCACAATGGCCGGGTCGCTCTCGCTATTGATGACGCCAATGCCATTCTGAAAGGCGTTGAGTGATTCGTCAAGCTTGCCTTCCTGGTAGTAGGCAATGCCCTGATAGTAATAGAAGGCCATTTCATCGGGATTATACTGACGCGCGTCACGACACAACGCTATGACGCGGTCGCGGTCTTCAGCTTGCCAGGCATAGCTCACCAGCTGCAGACGTGCACCGGCGTGGTCGGGCGTCATGGCCAACACCTTCTCCAGCACCAGTCGGATGCTGTCGTTGGGCATCTTCTTCATGTTCATGTACGATGCACAGAACAAGGCCATGTCACTGTCAGCCTCCGGCATGTCGAGCAGCCGGTGGAACAATTGCAGTACGCGGGTACTGTCGCCACCGCTCTGTTCGTTCTCGCCAATCACCTGACGCATCAGTGCCACACGGTCGTCTGTCGAGGCGTTTTTGTTGAAGAGCACGCGTTCTATCATCATGTTCACGTTCAGCGTGTCCTTCTGGTCGTTATAGTAGGCCAGTAGCGCCATCTGCGCATTGCGGTTCTGAGGGTCTTCTTTCAGCACGTTGTCATAGATGGCTACGGCTTTCTTCTTCTGTCCGTTGATGTATAGTGCGTTGGCATATAGGCAGCGGTAGTTGTTGTCGTTGGGATACTGGTCGGCCAACGTCTTCATCTCGGCAATGGCCGCCTTCTTGTCGCCTTTCTGCGAGTAGAGGTTGCTCTTGGCATACGACAGACGCTCACTCTTGCCCTCGATAGTCTCCAGACGTGCCAGTGTGCGGATGGCGTTGTCGTAGTCGTTCTGCTGTTCATAGAGCTGTATGAGCACACCGAGGATGTCCTCCCGCATGTGGTTCTTCTGACTCAGCCGCTCCAGCGTCTCAATGGCTTCGGGGTATTTCCGCTGGCTGAGGTAGTTGTTGGCCAGCGTTTCCAGGTAGGTCTCGTTGTCGGGCTCCAGCTCGGTGGCCTTCTTCGAGCAGCGCAGTGCCGTGTCTTTCTGCTTCAGTGCCGCATAGTATTGTGCCAGATAGAAATAGGCCTCCGAGCGGGTGGAGTCGATGTCGATGCAATGGCGCAGCAGGTCGAAGGCTGCGTCGCTGTTGCCCTTCTGACGCTGACACATGGCATCCAGAAAGAATGCGTCGTAGCGGCGGCGCGTGTCAGCATCCTGCGCCACGGCTTGGCATGCCATGGCGCATAGCAGAACTGTTATGTAACACCACTTCTTCATTTCACTCCAGTGTGTCCGTAGCCTCCTTCGCCACGCTCGGTTTCATCCAGTTCCTCAACCACCACGAAGTCGCCCTGCTCGTGGTGGGCAATGACCATCTGGGCTATGCGCTCTCCGTCGTTAACGACGAAGTCTTCTTGCGACAGGTTGATGAGCACCACGCCAATCTCACCACGGTAGTCGGCATCGATGGTACCCGGTGTGTTCAACACCGTCAACCCATGCTTCAGGGCCAGTCCGCTGCGGGGACGCACCTGGGCTTCGTAGCCCTCCGGCAAGGCAATGTGCAGTCCGGTAGGTATCAGCCGGCGCTCCATGGGGCGCAGCGTGATGGGGGCGTCGAGGTTGGCACGCAGGTCCATACCGGCACTCTGCGGCGTTGCGTATGCAGGCAACTGCTGGTGCCCACGGTTGATGACTTTGATTTTTATCATGTTCAGAAACGTTTCTATTATAAATAATGTGCAAAAGTAGTCATTTCTCTGCAAATAGCCATATTTTTTCTGTGGAAATGTCGCTATATCAGTAAAAAAGCGGTAATTTTATAGATTCCACATGCAGAAAAACACTCCGTGCCCCGTTGTCAACTAATATTTTCCTAATATAGGTGAAAACTTAGTTTTCTCTGTTTTCCTTTGGAAGTTTCAGAAATGTTTTATAACTTTGCGGCAAAAGAAAGAGTGAGCTATGAGTAAGCAACGATTTATCCGCTTTGACTGGGCAGCGAAGTACATGCTGCGCAACAAGGCCGACTTTGCCATCTTCGAGGGTCTTATCTCTGTGTTGGTGGGCGAAAAAGTGACTATTCTGGAACTGCTGGAGAGTGAGTCGAACAAGGAGCGCCAGGACGACAAATACAATCGTGTGGACATCAAGGCCAAGGACTCGAAGGGTCAGATTATCCTGGTGGAGATTCAGCAGAGTCGTGAGTTGGACTACCTGCAGCGCATGTTGTACGGTGTGGCCAAGGCCATCACGGAACACATGAAGGGCGGCATGGGCTATGGCGACGTGAAAAAGGTGTTCAGCATCAACATCCTGTATTTCGACCTTGGCGAGGGTGCCGACTACCTGTATCACGGACAGACGACGCTGACCGGCGTGCACACCAACGACACGCTGCGGCTGACGCAGCACGAGCAGGACGACCTGCAGGTGGTGGCTCCAGAGAATGTTTTTCCGGAGTATTACATCATCCGCGTCAACGAGTTCGACAAGATGGCTGTGACGCCCCTTGACGAATGGTTGCAGTACCTGAAGGACGAGTATATCAAGCCCGACACCAGCGTACCTGGTCTGCGTGAAGCCCGCGAGCGACTGGAATACCTGCGCATGTCGGACGAGGACCGCCGTGCCTACGACGACTATCTGGACACGCTGGTGCGCGACACGGACGTGATGAAGACCAAACTGCTGGAGGCCCGCATCGCGGGCTTAAAAGAAGGCCGTGCCGAGGGTCGTGCCGAGGGTCGTGCCGAAGAGCGACTGGCTAATGCCCGCAACTTAAAGGCGAATGGCGTGCCCATAGAGCTGATTGTTAAAAGTTTGAATCTCACTCCAGAGGAGGTAGGGGCTTTATAGTAAGGGGCGCGACATGTCTGTTAGGATGAGACTCGTTCTTGGTGTGGCCGTGCTGCTTCTGCTGGCCCTGAATTGTCAGGCGCAGGACAAGAAACGGCAGGAGGTGGACATGGACAGTCCTACCTTTGTGCCTACGGTGAAGGTGGGCAAGGTGCTGGAAGACGGCGACAGCATACAGTACATGGAGATGAACAACGTCTACGTGTTTCCTCCGGTAACGTTCAGTAGCAAGAAACAGCAGGGTGCCTACATGCGGCTGGTGAAGAACGTGAAGACAGTGCTGCCCATAGCTAAGGAAGCCCGCATGATAATGATGGAGACGGCGGCTTATCTAGAAACGTTGCCCGACAAGGCTGCCCGCGATGAACACATGAAGCGGGTGGAGAAGAGTATCATGCAGGAGTATAAGCCCAGAATGAAGAAACTGACCTACTCGCAAGGGAAACTGCTTATAAAACTGATATACCGCGAGAGTCACTCGTCGGGCTACGAACTGGTGCAGGCCTTCCTGGGACCGGTGCGTGCGGGGTTCTATCAGGCCTTTGCCTGGGCCTTTGGCGCGTCGCTGAAGAAGACGTATGACCCGGAGGGCGTGGACCGGCTGACGGAGCGCGTGGTGCTGATGGTGGAGGCGGGACAGATTTGATGAGATGAGAAAGATAGAATAATATAAATATGAAGAATCTGAAAAAGACATATTGGGTGATGGCTGCCGCCGGACTGTTGCTCCTGTCGGCATGTGGTACAGCGAAGAAAAGCCAGCGTGAGGAACAGAAGGTGGTGAATATTGAGTTTAGCGCAGATTCGGCCTATGCCTTCTGTGCCGCACAGTGCCAGTATGGGCCACGCATTATGAATAGTTTGGCGCACGACGAATGCGGACAGTGGATAGCAGAGAAATTCAGTGAGTATGGTTACGAAGTGACATTGCAGAAGGCCGACCTGAAGGGCTATGACGATACTGTACTGAAGAGTACGAATATCATTGCCCGAAGCAAGACGGCAGACAGGCCGCGCATACTACTCTGTGCCCACTGGGACAGCAGACCTTGGGCCGACAACGACCCCGACTCCGCCAATTGGCGTAAGCCAGTGATGGCTGCCAACGATGGTGCGTCGGGTGTGGCCGTGATGCTGGAGGTGGCCCGACTGCTGCAAAAGCACGACTCCGCGGCCGTGGCCGTAGACTTCATCTGTTTTGATGCTGAGGACTGGGGCGTGCCGCAATGGGCTGACACCGTAGATGGTGACTCGTGGGCACTGGGGGCCCAGTACTGGGCAGAAAACTGTCCTAAGCAGGTGGCTGGCAGCTACCAATATGGTATCTTGCTGGATATGGTGGGTGGCCAGAGTGCCCGCTTCTATCGTGAGTACTTCTCCATGCGCTATGCCCGCAAGATTGTTGATAAGGTGTGGCAGGCCGCCAGTGCCGCGGGCTATGGCAGCTACTTCCCACAGGAAGACAATGGCGGCATCACCGACGACCACATTCCCGTCAACGAGAAGGCCGGCATACCGTGTATAGACATTATCAATCACTATCCTGACTGCGAGCAGAGCAATTTCGGTCCGACGTGGCATACCGTCAGCGACGACATGCAGCACATTGACAAGAATACGTTGCAGGCTGTCGGTCAGACGTTGATACAATTGCTGTTTAGTTGAGTGAAACGCCCAGCAGATCCGTCGTTATCAGACAGTACGACTTTGCTGCACCAGGCGCATGATACGCAGGAAGTTGCCACCCCAGAGTTTCTGAATGTCAGCTTCCGAATAGTTTCTTTTCAGCAGTTCGCGCGTGTAGTTCAGCAGTTCCGCTGAACTGGCCAGTCCGCGAATGCCACCATCGCCGTCGAAGTCGGTGCCCAGTCCTACGTGGTCGATGCCCATCACCCGGATGGCATGGTCCACGTGGCGCATGGCATCCTCGATGGTAGCCTCGCCGTCGCTGACCAAGAAACCGCTGTATAGCGTGACCTGCATGATGCCGCCCTGCTGGGCTAGTGCACGCATCTGGTCGTCGGTAAGGTTGCGCGGATGGTCGCAGAGTGCCCGGCAACTGCTGTGACTGCAGACGATGGGCGTGCGGCTCAGTTGCAGGGCGTCGTAGAAACTCTTCTCGCCGGCATGACTCAGGTCTACCATGATGCCCAGGCGGTTCATCTCGCTGATAACCTCGCGGCCGAAGTCGCTGACACCATTGTGCGTATGCTCGCCGCGTGCCGAGTCGCAGATGTCGTTGTCGCCATTGTGACACAGCGTCATGTAGACGATGCCGCGGCGCGCAAAGTGGCGCAGATTGTCGAGGCTGCCCTCTAGGGCATGGCCGTTCTCTATGCCTAGCATGATGCTTTTCTTGCCCAGGTGCTTGTTTGTCCACAGGTCGTCGGGGGTGCGTGCTATGCCGATAAAACTGCTGTGCTTGGCCACGATAGCCTCTATCTGGTCGAATATCTGATCTGTATACTGCTTAGGGTGTTCACTGAGCGGCATGGTCTGTGGCAGATAGGCCACCATGATAGTAGCATCCTGATGGCCCTCCGCCATCTTGTGCAGGTCTACGAGCAGTTTGGGATCACGGCGGCCGAAGTCGACATGCTGTGGGAAAAACATCGGTGTGTCGCAGTGGGTGTCGAGCGAGAGCACACGGCGGTGCACGTCGCATGTCCGGCGGTACTGGCGGGCCTCGTTGACGAGCCACCGGAAGATGGGCTGGCCGCTCTCCAGACACTCCGGGTGCCACTGTACGCCCAGTATGCTCTTGTATTCCGTGCTCTCCATGGCCTCGATGATGCCGTCGTCAGAGCGGGCAATGACGCGGAAGCGCGGTCCGGTGTCGTCGACAGCCTGGTGGTGCAGGGAGTTGACTTCTAAAGTGGACTGTTGGACGTTGAGAGCTGAATGCGCGCTATCGCTATAGATGCGGAAAAGCACCGAGTCTTTTTCCACAGTGACGGAGTGCGTAGGCTGGTGGCGGTCCTCCTGCTGTGAGTGGCTGTGCTGCCAGATGTCGCTGATGTCCTGGCGCACGTGGCCGCCCAGCGCCATGGCCAGTGTCTGTATGCCGCGGCAGATTCCCAGTATGGGCAGCTGGCGGTTGTAGGCCAGTTGGGTGATAAACAATTCCGGCAGGTCGCGCTCTGCATTGATGTCGCCCAGCGTGGGCCACGGCTCTTCGCCGGCATAGTGTGGGTCGTAGTCAGCCCCGCCGCTGAGCACCAGGGCGTCGAGGCGTTCCAGCGTGTTGATGATGACGTCGGTTTCGCTGATGGGCGGTATGATGACGGGTACGCCACCGGCCTGGACGATGGACTTGTAGTAGCCTTCGGCCAGTTTGCAGGTCAGCTCGGCATAGTTGCCGGTGATGCCGATGACGGGTTTGCGTTGCGCTTCAGGAAACGAAGCATAGGCCGTCGCCGCGAGTTGCGACTGCCAGTCAAAAGGATTTGTATTCATCTTGCTTGTCTGGAAAAGGACGGGGTGGGAGGGAAGTTGCCGTCCGATGTCTTATTCTTCAAAATGTACGGGGATGTCGCGCTTGATGCTCTGCTCCAGCGAGATGAGCGTCTCGGTGGCCACCACGCCAGGAATGTCCTGCAGACGTCCGTTGAGCAGGTGCATCAGTTGCTCGTTGTCGCGGGCATAGAGCTTGACCATCATGGTGTAGGGACCGGTAGTGAAGTGACACTCTACGACTTCGGGTATGTGGCGCAGACACTCTACCACATCTTTATACATGGAGCCGCGTTCCAGCGTGATGCCCACATAGGTGCAGGTGGAGTAGCCCAGACTCTTAGGGTTCACGTCGAAACCGCTGCCCATGATGACACCATTCTCTATGAGGTGTTGCACACGCTGGTGGATGGCTGCACGCGACACGTTGCACTCGGCGGCGACGTCCTTGAAGGCAATACGGGCATTCTGTGACAGGATACTCAGGATTTTCTTGTCGAGATTGTCAATCTTCTCCATAATGATTCTTGTTGATAATGTTGTTTTTGTTTACAAATAGTAAGCAAAAGTACATAAAAATATTGAAACGTGCAACATTTTGCGTCAAAAAAGTGCAAAACAGCATACTTTTTGTTGACAAAAGGCTGGTTAGTGCTTGCGAATGAGCGTCAGCCCGTCGCGCAGAGGCAGTATGACTTGTTCTACGCGTGGGTCGTTGGCAATATAGTCGTTGAAGGTTTCTATGCCGCGAGTCTGCGGGTCACGGTCATAGGCGTGGTCAACGACGTGGCCGTCCCACAGTGTGTTGTCAGCCACGATGAATCCACCGGGGCGCAGCATGGAGAGTACTGTCTCGTAGGTTTCGCGGTAAGTACGCTTGTCGCCGTCGATGAATGCCATGTCGAAGGTGATGCCCAGGCGCGGCGCCTCGCTGTTGGCGTCGCCAATAATGAACGTCACCCGGTCGCTGTAGGGCGACCCTTCTATCCAGGGTCGGGTGAAGTCCTCTTGCTCATCGTTGATTTCGAAGGTGTACAGATGGCCGTCGCCCTCCAGACCTTCAGCCATGCACAGCGCCGAATAGCCGCTGAAGGTGCCCACTTCCAGGATGTTTCGTGGACGAATCATCTGGACCAGCATCTTCAGCAGCCGGCCTTGCAAGTGGCCGGAGGCCATGCGGCCGTGTAGCATGTGGATGTTAGTGGCACGCCAGAGCCGGTACAGGTATTCCGGTTCCGGCTCGATGTGTTGGAGGACATAATCCTCTAAATCATGATGCGGTAGCAAATTCTTCACCCTTTACTTTTCACTCTTTACTCTTCATTTTCCGTCAGTGCACTGATGGCTAGTCGGTACGAGTCCAGTCCGAAACCGCAGATGACACCTCGGCAGGCAGCGGAAATCATAGAGTGGTGGCGGAACTCCTCGCGCTGGTGTACATTGGAGATGTGTACCTCGATGACAGGTGCTTTTAGCGAGCGGATGCAGTCGTGCAGAGCTATGGAGGTATGGGTGTAGGCACCGGCGTTGAGCACGATGCCGTCGTAGGAGAAGCCCACCTCCTGCATCTTGTTGATGAGTTCTCCCTCGACGTTGCTCTGGTAGTACTCGATGTCGATGTCGGGGTAGCGCTGCTGCAGCTGGGGCAGGTACTGCTCAAAGGACGACGAGCCGTAGATGCCTGGTTCGCGGACACCCAGCAGGTTGAGGTTGGGACCGTTGATGATTAAAATTTTCATATATCAAAAATAATGTGTATCTTTGTGGCCACAAAGGTAAATAATAAAATGGAAATAAGCAAGAAAACGCCGACAAATATCGTCAAGGCCTACCAGCGTTACTTGAAGTTGCAGCGGGGCTACTCGCCAAACACGCTGGATGCCTATGTCCGCGACCTGCAGAAGCTGCAGGACTATCTGAGTGGCGAGGATAAAGACCTGCTGGCCGTGGAGTTGGCAGATCTGCAGCACTTTGCCGCAGGGCTGCACGACATCGGCATCGGACCCCGCTCACAGTGCCGCATACTGAGTGGCGTGCGTTCTTTCTATCGTTTCCTGCAACTGGACGGCTATCGGGACGACGACCCTACCGAACTGCTGGAGTCGCCTGTGTTGGGACACCATCTGCCGGAGGTGCTGACCACGGCTGAGGTGGACGCTCTTGAAGCCAGCATCGACCTTAGCAAGTGGGAGGGCCACCGCAATCGCGCCATCATTGAGGTGCTGTTCTCCTGTGGCCTGCGTGTCTCGGAACTGATCCATCTGAAGCTGACCGACCTCTATCTGAATGAACAGTTTGTTCGCGTTATGGGCAAGGGTAGCAAGGAACGCCTGGTGCCCATCTCGCCCAAGGCCATCAAAGAACTGATGCTCTGGTTTGACGACCGTTGCCAGATGAATATCAAACCGGGTGAGGAGGACTACGTATTCCTGAACCGCCGCGGAGCCCACCTGACGCGCACCATGATACTGATTATGATTAAGCGGCAGGCGCTGCAGGCCGGCATCACTAAGACCATCTCGCCCCACACGCTGCGCCACTCCTTTGCCACCGTATTATTAGAAGGTGGTGCCGACCTCCGTGCCATCCAGGTGCTGCTGGGGCATGAGAGTATCGGCACCACAGAGATTTATACGCACATCGACATGTCTACGTTGCGCCAGCAGATCTTGGAACATCATCCACGTAACATGCGCAGATATTCGTGACTTTTTGTTTGTGATCTATACTGTCTGTTTATTGATGACCTTGCTGATTCGCTCAAGGGCTTCCGTCAGCAACGTGCGCGGACAGGCCAGGTTGATGCGCAGATAGCCCCGTCCGGACTCAGCGCCATACATGGTGCCGGGGTTCAGCCACACCTTGGCGCGCTGCAGTAGGTCGTTACAATAGGTGTCAACGTCGGCGCAGTCCTTGACCTTTACCCATGCCAGATAGGTACCCTCCATGGGCATGACCTGCCACTGGGACAGATGGCTGCTGGCGAAGTCGCAGAGGGCGAGGTAGTTATCCCAGATGTAGGGACATAGTGCATCTAGCCAGTCTTCACTCTCGTCGTAGGCGGCTTTGGCTGCAACAGGTGCGAAGGGGTTGACGTCGCATACTTCGTTGATGTTGATGGCGCGGTCTATGCGGCGGCGTGTCTCGCTGTCCGTGCAGATGATGTTGGCCATCTGCAGTCCGGCAATGTTGAACGACTTGGAGGGAGAGTTCAGGATGATGGCGTCGGCATCGACGATGCCCATCGGAACAAAGGTATGACCGGGCATGACGAGTTCGCAGTGTATCTCGTCGCTGACGATGCGCACATGGTGGCGCCGGCAGATGTCACTCAGTAGTTGCAGTTCGTCGTGGTGCCATACTCGCCCTGTCGGGTTGTGGGGGTTGCAGAGCAGGAAGACGGTGGCCTTGTCGTCGGCACAGCGTGTCTCTACGTCGTTCCAGTCTATCTCAAAACGGTTGCTCTTGCTGTTAAACTGCAATACGCTCTCGCTGACCTCGCAGCCATTGTTGCGGATGCTGCTAAAGAAGCAGTTGTAGTCGGGACTGAGCATTACGACGCGCTCGCCAGGCATGGTCAGCGCCTTCAGCGCACAACTGAGGGCGGGCACCACACCGGTAGTATATAAAATATGTTCGCGCGAGACAGTCCAGCCGTGGCGACGCTGAAACCACGAGATGATGGCTTTGTAGTATTCCTCGCCCACCAGTGTGTAGGCAAAAACGGGATGCTCTGCTCTCCGGCGTATGGCCTGCTGAATAGCTGGTGCCACGGCAAAGTCCATGTCGGCCACCCACATGGGGATTACACCCTCAGCACACTCGTCCCACTTCACGCAGCCCGTGCCGCGTCGCTCTATTATTTCATCGAAAAGGCGGTCCATATTATTTTCTGGTTTCTATAATGCAGTTGTTGGGTTCTCTGACATATTGGTCGAGCGTAATGCTTCCGATGCTGTCGGCTACGATGTGGCCGCTGGTCGGGTTCTTGATGTTCTCAATGTGACCGCGGATGTCGGCGTTGACGGTAGAGTACTCGAAGACACGGTCGCAGGACTTGTCGAAGGTGCAGTTCTCCAGCGTCAGGTTCTGGGTGTAGCACAGCAGTTGCTCACCGTTCAGGTGGCAGTTCACCAGTCGCACGTTCTTAGAGTGCCATGCCAGGTACTCGCCGTCTAGCTCAGAGTCGTAGACGGTGACGTTCTCGCACTCCCAGAAGGAGTCCTTGGTCAGTATCTTGGCATTGTGTACCTCTACGTTCTGGCAGTATTGAAAGACGTATTTTGCGTCTGACTCCAGACCGTCAACATAGATGTTCTTGGAGAACATGAATGGGTAGGTGCCGCCGTGCAACTTGACGTTCTTCAGGCGCAGACCGTCTATCTTCCAGAAAGTTTCGTCGGCATCGCATATTTTTACGTCCTCCAGTTCCACGTTCTTCATCTCGCGGAAGAACTTCGGACCGTCAATGCGACAGCGGCGCATCACCAGATTGTTGGTGTACCAGATGGCAGAGCGCGACCCTTCGGCAAAGTAGCAGTCTTCTATCAGCGCACCGTCCACGTGCCACCAAGGGTACTTGCCGTAGAAGCGACAGTTGGCGGCCTCCATGTGCTGGCACTGCTTGACGCCTGACTCGCCGTCGGTGATGGTGATGTTCTCCAGACGGGTGTCCTTCAGTCCGAATAGTGGGCGTTCTCCCCCCACTTCCTTATTCTTAATGAGTTCCATAGTCGTTGCGTTTTGAGTGATGTGTTGTTTGTCTTGTTTTTGGGCTGCAAAAATACACAAAATATTCAAGAAAGCAAAGAAAGGTAAGACTTTTTAAGGAAAAAGGCCGCCGTATGAAAAAAATGTTGTACCTTTGCATGTAACAATGACAATTTATAATTAATCAGTTATGAGCGAGAATAATAAGAATCAGAATCAATTGCAGATCGAACTGCCCCAGGAGGTAGCTCAGGGCGAATATGCTAATTTTGCCATTATCACACACTCCAGTTCCGACTTCATCATCGACTTTGCACGTGTGTTGCCGGGACTGCCGAAGGCGCAGGTGAAGAGCCGCGTCATCCTGGCCCCCGAACATGCCAAGCGCCTGTTGGTTGCCCTTCAGGAAAATATCGTTCGCTATGAACGTGAATTCGGGGTCATCAAGATACCTCAACAGGAACCCAGAACCATAGCTCCATTCCCCGTAAAGCAAGAAAATTGAGCTGAAAATCAGCCGACTGGTCGGCTAATTAATGTTAAAACGCTTATTTTATGTTAAAATGCATAAAGTAAGCGTCTTTTTAGTTCTTATATATTAGGTAGATTTGGGAAAAGTTCGTACCTTTGCAGGCCAAAAGCGCCCCTTTGTGAGGGGATGCTGTGTCAAGTGGAATATAACACAACAAATATAATTCATTAAAAAACAAACAATTATGCCTACAATTTCACAATTGGTAAGAAAAGGCAGAAAGGTGCTCGT